>NZ_JAZDRP010000004.1:0-359021 GCF_036330345.1 Hyphobacterium lacteum
CCCCTCCGTCAGCTTCGCTGCCACCTCCCCCGTAAACGGGGGAGGAAAATCAAACCAAACTACCCGCAGATACGCGCTTTGGCGGCTTCGTATTCAGCCGCCAGCCTGTCGATATAGGCGCCGGCCGGTGCGATTTCCTTGACCGCGCCAATGCCCTGACCGGAACCCCAGATATCCTTCCAGGCCTTGGTCGAGGACGAGCCGAAATTCATTGCCGACGGATCGCTTTCCGGCAGATTGTCCGGGTCGAGACCGGCGGCCCTGATCGAGCCCTTCAGGTAGTTGCCGTGTACGCCGGTAAACAGGCTGGAATAGACGATATCGTCGGATGAGCCCTCGACAATGCCCTGCTTGTATTCATCGGTGGCGCGGGCCTCTTCCGTGGCGATGAAGGGCGAGCCGATATAGGCAAAGTCCGCGCCCATGGCTTGCGCCGCCAACACGGCCCCGCCGTTGGCGATGGAGCCGGACAGGGCCAGCGGACCGTCGAAGAATTCGCGGATTTCCTGGATCAGGGCGAAGGGCGATTTCACACCGGCATGTCCACCGGCACCCGCGCAGACCGCGATCAGGCCGTCAGCGCCCTTTTCCAGCGCCTTCTTCGCGAAGGTGACATTGATGATGTCGTGCAGCGTCTTGCCGCCCCAGGAATGCACCGCCTCGTTCAGCTCGACCCGCGCGCCCAGCGAGGTGATGACCAGCGGCACCCTGTATTTCGCACAGGTTTCCAGATCGGCTTCGAGGCGGTCATTCGAGCGGTGAACAATCTGGTTCACGGCAAAGGGGGCTGCCGGCTTGTCCGGATTGGCCTTGTTATAGCTGTCGAGCTCGGACGTGATCTCGTCCAGCCATTCATCCAGCTGGGTCTGCGGCCGGGCATTCAGCGCCGGAAACGAGCCGACAATCCCGGCCTTGCACTGGGCAATCACCAGTTTCGGATTGGAAATGATGAAAAGCGGTGCCCCGATTACCGGAATGCGCAGATTTGGCGCGATGGCGTCCTGGTTCGACATGGAAACTCCCGATCCCTCCCCCGCATCAGACGGGGTGAACATTGTTCATTGCTTCGGGAAACTAGGCGGGAAGTGAAAGCCGGTCCAGTTGGCGTAGGCGTCAACTTTCACCGGATCAGCGATAGAGACCGCCATCCCTCAAGACCTCTCGCTGTGTAGCGAGGAGTTGGTCCGCTGCAACAGGCCATTCGCTGGACCTGTGCACATTGATCTGCGCTTGTTGCGAGATTGGAATGCGCGTGATGGTCACGATGTATTCCTCACCCACCGCCAATGGTCGGCGAGTACATGGTCCATCAAGCGAGAAATCTACCACAAGTGGGAACTCTGCGTCACGCGCATCCGAGAACCATTGGCGTATCTCGAAGCTCACCTCGGCGATGTTCTGTGCCTGCCGGCGCAGATCGGCATTGCCGACAGCGCAATCAAGGTCACCGTTGATGCATTCAGCGGGAGGCACAAATCTCTCGCCGTCGGCTGAACGCCAGGCAAGATGAGAAAGTCGTCCATCAAATGACAAATCGGCATATCGGACTTCACGAACCAAAGCGTCGTCGATGATCAGGGATTGCCGGCAAGCATCCGCCGCAGCCGACCATGTCACGAACGAAAGTGTGAGAAGCAAAATTCGCATCTATCGAGTTTCAAAGACGAAAATGGCCAAACTACGTCGGCTTCGCATCGACATGGGCCCACATGTAGAGCGCCAGGTATGACCGGTGCGGGGCAAAGCGCTGGGCGGTCCGAACCGTCTTGCGGCGTTTGGAAGTGAGCCGTTCCAGCGTCTTACGGGCTGCAACATCGCCATCGGGCCAGATATCCTCCTCGCCGAAATAGAACATGTTCATCATGTCTGCCGTCCACTGGCCGACGCCCCAGATGGCGGTGATGCGCTCGGCGCGCTCTGCGGCGGACAGGTGGACCAACTCGTCATCCTTCAGCCCGCCTTCCCGCGCCAGGGCGCCGATCTCGCAGATCGCTTTTGTCTTGGCACCGGAGAGACCGCAGCTGCGCAGGAGATCGGTCCGTGAATGGCAGAAATGCTCGATCAGCGGTGTCTCACCGGCGCTCTGTTCCACCCGCCCCCAGATCGTCCTGGCTGCGGCCACAGACAATTGCTGTCCGGTGATCGCCCGGCAGAGATAATCGGCAAAGGGCATATCCTTGCGCGAGGTGAGCTCGATCGGCTGGAGCGCGCCAATGGCCGCCGCCAGCTCCGGGCTGAGCTCCTGTGCGGTCTCGACAAAGCGGGCATGTATGGCGCGGTGTGGCATGGGCGGAGCTAATCCAATCACGTGAATGACATCAAGCGCCACAGACCCACAGAGTCCGACCGCGCGCAAGGGAAACAGAAAAGGGGCCCGCCTCCGCCAAGGCTTCGGCGTGACAGCCTTCGCTCTGGCACTTGGCTTGCCCAGCCGAAGCTCTCGAAGAGAGCGAAGGCCCCTGCCGGGGCATTCCGCGTCTAAATTCGATCCACTGGATCAAATTTTCTGCCTCCGGCAGACCGACTTGGAATGGTGCGGACGGAGGGATTTGAACCCTCAATCCCTTACGGGCGACAGATTTTAAGTCTGTTGCGTATACCAGTTCCGCCACGTCCGCATCCTGCCCCTTTCTTAGCGGCTTGTGCCCTCAGGGAAAGAGCCAGCCTCATTGCCCGAAAATTTGAATAATTCAGGAGCTGACAGAGTTTTAATTTAAAATATCATGTCATTTCGAATTATAGAGAAGGCATGAATGTCATGAGCACCACCGAAGACACGTACTGGATCCTTGAATGGGAACAGGTGATGTGCCTGGCCTCGGCTCCGCGGACGACCATTATCGACCGGCTTGCGGCTGACGGTCCGATGTCTGTTGATGATCTGTCCCGCGTGATCGGCATGAAGCAGACCGCCGTCTATCACCACATCCACAAGCTGGAAGCCGTGGGTCTGGTTGTGGCGACGGATCGCCGCCTGCTGCCCGGCGCGCGCAAGCCGCAGACACTGTATGCGACGCCAGCCCCAAGGATGCGCATGGCCCGGGCATTGGGCCGCAAGGAATTGCGGGGCGGCGTGACGCGGTGCGCCAGCGCGGTTCTGCGTCAGGCGGACCGGGAGTTTGCCGACGGTTTCAACCTGTCGCCCGTGCATGATGGATCCGACCGCAATCACGGCTTCGGCCGGCAGATTGCCCGGCCCAGCCCGGAAGCGCTGGAAAAGATCAACGCCCATCTCAACGCCATCGTCGAGCTGATGTGGCAATCGAATACCGAAACCGGTCAGCCGATTGCTGTCAGCTGGGCCATTTCGCCGGTTTCCGACGACACCAATCCCAAGAGCAAAAAAGGCCAATTGCGATGAAAACCGCCCTCCCCCTTGCCTGCCTGATGCTGATCGGCACTGCAGGCGTACAGGCCCAGTCCGCCGATCTGATCAACATGCGAAATTCCCAGATGGATATTTCGGCTGAAGCCATTCGCGCGGATATCACCACGCTGGCCTCACCGGAATTCGAAGGACGGGCGCCAGGCGGCGTTGGCGAGGAAATGACGGTGAATTTCATTGCCGGCCAGTTTGCCGAAGCCGGTATCCGGCCGGGCATTGATGGCTCTTTCTATCAACCCTTCGCGCTGGATGCCTTTTCACCGGAAGGCCGCGGCGCGTTTGCCGTCGAGGGGCCGGATGGCGCGGTGCCGTTCGAACTGACCGAGGATTATATACTTTATGCCGGGCAGCCGGAGACGAGCCTCTCGATTGAAAATTCCCGCATCGTCTTGGGCGGGTTCGGCATCCGGGCGGACGAGGCGGACTGGGATGATTATGACGGCGTTGACCTGACCGGCGCGACCGTCATCCTGTTTCGAGGCGATCCCGGCACGGCAACCGGCGATGAGGACCTTTTCGGTGGCAACGCGCTGTCCGTTCACGGGCTGATGAGTTCGAAGAACAAGCTGGCGGCAGAGCTGGGAGCACGGGCTGTCTTCCTGGTCCATACCACCGACAGTGCCGGCTATCCCTGGGAGACGCTGTCGAGCGGCGGGGCGTCCGGTGCACAATATTTCCTGGAAGATGACGACGCTGACCTGACCCTGTTTGCCCATATCAGCGAGCCGGCTGCGCGGCGCCTGATGGAAGCGGCCGGACTGGATTATGATGCTGTCTATGCCGTTGCGGCGGAACCCGGTTTCACGGCGATCGAGACCGATCTGACGGTCGATGGCCGCCATGCCGGTTCAATCACCACCACGATGACGCGGAATGTCGTCGGCATGATCGAGGGTTCGGGCGCACCCGATGAATGCATCGTCTATTCCGCCCACTGGGATCATATGGGAATCAATCCTGACGCCCCGACCGATGATCATCTGTTCAATGGCGCGCTGGATAATGCCACCGGCACCGCGATGCTGATCAATATCGCCCGCGCCTATGGCCGGCTGGAGGAAGCCCCGCGCCGCTCGGTCTATTTCTTCGCCACGGCGGCTGAAGAGCGCGGCCTGTTCGGCGCGGAATATTTCGCCGCCCATCCGCCCTGCGCCCTGCCGCAGATTGTGGGTGTGCTGAACATGGATGCGCACTTTCCCTATTCCGATCAATGGGATCTGATGGTGGTGCCGGGTCTTGGTACAAATGAGTTGATGGTGGAACTGGAGCCGGTCGCTGCGCGCTTCGGACGGGTCCTGATCGACGATTCCAATCCCCAGGCCGGCGGTTTTTACCGCTCGGACCATTACCCCTTCATCGAAGTGGGCGTGCCGGGACTTTATGCGGTCGGCGCCCCGACGCCGGAACAGGCCGAGGCTGATCCGCAGATCAATGAGGGCTTCGCCTGGTATATGGCCAATGGCTATCACCATGCCGCTGACGAGATTGACCAGCCTTTCACCTGGCGCCTTGGCGGGCTGACCGACGATGCCAGGATCTATTTCGAGCTGGGCTGGCGGCTGGCCAATTCCGATCGCTGGCCGAACTTCACCAAAGGCACACCGTGGCGCGCCCTGCGGGACGAGATGCGTCCGGAATAGTCCCTCCGACGCAGAAGTGAGCCGGGGCAGCTGCGAAGCTGCCCCGGTTCCGATTCTAGCGCCCTTCGCCGCTCCGGGAGGGCTTCAGGGCTTCCTGGGTGTGCGCGCGATCAGCGACCTGCACCAGGCGGACAAATTCGGCGCGATAGCCATATGCGTCCGATCCAGTAAACTGTTCCGCCAGTTCGGCGACGCGGCCGAGATCGAATTCCTCGTCGGCGATATAGTCATCGCCGCGAAGGATCTGGGCAAAGCCAGCAACCGCTACCGAGAAGCCGATATCGTCGCCGGCCTCCTCGAGGCTATCGACAACATTGGCGGTCGTGACCGGGAATTCGATCAGGCGGCTCTCATCCTCGCCCGGCATCTTGTAGCGGACTCGGAAGAAGCCGTACTCATCAGAGAACTCGGTTTCGGTCTCGCTCTCCCCGCCATAGCGCAACGGCTCATTGAGCAAAGCCGGACTGTCCGGCGGAGTGATCTCGTAAATCGCGGTGACCGAATGACCCGAGCCGATCTCGCCGGCATCGACCTGGTCATTGTTGAAGTCCTCGCGGTTCAACAGGCGGGTCTCGTAGCCGATCAGACGGTATTCCGCGACCAGGGCCGGATTGAACTCGATCTGCAGCTTCACATCATTGGCGATCGGGAAGAGCGCGGAGGACGCTTCCTCGACGAAGAAGCGGCGGGCCTCGGCCTCGGTGTCGATATAGGCGGCAATGCCATTACCATTCTGGGCCAGGGTCTGCATCAGCGCGTCATTGTAATTGCCGCGTCCAAAACCCATCACCGAGAGATAGACACCGCTTTCCCGCTCGCGGGCGACGAAGTCTTCCAGCCGCTCGTTGGAGGTGACACCGACATTGAAGTCGCCATCGGTCAGGATCATGACCCGGTTGACCGCATCCTCGTCGAAATGCTCCCGCGCGAAATTGTAAGCCAGGCGCAGGCCTTCACCGCCAGCCGTCGAGCCGCCGGCTTCCAGCATGTCCAACGCCGCATTGATGCAATGGCGCTGTGAACCCGGTGTCGGTTCGAGAACCGCACCTGCCGCACCGGCATAAACAACGATGGAGACGGTATCATCATCGTCGAGCTCATCGACCAGCATCTGCAGGCCGGAAATGGCCAGCGGCAGCTTGTCGGGTGAGCCCATCGAACCGGACACATCGATCAGGAAGACGAGATTGGCGCGCGGGCGTTCCTCGCGCGGAATGTCATAGCCCTGAACGCCGATATGCATCAGCCGGGTATTTTCATTCCAGGGCGTCGGCATGATCGTGACGCTGGCCTCGAACGGCGCATCGCGATCGTCCGGCAGCGGATAGTCGTAATTGAAATAATTGACCATTTCTTCGATGCGCACGGCATCGCGTGGCGGCAGATTGCCGTCGGCCAGATAGTCGCGAACCACGGAATAGCTGGCCGTGTCGACATCCACCGAGAAGGTCGAGACCGGTTCTTCCGCCGTCACGACGACATCATTGGTCTCGACATCTTCATACCGTTCCCGGTCTTCATCACCCGGGAAGGGCTGCGGCTGGATTTGCGGGCCGGTGAGGCTGGCGACCGGTGCATTGGACGTAAAGCCATCACGCTGGGTCCGGCTGCCTGTCACGACGACTGAATCGGTCTCGGATTCCTCTAGCGCCATCATCTGTGGCGGCGGGGGGGGCGGTGCTGGCGGAGGCGGTGGTGGCGGCGGCGCTGGCGGTGGAGGCGGCGGTGTCGCGCCAGAACCAAAGGTCGGGCTGTAGCTATAGCCGCGGCCACGACCCCGGTTATTATCGAACTGATTGGCCACCAGTGTCGGACATTGCTCGAAGATGTCGCCACGGCGATCATCCCGATCCTGCACCGTCACGGCGGAAACCGGCGTGGTCTGCAAAGCGGCAAAGGCAACAACGCCTGCTGCCGTCGTCAGTAGAAACTTCCTGGTCATGTTACTCCCCTTGTCCCCGCCCCGGGTGACACGAAATTCGCCTCGCAAGGGAACCATGTTCGGGCGGGAATGGGGCGATTAGGGGGCGAAGCGCTATTTCGCGTCCGGTGGATCGATCACCGGCTTTCCGCCAACCGAACGCGACAGATCCGCCAGCTTTTCGACCACTTCCCCCAGCAAGGCTTCGTCCGTGCCGCGCGCGACCAGATTGGTGCCGCGCTTGATCTCGCCGTCCGGCCCCTCGAAGAAATAGGGATAGGATCCGATCGAGACATCGGGATATTCCGCCGCTAATTTGCCGAGCCCCTCGGCCAGGTCACCCTCTCTCAAACCGCCCGTGGCGACCGTGCGTGACAGGGTTACCGCGCCGCCCTCGATGCGATGCGCCACGTCCTCCAGCATGGCGCGGGCGATCTTGGGCACCCCGGCCAGGGTGTAGACATTGCCCGTCTGGAAGCCGGGCGCGCCGGTGACCGGGTTTTTGATCAGTATGGCCTCGGCCGGAACGCGCGCCATGCGCTTGCGGCTTTCGGTCAGCGGGGTCTGCGTCTTGGCATACCATTCCTCGATGATGGCGAGAGCATCATCTCGAACATCAACCGTCTGTCCAAAGGCTGCCCCGATGGCATCGGCGGTGATGTCGTCATGGGTCGGACCGATGCCACCCGTGGTGAAGACATAATCACAGGCCTGCCGCAGATGGTTCACGGCCTCGACAATCCTGTCCTGCTCGTCGGGGACAACCCGGCACTCGGCAACGGCAACACCCAGCGGGGCGAGGAATTTGGCGATCTCGGAGAGATTGATGTCACGGGTGCGGCCGGACAGGAGCTCATCACCGATCAGGAGAACACCGGCTGTTACGCGCTTGCCTTGTGTCATCTTGCACCCTTTCGCCTCGCTTTCGTGCCGGATATAGGCATTGGCCATGAACAAGGCCATGACATTTGACGGCTGGGACCTACCCTCGCCCTTCATTCACCACCTCACCGCAAACAAAGCGGACGAGGACGAGTTCGGCCATGTCAACAATTCGCGCTATCTGGCCTGGGCGGATGAAGCCGCCTGGGCGCACTGGGATCATTGCTTTCCCGAGCATCCGCGCACCGAATTCGTCAAGTATGAGCACGGCATGGCGATCATCCGGTCCGAATGCGATTATTTGGGCCAGACGCATGCGGGCGATGAAATCGATTGCGCGGTCTGGATCACCGCCTCCGATGGCCGACTGCGCGCTGAACGGCGCTACCAGTTCCGGCGGGCGGCTACGGGCGAAACCGTCTTCCGGGCCGTGACGAAGCTGATCTGTTTCAAGCTTCAATCGGGAAGGCCGACCCGGATGAATGACACGCTGAAAAAGCACTACCAGGTGCTGCCCGAAGTGGCCGATGCTCTGATGACGGAAAGTTTAGGCTCCGCCGATTGATGCGCGGGTCCGCAGGCCTATAGTGCCGCGACTGATTTAAATGGGGTTTGTCTCGTGAAAACTTCTGCCCGGCTGGCCTTTGCCAGCTCTGCCGCAATTCTGCTTGCCACTGCCTGTTCCGCCCCGGTCGAGACCGGTGGTGAAACGGCCGATGCCGGTGAGTTCATTCCCGACATCCCGGTCGAGAATATCGAAGCGCATATCCGCTTCCTGGCGCATGATGCCCTGCAGGGGCGCGCCTCAGGGTCGGAAGGCTATCAGATCGCCACCAATTACGTGGCCTCGCAATACCGCCTTCTGGGCCTTCAGCCCGCAGGTGATGAGGGCGGCTATTTCGCAGCCGTGCCGATGCAATACATGTCGCCGGTGGCCGAGGCCGGCCGGCTGGTGATCGGCGAGGGTGACGAGGCGGTCGAGCTGGAAAACGGTTCCAACCTCATTGTGTCGGCTCACCCTGTGCACGACCAGGCGTCGATCACGGCTGAAGTCGTGTTTGTGGGTTACGGCCTGTCGCTGCCGCACCATGGCTATGACGATTATGATGGTATCGACGTCAATGGCCGCATCGTGGCCTATATCGGCGGTGCGCCGGATATCATGCCGTCGGACGAACGGTCCCACCAGCAACGCTCGTCGACCAAGCGGGCGAATGCCGCGGAACGTGGCGCGATCGGCTACATCCAGATCTCTTCTGCGCCGACCGAGAATTATTCCGGCTTTGCAGCGCGCGCGATATCGGGGTCCGATATCGCGCTGGGCCCGGACGGCGCCGAGCCGGCCTATAACCAATTGATGGTGGCATCCGGCGTGTCCCGCGAAGGCGGTGAAGCGCTGTTTGCCAATGCCGACATGACGCTGGAAGAAGCACTGGAACAATTGCAATCGGGCGAGCCTGCCTCCATGCCGCTGAATGTGACGGTGACGCTGGAACAGGAAACGACGCGCGAGCTTTACACCGACTACAATGTGGTGGGCATGATCCCCGGTTCCGATCCGGAACTGGCCGATGAAGTGGTCGTTCTGACGGCTCACCTCGATCATATCGGCCATACCGATGAGAACGGCGTTTCGACCACCGGCTGCCGCTCGAACAATGAGGAAGACCGCATCTGTAACGGTGCCGTCGACAATGCGTCCGGTTCGGCGATCATGCTGGAAACCGCGCGCGCCTTCATGGAAAGCGAAGCGCCGCGCCGCTCTGTCCTGTTCGTGGCACTGGCTGCCGAAGAACAGGGCCTTCTGGGCTCGGAATACTTCGCCTTCAACCCGACCATTCCGGAAGAAAACATGGTGGCCAATGTCAATCTGGACATGCCGGTCATCGTCTATGATTTCGCGGATGTCATCGCCTTCGGTGCCGAACGCTCCAGCCTCGGCCCGATCGCCGAAAGGGCGGCTGCGCGCCTGGGCGTGACGATCAGCCCGGACCCGATTCCCGAGCAAAACCTGTTCATCCGTTCGGACCACTATAATTTCGTGCGCCGTGGCGTACCGTCCGTCTTCCTGATGACCGGCTTCTCCTCACCCGATCCGCGCTGGGATGAGGGCGAAGGCTTCATGGGCTTCCTGACCACCCACTATCACCGCCAGTCGGATGAGGTGGATAGCGATGAAGACCTTGAAATCCTTTATGAACAGGGCGCGAAATTCGCCAATATCAACTTCCTGATCGCGCGCGAAATCGCCAATAATGACGAAGCGCCGACCTGGAATGAGGGCGATTATTTCGGGGAATTCTTCGGCGGAAACCGCTAACCCTTAACCGCCGTCACGGCTTCAACAGGCGCGCGGCGTTTTAAATGCCGCGCGTTTTGTTTATATGAGTTACGGGTAAGGGCACAGGACAGGGCATGAACCTCGCTTACGACATTCAACCGGATGGCGCGTCTGACGTGTCGCGTGATGGCCGCATCAAGCTGCACGGCCAGGATGCCTTTGAAGGCATGCGCAAGGCCGGGCATGCCGCCGCGGCCACGCTGGATCATATCGTGCCCCTGGTTCAGCCGGGTGTGACCACCGAGGAAATCGACAATGCCGTGCGGGACTTCATGTTCGCTCAGGGCGGTGTTCCGGCCACGTTGGGCTATCGCGGCTATACCAAGTCCTCCTGCACTTCGATCAATCATGTGATCTGTCACGGCATCCCCGGCCCGAAGCCGCTGAAGGATGGCGATATCGTCAATATCGACGTCACCATCCTGCTCGATGGCTGGCATGGCGATACCTCGCGCATGTTCATTGTCGGTGAGCCGCGCCGCAAGGCCGAGCGCCTTGTGGAAGTCACCTATGAAGCGATGATGGCCGGCATTGCCGAAGTGAAGCCGGGCGCCACGCTGGGCGATATCGGTGCAGCGATCCAGGAGATCGCCGAGGCCAATCGCTGTTCGGTGGTCGAGGATTTCTGCGGCCATGGCATTGGCCGCCTGTTCCATGACAGCCCGAACGTGCTGCACTATGGCCGCCGTGGCGAAGGGCTGGAGCTGAAACCGGGCATGTTCTTCACCATCGAGCCGATGCTGAATCTCGGCAAGCCCGACGCCAAGGTGCTCAATGATGGCTGGACCGCCGTAACACGGGACAAATCCCTGTCGGCGCAATTCGAGCACACAGTGGGTGTTACCGAGGACGGCGTCGAGATCTTCACGAAGTCGCCTGCCGGCTTCGACTGCCCGCCCTATTCCGCCTGACACCATGCCTGAACACGCCGAGCCACCGCATCATGCGGGTCATCGCGACCGTCTCAGGCGCCGCTTTACAACCTCTGGCAGCGAGGCATTGGCAGACTATGAACTGCTCGAGCTTTTCCTGTTCCGCTCCATCCCGCGCCGCGATGTCAAACCGCTGGCCAAGACGCTGATCCAGCGCTTTGGCGATCTGGGCGGTGTGACGGCCGCGCCGGTCGAAGCCCTGACCGAAGTGAAGGGGGTTTCCGAAAAGACGGCGGTTGATTTGAAGTTATTGCAGGCCGCGGCCTCACGCATGGCGCGCGAGGGCGTGCTGGACCGGCCGGTCATCTCGTCCTGGTCGGCGCTGATCGCCTATTGCCGGACGGCCATGCAGCATGAGCCGGTCGAACAATTCCGCGTCCTGTTTCTCGACAAGAAAAACCGGCTGATGGGCGATGAAGTGGTCTCGAAAGGCACGGTCGATCAGGCCCCGGTCTATCCGCGAGAAGTGGTGAAACGCGCCCTCGCCCATGAGTGCAGCGCGATGATCCTGGTACACAATCATCCTTCCGGCGATGTCACACCGTCGACGGCTGACATCGAGATCACGAAAACGATTATTGCTGCGGCGAAACCGTTCAATATTGTGGTCCACGACCATCTGATCATCGGCCGCGAAACGACGGCCAGTTTCAAGTCGCTTGGATTGATATGACCTACAGACATTACTTCACCCATCTGGACTGTTCGGCCACGGGTGAACGTTATGAAAAAGACCGCCCGCAGAACCTGTCTGCGGCGGGCAAGCCCTTGCTGGCGCGCTATGATCTGCAAAAGGCGAAGGCCGAGATAGACCGCGACGAGATCTGGGCGCGGACCGGCGGTTTCTGGAAATGGCGGGAGCTGTTGCCGGTTGCGCGCGAGGAAGACGTGCTGCGTCTCGGCGAGATCGACACGCCGCTGATCGATATTCCGGTCGCCGCGAAATCGGCAGGTGCGACAGGCCGCGTTATCGTCAAGGACGAAAGCCGCCTGCCCACCGCCAGCTTCAAAGCGCGGGGCCTGGCGCTGGGCGTGTCCATGGCGAAGAGCTTCGGCCTGAAGCGCCTGGCCATGCCGACGGCGGGCAATGCCGGAGCCGCCATGTCCGCCTATGCGCGGCGCGGCGGGATGGAAGCCTATGTCTTCTGCCCGGAGGATGCGCCCGAGGTGAATGTGCAGGAGACCTGCCTGCAGGGCGGCAAGGTGTTTCGTGTCAACGGTCTGATCCATCATTGCGGCGCGCTGGTCGGCGCCGGCAAGGAGGCGATGGGCTGGTTTGACCTGTCCACCCTGAAGGAGCCCTATCGTGCCGAGGGCAAGAAGACGATGGGGATGGAACTGGCGGCCCAGCTGGGCTGGCGCCTGCCGCAAGCGATTTTCTATCCCACCGGCGGCGGCACCGGCCTCATCGGCATGTGGAAAGCCTTCGACGAGATGGAAGAGCTGGGCTGGATCGGCCCGGACCGCCCCAAGATGTTTGCCGTGCAGTCGACCGGCTGTGCGCCCATCGTGAAGGCTTTCAATGAAGGCGCCGATCATGCCGAGGAATGGATGGACGCCGACACGATGGCGGCCGGCATGCGCGTTCCCAAGGCCGTGGCCGACTTCCTGATCCTGCGCGCCGTGCGCGAGAGTGGTGGCGCCGCACTCGCCGTCACCGACGAGCATATCGAACGCTGCTGGCACCGCATCGGGGCCGAGGATGGCTTGCTGGTCGGACCGGAAGGCGCGGCCACCTATGCCGCCATGGAAATGGCGATTGCCGACGGGCTGATCGAGGCCGATGCTGACGTGGTGCTCTATAATTGCGGCTCGGGCCTGAAATACGCCATGCCGGATACCTCCCGGACGCTGGACCGGCACAAGGATATTGATTGGAACTCGCTATGACACAGTTCGAAAAAGCCCAGGCCTTTCATGCGCTTCACCAAGCGGGCAATCCGTTGGTGCTTTACAATATCTGGGATGCCGGCAGCGCGAAGGCCGTCGCCGAGGCGGGCGCCAAAGCCATCGCGACCGGCAGCTGGTCGGTGGCCACATCCCAAGGCTATGAGGATGGCGAGAAACTGCCGCTGGATCGGGTGATACGTACCGCCAAACAGATCAGCGCGGCGGTCGATCTGCCAGTCTCGATCGATTTCGAGGGCGGCTATGCGAAAGAGCCGGAATTCATCGCCGACAATATCGCAAGGCTGATTGCAGCCGGAGCAGTCGGCCTCAATTTCGAGGACCGTGTCGTCGGTGGTGACGGGCTCTTTTCGCAGGTTGATCAGGCACACCGGATCGCCGCCATTCGCGGCGTTGCGGACGAAACCGGCATTCCGCTCTTCATCAATGCCCGCACGGATGTGTTCCTGAAAGCCGATCCGGCAAAACACGCCGACCACATGAAGGAAGCCACGGACCGGTGCGATGTCTATGCCGAGGCCGGGGCCAGCGGCATTTTCATCCCGGGCCTTTCCGATCCGGACCTGATCGGCCGGATATGTGCCCACACCAAGCTGCCGGTGAACGCCTACATGAAAGAGGGCGCGCCTTCGATTGCCGAAATGGCCAAGCTGGGCGTGGCCCGCATCAGCCATGGCCCTGCGCCCTATCGTGAGGCGATGAAGGCGCTGACGGAGCGCGCGGCGGCGTTTTATGGCAGCTAGGTCGTTTTCTCCCCCTGCTTGCGGGAGGAGTGGTCCGAAGGACCGAGGGGGGGCTTTAACAGTTTGAGCCGCCCGTCCGTCAGCTTCGCTGCCACCTCGCCCGTAAACGGGGGAGGAAAACTACGCTGGCCTTGACCTCCCCTCGCCCCGGGAGCATTAAGCCGCCTTCCTCGCAGACAGGAGCGCTTGCCGCATGATTCCCCGATACACTCGACCCGAAATGGCGGCGATCTGGTCGCCGGAAAACAAGTACCGCATCTGGTTCGAGATCGAGGCGCATGCCACCGACAAGCTGGCCGAGCTGGGCGTGGTGCCTGCCGATGCCGCCAAGGCTGTGTGGAAAGCCAAGGACAAGACATTTGATGTGGCGCGGATCGACGAGATCGAGGCCGAGGTCAAACACGATGTCATCGCCTTCCTGACCCATCTGGCCGAGCTGGTCGGCGAGGAAGCGCGCTTCGTGCACCAGGGGCTGACATCGTCGGATGTGCTGGATACCTGCCTCGCCGTGCAGATGCGCGATGCCGCCGATCTGCTGCTGGAGGGCATGGACCGGGTGCTGGCGGCGCTGAAGACGCGCGCCATGGAGCACAAATACACGGCCTGTATCGGCCGCTCGCATGGCATCCATGCCGAACCGACGACGATGGGGCTGAAGTTCGCCCGCTTTTACGCCGAGTTTGCCCGCAATCGCGACCGGCTGGTGCGGGCGCGCGACGAGGTGGCGACTTGCGCCATATCCGGCGCCATCGGCACGTTCGCGAATGTTGATCCGTCAGTGGAAGAACACGTCGCCAGCAAGATGGGCCTGTCCGTCGAACCCATTTCGACCCAGGTGATCCCGCGCGACCGGCACGCCAATTATTTCGCCGTTCTGGGACTGATTGCCTCGGCAATCGAGAATATCGCCATCGAAGTGCGCCATCTCCAGCGCTCGGAAGTGCGCGAGGCGCAGGAATATTTCTCGCCGGGCCAGAAGGGCTCGTCAGCCATGCCGCACAAGCGCAACCCGATCCTGACGGAAAACCTGACCGGTCAGGCGCGGCTGGTACGCATGGCGGTGGTGCCGGCTATGGAAAACATCGCGCTCTGGCATGAGCGGGACATCTCGCACTCCTCCGTTGAACGCGGGATTGGCCCGGATTCGACCGTGCACCTTGATTTTGCCCTGCACCGCACCGCCGGCATGATCGAGAAGCTGATCGTGCATGAAGACCGCTGCCGTGAAAATCTGGAAGCCTATGGCGGCATCCATAATTCCCAGCGCGTCTTGCTGGCCCTCACGCAGGCCGGTGCTTCCCGCGAGGACGGCTATCGCCTGGTCCAGCGCAATGGCATGAAAACCTGGGATGAGGGCGGCCGGCTGGTCGATCATCTGAAAGCCGACGCGGATGTCCGAGGCTTTCTGTCAGATGAGCAAATCGAAACTTGCTTTGACGAAGGCTATCACTTCAAACACGTGGATACGATTTTCAAACGCGTGTTCGGCGAATGAGTGATGAAGACGAGATCCGCGATGTTGTCCGCGAAATCTATGCGATGATTTCCGGGCCGGCGGGTCCACGCGACTGGTCGCGGCATCTCGATTATTTCCACCCGGATTGCCGCCAGATCCGCACCGGCATGGGCGATGACAGCCAGCCTTGGGCGGTGATGATGTCGCCCGACGAATACCGCGAGAATGTCACCGACTGGTTCAACCAAACGGCTTTCTACGAGATCGAGCTGGCCTGTGAGGTCCGGGTGTTCGGCAATATGGCGCATGCCTGGTCGAGCTATGAAGCCCGCACAGACCTGAACGCCCCCACGCCGGAGCGCAGGGGCATCAATTCCATCCAGTTCTACAAGGATGAGAGCGGCAAATGGCGGATCATCTCGATGATCTGGGACAATGAACGCGAAGGCCTGTCCCTGCCCGCCGATATGGAAGGCTGACGCCTATTTAGCCTTGATCTTGTGAACGCCGAGCATGCCCATAATGGCGCTTTCGAAGAAGGGCTCGCCAATGCCGCGGCGGATCTTGCCGAGGAAGTATTTCTCGAACGCGATCTTGGCCGTGTGCACCCAGCCGCCATCGGCTGACCAGTTCACATTGCGCGGCGGGATTTGCGGCATGGCGACGAAAGTAACGCCACCATCGCCGAAATCGGCGATACAGACGGCATTCCAGGTCGCCTCATGGCTGGGCTCCTTGCCGTCAATCATCTCGCGGATGTTTTTGGCCGCCGCGTGGACCATTGTCTCTCCCCTTTGGCCGGAGCTAGGACCGGCCCGGCTTGCAGCCTGCTACATTGTCTGCAGCGTGACAAAATTCTGTCTTGAGCTGTTCGAGCACACCGATGCAACGCGGGTCCGCGATCGAGTAGAAGACCTGCAGGCCATCCTTGCGTCCCTCGACCAACCCGTCGCGCCGCATCTTCGCCAGATGCTGGGACATGGCCGACTGTGACAGGTTGGCGATTGTGGTCAACTCGGCGACCGTCGCCTCGCCAGAGGCCAGCCGGCACAGGATCAGCAATCTCTTCTCGTTGGCGATCAATTTGAGAAAAGACGCGGCATCGCCCGCCTGGGACTGAAGTTCCAGAATTGAAGGGTCAGCAATCGCGCCCATGTGTTACCTTTCATCTGTTGACAGCATATTAGTCGTCACTATATTAGCTGTCAATGAATTAGTTTTCTCTAATGGAGCAATCATGTCCTTTCAGGAAATCTCTCCCGCCGACACCGCAGAATCCCTGCGCAATGGCAATGCCGTTCTGATCGATGTCCGCGAGCCGCACGAATATGGTGCCGAGCGGATTCACGGCGCGCTTCTCTATCCGATGTCGACCTTTGATCCGCGCGCCCTGCCGATTGATTCCTCGCGTGATGTGATCCTGCACTGCGGGTCCGCCAAACGGTCCGGCATGGCCCTGATGCGCTGCGCCGAGGCCGGCGTTCCGATCAACAAGCATCTGGCTGGCGGGATCATGCTGTGGAAGCGGGAGGGCCTTCCGACCATCAAGGTCGACCCGGCAACCGGCCGCGTATTTGATCCGCAACAAGGCTGACCCACATGCTGACCGCCCTCCTCCTCGCTGCCGTACAAGCCGCTAGCGCCGACAGCCACACCGTCGAACCGGTAATGGTGATCGACGAGAAAGCTGTTTTCGCGACAGTCGAAAGTGTCGATGTCGTCGGGGCCCGCGCGCGCATTGGCGGCGTCATCGGTGAATTGCTGGTGGATGAGGGCGATCTGGTCGAGGCCGGGGACATCATTGCCGTCGTCGTAGATGACCGTCTGGCGCCGCAAATCGGCGCGGCCAATGCGACTGCGGCTGCCCTGACAGCTCAGTTGGAACAGGCCCGCACGGATCTGAACCGGGCACAGGACCTGTTTGACCGGGGCATTTTCGCCCAGGCCCGGCTGGATGAAGCCCAGACGGCAGTCGATGTGCTGGAAAACCAGCTGGCTTCGGCTCGCCAGGGCCGCGCCGTTCTGGTTCAGCAGACCCGCGAGGGCGATGTGCTGGCCCCGACGGCTGGCCGCATCCTTGAGGTCCCGGTCACGGCCGGCACGGTCGTCCTGCCGGGTGAGAACATCGCCTCGGTCGCATCCGATCTGTATGTCCTGCGCCTGATGCTGCCGGAACGCCATGCGCGCTCCATATCCGAGGGTGACACGATCCGCGTTGATGGCTCGGCTCTGACCGGCGATGTCGCACCCACTGGCTTTATCCGCCAGGTCTATCCCCGGATCGAGGATGGCCGCGTCATCGCCGATGCCGTGGTTGAAGGCCTCGGCACCTATTTCGTCGGCGAACGCGTACGCGTCCTTGTCGGTGTAGATGAACGCGAGGCCATCCGGATCCCGTCGGCCTATCTGTCGACCCGCTATGGCGTCGACTATGTCCGTGTCAGCGAAGGCGATGGCGGCAGTCATGAAGTCGTTGTCCAGATTGGCGCCAGCAGCGATGGCCAGGTGGAAATCCTCTCGGGCCTCTCAGCCGGCGATGTGCTGGTGCAACAATGAATCTCGGTATTTCCGGCAATCTGACGCGGGCGTTCATCAACTCACCGCTTTCACCGCTGATCCTGCTGGCCTCGCTGGCGGTTGGCCTGATTGCTCTCATCACCATTCCGCGTGAGGAAGAACCGCAGATCTCGGTTCCCATGGTGGACGTCATGGTCCGCGCCGACGGGCTTCGTGCGCCGGATGCCGTGGAACTGATCACCGAACCGCTGGAAGCGATTGTCGGCGCCATCCAGTCGGTCGAATACGTTTACTCCCAGACCGAAGACGACATGGTCATGGTAACCGCGCGTTTTGAGGTCGGAACCGATTTCGACGATGCAATCCTGCGCGTCCAGGAAGAGATCCGCGCCAATTATGACCAGATGCCCCTGGGCGTGCCGGAACCCCTGATCGCGGGACGCGGCATCAGTGATGTCGCTATCGGCTCGATCACCCTGTCGCCCGACCCGGAGGCCGGTGATCATTGGGATGACAATGCGCTCTACAACATCGCCGAGGAATTGCGCTCGGCACTGATGAATGTCGAGGATGTCGGCCTGACCTATATCGTGGGCGGCCGCGCCGACCAGATCCGGATCGAGCCGGACCCTGAACGCCTGTCGCAATACGGCGTGACCCTGCAGCAACTGGCGGGGCGCTTGGCAGAAGCCAACCGCACCTACCCGGCGGGCAGCGTCACCGGCATGGACCGCACGCAGACCATTATCGCCGGCCAAACGCTCCAGGGCGGGCCGGACATTGGCCTGCTTTTGCTGACCACCCGGGATGGACGCCCGGTTTATGTGCGCGATGTTGCCGACGTCGTGATCGGTGCCGAGCCGGCTGATGCCCGGGCATGGAACCTGACGCGCGAAGACCATCATGATGGATGGACCCGCACGCCTGCCGTGACACTGGCAGTGGCCAAGCGCGAAGGCGCGAATGCGGTCGTTGTCTCCGAACACATCACCGAGCGGCTGGAGCTTTTGCGCGGCGACCTGATCCCGGAAGAGATCAATGTGTCGATCACCCGGAATTACGGCGAAACCGCCAATGAAAAAGCCAACGAGTTGCTCTTCCACCTTGGCCTGGCAACGATCTCCATCGTTCTGCTGGTGACTTTCGTGATCGGCTGGCGTGAAGGCCTGGTCGTCCTGATCGTCATCCCGACGACCATTCTTCTGACCCTGTTTGCGTCAAACCTGATGGGCTTCACCATCAACCGCGTGTCGCTGTTTGCGCTGATCTTCTCGATCGGCATCCTCGTGGACGATGCGATTGTGGTGATCGAGAATATTGCCCGCCACTGGGCCATGGATAAGGGCAAGTCTCGCGTCCAGTCAGCGATCGAGGCCGTCGCCGAGGTGGGCAATCCGACGATCGTAGCGACGCTGACCGTCGTGGCAGCGCTATTGCCCATGCTGTTTGTTTCCGGGCTGATGGGCCCCTACATGGCGCCCATCCCGATCAATGCCTCGGCGGCCATGATTTTTTCCTTCTTCGTCGCGGTCATCCTGACGCCCTGGCTGATGAAGGTCATCGCCGGCCGGCGCAAACATGGTGGCCATGGCGATCATGAGAGCGAAGGCATTCTCGGCCGCTGGTATCGGCGTATTGCCCAACCGGTTGTGAAGAACCGCCGCAATGCCTGGACGCTTCTCATCATTGTCGGCGTGCTGACCGCTGCATCTATGACCTTGTTCGCGACCCGGACTGTGACGGTGAAGCTTCTGCCGTTTGACAACAAGTCGGAATTCCAGGTCGTCGTCGACCTTCCGGAAGGCGCCTCACTGGAACGCACGGAACGCGTTCTGATGGAAGCCGCCGACCGGCTGGCTGCCCTGCCAGAAGCCACTTCGATCCAGCTTTATGCGGGAACCGCCGCTCCGTTCAATTTCAACGGTCTGGTGCGCCACTACTATCTCCGGGAACGCCCCGAGCTGGGCGATCTCCAGGTCAATCTGGAGGCCAAACACCATCGCAGCCGCTCCTCGCACGAGATTGCGCTGGAAGCCCGCGACTTGCTGGCTGACCTGGATCTGCCGGAAGGCACGGTTATCCGGGTTGCCGAAATCCCTCCGGGACCGCCGGTTCTGGCGACCCTGCTGGCGGAAATCTACGGACCGGATGCGGATACGCGCCGGGCTGTGGCCAGCGAGGTCCGCGAGGCGTTCAACGAAATCCCCTACATTGTGGACGTGGATGACAGTTTCGGTGAGCCGCGGCCTCGACTGCGGATCGCGATTGACCAGGAAAGCCTGGAGTTTTTCCGCGTCCAGCAGAGCGATGTCTACGATACGATCCGCGCCCTGTTCGAGGGCATGCCGGTCGGATACTCGCATCGCGGCGAAGGCCGGAACCCGATCGAGATTTCCGTGCAATTGCCGGATAGCGGTCTGACCTGGAATGAGCGCCTGGCCTCGACACCTGTACCGGCCAACACCGTGCCGGGCTCTCGCGAGATTGCCGAGCTGGGCGATGTCGTGACCGTAACCGAGGAGGAAGGCTCCTACCCGATCTTTCGCCGCAATGGACGTTATGCCGAGATGGTTATGGGCGAGCTCGCGGGCGAGTTCGAAGCCCCGATCTATGGCATGATGGCGGTCGCCGATGCGCTGGATGAGCGGGAATGGTCAGAAGACGTGCCGCAGCCCGTGATCCGCCTCTACGGCCAGCCCGAGAGCGACAATGAAGTGACCCTGCTCTGGGATGGCGAATGGGAAATCACCTATGTCACCTTCCGCGACATGGGCGCTGCCTTCATGGTCGCCCTGCTGGGTATCTATGTTCTGGTGGTGGCGCAGTTCGGATCCTTCCGTGTGCCGCTGATCATCCTGACGCCGATCCCGCTAACCTTCATCGGAATTATTCTGGGTCACTGGTTGTTCGGCGCTCCGTTCACGGCGACATCAATGATCGGCTTCATCGCTCTGGCGGGTATCATCGTCCGGAACTCGATCCTGCTGGTGGACTTCATCCGCCATGGAGCCGAAGCCGGCGAGCCTCTGCGTGATACACTGCTGCGCGCCGGCGCCATACGCTTCAAGCCGATCCTGTTGACCGCTCTGGCGGCCATGATCGGTGCCTCTGTGATCCTGACTGATCCGATATTCCAGGGGCTGGCGATTTCGCTCCTGTTCGGACTGGCCTCGTCAACGCTTCTCACCGTGCTGGTAATCCCTGCGATCTACGTGATCTTCAAGGACGCCGATGCACCCTATTCGCCGTCGTCAACCACAGACGAGGCCACCCCAGCCGAAGGAGGCTGATATGACTGTTGGACGTGCCGTAACTCTACTGGCCGGCACCATGGTGCTGGTATCGATTGCCCTGTCCTATTTCGTGCATCCGTACTGGATCGGGCTGGCCATCTTTGTAGGCCTCAACCTCATCCAGTCGAGCTTTACGGGCATTTGCCCGGCGGCGATGATTTTCAAGGCAATCGGCCTTAAGCGCGAAGGCGCCTTCAGCTAGTCAGCCTTCTGCCATGACCTGCTGGCGGGCCTCAGCCAGGAACTGGTCCATCTTTGTGCGGACCACATGCTCTGACGCCTCAACGCCTGCCGCATCCAGATCGCCTTTGACCTTGCGGTAAACGTCTTCATGGCCAGCTTCCTCGAAGTCGGCCTTGATGACTTCCTTGGCATAAGCGTCGGCATCATCGCCGGACTTGCCCATCAGATCGGCCGCCCAGAGGCCAAGCATCTTGTTGCGGCGGACGGTAGCCTTGAATTCCAGCTCCTGATCGTGCGCGTACCGGCCTTCGAGGCCCTTTTCGCGATCATCCATTCCGCTCATGCTTGTCTCCCTCAGGCGAAATTATGTGTTCCCTCTCCGTTAGCTTGGCTGGCGGAGCAAATCAATCGCGCCAATGCCGCAGGCCTGCAGTGATGACAGGGGTCAGGCCAAAAGACGGCCCATCAGCTCTTCCGAAGGTTGGAAGTCCGGGGCCAGTTCAGTCGCAATCCTGCCGGCGACAGGCTGCGGAAGGCAAGGCAGTTCTCCCGTCTCATGCGCGGATGCCACCTCGCTCCAGATAGCCGCGGCATTCGCCGGCAAATCGCCGTGCTGGGCCGCCAACGCACCGTGAAATGCAGACAGCCAGATCAGGTCGGCTTCAACAACAGAAGAGCCGGTGGCGATGCGCAGGATTTCGCGGCAGAAACGGAAGGCGCTCAGAAACTCCCCGGAGGCCTCGGCAAACTCCCGGCGATGGTTCATGCGCAACATTGCATTGTGATAACAGAGCGAAGCTTCACACGCCCGATAGTGCTCGAGAAATCCCTCGTAATTCGCATATCGCAGGTCTACCGGCGCTGCCGCGAAGGTCAGCTCCGATGACAATCTGTCGGCTTTCTCCCACTGTCCGGATTGAACCGCCTGGCGAAACAATCGGTACCATATACCCGTGCCCACCATGGTGTCCGGTGGATGATCCGCAGCGGCATCTTCCAGATAACGCGAGGCCGCCGCAGGCGTGTCACACTCGGGCAGGGAGAAAGGCTGATCGCTGACATAAGCGATTTGGGTTACACCCATGAGCCTGATCTCGACATGCGGGAAACCCGCCCGGCGCATGGCCGCCTCGAAAGCCTCCTTCGAGTAGAGAAAGACATGCGCGCCGGGCGAGACGATAGCCAGTTTTTCGCTTGCGGAAATATCTTCGAAAAGAGCCTCTGCGCGCGGTGTGGTAATAACGGCCATTCCCCCAGGATTCAGAAAAGCCCGGATGCTCTTGAGCAATGTGTCGGGCGCAGAAATGTGTTCGATCACCTCTGACGAAAAGATCATGTCGGCCCGCTGACGCAATCCTGGTTCAGTCTGGCTTTCCGGCGTACCTGTCAGCAATTCCGCGAGGATCGGCAATCCCAGCGCCTCGGAACCGACCCGGCCATAATAGGCTGGCTCGATCCCTTTAACCTCGGCACCCGTCAGCCGGCGCGCAATGTCCAGCGAAAAGCCGAAACCACAGCCAACATCCATGTATGACCCGGGCTGACAGGACTCGAACCCAGGCAACAGGAAGCCGATGAGGCCGTCGATCGAGCAATTCATCTCGACATAGTTCCGGATTCCTTGCTGATCCTTCGTATGCAATGAGTAGTCCTTCGCCGGTGAGGGAAGCAGAACAAGACTTCCGCATGCGTCGCACGGATGCAGGGATGCCTGCCCGGTATCGAAGCGCAGGCTCAAGGGTTGTTCGGCCACTCCGGCGTTGCCGCAGGCTGGACATGGAGACGTTTTCATCCCCGTTTCGTAGCCACGGGCATCTGGCAAGACAACTGAAAGTGAAGCACACCGCAAGCCGGCCCTGCCAACGCACATCATTGCATTGCAGCAAAAGCCCTTGCGGGGTAAGTTCCGGCCTCTGTGAGCGGCCCATGCGAGCGATTCGGGGCCGCTTGATTTTTTGGACTTCGGTCCCCGCATGGAGCCAGCCCATGGCACGCCGCAAAATGATCTATGAAGGCAAGGCAAAGATCCTCTACGAAGGCCCGGAGCCCGGCACGATTGTCCAGTATTTCAAGGATGATGCGACCGCCTTCAACAATCAGAAAAAAGCCACGCTGGAAGGCAAGGGCGTCCTGAACAACCGCATCAGCGAGTTCATCATGATCGGGTTGATGCGGGCTGGCATTCCCACGCACTTCATCCGCCGGCTGAACATGCGAGAACAATTAGTGCGCCAGGTCGAGATCATTCCGCTGGAAGTGATCTGCCGGAATGTGGCTGCGGGTTCACTGTGCACGCGGCTCGGCATCGAGGAAGGCACGGCTCTGCCCCGCTCGATCATCGAGTATTGCTACAAGAAGGACGAGCTGGGCGATCCGCTGGTGACAGAAGATCACATCACCGCCTTCAACTGGGCCAGCCCGCAGGATCTGGACGACATCATCGCCCTGACCGTGCGCATCAATGATTTCCTGACCGGCATGTTCGCCGCGGTCGGCATCCAGCTGGTCGATTTCAAGCTGGAATTCGGCCGCCTCTATGAAGGCGACATGATGCGGATTGTGCTGGCTGACGAGATCAGCCCGGACAGCTGCCGTCTATGGGATATCGAAACCCAGGAAAAGATGGACAAGGACCGGTTCCGCCGCGATCTCGGCAATGTCACCGAAGCCTATACTGAAGTTGCCCGCCGCCTTGGCGTGATCAAGGAATCCGGCACCGTCACGAATATCGAAGAGGTCATGAAGTGAAAGCGCGCATCCATGTATATCTGAAGCCCGGTGTTCTGGACCCGCAAGGCGCGGCCGTGGCCGGCGCCCTCAAGAATCTCGGCTTCAACGAGGTCGAGAGTGCGCGTCAGGGCAAGCTGATCGAGCTGGATCTTACCGGCGATGATGCCGACGCCGCAAAAGCGCGCGTCGAGGACATGTGCCAGAAACTGCTGGCCAATCCGGTGATCGAGAACTTCTCCATCGAAATGGCCTGACCGATGAAATCTGCCGTCATTGTTTTCCCCGGCTCGAACTGCGATCGCGATGCCGCGATGGCGATCGAGAAAGTCACCGGCGCCGCGCCGGCCATGGTGTGGCACCAGGAAACCGAACTGCCCGAAGGCACCGACTTTGTCATGCTGCCGGGCGGGTTTTCCTATGGCGACTATCTGCGCTGCGGCGCGATGGCGGGCGTTTCGCACATCATTCCGGCGGTGAAAGCCCATGCCGAGGCCGGCAAGCCGGTGCTGGGCGTGTGCAATGGCTTCCAGATCCTGATCGAGACCGGCTTGCTGCCCGGCGCCCTGATGCGCAATGCCAGCCTGCACTTTGTCTGCGAGAAGGCCCCGCTGCGCGTAGAAAACGCCAATACGCAATTTACCAGCGGCTATTCGACCAATCGCGAGATCGTCATTCCGATCGCTCACCATGACGGCAATTACTTTGCCGATGACGAAACGCTGAATGCGCTGGAAGGCGATGGCCGCGTGCTGTTCCGCTATGCCAGCAATCCCAACGGCTCGGCCCGCGATATTGCCGGCATCGCCAATGAGCGCGGCAACGTGATGGGCATGATGCCCCACCCCGAACGCGCGATTGACGCCGATCACGGCGGGACTGACGGGCTGGCCCTGTTTGAAAGCCTTCTGGGGAGTGCGTAACGATGACCCAATTCGCTGAAGGCATCACACAAGAAATTGCGGATTCGCATCTGCCGCGCGACGAGTATGAGAAAGCCGTGGAGATTCTGGGCCGTGCGCCGAATCTGGTCGAGCTGGGTATTTTCTCGGTCATGTGGTCAGAGCACTGCTCGTACAAATCCTCGCGCGTGCATCTGAAGAAGTTCCCGACCACCGGCGAGAAGGTCATCCAGGGGCCGGGCGAGAATGCCGGTGTCGTCGATATCGGCGACGGGCAGGCCTGTATCTTCAAGATGGAGAGCCACAACCACCCCTCCTATATCGAGCCCTATCAAGGCGCGGCGACGGGCGTGGGCGGTATCTTACGCGATGTCTTCACCATGGGCGCGCGCCCGATTGCGCTGATGAATGCGCTGCGCTTTGGTGCGCCGGATCATCCCAAGACCCGCCAGCTGGTTTCCGGTGTGGTGGCCGGTATTGGCGGCTACGGGAATTGCGTCGGCGTACCAACCGTGGGCGGCGAAACCAATTTCCATGCCGGCTATAATGGCAACATCCTCGTCAATGCGATGGCTGTAGGCCTAGCCGATGCCGACAAGATCTTCTATGCGCGCGGCGCCGAGCCGGGCCAGCCCATCGTCTATGTCGGTTCAAAGACCGGTCGCGACGGCATCCATGGTGCCACCATGGCGTCTGCCGAGTTTGACGATGAGAGCGATGAAAAGCGTCCCACCGTTCAGGTCGGTGACCCCTTTGTCGAAAAGAAGCTGATAGAGGCCTGCCTGGAACTGATGGCAACAGATGCGATTGCCGCCGTACAGGACATGGGCGCTGCCGGCCTGACTTCGTCGTCGGTAGAGATGGCGGGTAAGGGCCAGGTCGGCCTCCTGATGGATCTCGACAAAGTTCCCCAGCGCGAAGACAACATGTCGGCCTACGAGATGATGCTCTCGGAGAGCCAGGAGCGCATGCTGTTCATCCTCAAGCCGGGCAAGGAACAGATTGCGTTCGACATCTTCAACAAGTGGGAGCTGGACGTCGCCACGATCGGTGAAACCACCGAAACCGGCCGCATGGTGCTGACGCATAATGGCGAAACCGTCTGCGACATTCCGCTGGATCCGCTGGCCGAGGATGCGCCCATGTATGAGCGCCCCTGGGCACGCGCCATTCCGGAACCGGCTGTTCTGGCTGATGAGCTGTCCCAGCCGAAGGATTATGAAGAAGCGATCCTGACCCTGATGGTCTCGCCGGATCTGTCCTCCAAGCGCTGGATCTGGCGCCAGTATGACCGCCACGTCATGGCGGACACCTCCGCCTCGTCGGAAGACCCGGCAGATGCCGCGATTGTCCGTGTGCACGGCTCCAATAAAGGCATTGCGATCACAACGGACTGCACGCCGCGCTATTGCGAGAACCACCCGATTGAGGGGGGCAAGCAGGCGGTCGCCGAAGCCTGGCGCAATCTGACCGCCGTTGGCGCCGATCCGATCGCCATTACCGACTGCATGAATTTCGGCAATCCGGAAAAAGACCACATCATGGGTCAGTTCGCGGAATGCGTGGAAGGCATGTCCGAGGCCTGTGAGGTGCTCAACTTCCCGGTCGTGTCGGGCAATGTCTCGCTCTACAACGAGACCAATGGCTTTGCCATTCCGCCGACCCCCGCAGTTGGCGGTGTCGGCCTGATCCCGGATCTGTCAAAGCGCATGGGCTTTGGCTGTGTGGCCGCTGGCGACATTCTGATGGTGGTCGGCGATACCGAAGGGCATCTGGGCGCCTCCATCTATCTGCGCGAGATGGAAAAGCGCGAGGATGGCTGTCCGCCACCGGTCGATCTGGCGGTTGAAAAGCGCAATGGCGATTTCGTCCGTGGAGAAATCCGCAAGGGTTCGATCAAAGCCTGCCACGATCTCTCTGACGGTGGTCTGGCGGCGGCGGCCTCGGAAATGGCGATGGCGTCGGGCACCGGGCTGAACCTCGTACATGAAGGCGATCTGCCGCTTCATGGCTGGCTGTTTGGCGAAGACCAGGCGCGCTATTTGCTGGCCGTTGACGAGGCCAACGCAAAAGCCATCCGCAAGGCCGCAAAAGATGCCGGCGTACCGCTGCATGTGATCGGCATTGCTGGTGGAGATGCGCTGACCATCAACGGAATGATTGATGTCTCGATTGCCGATTTGAAGGCCGTCAATGAGAGCTTCATGCCGACCCTGATGGGCGAGGCGGAGTAATCGCGGCCAGATCATTTTTCCGGACGGGCCTGTCCCGTCCGGAAGCAATGTCTGCCTCTATTCCATTCCCGGCTTGATGTAGCGGCCGTCCGCGTCGACGCGGGCCTCTTCCAATTCCGGTTGTTGTGACTGATGCGCTGCGTATTGGGCAGCCACGGTCTCGAGATTCCGGTCAAAATACACCACGGCATTCAGCACGGTCTGGACGTTGGACGCGAAGAAATCCTGCTGGACCACTTCAAACTCGTCGGTCGGCTGATGGTAATATTCGTGGAAGTCCACCCCGTAATAGATCCAGGGAATGCCGGCATCATGGAAGGCGGCGTGGTCGGATGAATAGGTCCAGTCGCCACTCGGCCCCCACTCAGGGCTGTCATAGCCCTGGATGACATGCGTCGGCGCTGCGACCTCGATGGCATCGATATGGTCTCTCAGGAAGGGAAAGTGGAAGGCGCCGGCCGCTGGTAGCTCGTTCTCTGCATTGATTGCCAGCATGTCGAGATTGATGTTGAGGACGGCGCGCTCCTGAACGATGGGCAATTCCGCGACCAGCGCCCTTGCGCCATTGAGGCCGTTTTCCTCGGCATCCAGCGCCGCAAACAGGATGGTGTGCTCCGGCCGGTTTTCACCCAGTGCATCGGCAATGGCCAGAAGCGCGGCAACACCGGAAGCGTTATCATCAGCCCCGTTGCAGATCTGTCCGCCGCAATTACCAAGGTGGTCATAGTGCGCGGTCACGACAATAATCGGACCGTCCGTATTCCGGCCCTCGAAATAACCCACCAGATTGCCGCCCAGCATTTCCTCGGTGGAACGGCGCGGCGTATAGGAGAATATGTGATCGTAACGCTCGAAGCTGGGGGTCAGGCCCGCTTCGATCATGCGCTCGCGGATATAGGTGCGGGCGACGTGTGAGCCCTGCGTGCCGGTACGGCGGCCATCCATTTCATCTGCGGAGAGCCTGCGCAGGTCTTCTATCGCCTGTTGTGTATCAGCGGCGATGTCCTGTGCCTGGCCAGGCGCAGACACAGTCAGAACAGCCAGAATCCCGGAAACAATGAAACGGCGCATGCTGAACTCCCAAAATCGGATCAAATCTGAAACGTGGTCTATACAAAGCGGCCCAAAGCCGCCACATACCATTTTGTCATGCCAATGCACGCAGAAGATATCTCCCGCCTGATCAAGGACGGGATTGAAGGGGCCGAGGTCGAGATCATCGATCTGGCCGGAGATGGCGACCACTATGAGGCGATCGTCACAGCGGAAGCATTCCGGGGACTGCCCCGCATCAAGCAGCACCAGATGGTGTATGCGGCGCTCGGTGGGCGGATGGGTGGCGAACTGCACGCGCTGAAGCTCAAGACCCGGGCTCCGTGACACTGGACCTTTCCCGCATTTCGCCGCTCGGCTTTGGCGTCTCCGGGCCGCACAAGAATTGGGCCACGTCGCGGGAACGCACGCAATCTTTGGTCCAAGAGGCCGTCGAGCTCGGCATCAATCTGTTCGACACGGCTCCCAAATACGGCAATGGGGAAGCTGAATCCCGTTTGGGCGAATCTGTTGCCCAACTGGACCGCAGCCAGATCTTTCTGGTGAGCAAGGCCGGCATACTGGATGAATCCAACCGGCGCGATTTCTCGCCTGCAGGCATCGAGCGGTCTGTGGAGGCCAGCCTTGTCCGCCTGCAGACGGATTATCTTGACGCGCTGCTTTTGCAGGGCGCGGCCCGCCACGAGTTGACTGATGACTTGTTCGAGGCTCTGGACCGTCTCAAGACAGCAGGGAAATTCCGCCATGCTGGCGCATCCGGCCGTGGTGAGGAGCTGGATAACGTCATTTCCGATCCGCGCCTCGATATCATCATGGCGCCTCATTATTACGGACAATGGGATACGCAAAGAGAGCGCCTGGTCACAGCACGGGCGGCAGGGAAAACCATCCTGGGCATCGAGGCCTCCAGCGGTTCGCCGAGTGGACTGCCCTCACCGTTCAGCCGTGCAGGGCTGTGGTATTTCGCGCGTTATGCCCAGCATCTGGCGCAGGATTTCCGGCTGAGGGCCGCCGGGCATGATATTCCGCCGCGGCGCGGTGACAAGCCGATCGTTGAAGCCCTGCAGTGGGCGATAGATGATCCGCTGTCTGACTGCCTGATGATCCAGACCACGCGAGCCGGTCATTTACGCACCAATGCAGCGCTGGCCGGACTTGACGGACGGCCCGGCACTACCTAGCTCCATGACTCCAGTCAGGGAGCGCCTGAAATGAGCCGCAACGTACAAGACGAGATCAAATCCATGGTCGAGGGCAATGACGTCCTCCTGTTCATGAAGGGCACGCCGATCTTCCCGCAATGCGGGTTTTCCTCGGTTGTCGCAGGCGTCCTCAATCACCTCGGCGTCGAATATGCCTCGGTGAACGTGCTCGAGGACATGGAAGTCCGCGAAGGCATCAAGGCCTATTCCGACTGGCCGACCATTCCCCAGCTCTATGTGAAGGGCGAATTTGTCGGCGGCTGTGACATCGTGAAAGAGATGTTCGAGGAAAACGAGCTGCGCCCCTTCCTGCAGGAAAAAGGCGTGCTGGCGGCTGACGCCTAGTCTTCCAGAATCGGATTCATCACCGTAACGGCGGCGCCAGGCCGGGCGCCGAATTCCTCGAAGCCGAACGGGATTTCCACGCCGTCCGGATCCAGCATGCGGCAATAATCCTCGCGGATCCGGCCAATCGTGACCTGGAATTCACCGCGGCGCTGGCGGACGTCCAGCGACAGGTCCGTCTTCTGCGTGCAGCCATTCGAGGGCACGCGCACGACCAGGATATCGTCACCAACCAGACGCCAGCCATGCAGGGCGATCCGGTCATTGCTGACCTGCACAGTGTCACTGTCCCCGTCCGGGATCAGCGGAAGGCTGCGCACGGTCGAACAGGCGGCCAGCGCGAGCGGCATGGCGGCGATCGCGAAAAGACGTGTCAGCATAGGGCAGCTCCAAAGATTTCCTGAATCAATCTGATAAGCGTGTTTGGCCCGCCTTGCAAAGCGCGGACCGGACCACATCGATCTGTAAAGGAAATTGCAGTGACCGCGACTCGACTTGGAGACAAAACCGGAATCATTTTCTGAAGCAGAGTCAAAATGCGATTCAATTCCAATGAATTGGACCAAAGACTTGAATCAACTTCAGTGAATTTTGGTGCCGGGCGCGGCCAGTGCAGAATAAAGAAAGGCCGCCCTGATGCAACACCAGAGCGGCCTTTGAACTGAAATTTCCCAGTGATTACGAGGAGTAGTACTCGACCACGAGGTTCGGTTCCATTTGGGCTGCATACGGCACTTCGGCGAATTCCGGGATCCGCACATAAGTGGCTTTCATGCCCTTGGCATCAACGTCGATATATTCCGGAATATCCCGCTCCGGGCTTTCCAGAGCTTCCAGAACCAGAGCCATGGAGCGCGACTTTTCGCGGACTTCCACAACGTCACCCGGCTTCACGCGGTAGGACGGAATGTTGACGCGCTGGCCGTTCACCTTGACGTGGCCATGGTTCACGAACTGGCGGGCTGCGAACACGGTCGGCACGAATTTGGCGCGATAAACGATCGCATCCAGACGGCTTTCCAGAAGACCGATCAGCTGTTCGGCCGTGTTACCCCGCAGGCGCTGGGCCTCGGTGTAGATGCGGCGGAATTGCTTCTCGGTGATGTTGCCGTAATAACCCTTCAGCTTCTGCTTGGCGCGCAGCTGGAGACCGAAGTCGGACAGCTTGCCCTTGCGGCGCTGACCGTGCTGGCCCGGGCCATACGGACGGGAATTGATCGGGGATTTCGGACGGCCCCAAAGGTTTTCACCCATACGGCGGTCAATTTTATACTTCTGCGACTGGCGCTTTGACATGTCTCACTCATTTTCGACGCGGCCCGGCAGCCTCCGGAAGTGAAGACTGCGATCTCAACGGCGGTACCGCACCACCCGTCATAACGCCTGCAAAAACAGGCGAAGCGCGGCTTTTACGGATTGTGGCGGGGATGTCAACGGCGAGGACTAGTCATCGCGCACAATCCGCGCCTTGCCACGGCCGAGCGCCAGCGCCTTGATGGCGCCGCGGAAGGTGCGGACCTCCTGTTCGGTGAACCGACCGCGCACCAGGGCCGAGCGGAGATTGTTGACCATCAGTGGAGTCTTTTCCGGCGGATGGAAGAAGCCGGCGCGCTCCAGCTCGCTTTCGAGATGGACGAACAGCCGGTCCATGTCTTCCTTGCTGGCCGGGTCGCTGATTTCCTCGAAATCGTCGGACACATCCTCGCCGGCCCGCCATTCGTAAGCGCAGCACGCGACCGTTTGGGCAAGATTCAACGACCAGAACTCACGATCAACCGGCAGGGTAATGATGGCATCAGCATCGGCAACCAGCTCGTTGGGGAGGCCCGATTTCTCGGCGCCGAATAACACCCCGGCCCGTTCGCCTGCCTGATGTGCCGCACGAATCTCGGCCATGGCCTGGCGTGGGGTCAGAACACGCTTTTCCATGCCGCGCGGACGCGCTGTCGTCGCGTAAATACGGGTAAGGCCAGCCATCGCGGCTGTTGGTTCAAACTCGACCTTGACGTTTTCCAGCACCGGCGAACCGACGGCCACACTCTCGGCCTTCTGGTTGGGCCAGCCATCGCGTGGATCGATCAGGCGCAGGTCGCGCAGACCGAAATTGCCCATGACGCGAGCAGCGGCGCCAATGTTCTCGCCCATCTGGGGCTGGTGAAGGATGAAGGCGGGGCTTTGCATCAGTCAGCCTCTTCCGATCTTGGCCTGACGGTGATAACTAGCGCGCAATCTTACCGGAAGCGTCCCGTTTCCACACATAATCAGCAGCATTGGATTGTGAGCGACATGGCAAAGATCAAAGTCGAAACTCCGGTTGTCGAGCTCGATGGCGACGAGATGACCCGCATCATCTGGCAGATGATCAAGGACCACCTCATCTACCCCTATCTCGATATCGACCTGAAATACTACGACCTCTCGATCCAGAAGCGCGACGAGACCGACGACAAGATCACCGTCGAGGCCGCCGAGGCCATCAAACATTACGGCGTCGGCGTGAAGTGCGCCACCATTACGCCGGATGAAGCGCGCGTCGAGGAATTCGGCCTGAAGAAGATGTGGCGTTCGCCGAATGGCACGATCCGCAACATCCTGGGTGGCGTTGTCTTCCGCGAGCCGATCGTGATCTCCAACGTGCCGCGCCTGGTGCCCGGCTGGACCAAGCCAATGGTTGTCGGGCGGCATGCCTTTGGCGACCAGTACCGCGCCACCGATTTCAAGGTGCCGGGCCCCGGCAAGCTGACCATGAAGTTCGAGCCGGCCGACGGTGGCGAGGCACAGGAATACGAGATCTTCGAATTTCCGAGCGCTGGCGTTGCCATGGGCATGTACAATCTGGACGAGTCGATCCGCGACTTTGCCCGGGCCAGCATGAATTACGGCCTGCAGCGCAAATGGCCGGTCTATCTGTCGACCAAGAACACGATCCTCAAGGCCTATGACGGGCGCTTCAAGGATATCTTCCAGGAAGTCTATGACACCGAGTTTGCATCGGCGTTCGAGGCGGCCGGCATCTCCTACGAGCACCGCCTGATCGACGACATGGTCGCTGCGGCCATGAAATGGTCTGGCGGCTTTGTCTGGGCCTGCAAGAACTATGATGGCGACGTCCAGTCCGACACGGTCGCCCAGGGCTTCGGCTCGCTGGGCCTGATGACGTCGGTTCTGATGAGCCCGGACGGCAAGACGGTCGAGGCCGAGGCCGCTCATGGCACGGTGACGCGTCACTATCGACAGCACCAGAAGGGCGAGAAGACCTCGACGAACTCGATCGCCTCGATCTTCGCCTGGACGCGTGGCCTGGAGCATCGTGGCCGTCAGGACGGTAATGAGGAGCTGATGGCGTTTGCGGCCAAGCTGGAAGACACGGTGATCAAGACCGTCGAAGCCGGGTACATGACCAAGGACCTCGCCCTGCTCGTCGGCGATCAGCAAGGCTGGCTGTCGACCGAAGGCTTCCTTGAAAAAGTCGGCGAGCGTTTTGCCGCCGTCATGAATGGCTAATCCTCGTTAGAGACATCCCTTTCGGGATCGCCATAGATTTCTTCACGGGCGCGGGTAATCCGCGCCCGTGCTGATTCCGGCGCCATGCCGAAATCCTCGAGAACACGGACCGCCAGCTGCAGCGCGGCTTCCGCCGCTTCGTGAATGACGTAATCCGCACCGGCAGCCACCAGCGCATCGGCATGCGCGCGATCCATTGCTCGCGCGGTAATGGGGGCATGAGTGCGGCGGGCGCGTACTGCCTTGACGACGCGCTCTGCCTTGGCGGGGTCATCAACGGTGACAATGAATTGAGCCGCCGTCTCGATCCCGGCTTTCTGGAGGGTCTCGGCGCGGCCTGCATCTCCGTAGAAAATCGGCACCCCCTTGCGGCGGCAGGCAGAGACCCGCTTCGGGTCGGTATCGATGGCGATGATTGCGGCATTCTCTTCGGCCAGAAGCTCGCCCAGCATCTGACCAACACGGCCATATCCGGCAATGATGACATGACCCTCGGCGGCTTCCGCCACGCCGTCTTTCACGCCCTCATCCCCCGGCTCCAATTGCCCCGCCAGATAGCCTCCGACACGGGCAATGAAGGGCGCGGCCAGCATGGTGATACCCGCGGCTGCCGTGACCAGTGCCGCCATCTCCGGCTGGACCACACCAGCAACAGCGGCTGCGCCCAACACAACAAAGGCGAATTCGCCTGCAGGCCCAAGGAGAGCCGCCACGCGCAAGGCGCGCGCCCGGGCATGCCCGAAAAGGCGAGCGCTGACATAGGCAATGGCGATCTTGCCCAATATGAGCGCGCCTGCGCCACCCAGAATGAGCGGCCATTGCGCCAGTACGGCCAGCGGATCAATGCTCATGCCGACCGTCATGAAGAACAGCCCCAGAAGAAGTCCCTTGAATGGTTCCAGATCGATCTCGATCTGCGCCTTGAACTCGGTTTCTCCCATCAAAAGGCCGGCGAGGAACGCCCCGAGAGCCAGCGAGAGACCGGCTGATGCGGTGGCAACGGACGCGCCGATGACCGCCAGCAATGTGACAGCCAGCATCATCTCGCGCCCACCGGCGGCTGCAGCCATCTGAAAGGCCGGTCGCAGCAGGAAACGCCCGGCGAGCCCGATCACCGCAATGGCAATCGCGCCACCGACAACGGCCTGGCCGATGGAGGACAGCAAATCCCCGCCGCCGAGCGCCAGAAACCCAACGAGGATGAGTATGGGGGCCACCATGAGGTCCTGGAACAAAAGGACTGCAAAGGCCGTGCGTCCTGTGACGGTTGTTGCCTGCTTTTCCTCAATCAGCATCTGCATGACGATGGCCGTGGATGACAGGGCGAGCGCCAGCGCCACGACCAGGGCGGTGGCGGGAGACAGTCCGAGCGCAATCGCTGCCGCACCGATCAGCACAGCCGATGCGAGAACCTGTGCAGCACCCAGGCCGAACACGTCTTTCCGCAACGCCCAGAGGCGGCTGAATGACAATTCCAGTCCCAACATGAAGAGCAGGAAGAGGACGCCCGCTTCGGCAAAGGGTTCGGCCGCATGCGGATCACCGATTGTGATGAATTGAAGGAGCGGCCAGGCTTCGACCAGACGGCCCAGCCCGTAAGGGCCGAGGAGCACGCCGGCCAGCAGGAATGCCAGTACCGCGCTCTGTTTCAGCGCACGAAAAATCGGCGCGGCAATCCCTGCCGCAACGAGAAAGACGATGAAGTCCTTGAGTGCCGGTTCGAAATGCATGGTCTGACGCCCCTTCTACGGGCGTCAGATTACATGATTCCGTGCCTGTCAGGCGGCCAAAGCGGCCTTGATGGCGTCAATGGCTTTCTGGGCGTTGGCACCGTCCGGCCCGCCAGCCTGAGCAAAGTCAGGCCGGCCACCACCGCCCTTGCCGCCCACTTCGCCTGCACCGGCCTTGACCAGTTCGACCGCGTTGAAACGATCTTTCAGATCGTCCGTGACACCGACCGCCAGTGCCGCCTTGCCGTCATTGATGCCAATGAAGACGGCGACACCGGATCCCATCCGGGATTTGGCCTCGTCGATCAGTCCGCGCAGATCCTTGCCACCAACACCTTCCGCCACGCGGCCGATGAAGTTCGTGTCGCCAACTTTCTCCGGTCCGGCCGCGGCAGGACCTGCACCGCCGCCGATGGCCAGTTGTTTCTTGGCTTCGGCAAGCTGCCGCTCCATCTGCTTGCGCTCATCCAGAAGTGTCTGGATCCGCGCCGGAACGTCTGCTGGCGGCACTTTCAACGCATCCGCTGAGGTTTTTGCGAGACCGGCCTGATTTTCAAGATACTGGCGAGCCGCCTCACCGGTGAGCGCCTCGATCCGCCGCACGCCAGCCGAAACCGCACCCTCTCCGACAATCTTGAACAGGGCGATGTCACCGGTCCGGGCAACATGTGTGCCCCCGCACAGCTCGACCGAATAGGGCTTGTTCTGGACCGACAGGTCATCGCCCATGGTCAGCACACGGACACGATCGCCATATTTCTCGCCGAACAAGGCCAAAGCTCCGGCCTCGATGGCCGCGTCCGGCGCCATTTCCTCGGTCCGCACCTCGACATTCTGTCGGATGACCGCGTTCACATCGGCTTCGATGCGGGCAACCTCGTCCGGCTTCACCGCACCATTATGCGAGAAGTCGAAGCGCAGGCGGTCAGGCCCTACATAGGAGCCCTTCTGAGAAACATGGCTGCCCAGCACATCACGCAGCGCACGGTGCATGAGGTGAGTGGCCGAGTGGTTGGACCGCGTTCGGTTGCGCCGTGTCTTGTCGACGATCAGGCGCGCCTTGTCGCCACGCGAAAGGCTACCGCTCTCCAGCACGCCAGCGTGGGAGAACACGTCGCCAGCGCGCTTCTGGGTATCGTGAACGACAAAGCGGGCGCCGTTTTCGAACTCGATCACACCGGCATCGCCGATCTGACCGCCGGATTCGCCATAAAAGGGCGTCCGGTCGAAAACAAGTTCACCGCTTTGACCGCTATCCAGCGTTTCGGCCATGTCACCGCCAGCAATAATTGCCTGCAATGTGCCTTCGCCTTCAGTCTGCGTATATCCAAGGAAATCTGTTTCGCCAGCCGCTTCCTTGACGGCGAACCAGACCGTTTCGGGCGCCGCCTCGCCTGACTGGAACCCGGCGGCCCGCGCCATTTCACGCTGGCGCTCCATGGAGGTGTTGAATCCGGTCTCGTCCACAGTCATGCCGCGGGCCCGCAAGGCATCCTGGGTCAAATCCAGCGGGAAGCCATATGTATCATAGAGCTTGAAGGCGGTTTCGCCCGGAAGCGCATCGCCTTCCTTCATACCCATCGTGGCTTCGTCGAGAAGGGCCAGCCCCCGGCCAAGCGTGCGCTGGAAGCGCTCTTCCTCGGCTTCAAGCGTCGCTTCGATAGACGCCTGGGCACGCCGCAGCTCCGGGAAGGCATCGCCCATCTGATTTACCAGTTCGCCGACCAGGCGGTGCATGACGGGTTCTGTCGCGCCGAGCAGGTGAGCATGGCGCATCGCCCGGCGCATGATCCGGCGCAGCACATAACCGCGCCCCTCATTCGACGGGGTCACACCATCCGCCATCAGGAAGGACGTGGAGCGCAAATGGTCTGCAATGACGCGGTGGCTGGCCAGCGCATCGCCCTCGGCCTTCGACGACAGTACTTCCTGGGAATTATCGATCAGCGCCTTGAACAGATCGATCTCGTAATTGTTGTGAACGCCCTGCAGGACGGCGGCAATCCGTTCAAGCCCCATCCCGGTGTCAATGGACGGCTTGGGCAGGCTGATGCGATCTCCGCCCGCCTGTTGCTCGAACTGCATGAAGACGAGATTCCAGATCTCGATGAAACGGTCACCATCCTCGTCCGGCGAGCCCGGCGGACCTCCCGGAATATCAGCGCCGTGATCGTAAAAGATTTCCGAGCAGGGACCGCAGGGACCTGTATCGCCCATCATCCAGAAATTATCCGATGTGCCGATGCGGATGATCTTTTCATCCGGCAGGCCGGCGATCTTTTTCCAGAGATCGAACGCCTCATCATCCTCGGCAAAAACCGTCACCAGCAGCTTGTCCTTCGGCAAACCGAATTCGCCCGTGATCAGCGACCAGGCATAATCAATGGCATCTTCCTTGAAATAATCTCCGAAGGAAAAATTCCCGAGCATTTCAAAAAAGGTGTGGTGGCGGGCCGTGTAGCCGACATTGTCGAGATCATTATGCTTGCCGCCAGCGCGAACACATTTCTGCGTGGTTGCCGCGCGCGGCGGATCGCGCCTCTCCTGGCCGGTAAACACGTTCTTGAACTGCACCATGCCGGCATTGGTGAAGAGCAGCGTCGGATCGTCTTTCGGCACAAGCGAGCTGGACGGCACAACGGCATGGCCCTGCTTTTCGAAGAAGGACAGAAAGTTACTGCGGATGTCGCGCAGGCTGGTCATGGTATCATTCCGGTCTGGTTTCTGACCCACATATAGAAACGGGTGCCCGGCCTCGCCAAGCACCCGTTACTGCAATGCAGTATAAAATGTGTGTTTGAAGCGCTTAACCGGCGTCGGCAATGTCCTCGTCGGTGTCATCTTCAGCGGGACCGACCAGCATCTCATCGGCAATCAGACCCGCATTCGCACGAACCTTCGTCTCAATCGCATTGGCGATATCCGGATTGTCCAGCAGGAACTGGCGGGCATTCTCCCGGCCCTGCCCGATCCGCTCCGAGTCATAGGAGTACCAGGATCCGGACTTCTCGATCACATTCCCCTTCACGCCGAGATCAAGGATCTCGCCCATTTTGGAGATGCCCTCGCCGTAGAGAATGTCGAATTCGACCTCGCGGAAGGGCGGCGCCACCTTGTTCTTGACCACCTTGACGCGGGTCTGGTTGCCGATGACCTCGTCGCGGTTCTTGATCTGGCCGATGCGACGAATATCGAGGCGGACGGAAGAATAGAATTTCAGCGCATTGCCGCCTGTCGTGGTTTCCGGCGAACCGAACATCACACCGATCTTCATGCGGATCTGGTTGATGAAGATGACCATGCAGTGCGACTTGGAAATGGAACCGGTGAGCTTGCGTAGTGCCTGGCTCATCAGACGGGCCTGGAGGCCCGGCAGGCTGTCACCCATCTCGCCTTCCAGTTCCGCACGCGGGGTCAGAGCGGCCACCGAGTCGATGACCAGCACATCGACCGCACCGGACCGCACCAGCGTGTCGGCAATCTCGAGTGCCTGCTCACCGGCATCCGGCTGGGAGACCAGCAATTCGCCAACATCCACACCCAGCTTCCCGGCATAGATCGGATCGAGCGCGTGCTCGGCATCGATGAAGGCGGCAACGCCACCGCGCTTCTGGCACTCGGCAACGCAATGCAGGGCCAGAGTGGTCTTGCCCGAGGATTCCGGACCGTAGACCTCGATGATGCGGCCTTTCGGTAAGCCACCAATGCCCAGAGCGATATCAAGGCCCAGTGATCCGGTCGGGACCGATTCAATGTCCATTTCAGGGCGTTCGCCCAGCTTCATCACCGACCCTTTACCGAAGGCCCGGTCGATCTGAGACAGTGCGGCGTCGAGCGCCTTTTTCTTGTTTGAGTCCACGTCACTCACCAGTCGAATCGCTGCTTTAGCCATGATTAATCCCCTTATTTCACGTCCCTGCCCGGTGAGCAATCAGGCCCGGCCGGAGGAATATTCAAGAGGTTTGTACCGCTTTTGTTCCCGGAACGCAAGGGGAACATTTTTCCGCGTTAGTCAGGCCGCATCCTGGATATCGCCGCTGAGCACCGACTTCACCCGTTCCGCCAGCTGTGTCAGCGTGAAGGGTTTTGGCAGGAAGGAGATATCCCGCTCGCGCGATAGCGTGTCGGAGAATTGTTCCTCGGCATATCCCGAGATGAAAATGACCCGGGTCTCTGCCAGAAGCTCGGAAGCCTTTTCAAGAAGACCCGGCCCGTCGAGCCCGGGCATGACCACATCGGACACCAGAAGGTCAAAGCCTTCCTCATCGTCCTCCAGGATTTCAAGCGCCTCCTCGCCGTCGCCCGCCTCGACCACTTCATAGCCGCGTTTGGCCAGCGTCTTGGCCGCGATCGTACGAACCGCGCTCTCATCCTCCACCAGCAGGATCCGCCCCTTGCCGGCCAGATCCGCCGGCTTCATTTCGCCCTTGGGTTTTTCAACAGGCAGGCTTTCCTCATCCTCTGCGCCAACATAGGCGGGCAGGAAGATGCGGAAGGTCGAGCCCTTGCCGATCTCTGAATCGACGAACAGGAAACCGCCCGACTGCTTGACGATACCGTAGACGGTGGCGAGCCCCAGCCCCGTGCCCTGCCCCACGGCCTTTGTCGTGAAGAAAGGTTCGAAGATCTTCTGCTTCGTCGCTTCGTCCATGCCGGTGCCTTCGTCGATCACTTCGATCTGCACCCAGTCACCCTCGTCCACATCGGGCGCGCCTGCAGCGGTGACATCAGTAGCACTCACGGCCGACGTCCGGATCGTCAGCGTTCCGCCCCCGCTTTCGCGCATCGCGTCACGGGCATTGGCCGCCAGATTCATGATAGCGGTTTCCAACTGGCCCTTGTCGGCGCGGATGTGTGGCACATCGCGGCCATGAACGATGTCCAGCTTGACGGTTTCTTCGAGAATCTGGCGCAGAAGCACGGTGAAATCCGACAACACGTCCGCGACATCCAGCGATTCCATCCGGAAGGTCTGCTTGCGCGAGAAGGCGAGCAATTTTTTCACCAGTCCGGCCGCACGTGCGACGGTCTGGTTGATGACCTGGAGCTCGGCATAGGACGGATCACCGACCGGGTGCCGGCCCAGCAATTCGTCAACATTCAAGCGGATCGCGGTGAGCAGATTGTTGAAATCGTGCGCCACGCCGCCTGCGAGCTGACCGACAGCCTGCATCTTGTTGCCCTGGCTCAGCTGACGCTCCAGCTCTTTCCAGGCCGTCACGTCAATCATGTAGGCCGCACGCTTGCCGCCCCTGGACGGCGAGAACACCAGATGGATGTCGAGCGGCGGATCGGTCTTCAGAACCGCTTCAGCCGGCTCGCCCTTGCTGGATGCCTTCTCGAAAACATCGTCCGCGCTGCGGCCAGCCTCCCAGTCGAACAGATCGGCAAAAACGGCTCCGGACTTCGCCTGTCCGCCTGTCATCTGCACAAGAGCGGCATTCACATCCTCGATGACGGCTGATGCCGGGTCCGATCCGGACAGACGGGCTACCCCGAAAGGGGCTGCTGCGAACATTTCGTCAAATGTCCGTCCGGCCTTGCCGCCGGTCGCTCCGGCGATGGCCTGGGCGACGCCCGACGGGGTTCCGGTTGCGGTCAAGCCGTACAGGACACCGCGCGCGCAGCCCTTCTTCGCCTGATCCCAGTGCAAGGTGATGACAGCATCCGTCTCGATCCCGTCACGGCCGGAAAGGCGCACATCGAAGCGGCAAACTTCTTCGTCGTCCCGCGACTTTTCCATCGCCTTGACCGTCTCCGCCGGGAGAAAGGCCGACAGTTCCGGCAGGGGTTCTGCAGGATCGAGGCCCAGCCAGTCGCGGAAGGTCGCATTGGCCGCCACCAGCTTGCCTTCCGAGGACAGGGCAAACAGGCCGACCGGCGAATGATCACTCCAGTCCGCGCCCGGCAATGACGCTGCGGCGCTGGTGGGATGAAATACCGGCATCAGGCGCCAGCTGATATGGTCTTTCCCGGATGGACGGGCTTCCAGCACATATTGGCTGACACCCTCCTCGCCGGGCAATTCCGGCAAGCGTTCGCGTGCGACTTCACCGTTTCTGGCGGCGCGCGCCAACCGGTAGATCGCGCCATCGCCGCTGGCGGCCCAGATACGCTCGAGCGCTGGAAGGGTCTGTGCCTGACCGGTTGAGGAAAAACGCCCCGCCAGATCGCGATAGGCCGCATTACCCCAGCGCACGGCACCGCGGCGGTCGGTTAACAGCATGGGGTCCTCGAGGGATTCCAGCGCCTCCAGCGCCAGACCGCTCGGACCCGGCTCGGAATAGCGCTCGGCCTTTTCCTTCATGGACCGGCCCGCGGCTTCACCGGCTGCCAGGGCATAGAGCATTCCGAAGGCTGCGATCGCGATCCCGCACAAAAGGATGAAGCCGTTCCAGACCATGGCGGATGCCGCAAACAGGGCCACCGCCGAGACGCTGAGAACACCAAGACCGATAACCCACTGAAGCCTGCGCCTCAGCCCGTGCGACAGGAAGGGCGACTTCATGGATTCCACAGGTTCGGTCAGATCAGCCATGTCATTGTCCTTGTGCGAATCAATATCCGCCTACGAAAGTCTAACCCGGTTGCGGGTTTTGTGCGCGTTTTCCGGTAAGCGTCAGCACGTAGCCAATGACCTTGGCGACGGCCTGGAAATGTTCGGCCGGAATTGTCTCGTCGACCTCGACACTGGCGAACAATGCACGGGCCAGAGGCGGATCCTCGACGATGGGAACATCATGTTCCCCGGCGATTTCACGAATGTTCAGCGCGACCTGATCAACACCTTTTGCAACACAGATCGGCGCGGGCGTTTCGCCCTGCTCGTATTTCAATGCGACGGCAAAGTGCGTCGGGTTGGTGATGACGACGGTTGCGTCCGGAACATTGGCCATCATCCGCTTATTGGCGCGTTCCTGCCGGATCTGGCGGAGCCGCGCGCGAACCTGGGGGTCGCCCTCGCTCTGTTTCAGCTCGTCCTTGATTTCGCGCCGCGACATGCGGTTGCGTTTCATGAAGCTCTGGCGCTGGAAGACATAGTCTGCAGCTGCAATAAAAGCGTAAGCCACGAGCGCTGCGACCAGCACCAGCAGCACATCGTTCCGGATAATGGTGAGCAGCGCCGACAGGTCCAGCATCGGCATGCCCGCCAGCTCTCCCCGCTTCGGCCAGATGACGACAAAAACAGCCGCAGATACGATAACCAGCTTACCCACACCCTTGAGAAAGTTGGCGATGCCTTGCGGCCCGAACATGCGTTTGAAGCCCTCTGCCGGGTTCAGCTTTGACAGTTTCGGCTGCATTTTCTCGGTCGTGAACAGCAGGCCCGTCTGCAAGAGATGACCGGCAAGACCGGCCAGCGCGATCACACCGATCGCCATGCCAACAACAGAAACGACGCGCCAGCCGATGGCCATGCTCTGATCGCGCAAGGCAGATGGCTCGAGACTCAAGGCATGGGCATTCCCAAGAAACAGGCTGAGATCACTGGACAATGCCCGGGCCGCCCCCGGCGCCATCAGCCCGATTACAACCAGTCCTGAAGCCAGCACAAACCAGCCCGGGACTTCCTGTGACTTGGGAACATCGCCCTTCTTGCGCGCATCCTGCAGTCGCCGCGGAGTCGGTTCTTCGGTTTTCTGGCTTTCGTCCTGGTCTTCTGCCATGGCCTAGTTGAACTCCACGGCGAATTGTTCGACCCGGCCCAGCCACAGCGTGGCCATGGCGCCCAGTGCGATCGATGTGATGAAAAGCCCCGCCATGATGTTTGACGGCATGGCGATGAAGAATATCTGCGCCTGAGGCATCAGCCGAGAGAGAATGCCGAGGCCGAAATAGAAAACGAGGCCGAAGACAATGAGCGGAGATGCCATCTGTACGCCGATCATGAAGGCATCAACGAATGCGCCCAGCGCCCACTGCGCCGCATCGGATATCAATGGCGGCTCGCCGATCGGGAACAGCATGTAGGAGTTTTGCGCAGCCTGCAGCAGCAAGTGATGCGTGTTGGTGACCATCAAGAGCAGGATGAAGGTGATATTCAGGAAGGTCGCCATCAGGGCGCCCTGCTGGCCAGCGGACGGGTCAAAAAACTGGGCCATGGCGAGGCCGCTTTGCTGGCCGATCACCTGCCCTGCGACCGACGCAGACATCAGGAACATGCGCGAAACAGCTCCGATCATCAGGCCGATCAGGGCCTCGGTGATAATGAGACCGGCAATATGCATGGGCTGTTCGGGAATGGCCGGAAGCTGCGAGGCCAGCATCGGTCCCAGCGCCAGCGCAAACAGCAGGGCAAAGGACAACCGTATCCGCGGCGGGATACTGCCTTCGCCAAAGCCCGGCAACAGCATGAGAATCGCGCCGAGACGCGCAAATATCAGCGCGCCTGCAAAAACCAGCAGCTGTGGATCTGCAATCATGCCGCCACGATTCGATCAAAAATGCCGTCCATGAAGGCGGACATCAGCGCGCCCATAATGGGCAGGAAAATCAGAAGAGCGACAAAGATAGCGATAATTTTCGGGACGAAAACAAGCGTCATTTCCTGCACTTGAGTCAGAGCCTGAAACAGCGCAATGACCACGCCCACGGCAAGGCCGATCAGCATGACCGGTGCCGACATGGCCAACATCAGCCAGATAGCATCACGGGCAATATCGAGGACTTCTGATCCGTTCATGCGGTTTCTCCGCACTGCAGTGTTAGCGATTTCGTGAGTTTACGCTCCCGCCGTTCGCGTTAAGAAAGAGTCAACGATCGTAAACGCGCGCATTCCCGGGGAGGAATACATGAGAGAGTTCTTGATCGGCGTCAGCGCAATCGCGCTCCTTGCCGCCTGTTCGCAATCTGCTGAAGATACCAATGTTGCGGTTTCGCCAGATGGCGCCGCCGGAATGACATCCGAAACGGCATCCTCGGAGACGGAAACGCAGACCGAGACCGAACGCCTGCTGGCGTTCTTCGACGAGCAATTCCAACGCGAATTGTCGTTCAGCCCGCAAGGCCAGACCTTTCTGGGCCTGACCAGCGACAAGGATGCGTATGGCCGCTGGAATGATGTCAGCGAAGCCGCCTTCGAGGCCGGACAGGAAAGAGCCCGCGACGATCTGGCGACGCTTCGCGACGATTTCGAATTCGACGCCCTGACGCCGGAAGCCCAAGTCTCCTACCGTTTCGCGGAATTCGTGCTGGAAAACCAGTTGCAGCAAGGCGAATTCCGGGATCACGGCTATATCTTCACCCAGTTCTTCGGGCCGCACAGTGATCTGCCGGCCATGCTGATCGGTTATCACCGCGTCAATGAAGTCGCGGATGCCGAGGCCTATGTCCGTCGGCTGGAAGGGCTCGGCCCGTTAATGAATACGCTGGTCGATCAGGCTGACGAGCGGGCGCAAATGGGCGTTCTGCCGCCAGCTTTTGCCTATCAGACGATCATCAATACGGCGCGGGGCATGATTTCCGGAATTCCTTTCGCCGACGATGCTGAAGCGGATTCCCCGCTCTGGGCAGATTTCAATGCCAAGCTGGACGGGCTCGAGATCGACGCTGCCGAGGCCGATGCCTTGCGCGAACGGGCCCGCGCTGCGCTGACCGATATTGTGGCGCCGGCCTATCAGCGCCTGATCGATGTCATGGGCCAGCACGAGGAAATGGCCCAGCGCCTGGAGATTGACGGCGTCTCGCGCCTGCCGCGTGGTGAGGCCTACTATGAAGCCCAGGTCGCGAACTATACAACACGTGACGATGTCGACGCCGAATGGGTTCACAATACGGGCTTGTCCGAAGTCGAACGCATCCATGATGAAATGCGCGAAATCATGGCAAGTGTCGGCTTTGATGGCACGCTGCAGGAATTCTTCGCCTATCTGCGGGAAGATCCGCAATTCTACTATCCGGACACGGAAGAGGGCCGCCAACGCTATCTGGATGAAGCGACGGCGATCATCGATACGATCACTGAAACACTGCCGGAGTATTTCGGCCGCATGCCGCAGGCGGAACTCGAGGTTCGTGCGGTCGAGCCATACCGCATTGAAACGGCGACCGGGGCCTTCTATGAGCCCGGCCCGCTCGATGGCTCTGCTCCGGGTGCCTACTACGTAAACCTCGCCCACATGGACGAGCTTCCCGTCTACCAGATGGAAACACTGGCCTATCACGAGGGCAATCCCGGCCACCACATGCAGATCGCCATCAGCCAGGAACTGGACAATGTCCCCATGTTCCAGCGCGTCACCTGGTATTCCGCCTATGGTGAAGGATGGGCGCTGTACTCGGAGCGACTGGGCAAGGATATGGGCTTCTTTACCGATCCCTATCAGGACTTCGGACGCCTCGGATACGAGGTGTTCCGGGCAGCCCGCATGGTCGTGGATACAGGCATCCACCACTATGACTGGAGCGAACAGGAAGCCATGGACTACATGCTGGCCAATACACCGATGACGGAGGGCGACATCCGCAACGAAGTGCGGCGCTATATCGTCTGGCCGGGCCAGGCGATCTCCTACAAGACCGGCATGTTGACGATTCTGGAACTACGTCAGCGCGCGATGGACGCGCTCGGTGATGAATTCAGCTATGGCGAGTTCCATGACGTCGTGCTGAGCAATGGATCGGTACCGCTGACCCTGCTCAGCGAGCTCGTCGACGACTATATCGCCAATCATCAGTCCGGTTCGGAGTAAGCGTCCATGACAAAACTGCCCGCCTTTTTTACTTCGGTTTCGCTCGCCGCCCTGCTGGCAGCCTGTAGCCCGTCGACGGAGAATTCGGGTTCGAATTCCCCGGCCGAAGACATGACGGTCAGCGAAGCCGCGAACGACAATTCCGGTGATGGCTCGAACGACAATTCGGTCGACATGACCGAGTCGGAACGGCTCAATGCCTGGTTCGAGGATGTGTATGAGGCGGGCGTGGAGCGTTCACCGGTAACCCAGACCTTTCTGGGCCGGCGGACAAATTACGACCAGTGGAATGATCTTTCACCGGAGTTTGCCGAGGAAGGCATCCGGCTGGCCGAGGCCAATCTCGCGACCATGCTGGCGGAGTTTGATTATGATGCGCTGGACGAGTCCGCGCAGATTTCCTGGCGCATGTTCCAGCGCAATGTTGAACGCCAGATCGAAGGCCGCCGCTGGCAGGATCATGGCTATATTTTCACGCCGCGCGGCGGACCGCACAGCTTCGTGGCGTCTTTCCTGATCGGCCAGCATCGCGTCAGCACGTTGGAAGATGCCGAGGCTTATATCGGCCGTCTCAACAATGTTGGGGACTTCCTCGATCAGTCGATGGAGAATGCCCAGCGGGCTTACGACATGGGCGTTCGCACAGCGCGCTGGACCTATGCGCCGATGATTGCAACCACGCGCAATATCATCACCGGATATCCTTTCGATGATGGCCCGGATTCCCCGATCATGGCCGACTTCCGGCGCAAGGTCGAAGCGCTCGAGATATCGGAAGACGAGCAGGCAAGCCTGATCAGCGAAGCCGAAACGGCGCTGACCGGTGTACTGCAGCCGGCCTATGAGCGCATGATCGCCATGTTCGAGACCATGGAGGCTGGCGCCAGCGATGATGACGGCGCCTGGACGATGCCGGATGGCGGCGAGTATTACGCCTTCATGCTGGCCGGCTACACGACCACGGACCTGACGCCGGAGGAGATTCACAATCTGGGCCTGTCCGAGGTCGATCGCATCCATAGCGAAATGACAGAGATCATGCGCGAAGTGGGCTTTGAAGGCTCGCTGCAGGACTTCTTCGAATTCATGCGGACCGATCCGCAATTCTATTATCCCAATACGGATGAGGGCCGGGACGCGTATCTGGCAGACGCCACGCAGATCATCGATACGATGCGCGAAGCATTGCCGAGCGTGTTCAACACTTTCCCGCAAGCCGATATCGAGGTTGTCCGGGTCGAGCCCTTCCGCGAAGCCTCGGCAGGCAAGGCTTTCTATAATCGTCCTGCCGAGGACGGCTCACGTCCCGGCCGCTATTACGCCAATCTTCGCGATATGGGCGACATGCCGACCTATCAGATGGAAGCCCTAGCCTATCACGAGGGCATTCCGGGCCACCACATGCAGCTGGCCATCATGCAGGAGCTGGAAGACATTCCCTCTTTCCGGCGATTTGGCGGGGTAACCGCCTATACCGAAGGCTGGGGCCTCTATTCCGAATACCTTCCGCTGGAAATGGGCTTCTATGACGATCCGTATTCGAACTTCGGACGTCTGGCGATGGAGCTTTGGCGAGCCTGCCGGCTGGTCGTCGATACGGGTCTGCACCATTACCGGTGGACCCGGGAAGAAGCGATGGATTACCTCTCGGAGAACACGCCCAATCCGCGCGGTGATGTCGAGAATGCCATCAACCGCTATATCGTGATCCCGGGGCAGGCCACGGCCTACAAGATCGGCATGAACGAGATCCTGCGCCTGCGGGGTGAGGCACAGGATGCGCTGGGCGATGATTTCACGCTGGGCGGCTTCCACGATGTCGTATTGCGCCAGGGCGCATTGCCTCTTTCCATCCTGGAAGAGCAGGTCAATGCGTGGGTGGAAGAGGTTCAGGCGGGCGAATAGCGCCTAGATCGGCATCTTCAGGATGTCGTTATAGGCGCGGATCACCTCGTCGCGGACGGCGATAACGGTTTCCAGCTGAACTTCAGCTGCGGCGACAGCTGTAACGACGTCGACCAACTCGGCGTCTCCCACGGCTGCACTTGCCGTCAATTGCTCGGCCTGGACCAGCGATGTGTTGGTCGTTTCCAGGGCGCCCTGTACCAGCTCGGTGAATTTCTGTCCGGCGGTCTCGTCCGCTGGCTGCGCGCCGCCAGCCGCTTGCGCGGCCTGTCCGGCAGCGGCGCGATAGGCGTTCAAGGCAGAGGTAAGATCAGTCGCCATCTATCTGTTTCCTATCGGCGCAGCAGATCCAGCGCGCGTTCCATCATGCGGCGGCTGGATTCAACCATGTTGAGATTGGCCTCGTAGGACCGCTGCGCCTCACGCATGTCCATCAGCTCAACCAGCGTCTGGACGTTGGGATAGCGAACATAACCGTCCTCGTTTGCCGCCGGGTGGCCCGGCTCGTATTCAAGACGGAACTCGGACATGTCCGGCGTGGCGCGGCTCATGCGGACGGTTTCCAGTCCGGTTGCACGGTCCAATTCAGCCTCGAACACAGGCATCTGCCGACGGTAAGGATCTCCGCCGGGCGTCTCTGCCGTCGAGTTTGCATTGGCAATGTTCTCGGCAATGATCCGCATACGCGCCGACTGGGCACGAAGGCCGGCAGCGGCTACGGCAAGGGCATCTGATGCGTCACTCATCTATCCGCTCCTATCGGCCAACCGGACGCGCAGCCATGCGCATCAGGCCGAGGCTCTTCTGGTAAAGCGACAGCGCTGTTTCGTACTGCAAACGGTTTTCCTGAGCCCGGACCATTTGTTCCTCGAGGACAACGGAATTGCCATTCACCGTGGTCTGGCTGTCGGGCGAATCATGCGCCTCATATCGGCGAGGCCCCACGGCTCCGCTGGCCGAGCTACGCAGCTCTTCCTGCAGAGCCCGATGGAAATCGGCCCGGGAAAGATCCTGCGGCGTGTAGCCGGGTGTATTGGCGTTGGCGATATTGCGTGTGAGCAAATCATTCCGCTGGCTGTGAAAAGCCATCGACTCACGCAAGATTGCCAGTGTTGGCGCGTTATCCAGACTCATCTTCTACTCCGGTCTGTTAACGATGAAGCTGGGCTGCGCCGCTTAACGCCGCGTTAAACAGGAAGGAATTGCCGGTTTGGACGTCGTTGATGCCGCCCGATACATCGCCGCTCTCGCCGTCGTGCTGGGGCTGCTGGGCCTGTTCGCACTTGGGGCACGGCAAGGCTGGTTAACCGGGCTGATTGCCGGACTGGCGCGTGGCCAAGTCGGTGGAATCAAACGCGAGCGGCGCATGAAAGTGGTCGAGACACTGGTGCTCGATCCGCGGCGGCGGATTGTTATCGTCGAGATCGATGGCCAGGAACAAAGGCTTCTACTCGGCGCTTCCGGCGAAACCGTCCTGCCGGACAGCAAGGAAACAGGATTATGAGCCTGCGCAAATGGGCCGGCGTTCTCGCCCTGGTTGGCGCTTTCCTGGCGATTGCCGGGGGTGCCTGGGCAGCGGCTCCGGCCGGGCCGGGCCTGTCGCTGGACCTCGGTGATGAAGGCACGCTGACAGAGCGCGTGCTGCAATTGATGGCATTGCTGACAATCCTGTCGCTGGCACCATCAATCGTCATCATGACCACGTCTTTTGTGCGGATCGTCGTGGTGCTGTCCCTGCTTCGAACCGCAGTAGGCCTGCAGCAGAGCCCGCCCAATGCGGTTTTGATATCACTCGCCATCTTTCTGACCGGCTTCATCATGGCACCGGTTTTCAGCCAGTCCTATGATGACGGCATCCGGCCTCTGCTGGATGGTGAAATAGAGCTGACCGAAGCCTTCGAGGCGTCCAGCGCACCGGTGAAGACCTTCATGCTGGCGCATACGCGCGAGGATGATCTGGGCCTGTTTATCGGCTTTATGGATGGCGAACCGCCGGAAAGTGCGGAAGCCACGCCCTTCCACGTGGTCGCACCGGCTTTCATGATCTCGGAGCTGCGCCGGGCCTTTGAAATCGGCTTCCTGCTCTTCATCCCTTTCCTGATTATCGACCTTGTCGTCGCCTCGATCCTGATGTCGATGGGCATGATGATGCTGCCACCGATCGTGATCTCGCTGCCCTTCAAGCTGATCTTTTTTGTGCTGGTCGATGGCTGGCGGCTGGTAACCGGATCACTGGTGCAGAGCTTCGCGACGATCACGCCGCCCGGCTGATCAGGCGGGATCGCCCGCCGCCTCCGAAAAACGCTCGCGGAACCGGCTCATGAAGGCATCCAGCGTATCGATGCCGGCAATTTGCCGGGCCAGGTCACCGATGCGCGTATCGCCGGTGGTCGCATTCACGCGGGTCAGAACAGAGAATGCCTCGGCCTGCTCGGTCGCGGCCATCATCTCACCATAGCGGCTGGTCAGCCGGTCTGTGGCAGCCCGGTCATCGGCCAGATTGTAGGCAATCGCGGCGCGCAGCACATCGGCCTGCTCTTCAATGCTCAGCGGCGTTTCATCATTCCAGCGATCGCCCAGCGCGGCTTCGACCCGACGACCCGCGTCCGGCCAGTTTCTCTGGGCCCAGGAGACATCTGCCCGCAGCCGGCGCGCTCTTTCGCTGGTGTCACGTTCGATAAGCTCCAGAGCATGATCGTGACGCCCCAGTTCAGCCAACGCCCGCGCTTCAAGGATTCGCCGTTCGCCGACCAGATCCATAGGCAGCCCCGCCACCCGCGTCGAACGGATCGCCGCCAACGCCTCGCTGGGGCGGTGGTCCATCAGATAGATGACAGCAAGGTCCGTCCCGACCCGGGCTCGGGCCGTCGGCTCCCGAAGCCGTTCATTCACCTGGTGAGCGAGCAATTGCGCAGCCGGTTCGAGAAGATCAAATGCCACCAATCTGTCGGCGAGACGACGGATCATCCTGTCCCCGTCCGCTCCGATCGGGGTCAGATAGGAATGCTCATAGAAGAGCGCGACGGCCTCGATCGGATCCATGCGGTCCGCACCGCCCTCCAGGAACAGATAATTGAAGATACGGGCCATTTCCTGACCGGTCCGGCGGGCGGCACGCGTCTCGGGAAACTGGGCCCGCGCATTTTGCATGATGGCCAGCCCCTCACTGTACTGGCCTTCTCTGACATAGAGCTGGCCCAACAGGGTCATCGTATCCAGTTCAGTCGTATCACCCCGCCAGCGCAAGCGCAGCAATTCCAGCGCCTCAACGGCATCATCCGGCGCAATCAGCTCGTTTTCGATCTGAATTTCGTAGAGCTCCAACAGCGCCAGTGCTTCGATCTGGGGAAGGCCCGAAACCGTCAGCCGCTCCAGCCGGTCGATCGCATCTGCAGTATTGCCCGCGACTGCAGACAGGCGGGCCCGCAACAACTCGCCGCGCGCCGCCGTCATCCGGTCAGGGTCATCACTATCAAGCTGCCGGAGCAATTCCGTGGCTGCCGCGAAATCGTTGAGCTCCAACGCGGTTTCGGCGTGCATGACATGGAAGCGGGCGCGCCAGTCCGAAGCGTAGTCGAACAGCAACTCGCGGCTCGCCGCAAACCGGCGGCTGGCCTCTTCCCATTCTTCCTGGTGAGCCGCAATCATCGCCAGCCAGGGCGCAGACCCGGCATCATTGCGTAATTCCGGCGCGCTGAATGCGGCATGAGCCTCGTCGATCCGACCCATCATCAGATTGGCAACACCTGCCAGCGCCAATGCGTGCGCATTGCCCTGAACAGACGGGTCGCGATCAAGAGCGACCTCGATCACGCCCAGCGTCTCGGCGCTCAGGCCATTGGCAAGGAGAAAGCGGGCCAGTGCTATCCGGTCTGTGGAATTGCCATGCGCGGCCTGCTGATAGAGCTCGGAGTAGCGCGGCCAGAACGCCTCGGCATCATTCCATCGCGCGAAATCCATGAAGGCCGGAGAATCAAGGCTGGGCCGGCCTGCTGCCAGTATACCGTCGGACGTTGGCGAGAGCGCCAAACCATCGGGGCGTGCGAAAGTCACCGTATCGCCCTGCCGCGACATAACGACGTCATCGGCGAGAATTTCCATCGCAGCGCCATGGCTCGAAGGCAATAGTGACATGCCGACGAAATCCCGCCGCGCCGGTGCCCCCTGGATAAGGCCGCTCGTCGTGATCACCGCCATTGAGTCGCCGATCGCCGGGTCATCAACCCAGAGCGTTTCACTGACGTCTTCGAGCTCGACCAGGATACGCGCGCTGGCGCCGCGGCGCGCATCGCGATCAACCGATATCGGCCGGGGCGGAGAATGGACCCGTTCGGACAGGACCAGCCGCCAGCTGTCGCCCTCGGCAAATACTTCCGCCTGAGTAGACTCCGGCACCACAATCCGGGCGGCGGTATATCCCTGCCCCCGCGTGACCGTATAGCCGATCACATGGCCGCGACGGCCATGGGCAATCTCATCGAGATCAAGATCAGCTTCCGCATCGAACACGACCCAGACCGCTGAACCGCGCCGGAAAACAGCGGAACCGACCTGCGCGGCCCAGGGAAAGACGGCGGTCAACTCCCCCTCTGTCTCGCTGACCTCGGCATGGATAATGCCGCTGGGCGGAACGGGATCGGCCCGTTCGACCGGCTGGAAGCTCAACTCATCTGCACCGGTTTCCGGTGATGGCACCGGCCCGCCGGTTTCAACGTCAGGGCCGGCGTCTGCCACTTCAGGCTCGTCTGCGATCTCTGCTGGCTCATCTGCGCCAGCGGTTTCAGCCCCGTCATCCTCCTCCACCAGCGAAGCCAGAGCCGCCAGCACGTCGGTCGGATTGCCGACGCCGGGCTCCAGAAGGTCGATCACGATACGCTCACCCTCATCCCAGGCCCGCGCATTAGCGCCTTCTTCCAGCGTGATTGTCAGCGTGAAATCATTCTCGCCGCGTTCGCCGGAAATCGTCTCCAATAGCCGCGGTGGTGAGGTCCGAAGCTCGACGAGATCCAACTCCGCCGGTGCCGAAAAGAATACCGTCGCAACATCGCCTTCCTGGCTCAGCTCATAGCTGACCGTTTCAGGCCAGACGAATTCGAGCCGCGTATATTCGGTCGCCTGCCCGAATGACACAGAAACCGGCACGGCCGGCGACGGGGGGGGAGGAGGCGCGTTGGCCGCTGCCTCTGCAGCCTCGATTTCGGCTTGCTCCCGGGGCGAAATAATCCGCGGCGGCGGCGTTGCGCCTGCCGGCACGAGATCGATCGCCACCATATTGTAGGAAGCCGACACTCGCGGGGTGACGGTTCCGCCCCGAAGCGCGAGGCGGAGTGCATTTCCATCCGGATCGATCCTAGCCAGCGCAATCAGATTGGGAAGATCGCCCGTGACATTGACCGGAGTGCCCTCGATCGCATCACTGAAGCGAGCGACGACAACCTGTCCGCCAACAATCTCCGCCGTAGCGGTCGGGCGCTCATCGGAGAAAGCCTGAGGATAGGTCACCACGATACGCGCCACACCGTTGACGCGTTCGGTCGTGAACGTCACCGGCTCGGCGGCAAAGGCGCTGGCGCAAAGCGCCAGCCCCGACAGGGAAGCAAGAAGGCTAGCCCTCAGAACCAAGCTGCGCCTCCAGCTCTGCTGCGGTCTCGGGGACGTCGCGGCGCGCGGCAATCCGTGTGGTCAAAGCTGCAGCTGCGGCCACTTCCATTTCAGCCATGATCGGCCCCGCCTGCCGGGGAGACATACGCGAAATGATCTGAACCTGGGTTTCGCCATCAAGCGCAGCGATCCTCTCTGCAGCAGCATCCGGTTCCATCTGGTTGAAGATGGCGACCAGCCGATCCAGCTCGGCCGCTTCTTCTGCTGACAGGGCCCCCAACAAGGCTTCGATATCAGCCTGCAGCCCCCGCAATTCCTCGATGCGTTCGTCAACGCGGATTTCTGCGGCTTCCAGCAGTTGCTCGCGAGTATCCAGCTCGCGCTCACGTGCATCCAGATCATTCCGGCGATCGGTCAGCGAGCGGAGAATACGCTGTTCCGACGGGCTGAGCCCGCGATTGGCGAGGCGCAGCGAAAGGCTGGATTGCGGCTGTGCAGTCACCTCGGCCGGTTCACAGACCGGCGCATCCAGAGACGTCGTGGCCAGCGGAGAAACGCTCTCATCAACTTCGCCATCGTGCGCTTCGGCGGGCGTATCATCCGACTGGGCAGACCAGGCATCAGCTGTGTCCACGCCGAATTCGATCGCTTTCAGCATGAACAATCCAAGCGCCAATATGGACGCGGTTGCGAGAAGCCGGACCGGACGCATGGTCAGCGTACATCCTTCAGGTCAGAAAATGCTGTTTTGCGCCCACCCTCTGGGAAATGTTCGGCGATCGTCTTGCGCCGGGGACGCGCCGCAAGCCCCTCTGCCTGCCTGTCACCGGCATCGACCAGTAAACGGAGCTCGTCTGCCAGCGACTGCGCCCGCTTCACGTTATTTTCCAATGTCTCGCCGCTTTCCCGTGCGGCACGCTGAAGCGCCGCCAGGCTGGCACGGGCGCGCTCGGACGCCTCGTCCAGCGCGATGATGGAAGAGCGAATGCCATCCTGCCCGGACCGCAGGGCGCGCAACTTGCTGTCGACGCGCCAGAGCATGATGGCCGACAGGAAGATCAGCAGCGCAACCGCGCCTTCGAATACGAGCGATGCGAGTGTCATACGGACCTCATCAGTTTTTGCTTGGCGCGGGTGGATAGTGGCGAATTCAGGCGCACAGCGACGCTGTGACCGAGGCGACCCATACGCCCCTCGGTCAATGGAACGCTGCCGCACTTGATCTCGACAGGACTGTCAGGGCTGGCATCCAGATAGATCGTATCGCCGATCTGCATGTTCATGACCTTGCCCAACGGCATGCGGATTTCGTCGAGCACAGCCGACACCTCCATGCGCGTGGACCACAATTCGGTGGCTAGGTGGCCTTCCCAGATATTGTCGCGGCCGAACTTCTCTCCCATGAATTGCTGGAGCAGCATCTTCCGGATCGGTTCCAGCGTGGCATAGGGCAGAAGCAATTCGACGCGTCCGCCGCGGTCTTCCATATCAACACGCAGCTTGACGAGAATGGCCGCGTTGGCCGGACGGGCAATGGCCGCAAAGCGTGGATTGGTTTCGATCCGCTCGAGTGCGAAGTCGACCTCCGTCAGCGGCTCGAATGCCGCCTTGGCATCCTGCAGGACGACCTCGATCATGCGCTGGACAAGTGTGCGCTCGATTGTCGTATACGGCCGCCCTTCGATCCGCATCGCACTGGTGCCACGGCGTCCGCCAAGCAGCACATCCACGATGGAATAGATCAGATTGGAATCGACTGTCAGGAGGCCATAATTGTCCAATTGTTTGGCGCGGAATACCGAAAGGATGGCCGGCAGCGGAATGGAATTGAGATAGTCGCCAAACCGCATGGAAGAGATGTTGTCGAGGCTGACCTCGACATTATCGGACGTGAAATTGCGCAAGGACGTCGTCATCAGCCGCACCAGGCGGTCGAAGACGATTTCAAGCATCGGCAGGCGCTCATAGGACACCAATGCCGAGTTGATAATGGCGCGGATACCTGACTTGTCGGCACCTTCCTCATCCGCCATCGAAAAGCCCAGCAGGCTGTCGATCTCATCCTGATTGAGGATGCGCTCCGGCGTGCCTGCGGCAGCACCCTCGCCCTCCTCCTCGCCAACCATGGAATTCCACTCGTCGGAGAGGTCATCACCCCCCTCGCCGCCGCCCAAGGCATGGCCTGCGGGGATGTCGTCGTCTTCCGGAGTTTCTGTTTCTGCTGCGTCAGCCATGGAACGCCTTAAACAATCAGCAAATTGGTAATGAGTACGCTGCGCACCCGGTCTTCTCCCAGGATCAGCTGGGCCCGGCGCAGCAATTCCATGCGTACACGCTCCAGACCGGCGCTGCCCGCCAGATCTTCCGGCCGCAATTCGCGCAGGAAGCCAAGGAATTGATCAGCAATGCGGCGGGTTTCCGCTTCGGTCAGATTGTCGCCGAAATGCTCATCCGGGGTCTCGAAGGTGATATCCATTTGAAGAATGGAAAAACCACCGCGCCCATCGGAAATCGAAATCTGCAATTGCTCGAGGTCGTGCGGATAAAGATCCTCACCATGGCCGGCACCGCCGCCATGACCATTGCTGGCCACTTCGCCATGCTCGCCCGCCTCTGCAACCTGATCTTCGTCATTACCGCCACCGGAAAACAGCAGCATTGCGGCGACCCCGCCGAGGGCGAGAATCACGACGGGTAGACCAATGAACAAGGCCAGCTTCATGATGCCGGGCTTTTTCTTGCCTTCGCCTTCGCCGTCTTCGCTTTCGTCTTCCGCGTCGGCGCCTTCGTTTTCGATTTCGTCTTCTTCGTCTGCCATCAGCCGACTCCGATTCCCTTGCAATCAAGGCGATTAAGGCCCGCTCCGGTTAACGAGGCGTTTGCAATTGCCCTGCGCCCGGCAATTCCTGCCCAGCGCAGCGGTGCTTTCTGCCCAATTCGCGCATGACCCTGACAGTGGAAGTCTCGCAGGTCATTGTAATTGCTACAAATTAACCATGGCACGCTGCGTGCAACAGGGTTGGCAAGCGCTGCAAAAGACGGCGTCAGAACACATAACGCTCCAGAACGGACGGAACGCGCCATGGAAAACGCCTTGATGATAGGGCTTTCGCGCCAGCTTACGCTGCGGCGCGAAATGGATATCACCGCGAACAATATCGCGAATGCCAACACGCCCGGATTCCACGTAGAAAGCCTGCTCCTGCGCAGCCAGGACGCGCCGACAGCCGAGTCGCAGGACGGCCCGCCGGATCTTCAATATGTTGATGCTTGGGGCATTGGCCGCGACTTCCGCGAAGGCACGCTGGACTTTACCGGCCGGTCGCTGGATGTCGCGCTGGAAGGCGACGGCTTCTTCCAGGTCGAGGGCCGGGATGGCGAAGCGTTGTATACACGCGATGGCCGCTTCCGGATCGACCAGGAAGGCCGGCTGACGGCCGCCGACGGTGCCCCGGTGCTCGACGATCTGGGCGCGCCGATCCTTATCGATGCCAATCTTGGCGAGGTGATGATCACCGAAGATGGCGCTCTGGTTCAGAACAATGCCCAGATCGCCCGCCTCGGCGTCTATGTTTTCGAAGACCGCGCGGCGCTGGAGAAGTCCGGCAATGGCCGCTATTCGGCTGGCGACGCCCAGGCCGATATCGCGACCGAATACGCGGTCCGGCAGGGCTATGTCGAGACATCCAACGTCCAGCCCATCCTCGAGCTGACCCGCATGATCGAAACCATGCGGGCCTATGAATCCGTTTCCCGCTTCCTCTCGCAGGGCGAGGAACTGAGCCGCAAGGCGATTGAACGCCTCGGCCGCGTCTAAGGGAGATAAGCCATGCGATCCCTCACCACCGCCGCAACGGGCATGCAAGCCCAGCAGATGAATGTCGAGGTTATCTCGAACAACATCGCCAACATGAACACCACTGCCTTCCAGAGGCAGCGGGCCGAGTTCCAGGACCTGATCTATCAGAGCGTCGAGCGCATGGGCGCCTCGTCATCTGATGCCGGCACGATCGTGCCGACCGGGGTCCAGGTGGGCCTGGGTGTGCAGGCCGCTTCGGTCTACCGCATCACCGAACAGGGCAGCCTGATCCAGACCGGAAACCGCTACGATCTGGCGATTTCGGGCCGCGGATATTTCCGCATCCAGCTGCCCTCGGGCGCTGATGCCTATACCCGCGCCGGCAATTTCGCTGTCAGCCCGGACGGACAGCTGGTGACCACGGACGGCTATACGGTCGCGCCGGGTATCGCCATTCCGCAGGGCGCGCGCGATGTCGCCATCAACCAGCAGGGCCAGGTCCAGGCCCTGATCGATGGCCAGACCGATCCGCAGATTGTCGGCCAGCTGGAATTGTCGACCTTCTTCAATGATGCCGGGCTGGAAGCCATGGGGGATAATCTCTTCATGGAAACCGCCGCGTCAGGCGCCCCCACCACGGGCACGCCGGGCTCGACCGGCTTCGGCGTCGTCCGCCAGGGCTTTGTCGAGGGCGCGAACGTCAACGCGGTCTCGGAAATCACCGCCCTGATCCAGGCCCAGCGTGCATATGAAATGAATGCCCGCGTGATCTCGGCGTCCGACGAGATGCTGGCCGCCAGCTCGAACCTGCGCTGAGGATTGTCATGAGAACCGTCCTCTTCGCCCTCGCCCTCGTCCTCGCCCCGCCGCCGCAGCTGGCCTTCGCGGACGATCCCGTCATGCTGCGCGAAACCCTGCGCGTCGATGGTCCCGTCATCACGCTGGGCGATCTGTTCGCCATCGATGGAGAGGCCGCCAGCGTGGTCATCGCCCGCGCACCCGAGCCAGGCCGCCGCACCTCGATCGATCCGAACTATGTGCGCAACCAGGCGTTCGAACACGGCTTGTCCTGGTCGAACCCGAACCGCCTGCCGCGCATCACGGTGGAACGCGCCAGCCGCATTATCGATACCGACATCATCGCGGAAATGGTGGCCGGCGAGCTCTACTCCCGCGACGGCAATGAATACGATGTCGCCCTGTCCGGCGTCACCGCACTTCATGCCCCGCTGGACAGTTCCGGCCTTCCGCAGATCATCTCCTTCGACCATGCCGCTTCCAGCGGTGTCTTCCAGGCCGAGCTGATCGCCTATGAGGGCGCCGCGCCGATCCGCATCAATGGCCGCGCCTATGCGACCATCGAGGTGCCAGTGCTGACCCGCGCCATTCCCGCCGGTCATGTCATCAGCGATGGCGATCTTGACTGGCAATCGGTCCGCGCCGACCGGCTGCGCGCCGATGCCATCACCTCGCCCGACATGATGATCGGACAGGAAGCCCGCCGTGCCCTGCGCCCCGGTGAGGCGGTCCGCGGATACGATCTGCAATCGCCTGTCGTCGTGCATCGCGGCGACATTGTCAGCCTGGTCTTCAACGTTCCCGGCCTCACCCTCACCGCTCGCGCCCGGGCGCTGGAGGATGCCGGATCGGACGAGATCGCCCGCTTTGTGAACCTTCAGTCCAACCGCACGGTGGACGCGATGGTGGAAGGCCCGGGCCGCGCCCGCGTCGTCACCGCCGGACCGTCCTGACGAGGACAGGACTCCTACTACGGAAGCGATTTCGTCTCCTCCTCCTACTACTACTACTACGACTCCAACCACTCCGACGCTGCCAACCAAGACCAAGAAGAACACGAAAACGCCAAGACAGAACTGGGAAAACGCCATGATCCGCAAAATCGCTCTTGTCGCCGCCGCGCTGTCCCTCGGTGCCTGTTCCACCGCCCAGCGCCTTTCCGAAGTGGGCTCCACACCGGCCCTGTCGCCGATCGAGAACCCGGCGCTCTATGCCACCGGCCCCAATGCCCGCTCGGCCAGTCACAATGCCCAGGGACAATACGGGGGCCAGTCCGGAGGCCAGTATACGCCCCCGCCATCCCATGGCGGACAAAGCACGGCGCAGACACCGCAATATGCCCCGCCGCAATACGCCGCGAACACGCATGCGCCGGCCTATGACAACTCGCCGACCAACTCGCTGTGGACCGCCGGCCGCCAGACCTTCTTCGGCGATCCGCGCGCGGCCAATCCGGGCGATATCCTGACGGTGAATATCAATATTGCCGACAGCGCCAATGTGCAGAATTCCACCAACCGCGCCCGCACCAGCGCGGAAGACAGCGACCTCACCAACTTCCTCGGCGGGGAAGCCGCACTGTCGAGCTTCTTCAATGACGCGATCGATCCCACCTCGATTGCCAGCTTCGGCTCGTCCGGCTCGCACACCGGCAGCGGCGCGGTGACCCGGGCCGAGACCATCAATCTCTCGATTGCCGCCGTCGTCACCGACCGTATGCCGAACGGTAACCTGGCCATTGCCGGGCGCCAGGAAGTGCGCATCAACAACGAGATCCGCGAATTGCTGGTCTCCGGCGTGGTCCGCCCGCAGGACATCGCCTCGGACAATACGATCCGGCACACCCAGATCGCCGAGGCCCGCATCTCCTATGGCGGCCGCGGCCATATTTCCGACGTCCAGCGCCCGCGCATGGGACAGGAAGTCTTCGATATTCTCTGGCCCTTCTGAGGATCAGAGTCACAGCCCACCACCCAGTGGCGCACCTTGGCCCCTGCCGTTTCGACGGCAGGGGTTATTTTTTTGATTTTTTCCTTCTTACCTCATGGTGAGGTGCTTTCCGCCAGGAAAGCCTCGAACCACGCACCAAGTACAACACGCATAAATTGTGCTACTGTGTATCCATGCAGCAGTATCCGAAAATGATCTGGGTCTACATTCTGCGGTGTTCCGATGGCTCCTATTACACCGGTACACATCGCGGCGAGGACATGGAACAGCGCGTTGCCGAACATCAGGCCGGAACGTTTGGCGGCTACACGGCCGCGCGGCGGCCGGTGGAATTGGTGTGGGCAGACTGGAGCTTTCAGCTGGCTGATGCTGTCGCTTTCGAACGCCAGATCAAAGGTTGGTCGCGCGCCAAGAAAGAGGCCTTCATGGCCAGCGACTGGAGGGGGCTCCGCCAGCTATCAAAGCGGCGTGGCGGCAAATCGTCCAGCTAACTGGTTTGGGTCCTTCGAGGCTCCCCCGGATCCAGTCCGGGGTCGCACCTCAGGATGAGGTGAATTGAAAGTTCCTAACCTACCTCATGGTGAGGTGCTGTTTTCGGCAGGCCCAGCCTGCCCAAAGCGCGACTGCGCGTTCGCAGCGAGACCGGCTTGTCCGGTCGGAAGCGAGGAGCGAGGGCCCGGATGGGCCTGAGCACAATAGGGAAACCTCGAACCACCCACCCCTATTCCGGCCTCACATAATCATCCAGATCGCGGCCATTGATCAGATTGACCCGCGCCGGGCATGGATCCTCGATCAGGGTGAAGGTGAAACCGCCCGCGCGGTCGGTGATCTCGTAAACACCATCATTGTCCAGCGCGCAGGCGGCCTGCTCTTCCGGGAAGAAGGCGGGCGGCGAGATATCGCGCAGCGCCATCACGCCCTCGTCGATGGAATAGCGGTAAATGGCCGCCGTCACATTGCTGGAATTGACGACGATGGAGAGATAGCCATCCCCGGTGAAGGTGAAAGTGCCAAAGCCGGCGCGGTAGATGCCCGGAAACCCGTTCAGCTGTTCTTGTCCACGCCCGTGATGGTCGGCCTGCACGCTGGCGGCAAGGCCCAGGGCGATAATGGCGGCGGTGAAGTATTTCATGCGGCGCTCCCCTTTGCTGGCCGGCATTAGGAAGCGGATGCGGGTGGGTGGCAAGACCCCTCACCCTCGCACCCGCCTTCCTGCCGGAAGCCGGGCGCTCTTCCCTCTCCCCTTTCGAAGGGGAGAGGGAAAGGGTGCGAAATCGCATAGCGATGAGCATCCGGGTGAGGGGTTTTGTTTTGCCGTGCCCAGAAAACCTACCTCATGGTGAGGTGCCCGGCGTCAGCCGGGCCTCGAACCACGCAGCGCACTGGACCGGGTCCTTCGAGGCCCACTTCGTGGGCTCCTCAGGATGAGGTGGAATGATGATATTCGATTGCACCCCAGCGCACGGCCGGCATGACGAATTCTACTATAAGTTAGAAGACCCTAATCGTCCCGGTGCACCCGTTCGGAGCGCTCATGGCGTTCCTGGGCTTCGAGCGAGAGTGTTGCGACGGGCCGGGCGTCGAGGCGCTTCAGGCTGATCGGCTCGCCGGTTTCCTCGCAATAGCCGTAAGTGCCTTCATCGATGCGGCGCAGGGCCGAGTCGATCTTGGAGATCAGCTTGCGCTGGCGATCGCGGGCGCGCAGTTCAAGCGAGCGATCGGTTTCCGCCGAGGCGCGGTCGGCAATGTCCGGCTGGGTGCCGACATCGGACTGCAACGTCTCGATGGTCGACTTGCTTTCGCGGATGATCTCTTCTTTCCAGGCTTCCAGCTTGCGTCGGAAGTATTCCTGCTGCCGTTCATTCATGAACGGCTCTTTCGTCGTGGGCTTGTAACCGGCCGGAAGCTCGATGGAAGAGGATGATGCGTCCGTCTTCTTCGCCATAACGCCAACTCCGATGTCTATCTGCCCCTCTCACAGGCGCGCCCGAAATGACTCAAGCCGCCGCTCAAGTCAACGCGCGAGTGCTGTGGGAACCGGTAAAATCCCCGTCATTGTCCACAGCATTTACAGAGGGTTGTCGAGGCCGATCAGGCTTCGAGCTTGGCGAGCTCGACCGCGGCGCGGGTCTCGACCTCGTCCAGCATCTGCTCGAGGCGCGGATCCTGGGTATTGTCCCGGCGCGATTGCAGAAGATCCATCAGCGCTACCAGCTTGGCGCGCGGAATGCCGCCATCGAGCAGGGCCAGCTTCAGGTCATCCAGCACGTCCAGCATGGTGAAGGCACGCTCGGTGGCCTTCTTCTTGGCCTCGGTGAAATCACCGACCGATTGCAGGGCCAGGATGGCATCCACCGAGGTCAGTGCACTGGCACCGCTGGTGGCTGCAACAGAGGCCTGCCCGCCGGCCTGCGGCGTTTCCACGGAAAAGCCCTCGCCGCCGGTCTTGCCGGTGCGGCGCTTGGAAGAAACGGAAGCGGTGGAACCCGGTCCGGTGACTTTCATTTCTGGTCTTTCCCCGATGCGGAACATTGCGTGGGATGAAACTCCGATGCTTCGGCTTAACAAGCATTTAAGGCTGTCGGCGGGCTGGGCAAAACTTGCCGCGGCGGGCGGTTTTGCCGACCAGGGCGGCCGATAGCGTGAATTATTTGCACATGATTTCAATGCGTTGCGCGTTAACCCTGTTGGCACGGTTTTCGCACCTTCGCCTGCGAGAAACAAATTGGGGAGAACCCCGGACCATGCGCCGCGCCACTTACGCCTTTGCCATCCTTACCTTCGTCCTCGGCCTTGCCGTGCTGACGGCCCCGGCCCACGCCAACTCCCGCATCAAGGACATTACCGACGTTGAAGGTGTCCGCGAGAACCAGCTGGTCGGTTATGGCCTGGTGGTCGGTCTCGACGGCTCCGGCGACAGCTTGCGCAACGCCGCTTTCACCCGCCAGTCGCTGTCGGCAATGCTGGAACGCTTCGATGTGAATACGCGCGATGCGACGCTGAACACGCGCAACACCGCCGCGGTCATCGTCACCGCGCATCTGCCGCCCTTTTCCACGCAGGGCACGCGCGTTGACATCACCGTCTCGGCGATTGGCGATGCCTCCTCGCTGCAGGGCGGCACGCTGATTGCCACGCCGCTGATCGGCGCGGACGGACAGGTCTATGCCGTAGGCCAGGGTCAGGTCGCTGTCGGCGGGTTTGCCGCGGAAGGCGATGGCGCCTCGATCACGCGCGGCGTGCCGACCGCCGGCCGCATCGCCAATGGCGCGCTGGTTGAACGCGAAATCGCCTATGACATCGCCAACCGTTCGGCCATTCGCCTCGCCCTGCGCAATCCGGATTTCACCACCGCCCGCCGCACCGCCGAGGCGATCAATAATTATCTCGGCTCAGATGCCGCCCGCGCTGCCGACCCCGCCACGGTCGTTCTTACCCGCCCGGACTATTATGAAGGCGACATGGTCGCCCTCCTGTCCGAGGTGGAGCTTCTGCGCGTCGAGCCGGACCTGCCCGCCCGTGTCATCATCGACGAGGCCACGGGCACGATCGTGATGGGCGAGAATGTGCGCGTCTCCACCGTTGCGATTGCGCAGGGCAATCTGACCATTTCGGTCACCGAGAGCCCGGTTGCCAGTCAGCCCGCCCCCTTCTCCGAGGGCGGCGAGACAGTGGTTCTGCCGCGCACCAATGTCTCGGTGGAAGAGGACATGACGCAGCTGGGCTTGCTGGATGAGGGTGTCTCCCTCTCCGATCTCGTCGACGGGCTGAACGCGCTCGGCGTTAGCCCGCGCGACATGATTGCCATCTTGCAGGCGATTGCCGCTTCCGGCGCGCTGCAGGCCGAGATCGAGGTCCTGTAAAATGGAGAACCTCCTCGCCCCCGACGCCCAGCTGGCGACTGCGCTTTCCGGTGCCTCCGGCGGCCGCGAGCCGCAGCTGCGCCAGGTCTCCAGCGAGGAGGAAGCGCGCCAGGTTGCCGAGGAATTCGAGTCCTTCTTCATCTCGCAGATGATCGAGGCGATGTTCCAGGGCGTGGGCGAGAATAATCCGTTCGGCGGCGGCGCCGGCGAGAGCGCCTTCCGTGGCCTCTTGCACGAGGAATATGCCCGCGTCATGGCCGGCACGGGCGGGCTGGGCCTGGCTGACAATCTGACCGCCGAGATCCTGCGCTATCAGGAAGGGGACGATGCATGAGCCTGCTCGCTGCCAATTCTCCCGCCGAACGCGCCGAGGCGCTGATCCTTCTGACCACGCGCCTGACCGAGCTGATCGAGAAGGAAACCGCCCTGTTTGAATCGCGCCGTCCGCTGGAAGCGCGCACCTTCCAGGACGAGAAGTCCAAGCTGGCCACCATCTACCGGCGCGAGATCGCGGCGGTGAAAGCCGAACCGGCCCGGCTGGAGGCCGCTCCCGAAGCGCTGAAAATCCAGCTGAAGGATGTCACCGCACACTTCACCAACGCGCTGGAGGCCAATGGCCGCGCCGTTGATGCGCTGCGCGTTCTGACCGAGGGCGTCGTCAAATCCGTCGCCGATGAAGCCGCGCGCCTGCGCGACAAGGATGCCGGCTATGGCCCGGGCTCGAAGCTGCGCTCGGGCGCGTCCACGCCCGCGATCGCGGTGAATCAAAGGGCTTAGGCCCCTCACCCTGACCACTCATCGCTGCGCGATTTCGTGCTCTTCCCTCTCCCTCGAGGGAGAGGGAAAGAATGCGAGCCTCGCCGAGGCGAGTATTCGAGGGTGAAGGGGCTTAAAAATACGCCGTTGCGCTTGCGCCGCTACCCGCCTGAAGACGGGCGAGACCGGCGGAATAGTTCGAGATCTGGGCAGTGAGATAGGCCGGCACAGTGCCGTTGCGGTTGCCCTTGCCATCACCGTTGAGCAGATCCTTCAGCGCCTGCGGCGTGGTCAGATCGCGATAGGCGCGCTGGACGATACTCATCGCTTCTTCCAGCGCCTTGGCGGCCAGCGCCGCGCGGTCCTTGCTGGCCAGTGACATGTCATTGCCGAGCTCGAGCGCGAAAACCTTGGGTGCGGCCGACGTCTTGTCCTTGTCGAGGAAGCTTTCCTTGCCGGTCACGGCCCCCGCCGTCAGGCCCAGCCCGGCCAGCGCATCGCGGCCCTCGGTCCCCGAGAACAGCTCCACGGTGACATTCGGCTTGGGCGTGATGCGCAGGACATCACCTTCCTTGGAGCGGCGCACATCGGCCGCGCCATCCAGCACCAGGGCGGCGTTGATCTTGAAGGTCAGGGCGCGCAGCGTGTCATTGGCATCGACGGTAATCTTTTTGCGGCGCCCGCCATCCACCGAGATGTAGAAAAAATCGCCATCACGTACCGAGGTGCGGTCGGTCACAACGCGCGTATCGGCGTAAGCGAGCGTGCCCGAAGGCAGGCCGAGATCATCGAGAATGCTGTCACCCCCGGCGTCCACGGCAATGCCGGCGGCTTCGGAAATCCCGCCGCGTCCGGAAATCTGGGTGGCGAAGTTCACAGTGCCGGTGGTGGCATCAATCGAGGCCGCATAGGCATTGCGGGTGCCGTTCTGGGTGGCGCCGGACAGTTCGCCCGTCGTCTTGCCCGAGATGTAGACCGTTCCGGACACCACCTGCACGGCGGCGGCGCTGTCATCAGCGTTCGAGCCGACGAATTGCGTCCACTGCGTGGCCGGTGTGGCACCGTCGGTGATTTTCACCACCACCGCATCGCGGCCGCCGGCATGGGCGGTCAGCGGGGCGGACGGGGCAAAGCTGGCGCCGGCCGAACCGGCAAAATAGATGTCATTGCCATCGACGGTCAGACCACCGATCGCGCCATTCTCCAGATCGCCCAGATCCATTTCCCAGACTGCGGCGCTGTTGCCGTCGGCGCTGTCATACTTGCGCAGGATGGCCCGGCCATCCTCTTCGCTGGCGACCAGCAATCCGCCATCGCTGGCCACGGCCACGGCTTTGGCGCTTTCCTCTCCGGTGGCGCCGATGCGGCGCGTCCAGGACAGGGTGCCGTTCGTGTCATAGGCGCGGACATAACCGTCCGTCTGGCCACCCTGATGGGTCTGGTTGCCAAAGGGCGACCCCGCCTCGCCAGCGACGAAGATGGTGCCATCCGCGGCGACCGTCACCGAGGTCGGGCTGTCATCATCCGTGCCGCCAAAACGCTTCAGCCATTGCTCGACACCGGCGGTATCGAACTTGGCCACGAAACTGTCCGTACCCCCGACCGCCGTGGTATCGCCCAGCGCGCCCTGAACCGTTCCGGCGACGACGATATCGCCATTGCCATCGACCGCGAGCGAGGCGCCACTGGCCTCGCTGGCCGCGCCCAGCGTGCGGGTCCAGATCACCTTGCCGGTGGAATCCAGCTTTTGCAGGACCAGATCGCTCTCGCCCTTCACGATCCGGCCATCAATATCGGCGCTGGTCTCGCCCAGAACATAGAGCGCGCCATCGGCGCCCAGTACGCTGGCTTTCAGGGTCAGCGGATTGGCCTCGGTGGAAGTTTTCTCCTCGCCATCATCATTGACCGTGGTGACCTCGTCCGCACTGGCTTCCAGGCGGCGGGTAAATTCGGTGGTGGGGGTACCGGAGGCAATATCGGTCAGCTTGACCACCTGCCCGCCGGCATCATCTCCTATGCCGGATGTGCCGGCGATATAGACAGCCGGCTGTGATACCGCAGCGGTGAAGGTCAGAACCTCTGTCGAGGCACCGGAAATCTTGAAGCCGAAATCATTGCCCGGAATGATGCCGTTCTCGTCCTTTTCGCCCAGCTTAACGCGCTCGAAGGTCGAGATCATGCCGGCCGCTTCCAGCTGGGTGTTGATGTGGGCCGCGATGTTATCGAGATTGCGCACTGTCGCGCCCATATCGGCGAGATTGATGTTTATATCCGTCGTTGTGCCGGACTTCTTCACCGAGATGGTGAACTGGACATCGCCGGTCAGGCTGGCCACTTCGGCATCAAAAGTGCCGGAATGGATAACACCGGTCGTGTATTCCGAAAGGCCGCGCTTGATGGCGATATCGGACTCGGCCTTGGACAATTCCTCGCCCTTCAGCACGTTGACGCCCTGCAGATCCATACCCTGGAAGAAACTGTCCAGCTGGCTGACGCCCTCCAGGAAACGGCGATTCAGGAAATCGCGGCGCGAGTCGATCGTGGTCTTGTCGGCGGCCTCATTGGCCAGCGCGAACATGCGGCGCAGGCCCTGATGCATGCCAAACAGCGTCTTGATATCGGTCGAGGCGTCCGTATTCGAAAATTCCGAAAGCTTGCTGTCGAAGAACAGGCCGGAGGCCAGCACCTTGCGGCTGACCTCGTCGAGACCGGTGATTTCCCCGCGCACATCCCAGGGCGGCAGCACGCCATCGCCCTGCCGCGCGGCCGGATTGTCCGTGCCCGCTGTCACGCCCGAGGCTTGCGGCGACAGGCTGGCAAGACGGGCTGCCGTCTTGGCCTGGTACCAGCCGCCCAGGGCGGAAAAATCGAAGGGCAGGATATTCACCCGCGGACACTCCTCTCAGTTGACCCTGGAGTATCCGCTCAATGCATTGGGAAAGTGTTTATTTTGATGGTAAATGCGCCGCTTACGCCGCCACGCTCAATGCCATGGGCGGGGTGGAGAATTCCGGCTCTCCGACCGGCTCCTCGGCATGGGCCAGGGCGGCATTGAGGCGGGTGATGTCCGGACGGCGCAAGCAGAGCGCCGCCAGTTCGGCGGCACTGACCATCGGGGCCCGCTCGGCCAGCTCGGCATAGACCGCCGCGCAAAAATCCAGGTCTTCCGGTTCTTCCAGCGACCAGCGCAGGTTCTCAAGACCATTGCCCGGCCCGGTCAGCGCTACTTTCCTCATTCTGGGATGGGTGCGGATCCAGCTGGTCACCGAAGCCCGGTCGAAAGGCTTCGTCGCATTGCGCTCGGCCTCATGCAGGACCAGCGCCGGAAAAGCCTCGCATTGCAGCCCGTCAGGAAATTTCATCGGCATGTTATTGCAGGCAAAATCGGCATGCGTGTCGTTCAGCAGATGGACCACACGCGAACAGATTTGCGGGTCGATGAAGGGGTGATGACCCGAAACACGCAGAATGGTTTCCGCACTGGCCTCCCGGACAGCGCGGGCCACCCGCGCCAGCACATCATCCTCCGGTCCACGCGTAACCATGTAGCCGGCATCTGTCGCCTCCTCGGCGATCTCGTCATTTTCCGCACCGTCAGGAATGGCGGCGACGACCAGTTCGGCGCCATCGATCTGGCGGCAGCGATCCATGCAGCGCAATAGCGCACTGCGCTCGCCCAGGGATTCCAGCAATTTCAACGGAATTCGGGAGGATGCGGCGCGAGCCTGCACGATGACTGCGAGCGTCATGGCGATCCCCCTTGTGTCATGGAGAAAGAGGATCGCGCTTTCCGCCTAACGGCGCGTTAACCGGAGCACTCAAAGCTTTGACAAAATCGATTCGTCAGGACCTTGCATGGCCACGCTCGCAACACTTTCTTCCGCCGATATTGAAGGCCTGTTTTCGGGCCGCGATTTCCGCCAGCCCCGCATTGATCTGGACGGCCAGACCATACTGGTCACCGGTGGCACGGGATCGTTCGGAAAGCGCTTCGTGAAGACGGTGCTGGACGAGTACAAGCCGAAAAAGCTGATCATCTTTTCCCGTGACGAGCTGAAGCAGTACGAGATGGCGCAGGAGTTTTCTCCGGCCGACTTTCCCTGTCTTCGCTATTTTATCGGTGATGTGCGCGAAGAAACCCGGCTCGACATGGCGATGCGCGATGTCGACATCGTGGTTCACGCCGCCGCGCTGAAGCATGTGCCGATTGCCGAATACAATCCGTTCGAATGCATCAAGACGAACGTGATGGGGGCGGAAAACGTGGTGCGCGCCTGCATCAAGCGCGGTGTGAAGCGCGTTGTGGCCTTGTCCACCGACAAGGCGGCCAGCCCGATCAATCTCTATGGCGCGTCCAAGCTGGCGTCCGACAAGATTTTCACCGCTGCCCAGCATATGGGCGGGCGCAATGGTCCGGTCTTCTGTGTGGTGCGCTATGGCAATGTCATCGGTTCGCGCGGCTCTGTCGTGCCCTTCTTCAAGAAGCTGATCGCTGATGGTGCTACGGAATTGCCGATCACCGATGATCGCATGACGCGTTTCTGGATCACGCTGGACCAGGGCGTGAACTTCGTCCTGTCCAGCCTGGAAATGGCCAAGGGCGGCGAGGTTTTCGTGCCCAAGATCGCCTCCATGTCGATTACCGAGCTGGCCCATGCCATGGCCCCGGACCTGCCGCACAAAATCATCGGCATCCGTCCCGGCGAGAAACTGCACGAAGTGATGGTGCCGATGGATGACAGCCGCCAGACGGTGGAACTGGAAGATCGCTATGCCATCCTGCCCGCTCTGGAAGCCGAGATGCGTGTGCGTTACCTCGCCGAAGGCGCAAAAGCCGTCGCCGAGGACTTCGCCTATGCCTCTGACAGCAATCCGGAAATCATGGATGCCCGCGCACTGCAGGGCCTGGTCGAGCAACGGCTGAAATCCCTGCAGGCCTGATCATGAGCGGCGCGGATCCCTTCGCGAATTTCGAGCGCGACGGGTTTGCGCTGGTCAGACATCCCGACATTGCCGCGGCCAAGGACGCGCTGCGTGATGCCCTGATGGACACCGCGCAATTCATTGCACGGCGGGTCCTGACAGAGGAGGCGTTGGCATCCCTGCCGGCAGATCAGGGTTTTGATGCCTTCCTGGATGCGGTTCATGCCGCCGAGACCGGCAATGCGGTTACCCGCGCTTTATATGAAGTCTTCCCTTCCCTGCCCTCCATCATTTCGATGCTGGATGCGCCTTTCGTGCTGGACCTGGTCAGGCGCGCAGGCGTGGCGCGCCCGGTGGCCGGGACACTACCGCTGATCCGGCTGGACCGCCCAAACGACACGAAGTTCTCGACGCCCGCGCATCAGGACAGCTGGTATTCCATGCTGTCGCCGAATGCGGTGACGTTGTGGACGCCGCTCTGCCACATGGATGCGGATATGGGCCTTCTCGGTGTCGTGCCGGGCAGTCACCGGAAGGGCGTGTGCGGGTTCAAACCCTATGAGGCCGGACATGAATGGTTCGAGACCGCCGAGCCGGTTGGCGAAAATGATCTGACGCCTGTGGCGGTTGGCCATGACGAGATCCTGATCTTCAACCAGTCCCTCATCCACAAGAGCGGGTTCAATGCCTCGCAGCGGGTGCGGATCTCCGTGCAGCTTCGCTATAATGATCTGGCGACGGCGCAATCCCTGACGCGGACCTATACGCCCTCGCTCTCAGCCTGGGTGCTCGACCAGCAAAAGGCGCGGCTTGATGACCTCCACTGACCGCCCGCTCCGCCAGGCCATCTGGTCGACCGCTGCCTGCGATTTGTGCGGCTGCGAGGCGCTGGAGGTGCTGGGCGAACGCCACATCACGGTGCGGGGCCGGTCAGCCGATTTTGCCATGGACTTCACCGATGCGGCCTGTCCGCAATGCGGCTTCGTGCAGGCGCTGAACAGGCCCGATGAAGCCTTCCTGATGGATTATTATCGCGATGCGCATATCGGCCATCGCGGCGGCGAATTGCATTTCAATGCTGAGAAGCGGGTCGCGACGGTGGCCTCACGGGTGCCCGCCGGCGGGCGGATCATCGAGATCGGCGCCAATGACGGCGCCTTCTGTGCGGAACTGGCCAGGGCCGGCTTTGATGCGTTTGGCTTCGATCCGGTCGAGGCCGATGAGGCCGCCAGTGTCGAGAAAGGTTTCCTTGAGGCCGGCGTGGCCTCGGTGGCGCCGAAGTCCGCCGACGCCGTGATTGCCTATTATGTGCTCGAGCATGTCATCAATGCCGGGGAATGGCTGCGCTCGGCCCTCGCCCTGCTCAAAGATGGCGGGGTGCTGGTGCTGGAAGTGCCGGATTATTCAACGCATCCGCAGGATTCGCTGAATGTCGAACATTTGCTCCATTTCACACCGGAGTCCTTGCGGGAGCTATTGGAACAGCACGGGCTGAGCGTCGAACAGGCGGGCGATATCGGTCCGACGGTCGCCTATGGGCAGGCCATTGTGGCGCGGCTGACGGATCGCGCACTGGCGGAAACGCCGAGACCGGCGTCGGCGGGTTTTCTGGCCGGTGGCGCCAAACGGCTGGCGGCGGCCAGGGCATCCTATGCCGAAGCAAAGGCGGATCGCGACCGGCGGCAGCAGGCAGCGGAAGACGCCGCCAGACTGGCCAGCGAGGCCGATCCGTCAGGCGACGCCAGCGTCTTCATCTGGGGCGCGAATGAATACGCCGAGCGGGCCGCGCCTCTGGTGGCGCAGGCTTTCGCCAAGACGTTCGTCGCGGACAAATCACCCAGCAAGATCGGCACGCCCTTCCCGGGCCTGACTGCGCCCATCGTCCATCCGGATGAAGCGGCTCAGGCGGACCAGCGCATCTTCCTGCTCTGCTCTCCGAACTGGAATGCGCAGATCGCCGCGGAGATTTCGGCTGCCGGGTGGGACGCGCTGGCGGTGATTGATGCGGTCAGCGGTGAACGGCTCGCATAGCCTAAAATTTTCGTCTTCATCCGGCTTGACCGGATGATCTCTTGAGGCCCTCCGATCAAGTCGGAGGGAAACGACGTTTTATGTGACGACGAGCGCGGCGGCTGTCTACCGCTTCTCCAGCAGGAACCATGTCCCGTCATCCGACCGTGCAATCGGGTCGCGGTGATAGAAGAAGCCGTAATCCTTAAGCTCCAGCTTTCCGTTGAACCGGTCGAGCATTTCCCCGGCCCAGTCGCGCTTGAACAGGCGGCCCTCATGGCCGCGGTAATTCACTTCGACAGGCGTCGGATTGTAGTATTCGAACAGCAAAATGTGCCGGTTGGAGGCCGAGAACAGCACGTCATAGACCTGCGGTAGAACCTCCGGATTGAGGTGGATCAGAACCCCGCAGATCATGGTGAGGTCATAGGTGCGCTGCGGCAGGTATTCGAGCACGGAAGCGTTCTCGACCTTCGCCACGCCCAGCTCGTTGGCAAGGCGCGCGGATTCGGCGTTGATCTCTATCGCCTCGATCTCGATGGCCGGCGAAACCCGGTTCAGGGCCATCAAATTGAGGCCGATATTGCAGCCGATCTCGAAGGCTGAACCCACGGGCGCAGCCTTTCGGAGCATGTGCGCCATGCAAGTCGTGCGGGCGGCGACCAGCTCGGGTTCCAGCGAGCAGCGCTCGCGGTATTCATCGCCAAACTGCCCGGCCCAGAAGGCTTCCTGCTCGGTCTTGTAGCTCATTGTCTTTTCCTTGCAGCATGCAGGCGTTCGGCAAACGCCCAATCATCTTCAGTGTCGATATCGATGGCCTTCAGCCGGTCCAGAAGGAAGGGCCGGAAGTGCAGCGGCTTCGCGCCATCTTCCTCGGCCAGCAGGCTGGGCGCGGAGAAGATGCCGAACGCACCGGCATCCTGAAAGGCCGGGGTCAGATCCTGCGTGCGGCTGGCGAATTTTGCTTCATCAGCGGTTTTCAGAAGACCGCCCTGCTCGACGAAGAGCTTTTCGATCGCAGTGCCAACCGGCGTAACCGCGAGAACGGGATGGGTGCGGCGGGTCTCAAACTCCCGCACGGCGCCGGCGATATCATCCGGCTCAACGAAGAAGGCGGTGGCGTAGAGTAGCGCCGCCGTCTCGAAGGAGTTCCCGCGCTTTTTATACTCGCGTAGCGTCCAGCCCATGACGGTGCGGATCGGCGTGAAATCATCAGCGATGGCGGCCTCGCGCAGGAAATCCGGCCGATGGCCGGCGGCACCGGCCACCGCAGCGATCTCCGGATCATCCGTCGAGACGTGGATCGTATCAAACAGGCCGGTCGCCTCGGCAGATTTCAGGATATGGGTCAGGGCGGGCTGACCGCCGAAAGGGCGGATATTCTTGCGTGGAATGCGTTTCGAGCCGCCGCGCGCCGGGATGATGGCGATACGCCGGCTCACGTCTTCATCCCCGAGCGAAGGATGGTGCCCGCTTCAGGCCCTGCATTCACCAAGAGGTCGAGCGCGCTCATATAGGGCTCGAACGCGCCGTGAAGCTGCGTGTATTCAGGGTGGTCGTACTCGAAATACTCCAGCGCAATTCCGGCCTTCTCGAACGCATCGCTATCCTCGAGATAGGCTTTCGAGCCCGGCGGTGACAGATAATCTGTGACGCCATGCGCCCGGCAGAGATCAACCAGCCTGTCCGCCTTGGCGCTGCTCACCGGGGATTGCGAGGAGCGGATAGTGGGCGTGGCGATGCCGAGCTCGTGCGCCATCCAGTTGATGATGGCGATGTTCAGTTCACCGACAAGGCTGGTGTGCGCCGCCATGATGTCGTGCAGGGCCGGCAGGTAGCGATCGGCAAAAGGCGCCCTGGCGAAATTCATCTCGATCGTGCGCCACATCGCGTCCGGGAATTTTGCATCGGGCTGGATTTCGGCGTCTGCGATGGTCTGGTCCCGGCGGCCCTTGGTCAGCACCGGCACGGTCAGCCAGACAATCCCGTTGGGCGTCTTGATCCGGTTACGCTGTTGCCAGGAGCGCTTGTCGAACTGGACATCATCCAGGAAGACGAAGAGATCGACCGCCTCCATCAGCGCGAAATAGCCGACCCAGGGCAGGAAGGTCGGCTGCATGATCGCCGCGCGCTTCGGTGCGGTTTCGGCAGCAGGCATCATTCTTCCACCGCGGCGAGCACGCCGCCCTTGCCGTAATCATTGCCATTGTAGAAGACGATGCGCTGGCCCTTATGGGTCAGGACCACGGCGTATTCCACCATGTCGCTGTCCTCGCCCTCGCCCGGTTCCAGCCCCGGCGGATCAAGGCGCGTCCAGTTCAGCCCGTCGGCCGAGACCGCTTCCTGCAGGCGGTAGGCCTCGCCCTTGGAGGCAAACCACATCCGCCACATCTCGCCATCATGCCAGACATAGGGCCGCGCCAGAGCGTTTTCGCCGGGCTCGAAATCGATCGCCACACGGCCATCGCGCTGCCAGTCCAGCCCGTCCCTGGAGGTGGCGATCTGGATGTTGTAGCGCGGCAGATCGGCATGCACCCATTCCACCCCGGCGACATAATACATGCGCCAGCCCATGGGCGTTTTCACTACCCATGGCGCGGTATTGATGAAGGGATTGGCCTTGCAGCGTTCAATGATCGGCGCTTCCGACCAGCGCACGAACCGGTCAGCGCCATCGGGCCTGATGGCCAGCCCGCCATAGAGGTCCATGCGCGTCGTGCCGCCCGGCTTGAAGCCGATATAATAAAGCCGCGTCTCGCCGCCGGTGCGAATGACGCAGGAGGGCAGAACGCCATTATCATCGAAACTGCCAAGGCGGCCCGGCGTCAGCTCCGGCTCTTTCGCGCGTTCCAGTTCAACATCGGGCGTTTCCAGATCGATCAGCGACCAACCAATATGGGACTGGTTCTGATCGTTCCGCCCGCCCCACCAGATCCGCCAGAGCGACCCCTCGACGTTCTCGGGCGCAGGCAGCATGGCGTGCGTGCGCCCCCACCAGGTGTCCGGATCCGGCCGGATGACGATGCCGAGTTTTCTCCAGCTAGTCATCGAGGCCGAAATAATTGTTGCGTATCCTGCGGCCCTTGGGATCGTCCGGCCCGAACACGGTGGCCGGTGCGCCCAGCACGACCGAGCCCGCCTCGACATCCTTTGTCAGGCTGGCATCCATGGCGATGAAGGCCTCATCGCCCACTTTCAGGAAATCCCGCAGCGTGGCGTTGACGCCGAAAAAGCAGCGCTCGCCGATGCGGCAATGTCCGGACACCACGATGTGCGAGGCAAAATAGGTATGGCTGCCGATATGGGTGCCATGGCCGATATGGTTGCCCGACCACAGCATGACATTGTCGCCCAGCTTCACGGTTGGCTGGATGGTCTGGTTTTCCAGGATGAAGCAATTCTCGCCCATCACCAGGTCCGGCCAGGTCGCCGATCGCGAGCAGATATAGCTGGCCAGCGAATAACCTGCCGCCTTGGCCTGCTCGAACTTGGCCTGCCGCAACCGGTTCAGCTTCATATAGGAGAGCGCCACATGCATGCCGTATTGGTCCGGCGGGAAGCGGGTGACGGCTTCCGACCAGGGCACGATGGGCAGGCCGTTGAATGTGTCGCCCTCGACATAGGCGTCATCGACGGTGAAGGCGACGATCTCGTGCTCGCTGTCATGTTTGAAATAGAAGTGCGCCAGCTCGGCGATTTCCGCCGAGCCGAAAATGACGAGCCGTTTCTTGTCACTCATCGACCGCCTCCCAGGTGACGGGTTCATGCGCGGGAATCGCCAAGGCCGCTTTTGTGCCGAACAGACGTTCGAAATCTCGCGCGGCAATGCCCTTGCGGGCGCGGATGGCCTTCACATTGTGCGGGCCGATTTCCTCGCCCGCCGCAATGTCGCGCGTGGCATAGAAATGACGGCGATAGATGGGCGATTTCGTCTCGGCGTCCTTCATGCCGAATTGCGGCCCGCCAAGCGCGGCATGGGCATCGCGCACGGTCTCGCACAGGCGGCGCAATTCATCCGGCTCGATGGCGAAGGAGCTGTCCGGTCCGCCCTCGGAACGGTCGAGGACGAAGTGCTTTTCAATGATGGCTGCTCCCAGAGATGTGGCCACGACAGGCGCGGTAATATCCAGCGTGTGATCGGAAAAGCCGACGGGCACCGGGAAACGTTCTCGCAGCGCCGTGATATTGCGCATATGGGCCGCTTCGATCGGGGCCGGATAAGCACTGACACAGTGCAGCAGGGCGTAATCCGTCACCCCCTCGCGCTCCAGGAACGCTACCGTGTCGTCAATCTCGGCCAGCGTGGCCGTGCCGGTCGACAGGATGAGCGGCTTGCCGGTCTTTGCGGCATATCGGATCAGCGGCCAGTCGGTGAACTCGTTCGAGGCGATCTTGTGCGCGGGCGCATCCAGGCGCTCGAGCAAATCGACCGCATCATTGTCGAAGGGCGAGGAAAACACGGTGATCCCGCGTGCCTTGGCATGGTCGAACAGGGCCGGAAACCATTCGTACGGCGTGGCGGCTTCCTGATAGAGCTGGTGCAGATTGTAGCCGGCCCAGGTGCCGGTGGTGATCTGGAAGTCCGGCTTGTTGCTGGGAAGGGTCAGGCTGTCAGCGGTATAGGTCTGGAATTTGACGGCATCAGCGCCGCATTCGGCGGCCACATCGATCATCTTCAGCGCTTTGGCCAAATCCTTGTTATGATTGCCGGAAACCTCGGCGATCACATAGGGCGCATGACCATCGCCGATCTCTCGTCCGGCAATCGCAAAGGCGGCTCGGGGCGGGTTGGAATGGCTCGTCATTCAACTCTTCCAGCTTTCAGGGAAAGTCTCGCGCGATTCGCCTTAATGATTACTCGCCAAGATATTTCGAGATTACCTGCGCCGCGCGGCCAGCGCCCTGCCCGTCAATGATGGCGGGCCAGCGCGGCACTGTGGTCAGGGCTCGTGCAATCGCGCCTGACAAAGCCTCGGCAAAATCGGGCCGTCCCGAGTTCAGCACTTCGGCGAGGCCGGCATCAATGAAGGCCGACTGCGTCGCCACGAACTGATCGCCGGGGCTGATAATGACGGCGGGTGTCCGGGTGGCCACGGCTTCATACTTGACCAGGCCCGGCCCGATCAGGGCGGCGCGGGATTGCATGAAAAGCGGCTGAAGCGTGGGAGGCGCATGCTCGATGCGGGCGCCAAGATCTTCCGCCATTTTCGAAATCTTCCTGGCCCGGTCCGGCGGGATGCTGCCACCGATCACGACGACAAGCTTCTCACCGAAGGGCTGGCTGACCGCCAGAACCTCTTCGGTCAGGTGCCAGGGATCGGAACCGGACATCATCATCAGGATGGATGACCGGGCCTCGAGATCAGAAGGCGGCGCGGAATACTCGCCGCCCAGAACGGCATAGGCACCACCCCCGATCCAGTTGGTTCCATGATGATCCCGCCGGGCCTCCGCCCCCAGATAAGGCGTGATTACCAGATCCGGCGATGCGGGGCCGGGATAGGCTTCATGATCCAGCCCCTCGATCAGCGCGACCTTGCGGCCGTCTGCCTTCAGCGCCGCGACCAGGTCAGACAGGCCGGACTGGATGGTCGGGTTGGAAAGATCCAGCACGATATTCCCGTCGGGATAGCGCGCAGCTTCCTTTACAAGCGGAATGCCGGGCCGGATCACGACATGATGGAGACCTTCCTCTTCGACGCGGCGGATGAAGCCTCCGGCATCTTCATCGAGGACAAGCCCCACCTCAACACCCTGTTTTTCCAAGGCTTTGGTCAGGGTGAAGCAGCGCGCAGCATGCCCGGTACCGATCTCCAGGCCGAGGCGGCAGCGCAGCCAGATCATAAGGCTTTCAGCCCGAGCACATCGCCAATGGCGCGGACAACGAAGTGCGCGTCCTCGTCACTCATGCCGACAAAGAGCGGGATGGACAGGCAGGTGCGATAGTATTCCGCCGCTCCCGGATAGGCGCCCGGATCATCGTAGATTTTCTGGGTGTGGACCGGGATGTAATGAACCTGCGTGCCAACGCCGCGCTCGCGCAGCCCATTCATAACCTCGATGCGGCTGGTGCCGAGGGCCTCGAAATCGATGCGCAGCACATAGAGGTGCCAGCACGGATTTTGCTCCGGCATCCGGGCGATGGGGCGAACATGGTCATCAAAGCGGGCAAAGCCCTTGTCATAAATCGCGGCGAGTTCGCGCCGGCGGGCCGCGAAGACCTCCAACTTTGACAATTGCGAGCGGACCAGCGCGGCATTGATATCCGGCAGACGGTAATTCCAGCCGAGATCATGGAATTCCTGCCGCCAGGGCTCGCCCGGATTTCCTATAAATTCCTGACGGTTACGGGTGATACCATGCGAGCGAAGACGGCGCATGGTCTCGGCAAGTTCCGGATCATTGGTGGTGACCGCCCCACCCTCGCCCGCCGCAATTGTCTTGACCGGGTGGAAGGAAAACGCTGCGGCGTCGGCAAATTTGCCATCGCCGACCTTGCCGCCCGCGCGTTCGGTGCCGATGGCATGGCAGGAATCCTCAACGATGACCGCGCCGCTTTCGCGCGCCAGATCAGCGATGGCTGCCATGTCACAGCTCTGCCCGCCCAGATGCACCGGCAATATGGCCTTTACCGGACCGCTGGCGCGCGCCATAGCATCGGCCAGCGTGTTGCGCGTCATCAGCCCGGTGTCCGGATCGACATCGGCGAAGACCACCTTGCCGCCGCAATAGCGCACAGCATTCGCGGTCGCCATGAAGGTGATGGTCGGCACGATGCAGCGATCGCCCTCGCCGACGCCCAGCCCGGCCAGTGGCAGGTGCAGCGCCGTGGTTCCATTGGAACAGGCCACGGCTTCGGCCGCGCCAGTGACCTTGGCGAAATCGCGCTCGAAGGCCTCGATCTCCGGACCGGTGGTCAGGAAGTCGGATTTGAGGACGCGGGTGACCGCTTCGATATCGGCCTCGTCGATCAATTGACGGCCATAGGGCAGGAAGCGCTGGCTCATGATGTATCTCTGGCGGGAGTCGCAAAAAAGAAAAAGCGGCGAGCCGGAGCCCGCCGCCTGTTTTCCGCATGAAATCTATGTCTGTAAGGCCTAACCGCCCTGCAGCAGATTGAGGATGATCTGCGGCTGGGAGTTGGCAATCGACAGGGATTGCACGCCCAGCTGCTGTTTCACCTGCAAGGCCTGAAGTCTCGCGCTCTCCTTGGCGAGGTCCGCATCAACCAGATTGCCGACGCCGACAGTGAGCGAGTCCATCAGCTTGCCGACAAAGCCGCGATGCGCCTCCATCTTCTTGGCATCGGAGCCGAGATTGGCGAGCGCCTGGTTCACATTGTCCAGGCTGGTCTGGATGGCCGAAACCGCAGCCGTCGCCAGGGTAACCGTGCCGAGGCTGGCCGTGGTCGCCAGCGTGATGATTGAACCGCCGAGGCTGAGATCCTGCGAGCGCAGCGTGATCGAGCGCGAGGCGTCGGCATCCGCGAGGAAGGCGATACCGCCGGTGATCGAGCCATTGAGAATGTTGGCACCATCGAACTCGGCGTTCTGGAGAATGACCGAGATCTGGTCGATCAGCGCTTTGAAGTCGGCGTCATAGGCCTGGCGCGAGAAGGTATCGATGGACGGGTCCATCGCGGCCGTGGCTTTTTCGCGCATCTCGACCAGCAGGTCGGAGATGGATTCACCGGCCGCCAGGGCGACGTCAGCGATCGACACGGACCGGTCAAGGCTCGACTGGACCGCCGAGAGAGCGCGGATGTCCGAGCGCATGCCCTGCGCCACGGCATAGACGGCAGCATTGTCCTTGGCGCCGCCGACCTTGAGCCCGGTATTCAGCTTGGTCTGGACGTCGGACAGCTCATTGCTGGTCTTGTTGAGGTTTTGCAGCGCGACCATGGCCGCGGCATTGGTATGAATAGAGAGGGTCATGCGGTTCCCCTTTGCAATGTCCTTCGGACGGGCCGGAAGATCAGCCTTCCGGTGTTCGCAGGCGAAGTCGCAAAGGGCGTGCCGAAATGGCCGCAAAAATTGTTCAATGATTTCAATAGTTAATTCAGGGCGCAATTTGCCCGTTCAGCCAATCGGCTAAAATTGCCGGGCTGTTTGACGCCTACTGGTCCGCCTTTGCCGGGCGGAATGCGTCAGACGCGCTGATCGACCAGGCCACCCTGTTTGGTGCGCAGATATTCCCGCAGGGACAGCATGTCCTCGGTGGGCCACTGGCGCACGACGCTGCCATTCTGGCTGTCGACAAGGCGGTAGACGAAGGTGTTTGCGCCTTCGTGCTTTTCTATCGCCAGCTTGGATTCGGCGAAGACTTGCTGGGCCATCCGGTCCACAGAAGCCTTCAACTCCTCGAAGCTCAATGCCGCGGGCGTGTTCTGATCCTTGGCGTCGGTGTCATTTTTTGCAGGCGAGGCTTTCACAGGCGCGGGCGCTGCCCTGAAGCCGACCGCTGCGGCGGATGAGGCTGAATTTATTTTCTGTACCAACTCATTCATTTCAAGCTGATGCCGGGGACGCCGTCATCACCTCCTTGTTCTGAGGATACGCGCTGGCGCGGAATGGGTGACCGGGACGGAACCCCTTCAATCCCGGCCACCCGAAATCCCGCGACTAGCGGAAGTATCCGAGAATCGCGCTCGGTGCGGAATTCGCAATCGAGAGCGCCTGGATGCCCAGCTGCTGCTTGACTTGCAGCGACTGGAGACGGGCGCTTTCCTTGGCGAGATCCGCATCGACGAGATTGCCGATACCCTTCTCAAGGGCGTCTGACAGCTTGCCAACGAACGTCTTGTGGATTTCCAGCGCCTTGGAGCCGGTACCCAGACGGGCCAGCGAGGCACTGAGGTTATCCAGGGATGTGCCGATCTGGCTGGCCAGATTGTCGGCCTGGGTTGCCGTCGTGAACGCCGCATTGGTGGCGATCGTGATGATGGAACCCGAGAGCGACAGGTCTTCGTCAGCAACCGTGATGTTGTTCGAACCGTCAGCATTGGCCAGGGCCGAAATGCCGGTGGTCGAACCATCGATCAGGTTGGTGCCGTTGAACTCGGCATTCGCGATGATCGTCTTGAGTTGATCACGCATAGCCGTGAAGTCAGCGTTCAGGGCGGTCCGCGATGCGGTATCGAGCGAAGAGTCAGCCGCAGCAAGCGCCTTTTCCTTCATCTCGACCAGCATGTCGGACAGCGCTTCACCTGCTGCCAAGGCAACATCAACCGTCGACACAGAGAGGTCGATAGAGTTGCCAACCGCCTTGTAACCCGCGACGTCGGCGCGCATCGACTGGGCAATAGCGAACACGCCGCCATTGTCCTTGGCCGATGCCACGGCGAGACCCGTGTTGATCCGGCTTTGAACCTGTTCCAGCTCCATATTGGTGCGGTTCAGGTTTTGCAGGGCGATCATCGCCCCAGCATTGGTATTGATAGTAGCCATTTTCTTGGCCTTTCCCTTTCTGGTTATGTCGCCGGCTTTTTGCCGGCCTTTATCCAGCGGCTATTTGCGTCCGCTGAATTCCCACCCTTCCGGTCAATTACCGGAAGTATCCGAGGATCGCCGAAGGCGCGGAATTGGCGATCGCCAGCGCCTGGATGCCCAGCTGCTGCTTGACTTGCAGCGACTGGAGACGGGCGCTTTCCTTGGCCAGGTCCGCATCAACGAGATTGCCGATGCCCTTCTCGAGGGCGTCCGACAGCTTGCCAACAAACGTCTTGTGGATTTCCAGCGACTTGGAGCCGGTACCCAGACGCGCCAGCGAAGCGCTCAGATTGTTCAGTGACGTACCGATGGCCGTGGCTTGCGTGGAGGCCGCAGCCGCCGTTGCAAACGAAGCCGTCGCCGCAACCGTGACAACACCGCCGCCCAGAGACAGGTTCTCGTCGAGGACGGTGATCGTGTTCGAGCCGTCAGCATTGGCCAGGGCCGAGATGCTGGTGACCGAGTTGTTGATCAAATTGGTGCCATTGAACTCGGCATTCGAGACGATGGTCGCAATCTGGTCGCGCAAAGCCTTGAAGTCTTCGTTCAGGGCGGTCCGCGATGCAGTGTCGAGCGAGGAATCCGCACCAGCCAGTGCCTTTTCCTTCATCTCGATCAGGATGTCGGAGATCGCCTCGCCTGCTGCCAGGGCAACATCGACGGTCGATACCGCCAGGTCGATGGAGTTTCCGACAGCCTTGTAGCCTGCTACGTCAGCACGCATGGACTGGGCGATCGCGTAAACGCCGCCATTGTCCTTGGCCGACGAAACCGCCAGGCCGGTGTTGATGCGTGTCTGGACCTGCTCCAGCTCCATATTGGTGCGGTTCAGGTTCTGCAGGGCGATCATCGCGCCCGCATTGGTATTGATGGTAGCCATTTCTTGGCCCTTTCCATTACTGGTTTTCAGACCGGCGTTTTGCCGGCCGGGTTATCCAGCGGTGGCAGTATCGCCACCGCCGAATTCTGCTAAACCGCTGAATTAGCGGAAGTATCCGAGGATCGCCCGGGGCGCCGAATTGGCGATGCCCAGTGCCTGGATGCCCAGCTGCTGCTTGACCTGCAGCGACTGGAGGCGGGCACTTTCCTTGGCGAGATCCGCATCGACGAGATTGCCGATGCCCTTTTCGAGGGCATCAGACAGCTTGCCGATAAAGGTGTTGTGGATTTCCAGCGCCTTTGAGCCGGTACCCAGACGGGCCAGCGACGAATTCAGGTTATCCAGGGACGTTCCGATCTGGCTGGCAAGCGTGTCGGCCTGCGTAGCCGTCGCGAACGACGATGTGGCGGAGATGGTCAGCGTCGTACCCGTCAAGGACAGGTCTTCGGCCTGGACCGTGATGGTGTTGGAACCGTCAGCATTGGCCAGCGCAGTGATATTGCCGGCACCGTTGGAGATCAGATTGGTTCCGTTGAACTCGGCATTGGCGACGATCGTGGCGATCTGATCGCGGAGTGCTGTGAAGTCAGCGTTCAGCGCCGTGCGCGACGCTGCATCCAGCGAAGTGTCGGCACCGGCCAGAGCCTTCTCCTTCATCTCGACGAGAATATCGGAAATGGCTTCACCGGCGGCCAGCGCCACATCAACCGTGGACTGGGCCAGGTCGATGGAGTTGGAGACAGCCTTATAGCCCGCCACATCAGCCCGCATGGACTGTGCAATGGCATAAATGCCGCCATTATCTTTTGCCGAGGAAACTGCGAGACCCGTGTTGATCCGGGTTTGAACCTGCTCAAGCTCCATATTGGTCTTGTTGAGGTTCTGCAGGGCGATCATCGCACCCGCATTGGTGTTGATGGTAGCAGCCACTTCTTGGCCCTCCCTTTCTGGTCGTTACGCCAGCGTTTTGCCGGCAGGGACTTCTGTCCCATGGGCGGACTCGCAAGGAGGGGGCCATTTCGCCGCCGCTCAGGCGGGCGGGCGGGCTAAGTTGTTGATTTTGAGCCGAAGATAATTATCCGTCTGAAATTACGTGATTTTTCGCTCGGCAATTCTTGCCGGGAAAATTCTGTTTCTGTCGGCAAAAGCTGCCTATCGGCACAAGATTCCGCCTAACAGGCACTTAAAAAGATTCAAAAAAATGGGGCCGCCCGTGGTGGGAGGCGGCCCCGAATTCTCCTCCTACTGGAAGAAGGACAGAATCGCTTGCGGGCGCTGATTGGCAATGCCCAGAGCCTGGATCCCCAGCTGCTGCTTGACTTGCAGCGACTGGAGCTTGGCGCTTTCTCTTGCCAGGTCGGCATCCACAAGGTTTCCGATCCCGGTTTCCAGCGCATCGGTCAGCTTGGTCACGAAGGTCTGGTGAATACCCAGGGCCTTCGATTGCGTGCCGAGCCGTGCGAGGGCAGCGTTGACATTGTCGAGCGAGGTCCCCAGCTGGCTCGCGATGTTGTCGGCCTGCGTCGCCGTTGAATAGGACGCATTGGACGCGATCGTGATGAGCGAGCTGCCGGCCCCCAGAACGAAATTCTCATCTGCCACCGTGATCGTGTTGGACCCGTCTGCATTCGCCAGCGCCGTGATCGACGTGACGGAGTTGTTGAGCAGGTTGGTGCCGTTGAATTCGGCATTGGTGACAATCGTCTTGATCTGGTCGCGCAAGGCCGTGAAGTCTTCGTTCAGGGCCGTCCGCGATGCCGTATCAAGCGAGGTGTCAGCCGCCGCCAGGGCCTTTTCCTTCATCTCGATGATGAGATCGGAAATGGCTTCACCGGCCGCCAGTGCCACGTCTACAGCCGACTGGGCCCGATTGATCGAGTCCGTTACCGCGCCATAGCCGCTGACCTGGGACCGCATCCGCTGGGCAATGGCATAGATACCGCCATTGTCCTTGGCACCGGCCACTTCAAGGCCGGTATTGATGCGGTTCTGGGTCTGCTCAAGCTGCATGTTGGTCTTGTTCAGATTCTGGAGAGCGATCATCGCTCCCGGATTGGTGTTGACAGAAAGTGTCATTGTTGGGGTTCCTCCGTTCTGGAAGCTGTGGTCCCGCCTTTTGCCGGACCTCCAGGACGTTTTGTCCTGCCCACGGAGGCGCAAGAATCACGCCATGATGGCGCGCCCGCGGCTCGACTTATTCTTTTGATTTTATGGTGGTTTTTATAACAGGCCTGATCCCGGCAAGAAAAGCAGGGTCATTCCGGCGGGCAAAGACTGCCGGGTGGGTGGATTTGGCCTACCCCGCAGCCGGTTGCGGTGCGGCTTCCTGTTGGGGCTGAAGCCCCTGCATGATGGTGCGGTTGATCTCGATCAGGATGTCCATCTCGCCGCCCGACCGCATGATCTCGGAAGACTGCTTGGAAACGAAGATAGAGAGCGAGATGATGGCCGCCCGCAGGCCTTCCGGCAGCTTGTTGCCGGCATCGGCGCAATCAAGCGCAAAGGCACTCCACACACGGCGATTCCAGTCGAGCGCTGCCGAGCGCGTCTTCATGTCGGTGACGTCGGCCTTGTCGGCATCCATCAATGCACGGGTCACCTGGGCAAACAGGCGGTATTCCGTGTTGCGCGGGTCTTCGGCCCGCGTCGCGGCATTCTGGTAAGCGTTAAGAGACACCCTTCAGCCTCTCTTCCTCGTAGGCGATCAGCTTCCGGCAGCGCATCAGCGCCTTGTAGTATTCGCCGGCCATGACATCGCGGGAAATGGTCACGCAATGCTGCAGCATTTCCGGAGCGGAAATGGCATTCATGAATTCCGTCATGCGCAGGACAAATTCGTCATACGCCTTGTCGTCCGTCTTGTCGGACAGATACATCACCATGATCGGGAAGTAGACGCGCTTGGCGGGTGTATCGACCTCATGCTCCTGCATGATGTCCTTCTCGCGCAGCACGGACGCCTTGTTTTGCAGCACCAGCGTCGCGCGGCGGTCGCCATTCTGCATGACGGCGCCGTTGAGAACGAATTTCTCACCGGGCTTTAGCGACAGTTTGAGCGGCATACGCCTTCCCCTCCGATACCGGTTGATCACCGATTCCGGGCGAAGCTAGCCAGAGTTGAGTGAATAAAGGGTTTCAGCCGTTACCAATCGATGCGCTGGCCATCCCAGGCATAGCTGAAACCGCTGTCAGACGGTGTCAGGCCGGAGAGCACATCCAGCAGCTTTCCCGCCGAATGGTCCGGCGTGAACAGCTTTCCGTCCGGCACATTTCGCTGGAAGGGCTGTGACAGGCCGGTATCGACCGTGCCCGGATGCAGCGCCACACAGATCGTCTGCTTGCGCTTGCGGCCCAGCTCGATCGCGAAATTCCGGATCAGCATGTTCAGGGCCGCCTTCGAGGCGCGATAGCTGTGCCAGCCACCGAGGCGGTTATCCCCGATGGAGCCAACCCGTGCCGACAAGGCGGCGAAGATGGCCGGTTCCTCGCGCGGCAGGTGTTCCAGCATGTGTTTGGCAATCAACGCCGGCCCGATGGTGTTCAGTGCGAAAATGTGAGCCATGGTGTCGGGATCCAGCTCACGCCAGGAGCGTTCCGGCCCGAAGCTTTCACCGTGCAGGATACCGGTCGCCACAAAGACCAGATGGACGGGCCCCTGACGGGTGATGTCCTGCGCGGCGCTGGCGATGCTGTTCTCGTCCTGCAGGTCGAAGGTGAAAGGCGTAACCTTGCCCTGCCCCGCTGCGGGCTTTCGAGCGCCCGCCCAGACCCGGCCACAGCGCGGATCACCGGCCAGGCTCTGCGTGATCGCGCGGCCTATGCCGCCGCTGGCACCGAAGACCACGGCGGTGAAGTTATCCGGCAGGTTTTCCAGCATGTCTTGCCTCCTTTTCCGCCAGCTAGTCCGCGTTAACGCGACATCAAGCGAAGCAGTCATCTCTGGCATGAAAGCCGACGACCGGAGCGCCTGCGCAATGACGAAATTGAAGCTTGATGATCTGCTGGCCCAGCCCGAGGAAGCCGCCAAGCGGGACATGCATGATGCGGCTAAGGGAGATCGCGGACCGGATTTCAGGAAAGCGGTTGAAAACGCCAGCCCGGCCGAGCGCAAGAAATTGCGCCGCGCCGCTGATGCACTGCGCCGCGCGGTCAAGCTGGCCCATTCCGGGCATGGCACCCAGGCCGCCAGGCTGGCCATGGGCGTTCTGGAAAAGGACCCCGACAGCGCACTGGCCAATCATGTCATGGGGGTGGCGCTGGAAGAGCTGGGCCGCTTGTCTCTGGCCCTGGAATTCTATCAGCGTTCCTATGAGAAAGATCCCAATTCGCCGGACATCTACCAGTCGCTCTCCATGGTCGCCTGGAAGCTGGACATGCTGCCAGCGGCAGAGAAATTCCTGCGCGTCTTCCTGCAGATGATCCCGGGCAATGTGGACGGCACGATCAATCTGGCCGGCGTGCTGCGCGATCAGGGCAAATATAGCGATGCCATCGATATCCTGCGCAACGCCATCTATGTGCATGCCGAGCATCATGATCTGTGGAATGCGCTGGGCACGGTGCTGATCGAATCCGGCGATCCGGTGCAGGCCGCCACCTTCTATCAGGAGAGCCTGCGGCTGAAGCCGGATTTCGGGCGCGCCTGGAACAACCTGGCCTATGCGCATGACCTTGTCGGCGAGATGGAGCAATCCATCGAAGCCTTCGACAAGGCCATTGATTATGCGGCCCACGCCAAGGACACGGCAACCATGCGCCATGGCCGCGCCCTCTCCTATCTGGGCCTGGGCGATCTGGAGCGCGGCTGGGCAGAGTATGATGTCCGCCTTGATCCGAACTACAAGGATGCCACGCTGTTCGAGATCGGCCTGCCCCGCTGGGACGGCACCGATCCGGCCGAGCTGAAGGGCAAGACCGTGATTATGGTCGGCGAACAGGGCCTGGGCGACGAGATCATGTTCATGAATGCCGCGAAGGACGTGATCGAGGCAGTCGGCCCCGAAGGCGAGGTGCGGATCGCCTGTACCAAGCGGCTGATTCCGCTCTTCCGCCGCTCCTTCCCGGACGTCATGATCGAGCCGCATGCCTCGGCCCAGCTGGAAGGCCGCGACTGGCGCGTGGCCAATGCGGTGACAGACGATCTGCCGCCGGCCGATCTGTGGTTCCCGATGGGCAATGCCTGCCGCGCCTTCCGGTCTTCGCTGGATGCTTTCCCGCAAGAGCCCTTCCTGACCGCTGACGAGGAGGCGGTGGCGCACTGGCGTAACGTGCTGGCCGGCTTCGGTCCGGGTCTGAAAGTCGGCCTGTTGTGGAAGTCGCTGAAGATGACGGCCAAGCGGTCCAAGTATTTCTCGGCCTTCGATGCCTGGAAGCCGGTCCTGCAGACGCCGGGCATCACCTTTGTCAATCTCCAGTATGGCGATGTCGGGGAGGATATCGCCCGCGCCGAAAAGGAATTCGGCATCACCATCCACCTTCCGCCGGAGATTGATCTGCGCAATGACCTCGACGGCGTCGCCGCGCTTGGCAAGGCGCTGGACGTGGTAGTCGGCACGATGAATGCCTCGGTCAATCTGGCCTGCTCGGTGGGCGGTGAAGCGCTGGTCGCCACGCCGACAGCGCGCGGCTGGTCTCGCCTCGGCTCGGACGGCCTGCCCTGGTATCCGGGCGCGAAAGTGTTTGCCTGCGAGCCCTTCGGAAACTGGGATACGCCGATCCGGCAAATCGCCGCCGAGCTGGAAGCCCGCGCGAAAAAGGCGAAGAAAGCGGCCTGATACGCCTTCCGCAACTTGCCGCGAACGTCAACGTCTCCGGCGCTTTACGCCCTGCCTGACCGCCCTATGCTCCCTTTCAAACAGGGAGCAGGCCAAAATGCGTTTTGAAGGCACCGACCATTATGTCGCCGATAGCGAGCTGCAGGCTGCGGTCAACGCTGCCATCGCGCTGGAACGTCCGCTGCTGGTGAAGGGCGAGCCCGGAACCGGCAAGACCGAGCTGGCGCGGCAGGTGGCCCTGGCGACGGGCGCACCGCTGATCGAGTGGCACATCAAGTCGACGACCAAGGCCCAGCAGGGTCTTTATGAGTACGACGCCGTCTCGCGTCTGCGCGACAGCCAGCTGGGCGATGACCGTGTCTCCGACATCGCCAACTACATCAAGAAGGGCAAGCTGTGGCAGGCCTTCGTCGCCGAAGAGCGCCCTGTGCTGCTGATCGACGAGATCGACAAGGCGGATATCGAATTTCCCAACGACCTCCTGCTCGAGCTCGACCGGATGGAGTTCCACGTCTACGAGACCGGCGAGACCATCAAGGCGAAGCAGCGCCCGATCGTCATCATCACCTCGAACAATGAGAAGGAATTGCCGGACGCTTTCCTGCGCCGCTGTTTCTTCCACTACATCGCCTTCCCGGACGAGGAGACGATGCGCGCCATTGTCGAGGTCCACTTCCCCAAGCTGAAAAGCCGCCTGCTGGCCAATGCGCTGAAGACCTTCTTCGAGATCCGCGACGTGCCGGGCCTGAAGAAGAAGCCCTCGACCTCGGAATTGCTGGACTGGCTGAAACTGTTGCTGGTCGAGGATATCGATCCGGATCTTCTCAACGAGAAGGACCCGAACAAGCTGATCCCGCCGCTGCATGGCGCGCTGCTTAAAAACGAGCAGGACGTGATGCTTTTTGAAAAGCTGGCCTTCATGCACCGCCGCCAGCAGCGCGGGCCGCAAGGTCCGGGCGGACCATCGGGACCCACCGGGCCGGTGGCGTAATGCATGCCCCTCTCCCCTGACCTCCTGCGTCCCGTAGAAGCCGCACCGTCCATTGTTTTCCTGAAGCCGTTATTGAAGGACCACCCCAAGGCCGAGGCCGGGGATTATTCCTACTTTCACTCCTTTGATGATCCGGAGAGCTTTCCGGACAACATCAAATACGCCTTCGATTTCATCGAGGACCGGCTGGTCATCGGCAAGTTCTGCTCGATCGCGCACGGGTCGAGCTTTGTCCTCAATGGCGGCAATCACTTTGCCGACCGCTTGTCGACCTTCCCCTTCCCGATCTTCGGCGAGGCATTCGGCGCGCCCGATCCCGGCCCCTGGCCGAACAAGGGCGGGATCACAATCGGCCATGATGTCTGGATCGGCTGGGATGCGACCATTCTGCCCGGCGTCAGCGTCGGCCATGGCGCCATCATCGCCACCAAGGCGGTCGTGGCCTCTGACGTGCCGCCTTACGCAATCGTTGCGGGCAATCCCGCGAAGATCGTGAAGTACCGCCTGCCCAAGGCCGATATCGCCAAGCTGCTGGACATCGCCTGGTGGGACTGGCCTATGGAGAAAATCGCGAAAGCGTCAGACGCGCTGATGCAGCAGGATGTGGCGGCGTTGGAGGGAATGGCGATCTAGTTGCCGTCGTTAGAAACGATGGCTCTCGACGAGTTTATGTCTCTCAATTCTCGACACCAATGTTGGGTTTCGTCGGCTGTAAACACCGCTTCGGGGTCGTCGAATACAAACCATTCCGCGTCACCCAGTACTTCATAGCGATTTTGGCATATGCCTTCGATCGCCAGGAAAAAACCGCGCTCGGCCGAATGCGCCATGTATCGGCGAAAATACTCGATATCCCCAACACTCGGAAGCGGGCGAATCCGCCGCAAAGCAAGCAGATAACCCGCCAGACCATTTCCTTGTGCTGCAGCGAGTTCATAATGGGCGGTGGCAAGTTCTTGCGATTCCTCGACGATATTGCCGCGATCATATTCCCTTGCGAGAAGAAGCGACGCTGATCCCACTCCGGCTTCAAAAGCCGCTCGCAAATATCGCAGCCCGGTCTCAATGCTGGGATCAACACCAATCCCGCCGAGACGTGTGTTTCCTGACAAATGACGTGCTCCGACATCCGCCATCGCAAGCGGCATGGCGTCATCCGCCAAGGCCAACATGTAGCGCAAGGCCGCCTGCTTCGACTCGAATTGAACACCGGGTTGATACAAGAACCAGAATGACAACAGAAAAAGAGCGGCTCTGTCCCCTTGGTCGGCCATGTCAAATACATCTGAACAGCCATCAGGAGCGTGAACTACATTGCAGTCGGAGATCGCCTCTGCGAGATCAGCAGATATCTCCAGCGTGTTCCCGCCCGAAAAGCGGATGATTTCCTGCCCGTTCGCCGCACCCGAAAGAATGGCAATCAGGAACGCCATGATCACGCGCGGAAAATAGCTCAACAAGCAACCTACATGTTGCCTCCTGATACGATGCAACGAGCCGAGGCTCATCTTCGCCTCTTTTAGAATGACCAGAATGCGTCTTTTTCCGGGTCCCTTCCATATGACCACATCAGCAAATTGTAGAACCCATTAGGCCGAAGCAACGCAATCGACAGGACGGACGTGCCGCCAAAAAACAGAAACGCCCACATGTCGTGAATTGGCATATACAGATACGAAAGCAGCCAACCCCCGCATCCCCAGACCATGAAAATAAGGATCACAGCCAGTGTTCTCATCGTCTAACTTCACTATCTTTGGTTACTTTCGGATCCGGCACAATCGATAAACTATCTCCTGGTTGAAAGCCACATTTCGTTGAACCGGAACGAGCACGCGTACATCGGCAAAAGCGAGCGCGAATTCGCCGTGCTTGACCCGTTCGGGGTGCTGGCTACCTTCGGGACAGACCTAGAAAGACGCTAATGCTCCACCAGTTCTTCACCCATCTGCGCGCTGCGAAAATTCCGGTCACGACGCGGGAATACCTGACGCTTCTGGAAGCGCTGGATAAAGGCGCGGTGCGACCTGAGCTGGATCATTTCTATTCGGTCAGCCGCGCCGCCCTGGTGAAGGACGAGCGCAATTACGACAAGTTCGATGCTGTGTTCGGCCACGTCTTCAAGGGTGTCGAGGCGCTGAACATCCTTTTCCAGACCGAGGACATCCCTGCCGAATGGCTGCGCCAGGCGATGGAAAAACTGCTCACCCCCGAAGAGATGGAGGCGATGGAAGCGCTCTCCTTCGAAGAGTTGATGGAGACGCTGAAAAAGCGGCTGGAAGAACAGGATGAGCGTCATGAGGGGGGCTCGAAATGGATCGGCACGGGCGGCACCTCGCCCTTCGGTCATGGCGGCTACAACCCGTCCGGTGTCCGCATTGGCGGAAAATCGAAGCACAAGAAAGGCGCCAAGGTCTGGGAACAGCGGCGCTACAAGGACCTGGACGGCGAGCGGGAGCTGGGCACTCGCAATCTGAAAGTCGCGCTGCGGCGCTTGCGCAAGTTTTCCCGCGACAGTGCGCTGGAAGAGTTCGATTTGGACAACACGATTGACGCCACGGCGCGTCAGGGCTGGCTGGACGTCAGGATGCGCCCGGAAAAGCGCAATGCGATCAAGGTTCTGGCCCTGTTCGATGTCGGTGGATCGATGGATCCCTTCGTGCGCTCGTGCGAGGAATTGTTCTCGGCAGCCCGTTCGACCTTCAAGAATCTCGAATATTATTACTTCCACAATTGCGTCTATGACGGGATGTGGAAGTCCAATCTGCGCCGCCGGTCAGAGACCGTGCCGACGCGGGAAATCCTGCGCACCTATGGCCGGGACTGGAAAGTGGTGGTCGTCGGTGATGCCTCGATGGCGCCCTATGAGATTACCCATGCCGGCGGTTCGGTCGAAGGCTGGAACGAGGAAGCCGGCGCGGTCTGGCTGAACCGGCTGGTCGAACATTATCCGGATCTGGTCTGGCTGAACCCCGAACCCGAGAAATGGTGGCAGCACGCCTATTCCATCCGGCTGGTGCAGGACATTATCGGGGCGCACCGCATGTTCCCGCTGACGCTGGAAGGCGTTGACAATGCGATGAAGGAATTGGGCCGCTAGGCCAGTTCTTCCTCGGCAATCGTATCCAGACCCAGCTCCCGCTCCACCCGGTGCACCCAGGCGCGCACGGCGGGGAAATCCTGCAGATCGAAGCCGCCCTCATGGGCCACACGCGTGTAGGCGACCAGCGCCACATCCGCGAGCGTCAGAGTCTCGCCGACAAAGAAGTCGCGCGCCATCAGCCGCAATTCCATCACGCCCAGCGCGCGGCGGCCTTTCTGCATCAGCATCGGGTCGATATCGTCCTCGGACACGCCCATGAACATTTTCTGCGCCCGGCGCACGGCGATGGCGGGCTCGTGGCTGTATTGCTCCCAGAACATCCATTCCATCATCTTGGCGCGATCAAAGGCGTCGGCGGGAATCAGGTCGGAGCCCTCGGCCAGATACAGCATGATGGCATTGGACTGGGCGAGGATGCGGCCATCGACGCGGACCATACAGGGCACCTGACCGGCCGGGTTGATGGCGAGATATTCGTCGGTTCGTGTGTCGCCCGCGAACACATCCATCTCCACCCAGTCATAGGCAATGCCCATCTTGTCGGCGATCCAGCGCGTCTTGAGGCAATTGCCGCTGGTGGATGCGCCATAAAGGGTGATCTTGGACATGGATGTATTCTCCTCGCTTGCGGCCGAACCTAGCGTGGCCACGCGCCGCAGGCCACAGGCTTGGCGCGGCTGTCACATCGCCATAGAAGGAAGACCTATCAGAAGCGAGCCAATTTTCCGTGACCCAGTCCGAACCCAAGCGCCCCGAAGATTGCCAGGATATGAGCGAGGTCCGCACCGGCGTGGATGCCATCGATCGCGAGCTCGTGCGCCTTCTGGCCACCCGCTCGGCCTATATGGAGGCGGCCGCCCGCATCAAGCCGGATCGCGGCGCGGTGCGCGATGAATGGCGCAAGCAGGACGTGTTGTCGAAAGTGCGTGCCGCGGCAAAGGAAAATGGCGTACCGTTGTCCATCGTCGACACCACCTGGGAGGCCCTGGTGGAAGCCTCGATCGCCTATGAATTCACGGTCTGGGACAAGACAAGAAATTAGGCGGCGAGGGTTTCCTCGATGACCTCGAAGGCGGCATCGGCCGCCCGGCGCACCTCGATGACGGCCACCGGCCAGGCCGCTTGCGGTGCGTCTTCGGCACGCTGACAGGCCTCGCCCAGTTCAAACGCGCCGACACCCCGCGCAGCCCCTTTCAGCGTATGCGCGGCGGCTTTCCAGGCATTGGCATCGCTGGCGGCTTCCATCGCCGCCAGACAGCGCTGGGCCTGCTCTCGCAACAGACCGACCAGTTCGGCTTCAAGAGCCGCATCGCCGGCCGTGTAACGGGCGAGATGATCGCGATCGAATACCATGGGCTTACCCTCTGGATTTTACAGGAAAGACCAGTCCTAGCGCATAGCTGTTATGATTTTCTTGCGGGTATCGCGAAATGTCTTGATTTCGTCATTTTCGGGCGTATGTTCCGCCGCCTTCCCGTGAGGGGCCTCCCCTTGCCGGCGCGCCTATAGCTCAGTTGGTAGAGCAGCTGACTCTTAATCAGCGGGTCCAAGGTTCGAATCCTTGTGGGCGCACCAATTATTGCAATCACTTAGACACGATCTCAGAAAGCCTCGGTTTTAGCATGCTACCGAAATGCTACCTCTCGAGCTGCCTACCCTTGGCCTGCCCCTGTTTAGTGGCCCATGGTTTAGGTTGGGGTCCGACGGGTTATGTGCGGCTTATCTGCCGTCACGGGTTGATCGTAGGGCGGCAGATAAGCCGCTGGCATCGGCGCGCCGAGCGGGAATAAGTTGCGGCTGGACCTCGATCTCTAAGCGGCTAAGCTTAAAGATATGGTTCAGCGGTCGCACGAGATGTTGCGGCTGGACCTCGATCTCTAAGCGGCTAAGCTCGGTCGTATCGCCCGCCGCAAGCGTAAAGCGTTGCGGCTGGACCTCGATCTCTAAGCGGCTAAGCTCGCGCTTCGCTTTCCATGATCGAAGCGCTCGTTGCGGCTGGACCTCGATCTCTAAGCGGCTAAGCTTTGTGCGATTATCTAAGTCAAGTGCGAGACGTTGCGGCTGGACCTCGATCTCTAAGCGGCTAAGCTGACGGCTTCGAGAGACCGGCGCGCCATATAGTTGCGGCTGGACCTCGATCTCTAAGCGGCTAAGCTCCACCTGATAATTGCGCAGCGCTTCATTGGTTGCGGCTGGACCTCGATCTCTAAGCGGCTAAGCTCCATAGCGGATAACCCGCCCAAGCCCGGAGGTTGCGGCTGGACCTCGATCTCTAAGCGGCTAAGCTGAAACGGTTCATGATATGCAATACAGCTATGTTGCGGCTGGACCTCGATCTCTAAGCGGCTAAGCTAGATACTCGACCAAGCCCCAGATTTTACGGGGCTTTTTTTCTTCTCAGGTGCAGAAATGCACCGTTCGCAATCATCAGAAAAGCGCCAGCTGATCGGGATTTTTTGCAGGGCGTTCGCCTTTTCTTCCGGTAAAGATACGCGCATTTCCATACTGCTTGTCGGTCAGGGCGACGATATGCACCTTGCCCTTCTTGGGAAGAGCGTCAGCGACTCGCCGGATATGGGTTTCGGCCGCTCCCTTGCTCTCTGCAAAACGAAGGTAGACAGAAAACTGGGCCATCTCGAAACCCCGATCAAGCAGGAATTTGCGGAATTTCGTGGCCGCCTTGCGTTCACCGGGCGTTCCCACGGGCAGGTCAAACATTACATAGAGCCACATCATCCTGTATCCGCTGAGGGCTGGCCGCTTTTCCATGTCAGGCTTCCAGTGGCAAAATCCGCCGGGGCAGATCAAGACTTCTGGCGTCGCCGGCAAAGCAATTGACGAGAGACTGGGCGGCACGTTGCAGGCATAGCCCAACCGGACTGACACCCTGTGTCGTGCTCATATCGGTAACGAGGATGCGCGCCAGACCGGCCTTGGTTTCCTTGTTAACCTCGTTAGCGCCATTGTTGACCAGATCATGGATCAGAAGATCGGCCAGCGGCCTGAAGGGCTCCATCAGATCATCTGCCAGAGCGAAAGCATTTCCCCGTTGGCGGTGGGCGAGCCCGAAGCTGGGGTGAAGACCAGCCGACATGATGGCTCGCGCCGTTCCCGCTCGTAAAACAGTGTAGGTGTAATTCAGCATGGCGTTGACACCGTCCGATGACCGGTCGCGGCGGAATTTCTTGCCAAACAATAGCGGCCAGTAGCGGCGGGCCGCCTGCGCCTCAACATTATCCGGATCGCCGGACCGGACCTTGCGCGACAGGAGATGAAATCCCTGATGCGGTGCCTTGACGGCTTCCAGCGTCGCGCTTTGGCTTTCGATCTTGGCGGCGACGAGCTGCGCCCAGAGGCGTTTTTTAAGCGGTTTTCCAGCGCCGGCCTGATCGGCCATGCGCCCGGCCTGCTCATGATGGCCTTCCACGCTCCATAGGAAGGCGGCAGGACGATGATTGGCCGCACAGAATACGACCGGTGCGCAGCGTTCGGCGAGGGCGACCAGCAGATTGTTAGAATATGTGATGCCATGCGCCGAAGCGATAACGGCGGTCACATCATCCAGCGGAATGCGGCCGATCTCCGCCCCATCGCCACTGACGGTAAGGAAACCGCGCGATTTCGCTAGATGGCGCCCGTCCTCGGCAATCTCGACAATGCGGCCGATCATCAGGCGTCCCGCACCGGACAGACACGGCCAATGGGGTCGACGCGAACGCGGCGTGCACCGGCTTTTTTCAAGCTCGCATAAGATGGGAATGCCTGACGAAATGGATCATTCGGGTCAGCATGTCTTTGTGCAAAGGTGCCAGATTCACTGTGGGCTGCAATCACAATCAGATTTGCGGATGGCCGCAACTGATATATCCGAAAAATACTTCGGCCATTTCCGAAGTCCGCTTCGACCATGTCGCCATTGTGTACCCGCATGACGAGCCGAGCATAGGGATGGGCCTTCCGCCAAGCTGGCGTGAAATCTGGCTGATTAGCGTCAAATACGGTCACACCTTCACCAGCCCAGCTTCCGTCTGGCAGTTCGTAAATTTCAATACGGTGATTATCGCCGGGCGAATAGGCTTTGGTGAAGCCCCCGCCATGTCTGACTGTCCGCACGGATTTCTCGGTTTTCAGAATCCGCACCCTGTGAATGCCGCGCTTGCTCGCGAATCCGGCCAGTGCCTCGTTCAGCTTTACGCCGTCGCGTTTGGCCTCGTAGGCGAGGGCTTGCAATTCCTCGCGCAAGGCTGCGTCACGTACCCGGCCGATTTCGCCCTCGGTCAGACCCGTCACCGGCTTGCGGGCTACCAGATTATAGCGTTTGCCGTCGATTTCCTCATCAACACGTCCATAGGCCGTTTCCTCATGCAGTTGGCCGGATGTGACATGCACATTGCCCTGCCCCCCCGGCGGAATGCCGTGATCGGGCTTGTGGCTGACAATTAGGGTTTCCAGTCGCTTCCGCAGTTTTTCACGATAGCCATCAAAGGGTTCGGGGAAGCTGTCTTTTGGGAATAGCCGGTCAATGTCGAGATTCCCGGCCTTGCCGGAGGCCTGCGCCAGCCGGTTCAGCAGCCCCCTGTCGGTGCACGCCACGACGAAGGCGTCAATGGCGTGGTGACGGTGATCCTTCCGGTTCTTCGGCTGGTTGGCATCGGCAAAATTATGATCCGGCAAGAGATCGTTCAGCGCCCATTTGTGCCGCAACATGGCCGTCAGCCGGCCCGGTGAAGCCCAAACCTGTTTCGATACCAGTTCCAGATACCTTCTCGCCATGCGGGCCATGTGCTGGGTATCCGTCAATTGCCGGGCCAAAAAACCGCCATCCTCGGCGAAGCGTTCCATGGCACCGGGCTGGAAACGCCAGGCCTTTTTCAGGAAAAGCCGTTCGGCGCGTCCAACGATTTCCTGCAATTCGCTGCCGGACCAGGCTTCGGCGGGTGCCCGGTTGCGTTTGATCCGGTTGGCGGCCGCTGTGCACAGCACCTTGTTCATGAAGCTGTCGTCGAGCGTTTTCGAATAGGGCAGAATATGGTCGATGTCCACCGATCCATCAAACAAGCGTTCGACGTTCAGGGGAGCTCCGGAATAGACACAAACCCTTTCGTCGGCGGGCAGTTCTTCGAATAGGCGCATCCGCAGCCTTGAATCAAACGTGTCAGCAACGCCGAGATTCGCTAACTTAGCCTTGATGTCTTCATTGCGTTTCTGATTCTGGTTGTTCTCGCGCTGGATTTCGTCCTTGCGTTTCTTGTTCAGCTTCAGCTCGCGCGCCAATTCCACGACGATTTCATCCATATCGCCATATTCATCAATCAGCGTATTGACGATTTTGCGAAGCTGGTTGAGCGCGATGTGTACTGTGGGGTTCGGCACTCGCCCGATGGCATCCTGACTGCCAGCGGGGGCGCCCGATTTAGCAATGACATCGCTGGCCATGGCCTCTCCATAATAGGGCAGACGTTTCGCTTCGCCGCCGCGACGTCTGTCCGAGTGATGGAGGCCCAGCTCTGCGACGGCCTCGTCAAAGTTCAGCGGCCGGGCATAGATTTCGCCCGTATCGGGATCGACGGCGTCTTCCTTGCTCCCGGTCTCCATGACCCTAACCAGATCGTTCAGGATACCACGGCCAAAGCGGCCATGACCCTGGGGCAAACGTGCCTTTGACACTGCTTCGGCGGTCTCCTCGTCCATGCCGAAAGTGTCGGTCAGCCAGGCTTTCAGCTCTTCCGGATTTTCGGTTTTGAGAAGCCGCTCCACAATTTCGATTTGGCGTTCGCGGGGAAAATTGCGCCATGCCTTCCCGAACAGTTTTGTTGCTCCGAGTTTCACGGCGGTCTGGTCTGGATCAAACCCCTTGCGGCCGAAATGTTCGTAATTGAATCGGGCGTCGTCCGGCAGTTTCAGCGCGCCGCGCAGCTTTTCGAAAGTGCAGGCAGACGCGCTCTTGCTCATCAGGATGTTGGCCAGCGCATCGCGTTCCTGAATAGTTAGATAGCGGGCCTGTCCCCCTGCGCGGGCAATCCTCAGCTGACACAGATCCTGTAAAATCCTGAAACGCTGGAACAGGGGGTGGGCCTTTGGCGCACGTTCACCAAAATCGACTTCGCCCAGCCGGTCATAAGCAGGGCGTTTATCGGTTTCAGGTTTCAGCGAACAACGCCCGACATCCGGTTTCTTCAGGGGGCGTTGCTCGATAATGATGCGCTTGAGGCGCGCCAGAAGCTCATCCGTCAATTCCGGGTGATGCGGTGACTGCCGTTTCCAGATGGCGTCCAGCTCGTCCGCGACCATCTGCCGTTCGGGATAGAAATTATAGGTGTTTTTGGTGCCTTCCGTGGCAGGCCGGAAGCGGACTTGTTTCGGATGGGCATGGCCTGTTGCTGTTTCCAGCCGTCTCCCATGACGGTCTCGTGCGTGGCGCCGTGCCAGCAATTCGCCCAGTGTCCGCGCATTCTCTTCTGTCATCGCGGCATGAAGCGCCTTCATGCCAGTCTTCATCGCGCCATCTTCCTTGTCATCCCCGTCCGCCAACCGGTTTGATTTGAAGCCACGCCGTTGGTTGAGGTGGAAGATGATGCGGCCGAGTTCATGGAGCGGCAGGGTTTCATCCAGCGCGGCCGCCCTTAGATGATAGGGGTCAAGCGATTCCAGTGCTTTGCGGTCGTCTCTGTCCGCCGGCATCAGCCCTGCCGTGATCAGGGTTTCCATTAGCCTTTTCTGGCGGCGGATAAAGCGGTCGCGCCTGCGGCGTGTGGATCGTGCCTCGCGCCGGTCCGCCGCCAACGAGACTTTCGATTTCGGATCGCGGCCTGCTTCCTCCTTCGGTGTCAGGATGCGGACACCGGCATCTATCACACCGCAAGGGCGGAAGACCGGTGATCCGTCCGGGCGTTTTCCAGTTTCCTCAAGCTCGATCAGACACCAGCCAATCGAGTTTGTTCCCATGTCCAGACCCAGTCTTTGTGGCATGGTTGTCTCCCGTCTCCAGTTTCAGGAAACAGTTGACACCGGGAATTGTATGTTTGACAACCATGGAGGGAGACCAAAGCTTAGCCGCTTAGAGATCGAGGTCCACCCGTTAACAAGCACTCTAGAGTGCACAAAATTCTCTATTTGTAGAGACGAGCGGCGGGCTGCGGCCCGCCGTTTCGTTTTCGGTGCCGGTATTACTCGGCGAAAACCACCACAAATGAATACCTTTGTTATTACATCCAAAACTCTGCAACATCGCGGTTCGGAACAATTCCATGCCGTCCTACAGAGCTTCGCCGCTTGGCTTGCTCTTTTATTTTGAGAGTTCGACCGCTTGCCGGCTGAGCACCCTTCGAGAAGGGAGTTCTGCTCGAGGCGGAGTTAGGACCGCGTTTGATCTCGAAGCCACCAAGCGCGAAGATCCGGCGTTATCTCTCGAAACGACGAAATCGCTGGAAAGGCCAGTTCAATTTCGTCGAGAGCGGCTTCATCGTCTCGAAGTACCGCCCTCACCCAGTTGGAAGCCGGGCTATCTTTAGGGTCGTGATCAAAGCTTCCATTAGAAATCGCGTATCTGGCGATACGGTCAAAACGCTCCATGATCCGCTCCAGCGCGCCATCATCACCGGCTGACGAATTGGCCTCCCTCTGCAGTCGCTCCAGCCGCGAAATTCGATCACGAAGTCGCAATACCCTGCCCCCCAGACTCCAGGCTGATGATGCGGGCCTCCAGTTCCGAAGTTTCCAAAGCGCGGCGGCAAAACTCCACCAGCCGCATAATGCGCTCGCCTTCGGAAGGTGTGATGGTGGCTGTGGCTACCGCCTTCAGGATCGAGGCCGCAACGTCGCTTATATCTGCCGCTGAGGCCATAGGCGGAAGGAAGAATAGAACGGCGTCATCTTTCTTCGGGGGAACGATGCGTTCGAGGCATAACCGTAGGGCGGTTACGTCACCGTCCAGCGCCAATTCAACCGCCTTCCGAGAGAGAGCTTCGGCCTCACCTTCGAGCAGGGTCTGAGCCGCCCGTGTTGCCTTGTGCCGTGCGCCCTTCGGTTTACCTGGGTTGCCCGGTCCGAAGGTACCATCCGAATTGCGGCCGTATTTACGGCGACCAGCTTTCTTGCGACCAAGATCGGATTTTTTGTTTTCCATGAGACCGCCTTCACGTTTCACGGCGCTGTTCATCGGCGAAGGCACCAATCTCACTCGCGCGATGCAAAAGGCGCGTCAGGCTCTCCACATCGCGCGTTGTCATGCGCAGTGGAGCATAAGACGCCGCGCCATCAGGTGTGTGCTGAAAGGTAATGAGTTCGATCGTACCAATTGATCCTGGCCGAACATGAACTTCAACAAAGACCCGCCCGGATAAGCAAACTCGACCAATGCGGCTTTTTGATCTGACTTTCATCTTCAACTCCTGTGAGCGAGCTCATTGGTGAGGTCGCGGATTGGGCCAAGCGGAGCTATCCCAAGGCCTGAAAATTGCCCTGGTGCTCCGCCAGCCCAGATCGTCTTGCCAAGCTCATCGGAGCCGGCCGCTTTCATGGGCACCCCCACTGCTCGCGTACAAACGCGGGGGTCTGCGAGCTACTTCTCGAGGGCTATACGCACCCCCGGCTGGCCATCGGCTCCTCGCTAAAGCGCGCCGTTCTGGTTCATGCCAGCAATCCCACGGTTCCAGTTACAACCTGCGGCGCCGCCGTTTCTCACCGACCACAGCAGGAGGTTTGATCACTTGTCGCTGGTGCTGGCTTGTAGGTGTTGTTCGAACCAGGCCTCGACATCTGACCACCGGTAGAGCACACGGCGTCCAATCTTGATGAAATGAGGGCCGTCACCGGTCAGGCGCCTTTTGGTCCAGGTGCTGGCAGCTATTCCAGTGTGTTCAGCAAGCCTGGACGTATCAACATAAATGTCGCGCATTCCCGCTCCTTCCCAATCAACGCTTGGCCAATTCGCCATGCATTGAGGAAGCTACGAATCCGGAAATGTTTTGCCTATCGGACGCTTTCAGCGCTTTCTTAGGGGTGATAAGCACCTATGACTCAAGCATTTCAAAACCGGACTTTTTTAGGCGCTTTATTCGGGCTGACTGGTTCTTTCTTAGGACAGCAATCTGCTTTTCATACCCATCTTGCGTCGCTAACTCATCGGCCATTTGGCCCAAAATTCTTTCTACGAATCGAGCAAAAATGCTTGTTTCGGTCTGGGTTCTTTGGTCGTAGTAAACGGTCGGCTTGATACCTATCTCATCCGCGACATGAGCGAGACCACAGATTAATCGATCCAGCCAGAAATCTGTCTTGCGCCCGGTCCGTGAATCGCTCGTCGACCTCTTTATCAACTGCCGCCTGACAGCGTCCGCTCGACACCTGAGGTCTTCAAGATAATTTGTTGTATGGACGGCTGAAGGAGAGCTCTGCACATCTGGCAATAAGAAGAGGGCATCGACCAGCTTACCGAGCTCCGCTTCCAATCGTCCGAAATTGTCGATTGATTTATCAAGGCCATCTAGCATCTCGAGCGCTGGCTCGATCGAAAAGGCCTCATTCTCATAGAAGTCGACAAACGTTCGAGCCTGATGGTTCATCATTGCGCGGATGCGCTGATTGATCACGATCTCCAGATCGTTTTGGAGTTCATCTAGAAATTCATCGTCCAAATAAACGCGCTCGTTTGACCAGGCGCCTCCCGGTCGGATCTTGCGGCCTGCCATTATTTCAAAGCCACAATTCGTGCTGATGTACCATCGAGTGCGGCAGCAATGGTTCCGCTGATCCGATCAACCGCCTGGTGAAGAGGATCATTAGCCAAATGAGCATACCGCTCGGTCGTTGCACTCTGCTTGTGACCTAACAATGCACCGATGATGGGCAGGGAATGACCGCCGGCTGCGCCGAAGCTGGCAAAGGTGTGCCGCAAATCGTGCAACCGCACATCCGATAACGCCGCCTTGTCGCGAACTGCGCGCCAAAGCTTACCGAGTCCCTGATAATGCCCATCGCCGCGCATGGCTGGAAAAACCCAAGGCGAACCTTCGATCCGTTTTTCGGTGCTTAAGATCTCCAATGCTGGAGCGGCTAGCGGTATCGACCGTTGCCCCGTCTTTGAGTCCTGCAAATGGATCGCCCGCCGCTCTAAGTCGACCTCATCCCAGCGCAGAGCCTCAATCTCTGAGCGTCGTGCGCCGGTGAACATGAGAAGGCGAATGATCGAAAGCCCGTAGCTATTGTAACCTTCCAACTCCGCGTCAATGAGTGCTTCTCCCAGCGCCTTGACCTCATCCGTTGAGAGATATCGCTTCCGAGCCTTTTCCTTAAACTTGTCCACGTGGCGACAAACAGTCGACCCGTGCGGACAGACCCCCCAGCGCTCTGCCGTCGAGAGCATGTGTGAAATGAGCGCCAGGCAGCGATTGGCCAGATACGGCGTTCCCTGTTTAGATCGATGAAAACGCGCCACGTCTTCGCGTGTGATTTCGCGCAACTTCATATTACCTAACACCGGCAGGATGTGGAGCTTCAGATTGCGCTTCGCCTCCTTGACAGATTTCGGCTTGTTCCTGACCTCTGCATGCTCCGCAATATATCGCTCTGAAAACTGGGCAAGCGTTTCGGCCTCTCGGGCCGTTTTCTTCTCAAGAGCGGGGTCCGCCCCATCACGAACACGCCCCATGAGCCGCAACGCCTCATCCCGCGCAGCGCTCGGCGTCCAGACCGCGCCACGCTTCGCTTGAAGTTCCACGGGCATGGGTTGGCCGTGCTGCCCGAGGGTGATCCATCGTTGCTTGCCGCGCGCCCTATATTTCAGGACATAGCTCCTGGTTCCGCCCGGGGATACCCGAAGGCCAAATCCGCGCAACTCGCCATCCCAAATGGTTTCACCCGGCCTGGCGCCGTCAATGACCCGCTTTGTCAGTTTTCCGCTCATGATGCGACTCCGGTGGTAGCAAATAAGAACGTGCTACCACTTTGCTACACCACTTGAAGAAAGCTAGGGAGACTTGAGAAACGTCAAACCCCTTATTTTATGTGGATTTCCTGCATATCGGCATCTTGGGGAAACGCCAGAAAACCGGCCCCTTCAAACTCTTAATCAGCGGGTCCAAGGTTCGAATCCTTGTGGGCGCACCAATTTCCTGATCCTCCCTCGCATCCGCCCGGTCGGTCCTCGCTGACGCTATGGGTGCAGTCGCGCTTGTAAGCCCTGTGGGCCCGGCACCTCGTCCTTGCGGAAAAGGCCCGCTCGACATCCGTAAATCTCGAATAAATATTGGAAAATACTTGCCTTATGCGGTCCCCGCAAAATAGGGTTAAAAAAGTATTGATACGCTGTTCGGGGGGATAATCGTGCAATCAAGTGAAATCACGGCGAAAAACCGGGCCGGACTACGTTCCGGAGTATCCTCGCTCGCACTTGCCGCTGTCCTGTCGACGGCGGCATTTTTGTCTGTGACGTCTGCGGCAGGGGCTGATGAATATACGCTTCGCACGGCTGCGGCCGAAACAGACAACACCGCCACCGGCACGCCCCCCCTGCCCGGCCTCGGGCCAGGATTCGACAGCGGTTGGCGCTGATTCAACCGCCAGTCAGATAAATTCGACCGCGCTCGGCAGTCTGGCCAGCGCGACCGGTACAAGCTCTCTCGCGGTAGGTGCTTCAGCCGGGGCGTCAGGCAATAGTTCTGTGGCCATTGGACAAAGCAGTTCAGCCAGCGGCCTGGAATCCGTTGCCATCGGCCAGTCGACCACCGCCAATTCATCGGGCGCAACTGCCGTTGGCCAGAACGCCAATGCAGGCTCGTTCGGCGTGGGCATCGGTCAGGATTCCAATGCCTCCGGCTCCAGCGGTGTTGCAGTTGGCAATTCCAGTACGGCGTCAGGTTCCCTCGCTACTGCGCTCGGCACAAACGCCACAGCCTCCGGCGACAATTCCATTGCGTTGGCGAATGCGACCGCAAGTCAGGTGCGGACTATCGCCATAGGCCATGATGCCACCAGTTCCGGCATCAATTCCATTGCCGTTGGCTATCTGGCGAATGTGAACAATCTGGGAGCGGTCGCCATCGGCGAGCTGACCGATAGTACGGGCGATGGCTCAATTGCCATTGGCGGCGACGGCACTGATACCGGCTCTGATGGCGCACAAGCGATCGGAAATGGCGACGTGGCGGTTGGCAGGGACACTCTGGCGGAAGGCGGCAATTCCGTCGCGCTCGGCAATCTAGCCACCGCCAGTGGTGGTTCGGCGATCAGTATCGGCAACAATTCATCTGCGGCCAATCTTGAGTCTATTGCTGTCGGCATCAGTTCCTCCGCGACCAATTCCTATGCTGTCGCCATTGGCCGGCAGGCCGCCGCATCGGGTGTTGCGTCCATTGCCCTTGGTGAAGGAACCTCGGCTGCGGGTATTAACGCCCTGGCTTTGGGCCGCGACGCCGCGACCAATGCCGATGAGGCTATCGCCGTGGGCGAAAATGCATCGGCGACAGGCATCGCCTCCATTGCCATTGGTTCGGACAATAATGGCAACGGCACAGGCGCATCCGCATCCGGCGCTTCTGCTATTGCGATCGGGCGCGATGCTACTTCGGCAGGCGTTTTTGCCTCCAGCCTCGGAGTCAATGCTTCGGCAGGCGGCGTATCCGCCATCGCGATCGGCACGAATGCCAGCGCCAGCCCGGACCAGAGCATTGCCATTGGAGCGACGAGCTCTGTGTCCGGCACCTCCTCAATCGCGATAGGCAGCGACGGCTCTGACGTCGGCACCGATGGCGCGTCTGCGACAGGCTCCTACAGCGTCGCCCTTGGCGCGGATGCCCTGGCCGGCACGACATACACAACGGCCATCGGCTTCGCCGCATCGGCGAGCGGTCTCTATGCCACCGCAATCGGAAGTGAAGCCAGCGCGGCGGCATCGGCTATAGCCCTAGGGCGCAGGGCCGATGCCAGCGGTGGCGGCACCGCGCTTGGCGTGGACAGCGCAGCGGGCGATTTCGCCGTGGGCGTTGGTGGTGCGAGTAACGCATCCGGAACGCAATCTGTTTCGATCGGATTGTTTTCTGACGCGACCGGCACTTCCGGCATCGCGATAGGTGGCGACGGGACGGATGCCGGTGGTGATGGAGCCCAGTCAACCGGGAATTATGCCATTGCCGTGGGCGCTGATGCCGCGTCGTCCGGCACGAGCGCAATTGCAGTCGGCACCCAGTCATCCACCTCCGGCGATTACGGTATCGCCATTGGCAGCGATGGTGCCACCGATGCCGATACCATTGGCGCAACATCGTCTGGCACCGGAGCAATCGCGATTGGGCAGGATTCCGCATCAACCGGCAATGATACAGTGGCGCTCGGGGCACGCGCCACGGTCTCTAATGTTGGCGGGATTGCAATCGGCGGAGATACATCTGCCACCAATTTTGCAGTCGGAATTGGAAACTCCAGCACCGCCTCCGGCAATTCCGCGATCGCAATCGGGGCCTCGAGCGATGCAACGGCTTCGGATTCTATTGCGATAGGCGCCGATGGAGGCGATGCAGGTTCTGACGGCGCCCGGGCAACGCAGATCAACGCGATCGCACTTGGCACGGATACACTCGCTAATGCCACCAATGCCGTCGCGATCGGCAGTAGTGCGTCGGCCGCCGCGGCCGATGCAATGGCGCTTGGTCAGTCCGCTTCGGCCAGCGGCACCAATGCCGTTGCAATTGGCGCTGATACCGTCGCCAGCAATACAAGCACAATCGCGATTGGTGACAGTGCCGATGCGACAGGACTGGAATCCCTGGCGATCGGTGATGGTGCGCAGGCGACGTCCAATTCCACCGTTGCGCTGGGCCGCGGCGCGAATGCCAGCAATTCCTCCGGCACGGCGATCGGTTCCTTCTCCACAGCCAGTGGTGTGGGATCGGGTGCTTTCGCCGGCGGCACGGCATCCGGAACGGATTCCGTTGCCCTGGGTACGAATTCCGATGCCAGCGCCTCCCGGGCGATAGCCGCCGGCCTTCTGGCCGAGGCGTCAGGTGTTGAAGCGGTTGCGCTTGGCTACAATTCCGGCGCAACGGCCGAGAACGCTATTGCCATTGGCGGAGATTACACCGACGGCGACATTCTTGGCGCCCAAGCCACGGCGGATGGCGCAATTGCGCTGGGCGGGGATGCAACCTCCACCCAGATCGGCAATGTCGCATTGGGTACATCGGCGGATGCCACGGGCTCCAACGCCGTGGCCATCGGCCTCTCGGCGCAAGCGGCACAGAATAATGCCACGGCGATTGGTACGACAGCGAACGCGGCCGGTGTCCAGTCGTCTGCCATTGGCTCGCTGGCGAATGCCAGCGCCGCCTCGGCATCGGCCATCGGTTCGCAGGCCAGCGCGACCGGCCTCGCCTCCACAGCGATCGGCCGGGAAGCCACCGCCTCGGCGGACAATGCCACGGCGATCGGAGCCTTTTCTGAAGCCACCACCGCCAATTCGACTGCCATCGGCATCTTCTCGGATGCCACCGGCAATAATGCGTCAGCGATCGGATCGGCTTCCGTCGCCAATGCGGAAAGTGCCACGGCAGCAGGGCGAGCCAGCCGGGCGACCGGCACCTACGCCTCCTCGCTGGGCCGCTCGGCGAATGCCTCGGCCACGGGCAGTTCCGCGCTGGGGGCCTTCTCGGAAGCCACGGCCGGCGATGCCACAGCGGTTGGCTTCCTCGCGGATGCCACGGCAGCCGGATCGACCTCGCTCGGACGTTCGGCGGCGGCCACTGGCATCAACAGCCTGGCGCTCGGACGCAGCGCCAGTGCCGGCTTCGATAATTCCGTTGCCATTGGTGCGAACACCTCCACCACTTTCGCCCACCAGATCCTGCTGGGTCTCTCGACCAGCTTCTACACGCTGCCGGGCCTTGTGGACGGCGCCAACATCATTGGTGCCGGATCGGCCAGCTATGTCGTGGTGACCGATGGCTCGGGCAATCTGAAATCCGTCGATATCAGCGCCTTCTCGCTGGCCCCTGATGGCGGGCCGGCGCCTGCTTTCACACTGGCTTCCGCAGCCGGGCTTGATGGCACATTCGACACGACGCCGGCCTGTAATGAAAACGGAACCGGCGGCACAACCTCCCTCGAATGCGGACGCAATTCGACGGCGAGTGGCTTCAGCGGCGCGACCGCTGTCGGTGCGAACTCCAATGCCACCGGATCCGAGAGCACAGCGCTTGGTGAGGGTGCCGATGCGACGCGCTCCCAGTCCACATCGGTAGGCGAAGATAGCACGGCCACCGAATTTGACGCGACGGCACTTGGAAACAGCGCCGATGCGACAGGAGAGGATGCCACAGCTGTTGGCGCCGATGCTTTCGCCAGCGGGGTCGATTCCACCGCGATCGGCGCCAGCTCGAGCGCGACCGGGGCCCAGTCGGTCGCCGTGGGCAATCTGGCCAATGCCGACTTTACCGACACCACCGCCGTCGGCCACAGCGCGGACGTCGGTGGCACCGGTGCCGTCTCAGTGGGCGCGGATGCCAATGCCGCAGCTGAAAACAGCATCTCCATTGGCGCCCAGTCCGCAGCCAGCGGCACAGCCGCCGTGGCTATCGGCGGGGACAGCAATGACGGCGATACGGTCGGTGCCCAGGCGACGGGCGATTACTCAACTGCACTGGGTAGCGATGCGGTGGCCAGCGGTGCCAGTTCCACATCAGTCGGCGAAGGCGCGGCGGCAACGGCTAGTGCCAGCGTTGCGGTAGGAACAGGAGCCCGTTCGACCGGGGTGCAGGAATCGACAGCGGTTGGCTATGCAGCGAATGCAGGCGCCCGTGATGCGACATCGATCGGCAGCAATTCGGATGCGACCGCTGAAGGGGCGACGGCACTCGGCCAGAACGCCGGCGCGTCGGGCACAGGCGCAATCAGTATTGGCCGCGACGCAGCGGCAAGCGATACCGGCGCCATCAGTCTCGGTCAGGCCGCTGCTGCCGGCGGTAATGGTGCGGTTGCCATTGGCATTAACTCCAATGCGCCCGGCGATGATGCCATCGCGCTCGGCAACCTGACGGACGCAGGAACGCGCAGCATAGCCATTGGTGCAGACGGCACCGACGGAGACAGTCTGGGAGCCCAGGCCACAGGGGCCGACACAATTGCCATCGGTACGGATTCCGAAGCGACCCTGCTCTCCAACGCGCTGGGAACCGGCGCTACGGCGACGGGCAACCGATCCACTGCCATCGGCAATGATTCCAACAGCACCGGCACGTCCAGCGTGGCGATCGGGTCCCTCGTCACGGCCAGTGGCGAACGCGCCATGGCGTTCGGCGTGTCCACCTCTGCAACGCAGGAAGGCAGTATCGCGATTGGCGGCGGTACGTTGGCGACCGGCCTGCGCAGCGTGGCCATCGGTGACGGCGCGGATTCGACCAGCACCGACACCGTGGCCGTGGGCGAGAACGCCCAGGCGACCGGCAGCAATGCGGCGGCTTTTGGTGGTAATGCGACGGCTAGCGGTGGCGGCAGCCTTGCGGTCGGCAACAACACTGTTGCTTCGAATGCCAACGCGACGGCCGTCGGCTTCGGTGCCGACGCCACCCAAGGCCAGTCAAGCGCGCTGGGGTCCAACGCCCAGGCCACAGCCGCGGGTGCCACCGCCGTCGGTGATCAGGCCAATGCTTCAGGTCTGGAGGCCATCTCGATCGGCAATCAAAGCGATGCGACCGGAGCCGGCGCGATCGCCATCGGTGGTGATGACAGCGATGGCGTCTCTGACGGCGCTCAGGCCACGGCAGACGGCGCGATTGCTATTGGCGCCGATGCGAATACGGCAGGGCAGGACGCCATCGTGCTGGGACGCGCATCGACAGCAGACAGCACAGGCAATGTCGCGATTGGCGTGAACTCCAATGCCGGTGGAGACGATTCCACGGCCATCGGTGAAAACGCTGATGCGTCTGCCAGTGCCGGTTCAACCGCCATAGGCGCCAATTCGGATGCCTCCGCGACAGGCGCTACCGCCATTGGCCGGTTGGCAACTGCTACCAATCAGGGGGTCGCACTCGGCGAATTCGCCAATTCCAGTTCGAGTGCGGTCGCCCTTGGACAGTCGGCAAACGCCAGTTCTTCCCGGGCCATCTCGATCGGCCGGAATTCGGCATCCTCCGCTACCGATGCGATTGCCATAGGCTACAGCGCTGGCGCGTCGGGCTTGAATGCGATCTCCATTGGCGAGGAGTCCCTGGCATCCGGGGCCTATTCGGTTGCGATAGGTGGCGATGGCGGTGATGGTGACACTCTTGGTGCGCAGGCCGTCGGCTCACTTTCCGTAGCGATCGGATCGGATGCACAGACCAGCGCGAGTAATACCGTGGCACTGGGGACGCGTTCCATCGCGTCAGGCGGACAATCCGCCGCGCTTGGCCCTTATGCCGTCAGTTCCGGCCTGGAATCACTTGCTGTGGGCTATACGTCGGACGCTACGGGATTGCGCTCCACCGCTGTCGGTTCCTATGCCGAAGCATCGGGCGATGAATCCATAGCCTTTGGCCGTAGTGCCGTCGGCTCTGGAACTTCGGCCATTTCAATTGGTTATTTCTCTAGGGCGAATGCGACTGCCGCCATAGCGTTGGGGCAACGGTCCGATGCGACGGCGAACGGAGCGATTGCGCTGGGCGGAGATTACACCGACGCGAATTTCCTAGGTGCCCAGGCCACGGCGGCCGGCGCCATAGCCCTGGGCGCTGATGCAACCTCCACACAGATCGGCAATGTCGCGCTCGGCACATCAGCGGATGCCACCGGGTCCAATGCCGTGGCCATCGGCCTTTCGGCTCAGGCCGCACAGAATAATGCGACGGCGATCGGTACCACTGCCAATGCTGCGGGAATCCAGTCCTCGGCGATTGGCTCCCTTTCCACTGCCTCGGCAGATTCTGCCTCGGCTATCGGCTCGCAGGCGACAGCGTCCGGTCTGGCATCTACCGCCATAGGGCGTTCAGCTGTCGCTTCAGCTGACAATGCCACGGCGATCGGCGCCTTTTCCGAAGCCACGACCGCCAACTCGACCGCTATCGGAATCTTCTCGGATGCCACCGGCAATAATGCATCGGCTATTGGTTCTTCATCTGTCGCCAGTGCCGAGAGTGCGACGGCCGTTGGCCGCTTAAGCCGAGCGACTGGCAACTATGGAACGTCCGTAGGCCGGTCGGCGAATGCCTCGGCGATCGGCAGCACAGCGCTCGGGGCGATTTCCGAAGCAACGGCCGGCGATTCCACAGCCGTCGGTTTCCTTGCGGACGCTACCGGGGTGGGTTCAACTGCGCTGGGTCGGTCTTCAGTAGCGACCGGCTATTACAGCCTGGCACTCGGACGCAGCGCCAGTGCAGGCTTCGATAATTCCGTTGCCATTGGTGCGAACACCTCCACCACCTTTGCCAACCAGATCCTGCTGGGCCTTTCGACCAGCTTCTACACGCTGCCGGGCCTGTCGAATGCGGCGAATATCATTTCGGCGGGCTCGGCGGATTATGTCATCACCGCTGACGGTTCGGGCAATCTGAAATCTGTCGCCATCAGCGAATTCCAGCTGGCCGGAGCGGATAGTGGCCCTCTGCCGGCGGCGAATGCCGCCGCCAGCACGGCCGCCAGCGCCGAAGTGGCCGCGATGCGCGCCGAAATGGAAGCGATGCGGGCCGAAATGGCCGCTATGCGTGAGGAAATGCGCCGGATGATGACCGGTGAAGTTCCGGACACGACCCAGGTCGCCTCGGCCCGGACGTCGGAAGGCTATGAGGATGACGGCCGCCGCGGCGAAGGCTTCAATGATGGCTCTGACGACCTTGGCGGGGGTGATGGCGGATTGCCGGGTGGCGGCGATGCCGGACTGCCCGGTGGCAATCCGGGCGGCGGCGAAGGCTATACGGGCTGGCGTGGCTCGCCCTCACGCATACCGGCGATCAACCCGAACTATCCCAATGCCACACCGATCGCGCAGAACGCAGCGGCCATTGCCCAGAACACGTCCGACATTGCAGCCCTGCAGCTGGACTTCGCGGAATTCCAGACCGACTTCTCGAGCCTGTCGAACGTGGTCGTGACCAATTCCGGAGACATCAAGACCAATACGGATGGTGTTGCCCTGGCGCTCGCCATGGCGGGCGTGACGAGCCTCAATTCGAACGAGAACTACTCCTTCTCGGCCAATTGGGGCTTCTTCAATGACAGCCATGCCCTCGCCTTCTCAGGCGCGGCGCGTGTGAACGAGACCTTCTCGATCAATGCGGGCTTCGGCTTCGGCGCCGACACGGGAGAAGTCGGCGGCCGCGCAGGCGTGCGCTGGGGCTGGTAAGGGCGGGGGCTAGTCCCCCAGCCCGACCAGCCTGCCGCTGTCGCAATGCCAGCAGCTATCCGCCCCGATGGGGCTGCCCGGCGGAATATCGGTGTCGATGGCTTCGAGATCCTCACCGGCATCGATGCGGGCGAGACCGGCCTCGATCTGACGTGCCAGCCAGAAGAAGTGATTGTTCGATCGGTTGCGACCCCAGCGCTCCGCATAATCTTCCAGACCGGCGCGGGCCGGAGCCGCCGCTGACGGCGTGTCCGATGCCGCAACGCGCAAGAGCTGGAGCACGAACTCGGTCTGGACCGCCTGCCGGATGGCCGTGAGGCGGGCCGATTCTCCGCGCGGCACGTCAATGATTGCCGTGTGCAGCGCGTTCAGCACCTCCGATGGCGACAATTGTGTTTCATCCCGCGCCGCCTGATCGCTCATGCGGGCGAGGCGGGCCGGTGACAACATGGCCTGCAGCGTATTGCGCGCCGCCGCGGCGGCGGCATTGGTGCGACTGAAAGCGGGATACTGGTCGCTCTCGAAATGCTCGCGCTGGGCAATCGGGTCGTAATCGACATAGGGCGAGGGCGAAAGCAAGGCCAGCGTGGCATCGCTGATATCGAGCTGCGCGGGTTGCAGGGTCTCGATGAGTGCCGCCAAGGCCCGTCGCTGTTCAGCGGCATCATAGGCCGAAACGCCCGCCACGCCGGAATGATTGTTTTCATAGGCGAACATCACACCGCCCAGAGACGAGGCGGCAGCCTCAACCTGATAGCGGTGGTACAGATAGATGGGCGGGAAGGCATCGCGGATCGACGACAGCGGCCAGCCCTCTTGCATGACGTGCGGACCAAACGCAGCCAGTGCCTGCTCGCGAACGTCCAGTGTGGCCAGCAATTCGTCGGTTGGATTGGCGCCGTTATCCCAGAGATTGGCCAGCGGATGACCGGAATCATTGCCGCGGGCGTGACGGTCGGAAATATACATCAGGCCATCGCTGCGCGCCTGATCCAGAATGGCTTCCAGACCGGCGGCTTCATCTGCCGGATCGGCGAATTGCGAATAGAGCCAGCGGACCGAAGCAATGTCCCACTCGCCAATGCCCACATCATAGGCGGCGGAAACATCCATTACGCCGCCCTCGCCCACGCGGACGAGCGGAGCCGGATAATCCATCACCGAAGCGCGGTCGCTGACACTGGCCGCAAAATTGTGCATCAGGCCGATTGTATGGCCGATCTCATGAGCCGAGAGCTGACGGACGCGGTCGAGCGCCAGTTCCAGCGGATCATCATCGGCGCCCGTCCCTGTACCGGCCCGGCCCAGCAGGCCTTCGAAAATCATCCGGTCCTGACGCACGCGCTGGCTGCCCAGAAGGACATGGCCCTTGATGATCTCGCCCGTACGCGGGTCGTAGACAGACCCCCCATAGGACCAGCCGCGGGTCTGACGGTGGACCCACTGGATGACATTGTAGCGGACATCGAGCGGATGGACGCCTTCGGGCAGGACCTCGACGCGGAACGCCTCTTCAAACCCGGCTGCGGCGAAGGCCTCGGCCCACCAGTTTCCGCCCTCGATCAGCGCATCGCGGATAATGTCCGGCGTGCCGCGATCAACATAATAGACAATCGGCTCGACAACGGGACCTGACGGAGCGGACGGATCCACCCGTTCCAGCCGGTGACGCAGGGCCAGCTGGCGCCGGATCGGCTGATCCAGCGGTGCGGCCATATCATAGACTTCTACCGGAATGGCGGCGGAGCGCTCATCGGCTTCGCGCACCTGATAGCCGGCCTCCGGCAGTGCCACAAAAGAGTGATGCACGGTCAGGGTAATGGAATCCGCATCCGGCGTAACGGCAGCCACTTCGCCGCCTTCCGGCGAACCGGACAGGGTGATCAGCGCATCAATCTCGACATTTTGCGGGAAGGCCATGGCGCTTGCCGGCAAGGGTGCGGAGCGGTCGCCATCGACGCTGTAGGTGCCCTCACCGGCATTGGAGAGGTAGCCCGCCGTGTCGACCTGGTCGCGGGTCAGGAAGGCTGAGAGATCGATCAGGACATTGCCGTCATCTTCGGCGACGATATCCGTGCTCCAGACAATGGAGCGGGCAAAGGATTGCCGCGTCGCATTGGCCTCGTCCGCTCCGGCGCCGTCAGCGCGATAGCGCGTGTTTTCGAACTCGGCATAAATGCGGTTACCCACACGGGTAAAGCGCAGGACTTCCGAGGACGAGCCCAGCCCGCGGTCTATACCGACCGGGTTGGACCCGAGGCCCGACGTCATCCGGGCGGTGTAGATCATGCGGCCATAATCACCGTCCGCGCCCTCGCTGAGCCGCGCCAGGATGCGGCCGTCACTGTCATCGACATATAGCGGGACAAAACCGTCGCGCAGCTCCAGCCCGGCAATGGTGTCGGCATAGCTGACCGGTTCGTCCTGGGCGGAAGCCAGGCCGGCAAAGGACATGGCGATCAGGGCAGTGATCAGGGTTTTCATGGCGCTCCCCGCGTATTGGTCCGTGATGGTGACGGGACGCTAGCCGATGATTCCGGAGAGGTATAGCGGAAGGCTATCAACATTGGCGCCGCGCCGTATATCCGGCTAGAAGCCGCCAGACTGCCAAGATCCGGAGCATCTGCCATCCCTGCCCGCCTGCCTGACCTGCCAAAAGACTTCGTCTACCGTCCACCGGTGCGCGGCCTGCTGCCCGTCATCCATGCCGATGACCACATACTGGTGCTGGACAAGCCGGCGGGTCTGCTAAGCGTGCCGGGCAAGACGCCGGACCGGGCCGATTGCCTGGAATCGCGGGCGCGCGAGGAATACCGCGCGGCGCGCATTATCCACCGGCTGGACATGGATACGTCCGGGGTCATTGTTCTCGCCCTGACCGCTAAGGCGCAGGCCACGATCGGACGGCAATTCGAGAAACGGGAGACGCAAAAACGGTATGTCGCGCTGGTGCGCGGCACACTGGAAGCGGACACAGGGCGCGTCGATGCGCCCATCATCACCGACTGGCCCAACCGCCCGCGCCAGCATATCGATCCGGTCAATGGCCGGCAGGCGATCACCGACTGGCGGGTTCTGGAGCGGGGGGGCGGGATCAGCCGTATGGCACTGACGCCGCTGACCGGACGCTCTCACCAGTTACGCCTTCACATGGCGCATATTGGTCATCCCATACTGGGCGATAATTTCTATGCCGATACAGAAACGCGTGCCCTGCGCGACCGGTTGTGCCTGCATGCCGAAAGTCTGGGCTTCATCCATCCGGAAAGCGGTGAACACTTGCGCTTTACCAGCCCGGCACCGTTCTGATTGACGACCCCCGCAGCGGCAATACAGTCTGGCCGCAAGCAATACCGGGGAGATTTTTGAATGCGTTCCTTGATTTTCACGACCCTGTCACTGGGCATGGCGGCCCCTGCTCTGGCACAGGATTTCACCAATGCCGGCTCCATGGGCGACGGTCAGGTGCTGATCGAGGAGTGGACCATCCCCTACGAGGACACGCGGCCGCGCGATCCCTTCACGACTGATGGCGAGCGTGTCTGGTTTGTCGGTCAGCGCGGCGATTATCTGGGATGGCTTGAACCGGAAAGCGGCGAGATCGGCCGCTGGGACATGCCGGAAGGCACGGGACCGCATAATCAGGTGGTCGATGCCGACGGTATGGTCTGGTTTGCCGGCAATCGCGACGCCTATATCGGCCGGTATGATCCGGAAACCGGACAATTGCTGCGCATCGACATGCCCAATGGCATTCCGCGCGATCCGCATACGCTGATCTTTGATCAGGGCGGCCAGTATCTGTGGTTCACCGCGCAGGGCGCCAACCGGATCGGACGGCTGAATGTCTCCACCTTCGATCTGGATGTCATCGATGTGCCGACCGAGAACGCCCGGCCCTATGGAATCGAGATCGACGCCAATGGCACGGTATGGGTGGTCCTGCTGGGCACCAACAAGCTGGCGGCCGTGAACCCGGACACGCTGCAACTGGCCGAGATCGTGCTCCCGCGCGAAGAGGCCCGTCCGCGCCGGATCGGCATCACGGACAATGGCTATATCTGGTATGTTGATTATGCGGGCGGTTATGTCGGTGGGTTCGATCCGGCGACCAATGCAGTGCAGGAATGGGCTGCTCCCGCCGGCGAAAACAGCCGCCCCTATGCGATGGCGGTCGATGATCAGAACAACATCTGGTTCGTCGAGACCGGCGTCCAGCCCAACAATTTCGTCGGCTTTGATCCGGCGAGTGGCGAATTCTTCTCCCAGACGCCTGTCCCCTCCGGCGGCGGCACGTTGCGCCACATGCAATTTTTCGAGCCGACAGGCGAAATCTGGTTCGGGGCCGATAGCAATACAATCGGCCGCGCAGTCGTGAGGCCACAGGAATGATGATTCTGACAACCCTTCTCGTCGCCGGTGGCGGCTTTCCGAACGCCCCGCCCTGGGGCCATTCCGGCCAGCCTGGCACCGATAACTGCACGGCCTGCCACTGGGACAATGACGCCCAGCTCGACAGTCCGCGCCTGCTGCTGGATGGCCTGCCGGATCATTTCGTACCTGGTGAAAGCTATGAGCTGACCGTCCGCCTGGCCGATGCGGGCGATGTGAACGGCTTCCAGCTGGTCACCAGTTCCGGCGAATTCGATTCCCCGGACCGGACAACGCGCTCACGAGATGCCGGTGCCCGCTCGACGCGGCCAGCCGGAGAATGGACGGTCACCTGGATTGCCGGCGACAGCGATGGGCCGGTGACCTTCTGGCTGGCGATCAATGATGCCAATGGCGATGGCAGCGAGTTCGGCGACACGATCCTACTGCAGAGCTTCGAGGTCTTGCGCTAGCGCGCGCGGCAAGCCAGCAGGACTTCCGAGAAGGGTTTGACCTGATCGGCGTCGCGCAAAGCGTCGGCGAGAACCGTCATGGCGACGAAGAAGCGGCCGTCTTCCTGCAAGCGCTTGTCCGCCGATTTCCGCATGCCCTCGCAGAACCATGGATTAATGAAAGTTCCGACGGTATGGGCGATCTCGAAACCCGCCTTCGCCAGCAGGCTTTCGTGAAAATCGAGCGTGCGGGTGCAGGAATTCGGGCCGGTATGCGGCTGAAAGCCGCTGGGTGAAAGGTAGAAATCGCTGTTCAGCACGGACACGAAAAACCAGCCATTCGGCTTCAGACCACCGCGGACATCTGTAAAGATCCGCAGCTCCTCGTCCTCATCCAGCACATGCACAATCATGCCATTGCAGGCAACATTGTCCGGCGGCGAGGGGAGCGCTGCAATACGCCCGCTGCCGCCATGCTCGGCTTTCCCGAGCCGGTTGCGCGCCTGTTCGATCACGTCGGCATTGACGTCCAGCCCGGTGACGTCCGAAAGGCCCAGCGCCTGCCAGTTGTCAGCCCATGATCCATAGGAACAGCCCAGATCGACCGATTTGCCCTCGCGTTTCGCGCCGGTGAGCTCGAGTGCGCGGCGCCAGGCATTCAGGCGGTTCGTGTTCAGAAACTCGCCATAGGCTCCAACATCCTGGAATGTATAGCTGATCTGCCCGCGATTCCGGATAAAACTGGGTGAGGATTCCGTCATGCCGAAGTCTTTCCCTTCTACCGGATCCGGCGCTGCCGGAAACGAAATCCGCAAAATCCAGCCGGAACCCGCTTGCCCTCGGCCGCTCCCGGCGGTATGCCGCGCCTCCTTCTGAGCAGGACGCAGACCCATGAATATCGATGCCATTTCCATCGGAGAAAATCCACCCGACGATTTCAACATGATTGTCGAGGTGCCGCTCGGCGGTGACCCGGTCAAATACGAGATGGACAAGGCGTCCGGCGCGATCTTCGTCGACCGATTCCTGCACACGCCGATGCGCTATCCGTGCAATTACGGCTTCATCCCGCACACACTGTCGGATGATGGCGATCCGGCGGACGTTCTGTGCATCGGCTCGACCACTCTGGTGCCGGGCAGCGTCGTGCGTTGCCGCCCGATCGGCGTTCTGCTCATGGAAGATGAAAGCGGCACGGACGAGAAAATCCTCGCCGCACCGCACCCCAAGCTGACGCCCTTTTACGACCAGGTGAAAAGCTATTCCGACATTCCCGCGGGACAGCTGGCGCGCATCACCCACTTTTTCGAGCACTACAAGGATCTCGAGCCCAACAAATGGGTGAATGTGAAGGGCTGGCAGGGTGTTGACGTCGCCCGCGAGCTGATCACCAAGGCGATCGAGCAGGCGAAGAAGGGCTAGCCCCCTTCGCCTTTGCGGCCTTTTGGCGTATCTCTTCCCGCGAACCCCACTCCGCAGGAGGACATGCGTTGAAAAAAGCCGACTATATCTGGATGGACGGAGAGCTTCGCCGCTGGGAGGACTGCACGGTCCACGTGATGAGCCATGCCCTGCATTACGGCTCGTCGGTGTTTGAAGGCATCCGCGCCTATGACACGCCGGACGGCCCGGCCATCTTCCGGCTGGAAGATCATATCAAGCGGCTCTACCGCTCGGCTCGCATGTACCGGATCGAGATCCCCTATGATTTCGAGACCGTCTGTGCAGCCTGCATCGAAGCAGTGCGCGAAAACAAGCTGACCTCCGGATATATCCGCCCGCTGGCGTTTCGTGGCGCCGGGTCAGTCGGTGTGACGGCACGCGATACGCCGATCCATCTGATGATCGCGGCTTTCCCCTGGGGCACCTATCTGGGCGAGGACGCGTTGAAGAATGGCGTCGATGTGGCTGTCTCCAGCTGGAACCGGCTGGCGCCCAATACCATCCCGCCGGGCATGAAGGCGGGCGGAAATTATCTCTCCTCCATGCTGATCGGTTACGAGGCCAAGGATCGCGGCGTCGCCGAAGGCATCGGGCTGGGCCGCGATGGTCTGTTGTCGGAAGGCTCGGGCGAGAACCTCTTCCTGATCGAGGATGGTGTGATCCGCACCCCGCCGGGCGCGGCCTCGATCCTGAAGGGCATCACTCGCGATACGGTCATCAAGCTGCTCGCCGATATGGGCCATGACGTGCAGGAACAACCCCTGCCCCGCGAAGCGCTGTACACGGCGGATGAGATCTTCTTTACCGGCACTGCCGCCGAGGTGACCCCGGTGAAAAAGGTCGACGGGCTGGATGTTGGCAATGGTGATTATCCCGTCACCAGGTCTGTTCAGGACGCGTTTTTCGGGCTTTTCTCGGGCCAGACCAAAGACACGCGTGGCTGGCTGCGCCACGTTCAGGAGTAATACCATGAGCATGGATGATTATGTCACCAGGGTCGGTGAGACCTTCACCTCGGACTGGTTCGAGATGAGCCAGGACCGGGTCAACCAGTTCGCCGACCTGACCATTGACCACAATTTCATCCATGTGGACGTCGAGCGCAGCAAGGCGGAAACGCCCTTCGGCGGGACGATCGCGCACGGCTATTTCACTCTGTCCATGCTCTCGCATCTCGGGGCCACCTGCCTGCCGGGCTTTCCGCCGGGCATGATCCCGATGAATTACGGTTTTGAAAAACTGCGCTTTTCCGCACCGACGCCGGTCGGCAAGCGGATCCGCGCACATTTCAAGCTGTCGAAAGTGGAAGAGCGCAAGCCCGGCCAGTGGCTGTCACACTGGGATGTCACGGTGGAAGTGGAAGGTCAGGACGGGCCGGCCATCCGCGCCCACTGGCTGACGCTGCTGTTGCAGGGCTAATCCCCCGCCAGATCCTCGGCGCGCTTCTCGATGCGTTCGAGCAGGGCCGTCAGCTGATCGATCTCTTCCGCCGAGAAACCATCAAGCAGATCAGCCTCATGCTGCAACGCGACCGGCGCGACCTCTTCATAGACGCTGCGGCCCGGCCCGGTCAGTTCGAGGAAGGCCGAGCGGCCATCGCTTTCATGCTTTTTGCGGGCAACCAGCCCCCGCTCGATCAGCGCATTGACGGCGCGCGAGACCGTCACCTTGTCCATGGCCGTTGCCGTGGCGAGGTCCTGCGCGGTCAGGCGTTCGGCCCCGCCCAGCACGGCGATCACGCGCCATTGCCAGATCGACAGGCCGAACTTCGCCTCATAGGAGCGCGCGACCCAGCGGCTGGCGCGATTGGACGCCACAGACAGGCGGTAAGGCAGGTAGGCCTCAAGCCGGAGTGTAGCGTCCCTTGGCATGGCCGGTCTTAGGCCAGGACGCCGCGGCGTTCCTGGTCGAGCTCGATGGATTCGAACAGGGCCTTGAAATTACCCTCGCCGAAGCCCTCATTGCCCTTGCGCTGGATAATCTCGAAGAAGACCGGGCCAATCACCGTCTGGGTGAAGATCTGCAACAGCAGGCCCTGCTCGTTCTCGACATCGCCATCCAGCAGGATGCGGCGCTTGGCCAGTTCCTCCACCGGTTCGCCATGGCCCGGCACACGGGCATCGATCAGCTCGTAATAGGTGTCCGGCGTGTCCTGGAAGATCACGCCGTTTTCGCGCAGCTTGTCGACCGTACCGTAGACATCCTCGGTCGTCAGGGCGATGTGCTGGATGCCTTCGCCATTGTAATCGCGCAGGAATTCAGCGATCTGGGACTTGTCGTCCTGGCTTTCATTCAGCGGAATACGCAGCTTGCCGCACGGGCCGGTCATGGCCTTGGAGAACAGGCCGGTCTGCTTGCCCTTGATGTCGAAATAGCGGATTTCGCGGAAGTTGAAGACGTTCTCGTAGAAGTCCGCCCAGACTTTCATCTGGCCCTGGTGCACATTGTGCGTGAGGTGGTCGAGGATTTCGAGGCCGACGCCGCCATTGTCAGTCTCGCCCGTCGGTTCGAAATCGCCATAGATGTCGCCATTGGCGCCATATTTGTCGACGAGATAGAGAACCGAACCACCAATACCCTTAATGGCCGGCACTTCATCCGTGTTCGTCCAGACACCATCGCCGAACGGTTCCGCGCCGCGCTTGAGGGCTTCCTCATAGGCGAATTTGGCATCCTTCACACGGAAGGCCATGGCGTTGGCCGACTGGCCGTGGACCTTGGCGAAATCGGCCGCCTGGCCGGTCTTTTCGCGGTTCAGGATGAAATTGATGTCGCCTTGCTTGAAGCGGACAATGTCTTTTGTCTTGTGCTTCGAAACGGCGGCAAAACCGAGCTGGCGAAACAGTTTTTCCAGGGCATCGGTATCCGGACCGGTATATTCGACAAATTCGAAACCGTCGGTTCCAAGCGGGTTTTCAAACAGATCGGCCATGGCCTTGCTCCTTCATATCCGGCGGACAGCGAGGGGGCGTAATGCCCGCGCCTCGAAACTCGCCCCTTGATGGCGGAAATTAGTTACATTTGCAACTAAATTGTCGTCTCGACGCAAAGTTCAAGGGGCGCTAAGTCCGGCAGTCATGAGTTTCCTCTTCGAGCCCGCTCCCGTTACCGCCCTGCCTGTCGAAGGCGGCGGCGAATTCCCGGTCAGCCGCATTTTCTGTGTCGGCCAGAATTATGCCGAGCATATCCGCGAGATGGGCGGAACCGACACTAGCATCGAACCGGTCCTGTTCATGAAACCGTCCAGTGCCATCTCGACGGGCCCGGACGTGCCCTACCCGCCCGTGACGACCGATCTGCATCACGAGGTCGAACTGGTCGCCGCGATCGGCCCGGAGGGCGTGATCGCGTCCGGTGTCGGTATCGATCTGACGCGGCGCGATCTGCAGGGCATGGCCAAGAAGCGCGGCGGCCCCTGGGAGATCGGCAAGGCGTTCGACAATGGCGCCGTGATGGGCTTGCTGACGCCCGGCCAGCCGCCAGCCGCCGGCGCTATCCGGCTCAGCGTCAATGGTGAAATCCGGCAGGATGGTGACCTTTCCCAGATGAACCGCTCTCTGCCCGAATTGCTGGCGCTGATCGGCAAGTATTTTACGCTCCGCGCCGGTGACCTGGTCTTCACCGGAACGCCTTCGGGTGTCGGCCCGCTGTTGCCGGGCGACCGGGTCGAGGCCGAAATCGCCGGCCTGCCGCCACTTTCTTTCAAGATGACCGACCGAAAGGTGTGAGACGATGACCCTGTTGCATGGCTACTGGCGTTCCAGCGCTGCCTACCGTTTGCGGATCGCCCTCAACCTGAAGGGCGTCAGCTATGACCAGCTATCGGTCAATCTGAAGGACGGGCATCAGCGCGAGGCGAAACACAAAGCGCTTCATCCGCAAGGCTTCGTGCCGGTGCTCAACATTGATGGCGAACAGCTGATCCAATCGCCCGCCATCCTGGAATATCTGGACGAACGCTTCCCGGACCCGTCCTTCCTGCCCGGCACGATGGCGGAACGGGCCCGGATCCGCGCTTATGCGGCTGTGATCGGTTGCGACATCCACCCGATCCAGAATCTGCGCGTTTTGCAGCATATTCGGACGGAATACGGACAGGATGGTGACGGTGTGAGAGCCTGGTGCCAGCGCTGGATCGGAGATGGCCTGACCGCTCTGGAGAAAATGGCTGATTCGGACGGCCGCGAAGGTCCCTATCTATGGGGAAAGCAGCCGACCATGGCCGACATATACCTGGTGCCACAAATGTATAATGCGAGCCGGTGGGGCGTGGATCTATCCGCCTTTCCGCGTCTCGCTGCAGCCGATGAAACCGCCCGCAAACACCCGGCCTTCGAGGCCGCCCGGCCGGAGAACCAGCCGGACGCACCCGAAGACGGTCACTAGCCGCCCGGCGGCGAGGGTTCGGCGGAAACCGGTGCGGTCTTCCGCATTGGCTGGAACTTCCAGTAGGTCAGCGAACGCCACACCCATTCCAATGGCCCGAAGCGGAAAACACTCAGCCAGAGCGGTGAGATGATCAGCTGGGCAATCCATACCGCGATCACGATCTTGAGCTGATCGACGCGCTCCACAGTGCCGATCAGTCCGAGGCCCGGCGAGCCGACGAAAATGTATGTCATGATCAGGGTCTGGGTCAGATAATTGGTGAAAGCCATCCGGCCGGCCGCAGTGAAGGGATGCAGCAACATCCGGAACAGGCCGAACTTGCACATCAGCATCACCACAGACGCGTAACCGAAAGCGACAATCGGGCTGAGGAAGTAGTTGGCCGATTCCCCGATCCAGATCTGATCCAGCGCAAAGCCGGTTTCAATGTGGTGCATCGAACTCCACCAGGTCAGCGGAATGCCGATACCCAATGCGAGGATGGCCGAGATGGCATACTGGGTCACCGACCAGCGCAGGGTGAGGAAACCCATCTTGAACAGCGCCATACCGACCAGCATCGCACCGGCCAGACGCGGAGCGAAAAAGGTGACCTGCATCACTTCAGCTTCTGCAGTCGTCGCCATGTTCTCACCGAGGCGCGCCAGGAAGCCCTGCTGATAGAGGGCCACGGTTTCGGATACCATTTCCGGTGTCGGAAGCAGCATTGCCTGTAACTGTTCTTCCTCCATCATCGGAATGAACATCATGCCGAGCGTCATTAGCGCACCGGCAATCGCGATCAGGGCAAGGCCGAAAATCATCAGGCCGGTGGCACTCATCCGGCGCGCAAAAACGACTAGCATGCCCATTACCGCATAAGGCACGAGGATATCGCCCCACCAGAAAATCCAGGCATGGATCAGGCCGATTACGAGCAGCCAGATCATGCGCCGGTAATGCACACCGATACGGGCTTGCTTCTCATCGCCAAGCATCAGGATGATGCCCGCCCCGAACAGGGTGGAGAAGATCGTCATCGCCTTCATGGCGAAGAAGACGTGCGAAAAGAACCAGACATCCTGGTTGGCGCCCGAAAAATCCATATGAGCAAGCGGGTTGGAATAAGCCTGCATCACCATGGCAAAGCCCTGGATGTTCATGATCAATATGCCCAGCACGGCAAACCCGCGAAGCGTGTCTATCGAGGTGTGGCGCTCGGCCTTTGGTGCAGCATTCATGGATGTCTTCTCCCGCTCGCCCACCCTTGTCTTACAAAGATTTCATGGGCGGTAACGGGATTGTGGGTTGAACTTTCCCCCTCGATCAAGGCATAGACCTGATTTATTGAAGCCATAGACAAAATTTTTCGGTGCGAGGGACCGATGGTTCAGTTTCTGCTCAATCTCTTCGAGGCTTTTGCCGGTTTTGCAATGTTGTCGCTGGGTCTGTCCTTTACGGCAGAGATCGACACTTGCGTGATGGAAGTCGAACTGATCCCAGCCCAGTATTACGCAGCCGATTTTGCGATTGAGCCAGATGCGCGCGCCTGCGTCACCAGCGGCGAAGCCGAATCCGAAGCGACGGAAGTTTTCCGCATCTGATCGCGCGATTACCGACTCACACTCTTCGAATAGTAGCTAGAATGCGATAGAACACCGGAACTGCGTTATTCCGCAGGCGGAATGACGCTGCAAACTTGCAAGGACCGGACGCCAAATGGCCGATAGCGAAACAATCGATCGCGATACATCCAATGATTCCCTGATGGCGGCTTTCACCGGCCGCGACGGTGATCATCCTGTGACGACACCGCGTCCGGCCGCAGCCACTGCGCACGCCGTTCCGCCTCGCCGTCATGGCTGGTATCTGTTCTTCGGATTTACGGCTGCCCTGATCTGGGCGGCCGGAACGATTGCCTATCTGACTGCCTATGCCGGAGTGGACATCACCAATCCGCTGGCCAGTCACACGCCGGCCCAGCTTGCCGGGCTGGCCATTTTCGCTCTGGGTCCGTCGCTTCTGTTCATCATGGCCGCGCTGATCATGCGCGAATTGCGCCAGACAGTGGACCGCACGCGGGGCGTCGAGGCTGCGCTGGCGCGTCTGGCTGCACCAGCCGAAGCGGCCGAAGCCGAAGTCCGCAGCCTGTCCGGCGCGATCTCAGGCGAAATCGACCGGATCAATTCCTCGCTGGAAAGCGCACTGGCCCGCCTCGCAGCGATGGAAGAGGTGATCCGTCACCATGCCGATACGCTTGAACAGTCCGCAGGCGATGCGCGCGACCGGGCCGAAGGCCTGCTGATGTCACTGCGCGAGGAACGCGAGCGCTTGCAGGCGGTGTCGGATTCCATGGATGACAAGGCTGCGCTGATCGCCGCGGCAATATCCGACCAGTCGAAAATGATTGCGGCTGCAGCAGAGTTGGCCGGCGAAACTGCGACGGATGCCGAGCGCCGGGTCCGCGACAGCGCCGAAGTTCTCACCGGCGTGGGCCAGGTTCTGGCCGACAGCGCACAGTCGGCGGCGGGCAAGATCGAATCCCGTATTGCCGAATTGCGGCAATTGTCGAGTGAGCTGGATGAGCGGACTGACGGGCTGGAGACAGCCTACCAGTCGCACCGCGGCCGGCTCGGCGAAGCGGGAGAAGCGCTGCGGCAGGAACAGGAAAAGATCGCGGCTGCGCTGGATTTCCATCGTGCCGAGCTGGAGATCATATCCAAGACGGCCCGCGAAGGCGCCAATGCGCTCAATGATGCAGCCAAGCAAGGGTCGGGCACGTTCAGCGAGACCGTCGATGCGGCTCTCGAACGCGCCCGCAAGATGGCCGAGGACGTTCGCGCCGAAGCCGAAAAGGCCAGCGAGGCTCACCGCAAGGCGCTGGATGATCTGCAGTCGGCTTCCGAAAATGCGGGCAAGGCGTCCCGCGCCGCCAGCGAAGCGCTGGAGGAACAGACCCGTCTGGTGTCCGCACGGATCGAGGAAATCAACGAGAAGTCCTTCGATGCCGCGCGCAAGGCCGACGACGCCTTCTCCGCCCGCTTGAAGGAGGCCGAGAAGCTGACCTCGCGTGCGGCCCTGGCCGCGGACGAGGCCGCGGAATCGGTCAAGCGCCGTCTTGCAACCGTTCTGGAAACCGCGCGCGAGGAATCCTCGGCCATTGAACGCGAGATCGAAAAACTGTCGGACAAGCTCGCCGAGTTGCCCGCGGCGGCTCAGCAGCGCGCGAAGGAGGCTTCGGATGCCCTGCGCAGCGGATTGGAGGGCCTGAATGCCGCAGCCCTTGCCGCGGCTGAAGAAGCCCAGGAAATCGATGCGGCTTTCCAGTCGCGGATCCGTCAGAATTACGAATTACTGAGCGACTTCATGCTGAAGATGGGTTCGGTTGCTGGCGGGCGCCGGGCGCTGGATCTGCCATCAAACGAGCTGCCCAATCCGCTTTCCGGCCGCAAGCCGAAGGATGAGGCCGCCAGCGAATCTGCCAAGTCAGCAGCCGAGACACCCAAGCGCGACACGGTCGCCTTTCCCGAGCGCGGCAAGTCGGGCGAACCCGGCTGGCGCTGGAAGGATCTGCTGTCCAGCATGCCTGATCCGGATCCGCGGTCGCGCAGCCGTGATGACGATGAAAACTGACGCGTTCTAGTGGTCGTGTTCGGGGTCGTGATGAGCCGCGACCTGTTCAGCCGTCCATTGCGCAACGGACGCCATTGCCTCCTGTGAGGCCGCGTCGAAAGCGCCGACAATGTCGCCAATCCTGTTGGAACGCGCCGCAGACTGGGCGCCAATGGCATCGACAGCCACCAGACGCCGGTCGCTGGACCGGATCAGGCGGGCGCGCAATCGCACGATGACGGTCGGCGCCGCATCGGGGCCATTGAGATAATTGGCCTCAAAGGAACGCAGCTCGGTCGCCAGCTCGAACTCCGCACGGACACCGTCCTCCGGTCGCGCCGCTATCAGAGTCGGTTCGAAGGCGTCCATCGATTCAACGATCAGATCCTGGACCAGGCGAGGCACAGGTGTGATCCATTCCGCCCCGTCGATAAAAACCAACTGGCCGCGGCTTTGTGACATGGCGATCATGTCGGTGGACAAGGCGCGCGGCGTCAGTGGACGCTGAACGCCCACTATCACGGCCTCCTCGCGAACTTCACCGGATGGTTCCGGTGTCGACAGCCGGTAAATCGTGGCCGGCGTGACTTCCGGCAGGACACTGATGCAGCCCGCCAGGAGGGTGGCCGAGCCCAGGAGGCCGGCGGTAAGAAGCTTGCGGATCATTGGGGCACCTCCACAGTGCGGCGGGGTTCGCCTGAAATGAAGCCGGTCGGGTTGTCCTCGATCTCAAGAGCGATGCGATCAAGCGTGGCGATGAGGCGTCGCAGATCTTCCATGGTCCGGGTGATTTCCTCGGTTCCCTCTTCCGACAAACGCTCGACAGCAGGCTGCAAGGTCGACATCAGCTCCTGAGCCTGGCGGCCGGCGATATCGATCTGCTGGGCAGCCACGGAGACATCGATCGAAGCCTGGGCCAGCTGGTTGTTGGCGAGCTCCGTTGCGTCGCGGCCGAACACTTCCAGCGATCGCGCCGCGGCACCGACCTCGACCGCTGTCAGCTCGAGCTGCTGAACCGCACTGCGGACATCTTCCACCAGCGCATCCTCTCCCGCGAGGCGTTCGGTAATGGCTTCGATATTATCGAGCGTATCGGAGATACGTTCGAGATTTTCGCTGTTGAGCAGGGTCGACACCTGGATCAAGGCCAGACGCGCCGCTTCCAGTGCATCCTCGCCACCTGCCACCAGCGATTCGATCTGCGCCTGCTCGGCATAGATCCGGGGCGGATCCCCGCGGCTGGTCGACAATAATCGCTGCGCCTCGGCGGTACCGCCGGACAGCTGGATATAGGACAGGCCGGTCAGGCCCTGCGGTTCGAGCTGGGCGCTGGAATCGACCCGCACCGGTGTTTCGGCCTGCAGGCGGATGCGGGCAATCACCCGGTTGGGGTTTTGCGGATCGAGCGAGATTTGTGTGACCTCGCCCACCTGGATGCCGTTGAACCGGACTTCGCCCGCTTCGCGCAGGCCGCGGACCGGCCCGTCGAAAACAACATCGTAATAGGAATAGTCCTGCTGGAAGGTCTGTTGACCCAGCCAGAGCACGAAGAAGCCGCCCGCCATGACGAGAAAGACGACGAAAAAGCCGACGAGGGCGTGATGGGCTTTGGTTTCCATGACCTAGCCTCCCTGCACACTGGCCGCGATCCGGCCGCGCGGCCCGTGGAAATATTCCTGGATCCAAGGATGGGAATGCTGTTCCAGTTCCTTGATCGGTGCAACTGCCGCCACGCGCTTGTCAGCCAGAACAGCGACGCGATCGCAGATCGAATAAAGACTGTCGAGATCGTGGGTCACCATGAAGACGGTGAGGCCCAGCGTCTCGCTGAGGTCCTTGATGAGCATGTCAAAGGCGGCGGCGCCGATCGGGTCAAGGCCGGCGGTCGGCTCGTCAAGGAAAAGGATTTCCGGGTCCAGCGCCAGCGCCCGTGCGAGCCCCGCACGCTTCTTCATGCCTCCGGACAGTTCGGACGGATATTTGGGACCGGCTTCCTGCCCCAGCCCGGACAGGGCGATCTTCATGTCGGCGATCTCGACCATCAGCCGGCGCGGCATTTTCAGATGCTCCCGCAGCGGCGCCATCACGTTTTCCCGCACGGTCAGCGAGGAAAACAGGGCGCCATTCTGGAACAGCACACCCCAGCTGGACTCCAGCGCGCGTCTTTGTTCGCTACTCATCGAATTGAGCCGCTGGCCGTTGAAAAAGATTTCCCCGGCATCAGGGCGTTTCAGCCCGATAATCGTGTTCATCAGCACAGACTTGCCCGTGCCCGAACCGCCAACCAGCCCCAGAACCTCGCCGCGCCGGACCTTCAGGTCCAGCCCGTCATGAATGACATGCGATCCGAAGGCGGTCTTGATCCCGCGAACCTCGATGATGATGTCTTCGCTCATATGTCGAGCTCCAGATACATCATGGCGAAAATGGCATCGACGACGATGACCATGAAGATCGACTGCACAACGGAAGCGGTCACCCGGCGGCCCAGCGATTCCACATCACCGCCCACCTGCATGCCCTGTTTGCAGCCGATAATGGCGATGATCAGCCCGAAGACCGGCGCTTTCGACATGCCGACCCAGAAATTGCTGACCGTAATCGAATCATTCATCCGAGCGATGAAGAAGCCGGGCGAGATATCCAGCGTTGCCCAGCTGACCATCATACCGCCGAAAATTCCGGCCATCATGGCACCGAAGGTCAACAGCGGTGCCATTACCACACAGGCAAAGACGCGCGGGATGACCAGCGCTTCGTATGGGTCCAGCCCCAGCACGCGCATGGCATCGATTTCCTGTTGCATCTTCATCGATCCGATCGCCGCGGTGAAGGCGGAATCCGATCGGCCCGCCAGCATGATGGCGGTGATCAGCACGCCGAATTCGCGCAAGACCGCGATTCCGACAAGTTCGACGGTAAAGACCGAGGCCCCGAAGGTTTCGAGCAGGTTGGCGCCCATGAAAGCGACGACCGCGCCGATGAAAAAGGTCAGGACCGCGATGATCGGCAGAGCGTTCACGCCCGCCTCTTCCATCACATAAAAGGCCGGCGTCCATCGGAAGCGATTGGGCCGCAGCAGGATCGAACCAAAAGTCAGAATGGTCCGTCCGAAAAAGCCGAACGTCTCCACCGCTTCCTGATAAGCCGCTTCGAGCCCGGCACCGATCCGTTCGAACGCCCGGACAAAGCCATAGCGCTCCTCGGGCATTTCCGGCTCGCAATAGATAGCGCGTTCGATCAATTCGAGGATCAGCCGCTTGGCCGTGGGATGAGAGCCGCGGAAATGCGCTTCAGACTTTGGTGAACCGCTTTCATGGATGGTCCGCCCCAGAAGGAAGGCGCCGGAGGTATCTATGCGCCCGATACCGGAAACATCGATTGTAACGGTATTGGCATCATAGCTGGACTCGATCCGCTCGACCTCGCGGAACACGCGTCCGATTGTCGAAACCCGCCAGTCACCTGTTGGTTCGATGATGACGTTCCGCCCGTCCTGGCGGACATTGATTTCGGCAGAGCGGTCCGTTGCCATGCAATCTCCCCTTGCCACTGTCTTAATCGATTCAGCCGGGCTTAGGGAGTGCGCCGGCGCAACAATAACAGGGCACAAATGCCACCCGCAGCGGCGGGTATGGCCATGAAGGCAAATCCGGCCGTTCCGAAATGATCATAGGCGGGTCCGGACAGAGCGCTGACCGCCGCCAGAGCAATCCCGCCGGAAAGCGCCGAATTGGCGGCCTGTGTGCTGGCCTGAAGCCGGTCAGGCGCGTTGTCGGCAGCGAATCTCAGAATACCGAGATAAGCCGCAGCGAACGTCAGGGCGTGGCTGATCTGAAGCAGAAACAGCAATGGCAAGGCCGGCGACATCGCAGTCAGTGACCATCGGATTACAGCGGCGGCCGCCGCGATCAGCATGAGTTGCCCCGGCTGGAACCGCATGAGGTACCGGCCGGATACGGTGAGGAAAATGATTTCCGCCAGAACGCCGGTGGACCAGAGCACGCCGACGGTTTCGGCCGGAATACCCTGCGCCTGCCAGGCGATGGCCGAGAAGACATAGTAAAATCCATGACTTGACTGGATCAGCGCGGAGGCCCCCAACGCCAGCATGAAAGGCGGAGTCAATAACAGGCTGAAGGGTATCGGGTCTGTCCCGGGTGCCGGCTTGTCGCGTTCACCGACAGGCAGGAAATAGGCCGCCGCTACAGCCAAGGCCGCGCCAGCGGTCATCCAGACCAGGGCGGCTTCTCCGCCATAGCGCGAAATCAGCGCACCGGTCGCGATATTGCCGATAATGAACATGGCCGAGCCAAAGGCGCGTTGCGGGCCGAAGGCAAACCCTTCCTTTCGCGATGACCAGGCCGCAAAGGCGTCCATCAACGGGATCTGGGCGCTGAACAAGGCGCCCGCCAGTGCTGCGAGAATTGTCAGCAACGCCGCATCGCGGAAGGGCGACATCAACAGGAAACCGGCCAGCCCTGCCCAGGCAAAACCGATGACCGCATCGCGCCGGCGGCTGGCCGAATCCATCCAGGCCGCCCCGACAGGCGCCAGAAGCGTGCGGCCGATCATGCCGCCAGCGAGCGCAATGCCGATCAATTCGGATGAAAGGCTGCGAGCTTCAAGCCAGACCGGCAGATAGGGAAGAAAGGCGCCGAAAGCGATGTAGAAGGCGCCATAATGCGCGGCAAAGCGGATGCCCGCCGGATGAATGATCCGCCCGTCCATGCCTGCGGCGATAGCGGGTCCCGGGCCAAATGGAAAGCCTGTTGCATTCCTTTCTTTGCAGTGCAGCAAAGCATCGCTAGGTTCGCCCCAGCAAAAGGGGTGAACACCGTTCATGGATGGAGCTGTTGCCGAAATCGGGCGCCTTTCCGGCGCCTCGCCCGAGACCGAAGGCGAGACGCTGGCCCTGCGTCCGCGGCGGGTGCTGCTGTCCGGATACCGCTCGCATCCGCATGTCGGCGGACAGGGGGTCTATCTGCGTGAACTGGCCATCGGCCTGCGCGATCTGGGCCACCATGTGACAATCGCCTCTGGCCCGCCCTATCCGGACGTTCCGGAGGGTGTGAACCTCGTGGAATTTCCTTCGCTAAACCTGTTTGAGGAATCCAACGCCTTCATGGCGCTGCGCTGGAAGCATTTGCTGTCCAAGGCCGACCGTTCGGAATGGCTCGCACACAATACCGGCGCGTTCGGGGAGCTGAAGGCGTTTGCCTACCGGCTGCGCGATTGGATCTCCCGGCATGGCGGCGATTTCGACGTGATCCATGACAACCAGACGCTGGCGACGCCCTTCATCGACATCCAGCGGCAAATCCCGGTGGTTGCGACCATCCACCATCCGGTGGCGATTGACCGTGAGTTTGCGGTCGATGGCGCCCAAAAGCGCGTCGATAAATGGCTGACCCGGCGCTGGTATGGCTTCACCGACATGCAGGCCCGCACCGTCCGTGCCCTGCCGCATCTGCTGGCCGTCTCGGATGCGGCCCGGACCAGTCATGCCGAGCATTACGGCATGGCCGATGGCAAGGCGGTTGTTGCCTTTAACGGGATTGATCACGCCGTTTTCTGCCCGGATGAAACCGTTAAACGCCAATCCCGGCTGATCGCAGCCACCGCCAGTGCCGATGTGCCGATCAAGGGTCTGGATGTGCTGATGACGGCTTTTGTCGCTCTGGCCAGGCACGATCGGGATGTCCGGCTGGAAATGATCGGCCAGCTGCGCGATGGACCGGCGAAAGCCCTGCTGGAAAAACACCGGCTGATGGATCGGGTCACAGCCCGCTCCGGCGTTACACGCGAGGTAATTGCCGACCTCTACCGCCGGGCCAATGTCGTTGTTTGTCCCGCCCGGTTCGAGGGCTTCGGTTTCCCGGCAGCCGAAGCCATGGCGTGCGGCGCGCCTGTGATTGCCAGCGATGGTGGCGCCCTGCCGGAAGTGGTCGGCGAGGCCGGGCGGATTGTCCCGGCGGGCGATGCCGCGGCCCTGGAAATCGCCATCCGCAGTGTTTTCAACGAGCCTGAACTGGCTTCGGACATGTCCCGCGCGGGCGCTGAGCGCGCCCGGAATGTCTTTTGCTGGCGCAATCATGCGCTGGCCGCGAGCGCGCTTTATGAAAAGGCGATCGGCGCGTGCTGACCATCGACCTGGAACGCCTGAAGCTGGAGGACGGCAATCGTGTGCTGGATCTCGGCTGCGGACGCGGCCGACACACGCATGCGCTCTACTGGCAGGACACGCCGCTTCACGTTACCGGGCTGGACCTGTCCGAGACCGACATCATGGCAACCGCCAACGGTTTTTTTGACCTCCCACCGCCGCCCGCTTCCCCTGACCGGTCCGGAACGCTCGCCGCTGGCGACGCCCACCGCCTGCCCTTCCGTTCGGAAAGCTTTGATGCGGTGATCTGTTCGGAAGTTCTCGAACATGTCGGCAATCCCGACCGGGTGATCCGGGAGATAGACCGGATCACGAAGCCGGGCGGGCGCGTCGCCTTGTCCGTGCCACGCTACTGGCCGGAATGGATTTGCTGGAAGCTGTCGGAAGGTTATCGGAACACGCCGGGCGGCCATGTCCGGATTTTCCGTCACGACCAGCTGCACGCCGCCGCATTACGGGCCGGATTGCGCAAGACGGGACATCACTGGGCGCATGCACTGCACAGCCCGTACTGGTGGCTGCAATGCGCGCTCTGGGACATTCGGGAGGACCACGGGCTGATCAGAGCCTACCGGCGCTTCCTTGAGTGGGATCTGCTCAAGGCCCCGCCCCTGACCCGCGGACTGGAAACAATGCTCAACCCGGTCATGGGCAAGAGCCTCGTCATGTATTTCGTGAAGCCTGTATGAGCCGCCTGATCGACATAAGACAGGCCGCCGGCCGCATCGAAGCCCTGCAACAGGGCGATGGTGCCATTCCCTGGATCGAGACCGGGCTGTGGGATCCGTGGAACCATGGCGAAAGCGCGATGGCGCTGGCGGTGGCCGGGCGCGAACAGGCATGCGAACGCGCGCTGACGGCGATGTTCGACCGCCAAAATGAGGATGGGAGCTGGACCGGAGAGCTGGGCGCCGGTGTACCGCTGGATGAGACCAATCGCTATCTGGTGGTTGAAAACCCGGCGACCGCGAAGGATACGAATTTTACCGGCTATGCTGCGGTGACGCTGTTGCGCAGTGCGCTGGCGATGGACCGCCCCGACTGGCTGAAACGCTATGCCGACCCTGTGCGCCGTGCCATTCGGGCGGTCCTCGACTGCCAGACACCGGAAGGTGATATCGTCTGGCGCCAGCCCGATCCGGGCGAGGATATCGGCCTCGTGGATTCCCTGCGAGCTGGCAATGCCTGTCTCTACAAGAGTCTGGAATGTGCCATCCGGCTCGAGCGCCTTCTGGGTGGAGATACCGGATCACTGATTATTGCGCGTGCCCGGCTGGCCGATGCGCTGCATGACAAGGACTGGCGCTTTGACCGGAAGTCGACCGACCGGCGGCGCTATGCGATGGACTGGTATTATCCGGTGCTGTGCGGCGTTCATACGCTGGAGGAATCGCGCCGCCGGCTCGAAGCCGGCTGGGCGCGCTATGTCATCGACGGTCTGGGCTGCCGCTGCGTGGCGGACGAACCCTGGGTCACGGCTGCCGAAACGGCAGAGCTGGCACTGGCCTGTCAGGCCGTTGGCTGGACCAGCAAGGCGCGAAAGCTGATTGCCGATCTGGCGCCACTGGCCGCACGCTCTGGCGGCTACTGGATGGGTTGGCAGTTCCAGGAGAACATACTCTGGCCGCAGGAACGCCCGTCCTGGACATCAGGGGCCGTCATTCTCGCCGCTGATGCGATCGAGAAGCTGACGCCGGGGCACGATCTGCTGGTAACGTCACTGACGATCAGGCCGGATCAACGCGGCGAAGCACCTCAAGCGTCCTGACCCGCTCGACCGGCTCGAAATGGCCGGATTCCACGGCCTGCTTCCAGATTTCATACGGTGGCCGGCCACCGTCTTCAGGGTTCGGGAAGACATCGTGGATGGCCAGGATGCCCCCCGGCGCCACCTTTGGCGCCCAGCCGTCATAATCAGCCTGTGCGGCTTCCATGGAATGCCCGCCATCAATGAAGACAAAGCCCAACGGTGTGGTCCAGTAGCGCGCAATGTCCGAGGACTTGCCGACAAGAGCGATCACATGCGGCTCCAGTCCCGCCGCAAGCACATTGCGCCGAAAGGATGGGAGCGTGTCGACCGCTCCGGCAATGCCGTCATAGAGCTCGGGGTCGAAATAGCCTTCGCCCGGCTGATGCTCCTCCGAGCCACGATGATGATCGATGGAGAAGAGATGTGTACCGGAATCACGCGCCGTTGCACCCAGATAGAGGGCGGACTTGCCGCAATAGCCGCCGATTTCCAGAAACGGACCTTTTTCGGCCATGGGCGCGGCATACCGGCAGAGCGCGGCGCCTTCCCCGGGATCGAGGAACCCCTTGACGGATTGCGGATCGATCAAAGCGCTTAGCCGGTCGCCGACGTACGCAAAGTCCGGCGGCGGCTCGCCATGGCATCTGCGGTGACGCCAACATGTTCCACAGCCTGCGCCAGCGCGCCTATCGCTTCACCGAGATCTCCGCCTTCAGCGGCATCCTCATTGACGAGTTCGAAGAGAGCCAGCGCCTGACTGGATTCCCCGATCACCTGCTCCAGCGCAGCGATATCGGCCGACAGGGTACGCGGCGTGACACCCGGCTCGGCAAGGACGGCTTCGCCGGCACCGACGATTGCCAGCACCAGATGCGTAGCTTGTGCGAGATCCGCACGCGCCACTTCGATAATACGGACTGCATCGGCGGTCTCCAGACCTGCCGCTTCATAATAGACATCCAGACGGCGCGGCCGGTCGTTATCATCGCGGCCATTCATCAGCATGCCGGTCAGCCGCATGATGGCGGCACCGTGATCTTCAGAAACCCAGCCGGCTTCATGGAAGCGATGATCGAGTTCTTCGGCCTGACGCCGCAGCTCCACCTGGGAGGCCGGCAGACTTTGCGAACCACCGATAAAACTGGTCGGAGCCGAAGGTGTCGCCACACAGGCGGTCAGTCCCGCCAGGCAGGCACAAATCAGACCGATACGAAACATCTTGTCTCCAACCCAAACAGACGCGGCTTTTCATGCAACCGCCTTGCCAACAATCGTTTGCCAGCTCTTGCCCCTTCGCTAGTGTGGGACAAGAAGGCCCTGCGTTGCAAGGCCAATCAAGCAGGACTGTCCATTGCAAAATCGTGAAACCCGGCGCGGATACTACCCTCCGATTGAACCTCACCGGCACTTCTACTTGCCGGTGTCAGGCGGGCACGAGCTCTATGTCGAGGAATGCGGGCAAAAAGATGGCCTTGCCGTCATCGCGCTTCACGGTGGCCCCGGCGGTGGTTGCAGCCCGCTGATGCGGCGTTTCTTTGATCCGGCGAAATACCGGATCGTCCTGTTCGATCAGCGTGGATGCGGCCGCTCGAAGCCTCACGCTTCGCTCGATCAGAATACGACCTGGGATCTGGTTCGCGATATCGAGGCGATCCGCGAGGAACTGGGCATCGAGAAGTGGGTCGTGTTCGGCGGTTCCTGGGGCTCGACCCTGTCGCTGGCCTATGCCCAGACGCATCCGGATCGGACAATAGCCCTTGTGCTTCGCGGCATATTCCTGAACACGCAGGCCGAGCTGGACTGGTTCTACAAGGACGGCGCCAGCCGCATTTTCCCGGACGCGTGGGACAAGCTTGTCTCGCGCCTCGGCGAAGCAGAGCGGGCCGATGTCCTGCAAAGCTATCATGACCGGCTGATGCAGGATGATGTGAAAGCGCGCCGCGAAGACGCTGTCGCCTGGGCCGACTGGGAGACCTCGCTGATCTCGTTTGCCTCACCCGAACCGCCGGCCGGAAAACATCCCCAGCGCGCCGATGCGATTGCGCGGATTGAGACCCATTACTTCGTCAACAAGGGGTTCTTCGAGAGTGATAACCAGCTTTTGGAGAATATGGACCGGATACAGCACATTCCCGGCTATATCGCTCAAGGCCGGTATGACGTGATTACACCACCTGCCTGCGCGTGGAAGCTGGCCAATGCCTGGCAAGGAAATGCCCGGCTCGAGTTCATCCCCGATGCCGGGCATTCCGCCGGTGAACCCGGAACGGTCGACGCCCTCGTCCGGTTTACGGACGAGGTCGCCAAGCGTTACGGCTAGCCAAGGCCCAACATGGCGTTCAGGGCGCCGTTGTTGAAGCGGGCATCAAGGCCGAGCAGCAGGACAATCCCCACGGCGAACGGCACGATGTAGCGCATCATGATGTGGAAGAAGGCGAACATGCCGTTGGAGGCATGTTGCATTTCTTCTCTCAGAAGCTTCTTGGGAACGACCCAGCCCACAAAAACGGCGATCAGGAAGCCGCCGAACGGCAGCAGGATCTCTCCCGAAAGGACATCCACGAACTGACCAGCGAAGTCCGAAGACCAGACAGCACCGGCACCAATCATGAAGGCGAAGCCGCCAAACAACCATGCGATCTGAGCGCGCCCGAAATCCGAGTGTTCGTCCACAAACGCCACCGTCGCTTCGAGCAGCGAGATCGACGAGGTCAGCGCGGCGATGAAGGCCAGGAAGAAGAAGGCTCCCCCGATAATATTGCCGCCCGGCATACCCGCGAACACATTCGGAAGCGCTTCAAAAATCAGACCCATGCCAGCCGCCGGATCAACACCGAAGGCGAAGACAATCGGGAAGATCATCATGCCCGCGATCAAAGCCACCAGCGTATCGGCACCAGAAATAATGATACCGGACGAAGCGATATTGGTATCCCGCGACAGATAGGAGCCGTAAGTGATCATGATCGCCGACGCGACACCAACCGAGAAGAAGGCCTGGCCAAGCGCAGAGACGAATGTACCGCCATCAACCTGCGAGAAGTCAGGGGTAAACAGGTAAGCGAAAGCTTCTCCTGTCGCGCCCGACTCCAGACCGGTCGTAATCGCGTAGATCGTCAAACCGATCAGCGTGATGAAGAAGAGCGGCATCAGTATGGTGACCACCCGCTCAATACCACCTTTCAGCCCCTGGGCCACGATCAGAACGGTGACAAACATGAAGAGCGCGTGCCAACCCAGGCCCCACCAGTTGGAGCCCATGAACGGCATGCTCTCCTGACCGAAACCGCCGGCAAAGCCCGCCGCGGAAAAGGCCATAACCTGTCCCGCGATCACCGAATAGGTCGTCAGAACAAGGAAGCCACCGGCCATACAGACCCAGCCGACAAAGGACCAGTTCGCCGACCTGCCGGCATCCTGAGCCATTTTTCGCGTCGAAGAGACGGCTGATTTCTGGGCATGCCGGCCGATGGCGAATTCTGACATCAGAACCGGCAGGGCAATGAAGGCCACACAGGCAATATAGATGATAACGAAAGCGGATCCGCCATTGGCGCCCGTCTGGAACGGAAAGCGCCAGAGATTACCCAGACCGACGGCTGAACCGACAGCCGCCATGATAAATGCAAACCGCGAAGACCACTGGGCGTGCCCCACTGCTCCAGCCATGTTATTCTCCCCATGATTTTCGGCGGAGACGCCCGCCGGAATTGGGCTGGAGCCTTCCCTATCCTTGGTGTCTGGTCAAGAAACTCTGTCGGTTATCCGAACAGGCCGGCACCGCGCGGCGGATCAGCGTTCCGGTGGATGTGAGCGCCCAGTATCAAGCCGAATCCAAAGAGTACCGCCATCATCACCGTACCCCCGTAGGAAATCAGCGGCAGCGGCACACCGACCACCGGCAACATGCCGGTGACCATGCCGACATTGATGAAGACATAGAGGGCAAAAGTGGTAGCAATTCCCATCACCATCAGGCGCAGGAAAACCGACTTGCACGACGCGGCGATGGCCACTGCATTGGCCAGCACCAGAGCATAGAGCGCCAGAACGGCAAGCCCGCCAACCAGGCCGAATTCCTCTCCCAGAATCGTGAAGATGAAGTCGGTCTGCTTTTCCGGAAGGAAGTTAAGCTGGGTTTGCGTGCCTTGCACGAATCCCCTGCCCGTCAGCCCTCCCGAGCCCAGCGCGATCTTCGACTGGATGATGTGATAGCCCGCCCCCTGGGGGTCGGCCTCCGGATTGAGGAAAGTCAGGATGCGCTGACGCTGATAGTCGGCGATACCGAAATTGAGGAAGCCGATAACCCCCGCAAAACCAGCCACGCCGCCGGCAATAATGATTTTCCAGCTCAGGCCGGACAGGAAAACGATCGCGCCGCCGGTGACGGCGACCAGAACGGCCGTTCCGAGGTCCGGCTGGTGCAGGATCAGGGCCACTGGTGCACCGATCAGAAAGGCCGGCACCAACAGGCCGTAAGGCGAGTTCACCTTGTCCGGCGGCAGATCATGGTAGAAACGCGCCAGTGCAAGCACCTGCGCGATCTTCATGATCTCGGAGGGCTGCATGCGGATCGGCCCGACGTCCAGCCAGCGTTGTGCACCATTGATGGTGACCCCGAACAGCTCGACGCCAACCAGCAAGGCTAATGCTCCGAAATAGATCGGATAGGCCATGCCCATCCAGAAGCGCGGCGGAAACAGCGCAATCGACAACATTACGGTAATGCCGATGCTGAATCGGACAAGATGCCGGCTGGCCCAGGGATTCCACTGCCCCTCGGCAGCGGAATAGAGCATCGCCACACCGACACCGCCCAGAAGCAGAAGCAGGAGAACGACACTCCAGTTCAGCTCGAACAGCTTTTCCTGGAAGGTACGGGGGACGGTTTCACGGAAGACGGCCATCAGGTGGGGCTGCTCCCGCTTTCCATTGCCACAAACGGGCCGGCCGACGCCGGATCACGCTCGATCAGCAGGCGCAGGATATCCCGCGCCGGGCGGGCCGCGGCCCGGGAGCCGCCGCCGCCATGTTCCACGACAGTGGCCACGGCATAGCGCGGGCGATCCGCCGGCGCATAACAGATGAACATGCCGTGATCCCGCAAGCGCCAGGGCAGCTCGTTCTGGGTGCGGACACCGGCTTCGCGTTCCTCGGCCGTGATCGAATAAACCTGGGCGGTGCCGGTCTTGCCGGCCATTTCCACTCCGTCGACCCCGAGCCCGCCAAGCGTGTAATAGGACGTTCCGCCCGGCTCGTGCACGACGGCGCGCAATCCGTCCCTGACCAGCGCCATATGCGCATCATTGATCGCCAGCGGTTCACCGCGATCGACCGGCTGGTCCTGGTAGAGCCGCGGAGAGACCGAGCGGCCGGATGCCAGCCGGGCCGTCATGATCGCCATCTGCAGCGGCGAAGTCAGCATGAAGCCCTGCCCGATGGCGGTGATCAGCGTCTCGCCCTGCGCCCAGGGCTGACCGTAGCGCGACAACTTCCATTGCGGGTCCGGAACAATGCCGCGGGAGACACCGGCGAGACCGATTTCCGGCGCGCTGCCCAGGCCAAAACGGCGGGCCGCCTGTGCAATCCTTTCAATGCCCAGCCGCTGGGCAATCTCGTAGAAATAGACGTCGCAAGACGTCTTGACCGCATCGCGCAGATTGACGCGGCCATGACCTTCGCGGCGCCAGCAGTGAAACTCCCGGTCGCCAAAGGGAATACTGCCGCGGCAGGTGAAGCGCTCCTCCGGGCGGACCACACCCGCTTCCAGCGCAGCCAGTGCTACAACCGCCTTGAAGGTCGATGCCGGCGGATAGGTGCCTTGCAGCGCCTTATTGTAGAGCGGCCGGTATTCATTCTGATTCAATGCGTTGAAATCTGTCTGCGAGATGCCAGTCACAAACTGGTTGGGGTCGAAGCCCGGCGTGGAAACCAGCGCCAGCAAATCTCCGTTCTCGACATCCATGGCGACGGCGGCCGCGCTTTCTCCGGCGAGGCGTTCATGGGCGAAACGCTGGACTTCAGCGTCGATCGTCAGGCGCACATCCTCACCCGGAGTGGCGGGGATGGACTGATCCGGCAATTCGCGGATGACCCGTCCGAAGGCGTTGACCTCGACCTTCAGTGAACCGCGTTCTCCACGCAGCGTATCTTCGCGTGCTGCTTCGGCACCAGTCCGGCCGATGCGGAAGCCGGGATGACGCAACAGCGGATCATCGCCCGCCACAGATTCCGGTGCAGGCTGCACATAGCCGAGGATATGCGCGAAAGACGAACCGGACGGATAGTCCCTGATTTCAACGACTTCCGGGATAATGCCGGGCAATTCCGGAGTCTCGAGATTGATCGCTGCAAAGCTGCGCCAGTCGAGGTCCTCACGAATGGTGACCGGGCGGAAAGACGGGGAGCGCTGTACATTGCGCAGGATACGGTCGCGCTGCTCGGGCGTGATGTCGATGACGCGGCCCAGCCGGTCGAGCGCTTCCTCTGCATTGCCGGCCTGTTCAGGGATCATCACCACGCGATAGCTGTCCCGATTATCCGCCACCGGCACGCCAAAACGGTCAAGGATGCGCCCGCGCGACGGCGGCGTCAGAAGGAAATTGAACTGATTGTCTTCCGACAACAGGCGGTAGCGCTCGGTATCAATCACCTGCAGCTGGTGCAGGCGGGCGGCGAGCGCCGTGAAAACCAGCGCACCGCCACCCCCCATCATCAGGGCCCGGCGGGTAAATTTGAGCTGCTGTTCCTGGAGATCGGCTTTCATGGCGTCACGACCCGAAAGCGCCGCGCGGACGGCGGCGAATGAACAGGAGCGCAATCAGCGGGAACATCAATGCCGAAGCGACAGATTCGATTAGCAGAGGCCGCACGGGTGCCATCTGTCCGATCACCAGGCTGCCAGCACCCCAGGCGATGGGCACAGCGATGATCAGCGTGACCAGGAAGCGGATCCAGACCGGCCCGATTTCCCGCGTCGGACCTTCCTCCTCGCGGCTGCGGGTTATGGTCATCGCCGACAGATAGGCCAGCGCCCAGATCCCCATGACGCCACCGCTCAGAACGTCCTGCAGGAGGCCGACGACAAAGATCACGATGGGCGGAATGAAACGCGGCCGCACGGTCGACCAGATAAACAGCGTGATCAGCGGCAGCATGGGCATCAGGTCCGGCCCGCCGGCGATCCGCAATGGCGCGGCATAAAAAGCCAGCGATCCCATCAGGCTGATGACGGCCCAGGCAATCAGCCCAAAGGGCGGACGGGTCTCGATCGGCGGCCTCATTGACCGGCCTCCGCTGTCTGCTCCTCGTCACCATCAGGCTGAGTGTCCTCGACGGCTTCGGTTTCTGTCACAGGCGGCGGGATGGGTGTGAACGGAAAAACCCAGACAAAATCGATCGGCGCCTGATCAGAGAACAGACGGACCCGCCAGCGGCCCTGACGGTCGCGTTGGGCCAGGCCCACAGGCAGGCCGCGCGGCATACGGCCATCATCGCCGGATGTGACAATGCGGTCGCCATCCTGGAGGTCGGCGTCGCGGGTCAGGAATTCCAGCCGCGGATAGGCCGTGTTGTCGCCCACAAGGACGGCACGCGCATTGGAGCGGTCAGCCATGACGGGAATACGGCTATTGAGGTCAGTCAGCATCAGAACGCGTGAAGAGACCTGGCCCGTCTCCACCACCCGGCCAATCATTCCATAGACGTTGAGGACCGGATCACCATCCTCGACACCGCTACGCGCGCCAGCCCCGATCAGCCGCGATTGCACAAATGGCCCGTCACTGTCGCCCAGCGTCCAGGCGCCGATGCGCTCTTCCATGGCCTGAGATTCTACATTCAGCGCCTGCTCGTAGACTTCACGCTGGTCGCGGAGTTGCAAGGCAAGGTCACGCCAATAGCGTGTCTCGTCCAGTCGGCGGCGAAGCTCGGCATTCTCCTCGGCGAGACGCCCCTGGTTCCGCCAATAAGGCTCGATATTCCCGACCGCCCGCACCGGCGCAGCGGCGAGGTCCAGCAAAGGAGCGGACAAATCGGTAATCGTTGTGCGGATACCGGACAGAAGCGGGGGCCGTGATTGCGGCCGGTCAAACGCGATCAGGATGATGGACAAAAGGAAGAGCGCGACCGTGAATGTCCGCGAGAAACGGACATCGTCATCATTTCGCCTGGAGGATCCACCGATCGCCAAGGCGATGCTCCTTTTGCCAATAAACGAGGATTAAACTGCCTCGGACAGGATAGGCCGCCAAGTCCTAAGGTTTTCTACCGCCTTGCCGCAGCCCATCACAACACAGGAGAGGGGCTCGTCAGCGAGGCTGACGGGAAGGCCGGTCCGCTCGCGCAGCTCGGTGTCGAGATTGCGCAGCAACGCGCCACCACCGGTGAGCACAATGCCCTTGTCGACAATGTCGGCCGCCAGTTCCGGCGGTGTGGCTTCCAGCGCCTGCTTGACGGCTTCGACAATTTGCTCGACCGGCTCGGACAGGCTGTCGGCGATCATGGCTTCGGTGACGGCGATCTCGCGCGGCACGCCATTCATCAGATCGCGGCCCTTGATCTCCAGCGACAGGCCTTCGCCCTTGGGCGGGGGCATTGCGGAACCGATTTCCTTCTTGATCCGCTCGGCAGAGGTTTCACCAATCAAAAGGTTCGCGGAGCGGCGAATATAATTGATGATCGCCTCATCCATTTTGTCACCGCCGACGCGGACCGAACGCGAATAGACGATGCCCGACAGCGACATGACCGCAACTTCCGTGGTGCCGCCGCCAATATCCACGATCATCGAACCGGTGGGCTCGTCGATCGGCAGGCCGGCACCAACTGCCGCGGCCATCGGCTCGTCAATCAGATAGACTTTGCGGGCGCCGGCAAGGCGCGCGGATTCGTGAATGGCCCGGCGCTCAACCGCTGTGGCGCCCGACGGCACGCAGATCACGACCTGCGGCGAAACAAAGCTCTGCCGGTTATGCACCTTGCGCACGAAGTAGCGGATCATTTCCTCGGCGACATCGAAGTCGGCGATCACGCCATCGCGCATCGGGCGGATCGCCTCGACATTGCCCGGCGTCTTGCCCAGCATCATCTTGGCTTCGGCGCCGACGGCCTGGACATGCTTGCGGCCCTTCTCGACCTTGTAGGCCACAACGGAAGGTTCATTCAGCACCACACCCCTGCCCTTCACATAGACCAGCGTATTGGCCGTTCCGAGATCGATGGCGATGTCAGCTGAAAGAAGTCCGAAGACACTGTTGAACATGGGCGCGCGTTCGTTTCTTGGATCGCCTCACAGGCGATCTGGTTATCCTGAAATACCCTTGTGCGATGCTGCAGCGCGGAATGCAAGCGCAGCGTTGCAGAAGGGGTTCACGACTTGTCTTCGTGTTCCTCGGGCACTGGCAGGCGGCGGCGTGCCGCAAGCATGATCACCAGCCAGATGATCAGCGCTGCCACCAGCAATCCGCCAGCCATGAGCAAATTCTCGCCTGTCAGGAGAGTCAGCAGGCTCTGGCCGGTCAGGCCAACCACCAGGATTTTCGGTGCCGTGCCCAGCGCTGCGCCGGCAATGAAGGCCCAGAAGGGCGTTCTGGAGGCGCCAAACGCCATGTTCACCACAATGAACGGTCCGGATGGCACGATCCGGACCAGCGCGCTGGCCATCAGCCCGTTACGGCCGACGAATTCGGCAGCGCGGTTCATCCAGTCGCCGCCGAAGCGCTGGAGGAGTTTTGCGCCAAAGCTGCGGCCCATCCAGAAATTCACGGTGCAGGAACACAGGGTGGCAATCCACGAATAGGCAAAACCATAGACCGGGCCGAAGGCAACCATGGTGGCCGCCATCAACACGAATTGCGGCGCGCCGAACAGGGACATCAGCACATAGATCAGAATGGTCAGTGGCAGCGCGTACCACTGGCTGGCGGCTGCCGCGAAGACCTCTCCGAGATCATCGGCGCTGGCATCCAGGAACAGCTTTCCGAAGACGAAAACCATCGCCACCGAGGCGAGCAGCATGATCGATACCATGGCCGCGCGCTGGGCGCGGGCGTCCATGTTCAGAATGAATTCGATAATGCGTTTCATGGCTCAGGGCCCAGCGGTTTCGTTGCGCCCCCATATCATGCCGGAAAGTCTAATCAATCTTTCTCGCCACGCAGGCGCGCATCCGGGTCGCGTTCGCCGGCTGCAATACGCGCCAGCTTGGAACGCTGCCGGGCCAGAACAGCCAGCTGCTGATCCAGCACTTTGAGGATTTCGCGCGCCTCCTGCTCATCGATCTCGCCGGGCGAACGCTCGGTTTCGCTAAGCGAATCCATAAGGGCGGCGATATTGCGCGCATGTTTCTGGCTGGCCTCTCCGGCAAGCGCCAGCCAGTTGTCGTCCTCGGATTCTTCCAGCGGCATGAAGATGCCGCCCGCCAGATAGGCCAGATCCTTGGCCGCGGCCGTCGCCCCGGTCGCTTCCGTCAGGCGGGCGACACGCGAATAGGAGATCTCGTTGGTGGCATCGGGATCGGCCAACGCATAGACGCGGGTACGGGACAATTCCAGCATATCCATAACGGCGGGTACGCCGCCCGCTTCTTCGAAAAGAGCCGCAACGACCGATTTCGGATCACCGTATGGACGTTCCTTGACGGGCTTGAAAGCCATGCGACTCGCGCTCCTGCCTCATATTGCACTGCGGCAAACCTAGCCGAATTGCTCAGGGTCGCAAGTTAACCGTGCTATTCTTCGCTGCTTGCCGTCGGCGGCGTGTTTACCGTTCCCGTGTCCAGCACATACCGCCAGCCCTCCGGCGTCAGCCGCCAGACCGAAGTGTAATCCCCGGTGGCGACCGGATCGGCGTTGCGATCTCCGTCCGGATAATAGCTCCAGTCGCCATAGGTCACAGCGAAATCGCCCGCCTCACCGGCATAGCCGCCGCGCGGCTCCCAGTGCAGCAGGCCGGACGCATTGGCCCGCGATTGCAGGATAGCTTCGCGTCCCACAACATCGTCAGAATTGGCCTGGATCAGGCGCGCATCCTCGGCGGCGTAATAGTGAAATGCCGCAGCGATACCGTGTTCAGCCGCATGGGCCGCAAAATCGCGATCTGTTTGCATAGCCGCCTCGATGGCGGTGTCGGCATTCTGCATGTTGGCCAGAGCCAGAAGGCCTGCGGCAAAAGAAACGAATGACATGGCAGTCCCCTCTTCAGGATGAACCGAGTATCGGGCTGCTCAGCCGATCCGTGAAATCACATCTTCGGTATCGATCTGACCATTCTGCAAGGTGATGCGCGGCCAGTCGGTCATCCGGTTGCGGAACCAGGTCAGTTGACGCTTGGCATAGCGGCGGCTGTCCTGTTTGGCGCGGGCGATGGCATCTTCCAGCTTGATCAGACATTGCGAAGCCGCAATCAGTGGCGGCACACCAATCGCCTTCATCGACGGCAGGGAGGCTTCCAGCCCGCGTGCCGCCAGCGCCCGGGCCTCGTCCAGCGCACCTGCCGCCATCATCGCATCAAAGCGCTGTTCGATACGCTCGTAGAGAAGGTCACGGTCAAGATCGATGACGAGACCGGTCCAATCGCTTGCCGCCAGCATAGGCCGGGTCTCACTCTGGAATTCGGAAATCGGGCGCCCGGTCTCGATCCCGATCTCCACAATCCGGCGCAGGCGCTGATTATCGTTAGGCTTGATCTTCGCTGTCGCTTCAGGGTCGTGTTGATCTGCCGCAATGCGCAGGGCATCGCCGCCATCCGCCTCAACGGCATCGGCTTTCGCGCGGGTGGCGGGCGAGATTTCCGGCATCACCGCCAGACCCTGTGTCAGGGCTTCGAAATAAAGCCCCGTGCCGCCCACAATTATCGGGCGATTTCCTCGCGCGCGGATGTCCGCGATCGCATCCATCGCGGCGCGCGCCCACCAGCCCGTGGAAGCGCGCTCGCCAGCGTCAAGCACACCGAAGAGATGATGGGGAATGCCGGCCTGCTCATCCTCGCCCGGGCGGGCCGAGAGGATTTTCAGATCAGCATAGATCTGCATGGAATCGGCATTGATGATCTCGCCGTCCAGCACCCGGGCGAGCGCGATGGACAGGCCGGTCTTGCCGGAGGCCGTCGGTCCGGCCAGCAGGATGACAGGCTTGGGCGCCGAACTCACCGGCGGATCGACTGGAAGACGAACTGGCCGCCGCGATTCAGCTGGAACAGGGCGACTTCCCCATCCTCATAACCGTTCAACAATTCGACCGCCGATGCCAGATCCTCGACGCGCGTATAGGCAATTTCCTCGATGACATCGCCGGCGCGGGCCTTGCCGGCAGCATCGCTGAGCGGATCAACCGCGACGATCAGCACGCCTTCGGCATCCGGATGAACACGGTAGCGGCGGCGGGAAGCCGGGTTCAGTTCGGCCAGGGTGAGGCCGAAAATCTGGTCTTCCACGACTTCGCTGGATGTTTCCGCGGGCCGGGCGGGTCCATCCGGACGCTCCTCGGCCAGACGGGCGATCGTCGCGGTCAGGGTCAGCGGCTCGCCACGGCGCAGGATCTCGATGCGTACCTGCTGGCCGACTTCGGATTCGGCTGCAAGGCGCGAGAGAACGCGGTCATCGGCGATCTCGAACGTATCGAAAGTCAGAACGATATCGCCGACCTGCAGTCCGGCTTGCGCCGCCGGTCCACCGGCGACAATGCTGCGGACAATGGCACCGCGCGGGCGGGACATGCCGATGCTCTCGGCCATCTCGGAGGTGACGCGCTGGGCGGACACGCCCAGATAGCCACGGCGGGTCTCGCCATATTCAATCAGCTGACCGACCACGCGCTCGGCAATGGTCGAGGGAATAGAGAAGCTGATACCGACACTGGCCCCCGTTGGCGAATAGATCAGCGTGTTGATGCCGATGACATCGCCGTCGAGATTGAAGAGCGGGCCTCCGGAATTGCCTGTATTGATAGACACATCGGACTGGATGTAATCATCATAACGACCGCCGACATCGCGGCCACGCGCGGAGATGACGCCTGCGGTCAGAGACCCGCCAAAGCCGAACGGATTGCCGATCGCGATCACCCAGTCGCCGACGCGCGCGGCATCGGAATCGCCGAAAGCTACCGCCGGAAAATTCTCCGAAGTCGAAAGAATGCGCAGGACGGCCAGATCGGTGACCGGGTCGCGCCCGACCAGTTCGGCTGGCAGGGTACGGCCATCGGTCAGCGTCACCTCGATCTCGTCGGCATCCTCGATGACGTGATTATTGGTGACGACGATACCGGAGGGATCAATGATGAAGCCGGATCCCAGCGAGTTGGCGATCCGCGGGGCGTCACCAAAAAACTCGTTGAAGCGTTCCAGCGGCGAACCTTCCGGAAAGTCGGGCAGATTGCCACCTTCATCGCCGATGCGCTGGGCCGTGGAGATATTGACGACCGCCGGCGACAGGCGATCGTTCAGATCGGCAAACCCTTCTGTCGGGAAATGCTGGGCATGGGCCCCGGCCGCCACAACAAGGATCAGCGAAATCACTGCCAGTACGCGCATTTTGGTCTCCGAATGGTCCGGCACCAGTCATGCCGCGAAGTGCCGGTCAGGGCAAGCTGACTGACGAATTCGTCAACAATATGAGCGATGCGTCAGGTGAGGAAACTCTGGGCCAGCGCCACAATCGCCACGCCGAGTGCAAGAGCGAAGAGCCCGGCGAGGCGCAAGGCGCCCGCCGGACTGTTCAGAACTTCCGCCATCATGCGTTTCATCGCGCCGGGCGCGGCGGCATAGGCCAGGCCTTCAACCGCCAGCGCCAGGCCGATACCCAGCAGGATATAGCCGAGCATTAGTTGCCCGTATTATTTCCGCGCTCGGCACCGAAATACTCGAAGAATTCCGAGTCCGGCGGGATGACGATCGGCGTGCCGTTCTGGATCGCCGCTTCATAGGCCAGCATGGAGCGATAGAAGGCGAAGAACTCCGTATCGCGGTTGTAGGCCTCAGCATAGATGGCATTCCGCTGGGCATCACCGGCACCCCGGATGCGCTGGGCTTCAGCGCGGGCTTCAGCCCGGATGATCGCAGCATCGCGATCGGCTTCAGCACGGATTTCCTGAGCGACCTGCTCACCCTCAGCGCGGATACCTGCGGCTTCCTGCTCACGCTCGGAGCGCATCCGCTGGAAGACCCGCTCGGCAATTGTCGGCGGCAGGTCAGCCCGCAGGATTCGGACGTCGATTACCTCAATGCCTAGATCCTGGGTCGCGACCTGCGCCTCCACAGCGGCCTGGACCCGGTCCATCAAAGCGGACCGCTGACCCGAGATCACGTCCTGGGACGGGATCGACGCGATCACACCGCGCAAGCTGTCATTCATGATCGAGCGCAGACGCCCGCGGGCTCCCGACTCGTCACGAACCGTCTGATAGAAGCGCAACGGGTTGTTGATGCGGTAGCGCAGGAATGCATCCACCACCAGGCGTTCCTGGTCGGCGGCCTGGATTTCCTCCGGCTGCATGTCGAACTCGATATTGCGCCGGTCGAAATAAAGGACCTGCGTTATGAACGGCATCTTGAAATGAAGGCCGGCCTGATCCTCGCCAACGCGGTTGATCACATTGATCGGATTACCGAATTGCAGGATCAGTGCGCTCTGGCGCTCATTCACGGTGAAAAGGCTTTGAGAAAGCACAATCGCGCCACCAACACCGATGATGATGACAAGGGTTGAAAGAATACGTCCCATTACTGGCCTCCCTGCCCGCGATTGCGGCCGAGTTGGTCAAGCGGAAGATAGGGCACCGCATTTCCTTCCTGGTCGAGAATGATCAGCTCGGAATTTCCGAGGATCCGTTCCATGGTTTCAAGATACATCCGGCGGCGGGTTACTTCCGGCGACAGGGCGTATTCGTCATAGATCGCAACAAAGCGGTCGGCTTCACCCTGGGCTTCGGCAATTACCGAGTCCCGGTAGGCTTGGGCCGATTGGGTAATCTGGGCCGCTTCACCGCGGGCTTCAGGGATGACCCTGTTGGCGTGAGCGGTCGCGTTCAAACGAGCGCGTTCCGCATCCTGAGCCGCCGAATCCACATCGCGGAAAGCGTCGATCACCGATTGCGGCGCCTGCGAGCGTTCCAAATTGACCTGCAGGATCTGAATGCCGGCCTCGTACTCGTCGAGCGTCTGTTGCATCACTTCGCGCGTCCGCTGGGAGACTTCGGCCCGGGCCGTGGTGATAATCGGCACCAGGTCCGATGTGCCGACGACCTCACGCATGGCACTTTCGGCCACGGCACGGACGGCCTCTTCCTGATTGCGGACATTGAAGACAAAGTCAGCGATATTCGCCGTATCAACACGCCACTGAACCTCGAACGCGATATCGACGATATTCTCGTCGCGGGTCAGCATCTGGCTTTCGCCGATATTGTTGGCGCCGATGGAAATGGTGCGGGTCTCGGTGACGTTCGGCAGCTCGACCGTCTCGATCGGCCAGGGCAGTTTGAGGTTCAGGCCCGGCGGTGCGGTGCGCACATATTCGCCAAAACGCATGACCACGCCGACCTGTTCGGGCTGGACCTGGTAGACCGCTCGGCCCGGCCAGATGATCACACCAAAGCCGATGACCAGCGCCACGAGGATGGCGCCGAAAATACCGCCGCCGCTGCCGCCCTTGCCACCGGAACGGCCACCGCCGCCACCGCCGAACATGCCGCGCAAGCCGTCCTGCAGCTTGCCCACCAATTCATCGAGATCCGGGGGTTCCTGACCGTCGCGGCCACCGCCGCCACCGCCATTCTGTCCCCAGGGATTGTTACGGTTTCCACCGCCATTGCCGCCGGAGCCCCAAGGGCCTCCGCCGCCTCCACCTGCATTGTCATTCCAAGGCATAAGGGAGTTTTCCTCCATCAAACGGATATTGGGGGCATATCTGGACGCACTTGCTCCGCACTTCAAGCGGAATGGCTGCGCCGGGAATCCCCCGTTACAGGAAAATCGTGCCTTCCGGGCGGCGAAATTTGACACTTTACGGAAAAGCGTGCCCCGTTCGCAGGCGCTTGCAAGGGGAGCCCGCCATGACAAGAATTGCCGTCGTCCAGGAACCGCCCGTCTATATGGATCTGGCTGCCAGCATGGAGCGGGCGGTCGGACTGGTCGAGAAAGCCGCATCCGAAGGCGCCCAAATGCTGGTCTTCCCCGAGGCCTGGTTTGCGGGATACCCGACCTTTGTCTGGCGGCTGGCCCCGGGGGCCGGCATGGGCAAGACAGACGATTTGTTTGCCGCGATGCAGACCAATGCCGTCAATCTTACCAGGAACGGCTTTGCACCATTGCAGGAAGCCGCACGGGAACACGCCATAGTGATCGTCGCCGGCTATAACGAGATTGATGGCGAGGTTTCCGGTTCCACCCTGTTCAATTCCTGCGTCATCATCGATGCAGATGGCTCCATCGCCAATAATCACCGCAAGCTGATGCCGACCAATCCGGAGCGCATGGTCTGGGGGTTTGGCGACGGTTCGGGCCTGAACGTTGTCGAGACGGCTATTGGCCGGGTTGGCGCCCTGATCTGTTGGGAAAACTACATGCCGCTGGCCCGCTATGCCCTCTACGGGCAGGATATCGATATCTATGTCGCCCCGACCTGGGACAGCGGCGACACATGGATGGCGACGATGCAGCATATTGCCCGCGAAGGCGGCTGCTGGGTGATCGGCTGTGCGACCTCGCTGGAAGTGTCAGACATCCCGACGGACATTCCGCATTTCGACGAGCTGTTTCCGAACAAGGATGAATGGGTCAATCCGGGCGATGCCGTCGTCTACAAGCCGTTCGGCGGTGTGGCCGCCGGGCCCATGCACAGGGAGAAAGGCTTGTTGATCGCCGACATTGATGTCGACGCCGCCCGCGCATCGCGGCGGAAGTTCGATGTCGCCGGGCATTACGCCCGCCCGGACGTGTTTTCCCTCACGGTTGACCGGAGCGCCAAGCGGCCGGTGACGTTCGAAAGCTGACTGGTCAGCAGGTAGCGGCTGGAGCGTAGCGCGTTCCTCCGGTCTAACTTCAACTAAGCCGCGGGCGTCGGTCGAGCTCCTGCCAATTCTGTTCCAGTTGCTGCAACCTTTTGATGGCCTGCGCGGATTCAGGTTTACTCAATTCGCTAGTGCCAGTGACAGATTCTTCAAAAATACTGACCAGCGCTGCCGGGTCAAAGTTGTGTTTGAACTGACCGCACACTTCAAAATTCCAAAGCTGGCCGCGCGGACGAGTCCTCGCCATTCCCGAAAACTGGAATCGCCTATCCGACCAAACAGTGAGTTCGAAACGGATCGTAATTGGGCCGAGCGCATCATAGTCGGCGAAAAACTCGACTTCGGCTTCATCATTCGGATTGTGAAAACCGAACTCAAACCGCTTCGCATGATACCGGATTGCTTTTTGCCGACGTGCGAATGCTGCGTTGAGGTCATTCCAGAATGGATCGCTCAAAGTGCGTCCTGCCGCTCGAGAATTCTGAAGACAAATCCGTGATCAGGCGTCGTCCGTTGAGTACATATGAAGCGTACGATACTGGATCGGAAATCGATCCAGCAGATCGAATAGCTCCTGCTGTTCTCCTGGGTTCAAATCTTCAGGCCTATCAATTTCCAATTCAGAAATGAACTCGTCGACAAAATATCCGAGTTCTTTCAAATGCTTTTCTAATTCGGCCTTAAACGTGTTCCAATCAGAAAAACGGCCTAGGAACCATCCATAACCCCCGGCAATCCCGTTTCCATGGGCCTCAGTTTGGGGGAGCGATCTAAAATGTAACTTTATTGCGAAATTAGCCATTCCAGTCGAGATACTGATGATGCATTTCGAATTAATTAGTCGTACCATTTGCGCAGTCAGCATGGAAGTGAAGTCGCTAGTCTGGATTGCCAATGATTGTATCTGGTCGGGCGCCGCCACCTCGGCGTCTTTCGATTAGAGCCTGGCGCAAGATCAGCTATCTCATCCATTCATGAATCTGCCCCTTATGCACGTCACCGGCTGTTTCCCAAAATGTTTCCTGGCCCGCGATCAAGTTTTGCGAATGCGTGTTATTCGCAAAACATCGAGCGGGCGTTTCTAGTGAGGTCTATGTATAAATTTCCAGGATGCAGCAATCAGCAGAAGGTAATCTCAGAAAAACTCGCATTCAGGGCCGATCAGCCCATTCGACGAATGGATTTTCAATAGTCGGGGATGTAACCGCAATCTGCCAATAGAGCTTTCAGATCTGGATACCAAGAATCGTTCGAACCAAAATATTTTTGACCGGAAAAAACCAGTCCCCACGGGTAGCCAAGCGCGCCATGTCCACCCTCACAATAAGCAATTTCTACTTTCCGCTCGCCAACCTCTGCGACGATCCAGGCCCGGATCGGATTGCTCTCTCCATATTCCCAGAGCAATTCGATCTTGCGTGGCCTAACAAGGCGAGAATCCAACCAATCGCGATGGCTAACGTCGTCGATCTCGGCGATTTGCCGGGCAAGGATATCGGCTATTGCTTCAGTCATTCATTGCTGATGTTGATCGCTCCAACACCTTGAATGTGAATGCGTGATCATCATCCGGCCCTGCCGGATACGCCTCCGAGTGCACTTCCTGCCAGATGTCCGGGTCGAATGGATCGAGGTGGGCATCCCCTTGGGGTTCGGCATCGACCTCGGTCAGATAGATACGGTCGGCCACCTCGCGGGTGGCGGCGTAGATCTGTGCGCCGCCGATGACGCAGACCTCGTCCACATCATCCATGTCGGCGCGCATATGTGCTTCATCAAAGGCCGCGCCCAAATCGCCGACAACAATAGCCCCTTCGGCGAAATAGCCGGGCGAGCGCGTCACCACGATATTCATGCGCTTGGGCAGCGGTTTGAAGGGCAGGCTTTCCCAGGTCTTGCGGCCCATGATGACCGGCTTGCCCAGCGTGTTTTTCTTGAACAGCTGCAGATCGGTCTTCAGCCGCCAGGGCAAATCACCATTGACGCCGATGACGCCATTCTTTGCGGCCGCGACGACCAGGCTTATGCGGGCCATCAATTGATCGCCATTCTATAGATATAGGCGTCATCCACATACTGCCCATTGAAGGTGTTGCGCGATGTTCGGACGCCCCCGATCCCGTCTACCCGGATCAATTTACTGAGCGCATGGATGATGGGCTTGTGTCGGTCCAGAAGACGGATGTCGCCAATGTCGAAGTCCTGGACATCACGATTGATCAGTTTTGAAAGTTCCAGCAAAAACGCCTTGCGCTCCTGATCGTCCCGATGCGGCACGACGATATATTTCCAGCCTTGGGAATCGCCCTCGTACAGCCAGAAGGCGGCATCGAACCCGATGTTCGAGCGATCCATCGCATGGGCAAGCTTCTTGCCGACTTCGATTTCGCTCACTGCCAGTGACTCTTTATCCATTCCAAAATCCCGTCGTCACCGTCGATTGCCTCAACAAGGTCTGTGGCTTCGGACTCGTTCGTGGTCTGATACCGGCTCGCCTCTGTCCATGCCGACACGATACCCCAATTTGCCGAAAAATTCGCATCTTCTTTGGCCCGCTTCAATTCGTTCGCCAGACCTGCCAGCGATGACAGCTCTGACAAATTGTGCGTGTAAGCCGCTTGCACAAGTCCTTTGTCTGGCAAGGACTCCGCCGCGAACTGCCGGCACAACACGGCTTTCAGCGCACATTCGACCGCATATCCGCCGAGATGATAAGCGTTGGAAAACCGCCGGGCTTCAAGCAGAAATTTCGCGTCGCCTGCATGCAGCAGGGCCAGATCCCGAAACTCCTGAGCAGACGTCGGCATGTTTCACCAGCGAATATCCAATTTCGCCCAGCAAAGCCGATTCACGCAAAGGTTGTCAAATCATGCCCCAGACCCGGTCGACGGCGAAGACGATCCAGATGATCGCCACGGCAATCGGGATGCCGAAGGTGAAGGCGCTGGGCCCGAATTTGCGCATGCCCTGGGACGGAATAGCTTTCCGGTAGGCAACATAGCCCGGCAGCTTGTCGCGGACGAGTGCGGCGGCGGTGCGCATTTCCTGCAACTGGCGGGCATTCACGATCCACCACAAAACGGACATGACAGCGCCGGTGATGATGCTGCCCAGCACGGCCAGCTCGCTGAGATATTCGATCGCCGTGACTGCAAAGACCAGCAGCATGGCGTGGGCAATCAGGAAATAGCCGGAGCGTTCATTCAGCACGCGCTCTTCATGCAGGGCCAGTTCCCAGAGCCGGTCCAGTTCACGCTGATCCAGCGGGATGTCTTCTGTGCCTTCGCTCACACGGCCACCGGGGCGGAAATGCGCGGATGCGGATCATAGCCCTCCAGCGCAATATCCTCGTATTCGAAGTCGAAGAGATCGGTCTTGTCAGGATTGACCTTCAGCTTCGGCAGGGCGCGCGGCGTGCGCGAGAGCTGTTCGCGCACCTGGTCCATATGATTGGTGTAAATGTGCGCATCACCAAAAGTGTGGATGTATTCGCCCACTTCCAGGCCGCAGACCTGCGCCATCAGATGGGTCAGCAGCGCGTAGGAGGCGATGTTGAACGGCACGCCCAGGAACATGTCCGCCGAGCGCTGATAGAGCTGGCAGGAGAGTTTCCCGTCCGCGACGTTGAACTGGTAAAGCGTGTGGCAGGGCGGCAAAGCCATGTTGGGCACATCCGCCGGGTTCCAGCCCGAGACGATCAACCGGCGCGAGGCGGGATTGTTGCGGATCTGGTCGATAATGCCGGTCAGCTGGTCGATCTCGGTGCCGTCCGGCCCCTCCCAGCGGCGCCATTGCTTGCCATAGACCGGGCCGAGATCGCCGTTTTCATCGGCCCATTCATCCCAGATGGAGACGCCCCGTTCCTGCAACCAGCGGACATTCGTCTCGCCGCGCAGGAACCAGAAAAGCTCGATGGCAATCGACTTGAAATGCACCTTCTTGGTGGTCAGCAGCGGAAAGCCCTTCGACAGGTCACACCGCAACTGGCGGCCAAAGACCGAGAGCGTGCCGACGCCGGTACGGTCGTCCTGGCGCGCGCCGTTTTCCAGAATATCCTCCAGCAGGTCGAGATAGGCGCTCTCCACATCCGAGCCGCCCGTGCGGTCGGGCCGGAAATCACTGAACTGCTCGATATTCGCCATACTCGCCTCCTGTCAGGAAAACACTCTAGTGATTCGCGGCGCCGTGGCGCACGTCCTTTCACCGGACTTTCCACAAATTCATCAGAAAGTGACTCGCCAAGCGGGGCCATTCGTGTACTGTGCCCGGAAAGGAACATATGAGGAACATGTAAATGCTGGGTTATGTGACACTGGGGACAAACGACATCCAGAAAGCGGCGGCGTTTTACGACAAGCTGCTGGAATCCATCGGCGTCGGTCGGATGATGGGCGACGAGAATTTCATTGCCTGGGGCAAGCCGGGCGGCGGTGCCGGGATCGGTCTGACCAAGCCGTTCAATGGCGAGCCCGCCACGGTCGGCAATGGCGTGATGGCAGCGATCCAGGTGGAAACACCGGAAGATGTCGACCGCGTCTACAAGCTGGCCATGGATCTGGGCGCGCAGGATGAAGGTCCGGCGGGCGCCCGCAGTGACTGGTTCTATGCCGGCTATTTCCGCGATCCGGACGGCAACAAGCTGAATGTGTTCTGCATGACCGGCGAGATGGGCGCCTAGGCGGCATCCTCATCAGGCAGCGGATAGCGGGCCTGATAGATATCGGTCAGACGGTGGAGGCGTGCGACCAGGGTCTGCGCCTCCTCCTCGGTCATCCGCGGGCCTTTTTCATGGGCGAGGCGGATACTGTCGATAAAGACCGGGATCGGTGCCGTGTCGCCAGCTTCCGCCTCCAGCATCCATTCGGCAAATTCGATCAGGGCTGCAGCGGTGGTCATGGTCAGCTTCTGACCGGTGACGCCTGCGAGCGTGACGATGTCGGAGGCTTTCATGGAGGCCGTGCGGAAAGTCTCCCCTGCCGTATCGCAGACCGGCATGGCCTGGATTTCCTTGACCCGTGCCTTAAGCCGCTTTTCGAACTCGCCGCGCTTCTGGGTCATCTGGTATTTGGCACGCGCCAGGGCGGCCCGCGCCGGCATACCGCCGGGCTGTGACATCACCGCGCCAAGGCGGTTCTCGGGCTTGTAGAAACGCTTGCTCATCCGGCGCTTGCCCTTTGCGTCTTCAACATGGCGTCGATCTCGTCCTGATCCAGATTATCGGAAGCCGCCTCGCCCAGCTCACCATGAATATCTGTCTCGCGGCGGCCGTCGGTGCCGGCCGGCGGCCCTTCAAAGCGCATGCGCCGGTCGGGTCCGCAGAATTCCTCGGATTCAACGAATGTCAGGTCGAGCCCTGCCACCCAGAGAACCCGCGGCAACAGCACATCCGGCGAGACCGGCTTGGTAATGGCAAAGCTGGCGCCCGCATCCCGCGCGCGTTCGAGGGCGCGGCTGGTGAAGTTCGAAGAAATGAAGAAGACCGGCGCGGTGCGATTTTCATGCATGGCGCTGCGGCGGATCCAGCGGATCAGATCATACCCGTCGCCGCTATCCACGTGATAGTCGACAAAAATGATATGAAATTCCTGGCCCTCAAGCTGCCGCTTGGCGTCTTCGACATTGGAAAACCTGGAGAAATCGCGAACACCGAATCCGGCGATCAGCGGAGACAGCACTTCCAGCCCGTCATTACTGGCGGCGATGGCAATCACCCTCGTCGATTCGAGATTCAGATTCGAATTGAGATCGAAAGACATGACGCGCTTCGTGGAATAGTCGACAGATCCAGCCTGCCTTCTACGCCTTGATGTCTAAGATATGGTTAGCCTGCCTGCGCCCGATTGTCCGGCCACCCCTCTCGTCTTGTCAGCGCATTCGGGCTAGCCTTTTCCGCGGAGCCCGGAGGTGTTTGCGACATCGCCGGGCCGGGCTTCACAGGTGTGGACCTCCCGTGTGCGAATGAAGGCGCCCGATGACGACGACCGGACCACCCAAATCGCGTTGCGCCAATTGCGGCACGGACATGTCGGACGAGTTCTGCCCGCACTGCGGTCAGTCGAGTGCCGATGTGAAACGCAATTTCATTCCACTCCTGAATGATACGCTGGACGGGCTGTTCCAGTGGGATGGCCGGCTGGTCACGACGGTCCGCGAGGTCGTTTCACGGCCCGGGCAGGTCGCAAGGGATTATATGGAAGGAAGGCGGGCCCGGTACACGCCGCCCGTCCGTCTCTATCTGATCGCCAGCCTGATCTTTTTTATCGGCATCGCACTGTCTGGTGTGCGGATTGTCGCCATTGATGCCGAGGTAATCGAACAGGGACCAAGCATCACGATCGAATTACTGCAAGGCGGTACCCCCTCTCCTCCACTGGATATCAGTGACGAAGAAATCGAGGAATTCTACGCGAATAGCGAAGATATCGGGATCAGCCGGGCCCTGTCGGAACTGGCCATGGAAGCGGCGCTGAACCCGGAAACCGTCGAAAACCGGATCACCGCGCTGGCCAGCCAGGGACAGATCCTGATGGTCTTCTTCTTTGCGCTGTTCAATTTCCTGTTGCATCCGCGCCGCAAGCTGATCGAGCATCTGGTTTATGCGCTATATTTCCACGCCGCCATCCTGCCCCTGCTGATGGTTCTGGTGGCCGGAACAGCCCAGATTCCTGAAAACTTTTTTCAGCTCGCGAGTGGCGAGCCCCGGAATATCTGGATTGCTGTTACAATTGGTGCTGTCTCCTATTTCGGTTTCTCGGCTCTGATATGGCTGCATGATCGCGGCTTCTATCGATCCAGCTGGTGGGGTGCTGCATTACGGTCGCAGGCGCTGATCATTCTCTATCTGTTTGCGACAGCGTTCCTGGCCTTCGGCCTCGTCGCGATCGGGGTGATTTTCTGACCAAAGCGCATGTCTTCACTTCAAATTCACCCCGGGGATGCCTATATTGGCGGTGCTGGCTTGCCAGCTATGACGATAAACGGTGCGTGTAATAACCGGACTGGACCCGGGTGCGATTCCCGGCAGCTCCACCAATTTCCCCGCCCCTGAAATTCAGGCGCGGGTTCTTATGGGGCTGATCAGGATCGACAGACGGCTAAAGGCGTTTCTTTCGTCCGCATGGGTACCGTTAAATGCCCGTCTAAGTAGTTGCAAATGACAACTATGCTGAAGAGGTCGCTCTCGCTGCGTAATGCGGTGCGAGTATCTCGCTTTAAAGTCCTGAGACCTTAGCGATCTCAGGCGGGGTCCGGGGGCGCCTGGCAACAGAAGCCCCCACTTATCTTTTCTCGACATTCAGCGGCAGACCGCCTTCGGGGCGTAACGTCACGGTCATGACCGGATAGGGTTCATACCCATCCGGTACCGAGAATCGGCAACGGCGCACGAGGCTGGACAGGATGATCACCGCCTCGGTCAAGGCAAAGCCGGAACCGATACAGGCGCGCGGCCCGCCACCGAAAGGTTTGAACTGCCAGGGATCAGAAGGGCGATTATCCAACGAGAACCGCTCCGGATCAAAGACATCCGGTTCCGGCCAGTAACGGTGATGCCGGTGCAGGGCATAGAAGGCGAGAAGGGCGACATCGCCCTTTTTCACTTCGCGCTCGCAGATCTGCGTATTCCGGATGGCCTGCCGCCCGATCAATGGCGCCGGCGGGTAAAGCCGCAGCGTTTCGTGGATGATCTGACGGGCAAAGACCAGCTGCGGCAAATGGTGCGCCTCCAGCGGATGATCTCCCGCAATAGACATGACTTCATCGCGAACCCTGTCCTGCCAGTCGGGCCGGCGGGCGAGGATGTAGAGCGCCCAGCCGATGGCGATGGCCGTTGTCTCATGACCGGCAATCACCAGGCTGAGGACATTGTCGCGCACATCAATGTCCGACAGGAAGCGCCCATCCTCGGCCTGCGCCTCCAATAGTAATTGCAGCAGATCATCGCGGGTTTCACCGCCGCGGCGGCGGGCGATCTCTGCGGCAACTGCGTCGCGAAGGATTTTCCGGGCATTGAGGGCTTTCGGGCCCAGGATTCGCGGCGCGGATTCCGGCAAGGGCAGCAGATCGGAGAACCGCGTGCGTCCGGTTTCCTCGAAAACGCTTTCAATGGCGGCCCTGATTTTCGCCCGGTCGAAATTGTCGGGCCGCGTGAAAAGCGCGGCCTCGATGACGCTGAGCGCGGCATGATTGAGCGCGGGCGTTACATCAACGGGGCCATCCGCCTGCAAAAGCGAGTCGGCTGCGGCCTCGGCCGATGCGCTCATATCCGGTATCAGCGCTTGTATCCGCAGGCGCACAAAGCCCGGCTGCATGGCCTTGCGCTGGATTTTCCACCAGTCGCCATGGGCCGTGAGGATGGCGTTCCCGAGAATGGGCCGCAGGATTCGCTGGATCAGGGGAGATTTGCGCCAGGCGTCCGGATCATCGGCCAGCACCGCCTTCAGCTCCTCCGGACCGGAAAGCGTGTGAATCGTGCGTCCGAGAAAGGGCGCGGAAATCCGTGTGAATAGAAACGCTTCCTGCGGAAGGATCTCGACCGGTGAATGGCGCAGCACGCGCGCCGCTCCCCATAAACCCAGCGGCCGCTTCTGCCGCGGCGGCATGGGAGGAGTAAAAGCCCTTTCATTCATAGGGTTAAACCGGCTGCTGTTGCGACTGTGTCTCAATCTAACCGAATAGCAGGAAAAAGCAGTGCGACATTAGAGTCTGCGTTGACGGCGCAAGAGGCTGGGCTACCCTTGGGCTCGCAATTGAACGGGGGAGTACATCGTGGCGACTGATCTGATGCGCTACGATCTGCTGGCGCAAGAAGCGCTACGCGGCGTCATTCGCGAAGCCTTGATACGTGCCGCCGGGCCCGACGGCCTGCCGGGGGCCCACCACTTCTACATCAGCTTCAAGACCGAGGCGGCAGGCGTCGATATCGACGAGACGCTGAAGGAAAAATACCCTGAGGAGATGACGATCGTCCTCGAACACCAGTTCTGGGACCTCAATCCGCAGGATGATTTCTTCGAAGTGACTCTGAAATTCGGTGGCGTGCCGAAATATCTGAAAGTCCCCTATTCCGCCGTGAACCGTTTCCATGACCCGTCTGTCGGATTCCATCTCCAGTTCGAGCCAATGATGGAGGCCATTGCCGCCGAGACGGCAGGTGAAGCTGCCGAACCCGCAAAGCTGGAAACCAAGGCCAAGAAAAAGACAAAGAAGAAAGAGCCGGCCGAGAGTGGTGCGACGTCTGCCAAGGCATCAGGCGACGGCGCCGAAGTGGTCAGTCTCGACAGCTTCCGGAAGAAATGAAATTTCCCAAGCCGCCCTGGGATGAAGCGACCATCAGGCGCTTTTTCACGGAAGTTCCCAACCAGCTCTTCTACGCTGAAATGCTGGGCTTCAAATTCGTCGATCTTGATATGGACGAACACTGGTTTGCTGCCACGTGGGAGCCGGATCAACGCTCGGTCACGCCCACTGGCGCGGTCCAGGGCGGGCTGATCACGGCAATGCTGGATGATGTCATGTCACTGGCCGCGATCACGGTGACCGGGTTTGACGGCGTTGTCCCGACGCTGGAAATGAAGACCAGCTTCATCTCGCCGGTCTGGCCGGGAAAGGTCCGCGCGCGTGGTCAGGTCATCCGCAAGGGCAAGCAATTCTTCTTCACCGAGGGATGGCTCTGGGATGGCGACGACAAGCTGCTGGCCAAGGCCAGCGCCACCTGTTTCCATCGCTCCCATTCCGAGGTGAAGCGGATCAAGGAAGAGCGTGGGCTCTAGGCCCTTATCCATCACATTGATCACGCTGGCACAGGTGCTGGCGCTCTCGGTCTGGTTTGCCGGTACGGCGGCCTTGCCGGCCATGATGGCGGCGGCCGAAATTAGCCGCTTCGCCCAGGCCGCACTGACCAGTTCCGTTCAGATCGGTTTTGTCGCCGGTGCGCTGACCAGTGCCGCCCTCGGCCTGGCCGACCGGTTCGACGCCAGACGGATATTCGCGATTGGCGCTGCCGTGGCGGCATTGGCGAGCTTTCTTGCGATGACCACCGAGCCCGGCAGTGCCGGCATGATCGCCTTACGCGCCCTGACCGGTGCGTCCCTGGCTCTGGTTTATCCGGTGGGCATGAAGCTGGCGGCCAGCTGGGCAAGAGGCGATGCCGGCCTGTTGGTGGGCTTGTTGGTTGGCGCTCTGACACTGGGGTCAGCGACACCCTTCGCCTTCAACCTGCTGGCCGATGGCACGCAATGGCATATGCCTTTCCTGTTCAGTGCCGCCGCCGCGATGGCCGCGGCCGTCCTGATCCTTGTCTGCCAACAGGGGCCGGCGTTCAAGACGGGAATTGGCTTCGATCCGGGGGCGGCCCTGCTTGCCTTTCGCGACCCGGGGCTGCGCTATGCCAATCTCGGCTATCTCGGCCATATGTGGGAGCTCTATGCCATGTGGGCCTGGGTGCCGGTCTTCCTGCACGCCTATTTCACTGACGCCTTTACCGCCGATCTGACGGCTTTCGCCGTGGTCGCCATCGGTGCGGCCGGCTGTCTTTATGCGGGCTGGGCTGCCGACCGGTACGGGCGAACCACCATCACCATGGCTGCCATGGCCGTCAGCGGGAGCTGCGCGCTGGTATCCGGCTTCCTGTTCGGGGCGCCCGCCTGGCTGCTGGTGCCGGTGCTGCTGATCTGGGGGATCAGCGTGATCGCGGACAGCGCCCAGTTTTCCGCCTCGATTGCCGAGCTGGCTCCGCCGGAGCGGGCCGGAACGCTATTGACCCTGCAGACCGCGATGGGGTTCGCCCTGACGGCGCTGATGATCCAGCTCCTGCCGCTGTGGATCGACTTTGCCGGTTGGACATATGCCTTCATCCCGCTGGCGATCGGACCGGCCTTTGGCGTCTGGGCGATGTGGCGATTGCGGCGGCTGCCGCAGGCGGCAAAGCTGGCGGGTGGTCGGCGCTAGGCCGCTTCGCGATTGAGCGGCCGTGCCCGAACCTTCACGCGGGCGCGGTCTGACAGGACTTTCTCGACCATCAGCTTCTCGACCTGGCTGTCATCGTGGAAGACACAGCCGGTGAGCGCGTCCAATACCGCCTTGGCGACATTGTCGACATCATGGACGGGGCTGTTTTCGGTCCGCTCGATCCGGATCTCGACTTCATAGGGTCCGTATTTCGGACGCACACGCTTGAATTCGGTGCGGAAAAATTCGCCGATGAGTGTCTTGAAGCGCTTGGACTGCGAGGTCAGCGCGTCGACGCGAAGATGAAGACTGTCCCCAGACATGGCGGCCTGCACCCGTCCTTTCCCGATCCAATCCAGTGCGCCGTCTTGATCCATAACGCCCCGGTGCTACACGTCCATTCGAATCACGCTTAACCATCCGCCGCACTGGCTGCTGGCGCAAGGAGGCTCTCCCGATGAGCGAAACCCGCACAGAAACCGACAGCTTTGGTCCATTGGACGTTCCTGCCGACAAGCTTTACGGCGCCCAGTCCGCCCGGTCACTGATCAACTTCGCAATAGGTGTGGAAACAATGCCCGCACCGATGATCCGGGCGCTCGGCATCATCAAGCGCTCGGCCGCCCGCGTGAACAAGCAATTGGGCAATCTGGAGCCGGAGCTTGCGGACGCCATAGCCCAGGCCGCCGAAGAAGTCGCCGAAGGCAAGTGGAATGACCATTTCCCCCTGTCGGTCTGGCAGACGGGGTCGGGCACGCAGTCGAACATGAATACGAATGAGGTGGTCTCCAACCGGGCGATCCAGATCCTCGGCGGCGTGGTGGGTTCCAAGGACCCGGTCCACCCCAATGATCACGTCAACCGCTCGCAATCGTCCAACGACACTTTCCCTACAGCCATGCACATCGCGGCAGCCGAGGAAATGCATCACAGCTTGCTGCCCGCCCTGCAGACCCTGCGCAATGCGCTGAACGACAAGGCGGAAGCCTTCAAGGACATCATCAAGATCGGCCGGACGCACCTTCAGGATGCCACGCCGCTGACGCTCGGCCAGGAATTTTCCGGCTATGTGGCGCAGCTGGATATGGGCATTATGCGCGTGCGGGAAGGCTTGAATTATCTCTTCTTCCTGGCCCAGGGCGGCACAGCGGTCGGCACCGGCATCAACGCCAAGCCGGGCTTTGACAAGGCGTTTGCCGAAGACGTCGCCAACTATACCCAGCTGCCGTTCAAGACCGCGCCGAACAAGTTTGAGGCTCTGGCCGCGCACGACGCCTATGTCTCGGCGCACGGCGCGCTGAACACGCTGGCGGCCTCGCTGAACAAGATCGCCAATGACATCCGGCTTCTGGGATCCGGTCCGCGCTGCGGTCTGGGCGAGATATCGCTGCCGGAGAACGAGCCGGGCTCGTCCATCATGCCGGGCAAGGTGAACCCGACCCAGTGCGAGGCCATGACCATGGTCTGCGCCCAGGTGATGGGCAATCATGTCGCCATCACGGTTGGCGGCGCGCAGGGTCATTTCGAACTGAACGTGTTCAAGCCGATGATGGCCTACAACATGATCCAGTCGATCCGCCTGTTGTCGGATGCCTGTGCCTCCTTCACCGACAAATGCGTCGTGGGCATCAAGGCCAATGAAGAGCGCATCACCGATCTGATGGAAAAATCCCTGATGCTGGTGACGGCCCTGGCGCCGACGATCGGCTATGATAATGCCACCAAGGTCGCCAAGACCGCGCACAAGAACGGCACGACGCTTAAGGAAGAAGCGGTGAAGCTGGGCTTTGTGACGGCCGAAGAATTCGACAAGGCCGTCATCCCGGCCGAGATGATCAAGCCGAAATAGAGCCCAATCCCCTCGCCCCTTTCCAAGGGGAGAGGGAGGAGAAAGGCAGTCACGCCTGTGACTGGATTTCGAGGGTGAGAGGTTGCCGCAACGCCGCACCCCCTCACCCCAATCCTCTCCCCCAAGGGGGAGAGGCAGAAATCATTTATCCCCCGATATCCGACAGCACCGCCTCCATGGCCGGATCGTGTCCGGCCGCATAGGCCTCGAAGGTCAGCGGCGCGGCGATATCCACGTCGAGATCATCGACGATCACCGGGAAGATGTGCAGGCTGCCCCAATGGCAGATGAAAATGCCGTGGCAGCCATTCTGCAGATCATAGAAACCGGTTGAATAGCGGGCGCGGAAGCCGGAATTGGGCAACGAATACCAGAAGCCCTCCGCCCAGAATTGCAGCCGGTCGCCGATCTCCTCGCCCACGATCACGGTGCGGCCCGGCGCGCTTTCCCTGGCCATCGCCAGGTTGACAATGCCCGCCGAGAAGGTGTTGCCGGACGTCAGAAGGTAAATCCGCCCGTCCTCGCCAACGATGTCGCCCAGCGCGCTCATCAGCGGTTCGGTCTGGGTCAGATCGCCACCACCATTGAAGCGCTGGTCAACGATGACGAAGCGGGGCGCCAGCTCGCGAATTTCCGCTTCGGCACGGGCAACCCACGCCCGCAGGCTTTCACCGCTGTCATCATCGAGATTGGACCGGATTGAAATGTATACCGTCTCACCTCCCGGCAGGAGCTCGAACCAGTAATCATTGTCCGGATTCGTCAGATAAAGCGGCCGGGCCGATGGTGCCAGCACCGACCAGCGATCGCTCTCGCGTATCCAGGTGAGGGGCAGATCACCGGGATAGATGCGGCGCGCGTCTTCAGCAGGCGCTACGGCCTCCAGCGCCCGTGTCTCCTCGCGGCCATCCGGCAAGACCAGGCCGAGCGTTGTCACCTCTGCTCCCATGCCCACGGCTTCAAGGTAATCCGGTGTTTCCACCAGAAGCGGCGCAAAAATCATGAAATGCGCGTCATTCCCGCCAAATGCGTCGCGGAAGGCCATCAGGGCATCGCGTGCGGCAACGCCATTGATCGACACGATCCGGGCGCCCAGCAGGTCTTCAGCATCGGGCAAGGCCCGCAGGATACGCAGCTCACCATCCATCCAGGCCGCCCGGATCGGCAGGCGGGCGAAAGGTTCGACCATCCGCGTGGCAGACGCATTGGAATGGCCATTGTCGATCATCGCCTGGATGCGGGCGAGCTCAAGCTGGAAGCCGGCATCGCTCAGCGTTCCTGCCCGCCGCGCGAGCTCATCCATCGCGGCTTGCAAACCGGCGCGTTGATCGGCCGTCAGCGAGCGCTCATTTCGGCGCACATGCTGGAAATGTTCGATGTCCTGAAGCCGCGCCTCGGCGACAGTCTCCGGCTCGCCCTGGAAGAGAGGCGGGATCGGTATCGGGTGGAAAGCAATGATGGTCGCAATGATCAGAAGGATATTGCGCCCCAGCCACCCCAGAACGGCAAGAATGATCAGATATCCCCACCAGGGAATGATGCGGAATGGGAATGTGATGGCGCGCCAGAAACGTCTCATATCGACCAACCTTTCAGTTCGTGTCGGCCTAATGATGCGCAATAATTCATCAACGGATGCAGGTTGCCCGAATTTATCCTACACTCAACGCCAGTATTCGTGAAATTTCCGTCTGCGACCGGCCTGTTTCTTCTGTCCAATGGTTGAAGGCGTCCTGGACCCTCTTCGTTCCGCCCTTGGAGGTCGGCGGTTTATCGATCACGCCCTCGCGAACCAATGCTTTCACGACATCGCCTGACGCGATGAAGGCATCCCATCCGGCAAAGCGCAGGACATACTGGCCGGTTGCCCCGCCGAGCCGGGAACCGCGCTTTGCAAAGACGTCCAGAAGACCGATCTGGTCGCTCGCCGGCCAGTTCGCGACGAACGCGCCGAAACCGCCATGCTCGCCGGCAATCTCCTGCACGAACTGGGCATTCCGGACTGTGGCCGTGATCTTCTGTCCGTTGCGGACAATGCGTTCGTCGGACGCCAGCCGGGCAATGTCATCATCGGAATAAAGCGCGACCTTGCCCGGATCGAATCCGTCAAAAGCGGCTTCGAACCCGTCCCATTTCGCTTCGATGACTTTCCAGACGAATCCGGCCGAAAACACGGCCCTGGTCATGCCCGATAGCCAGCGGTCATCGGGGATAGAGGCCAATTGCTCAGCAGATTTCGGACGGCCGAGCTTTGCTTCTACGGCCTCTTCCGAGCCATGATGCTGGATCGCGAGGGCCTCAATTTCCGAAAACGCGCGCATGGAGACCTCCCGGCCGTTATCGCCCCTTCCCGCTAGCGGGCGTAGCTGCCACCGCTGATCGCTGCGTCCACATCCGGATAGGCGGCATTGACCAGCAGGGCGCTATCCGTGCCGCAATTGAAGTCTGGCGCGATCCGGTCGGCAGCATCCTGCGCGATCCGGTTGGCATTGCTGACGCTATCGGCCTCGACATGGGCGACCATACACGTGCCGCCAGCCGCTTCATCGCGCAGGGCCGACACCGTCAACGTGCTGATCCGGCTCCAGGTTACGCCGTCATCATCCAGCGCATTGGCATAATAACGATGGATGGCGGCATAGGCCGGACCGCCCTCGCCGCGCGTACGCCATTCGATCACGGTATGGAATTCACCGAAATTGCCGCGCGAATAGGGATAGTTGAAGACCTCCGGACGCTGATCATCCGGGATCGGTGCAGCATTGGTGCGGAAGGTCGAGCGCTGGCCATGCTCGCCGCCGTCGAGATGCAAAGCCCAGCCGTCATAACCGGGACAGACGGCATAGAAATAGAAGCCCCCGTCCGCTTCTTCCTCGAGTGTCGTGCAGACATCGCCGTCTGTGCGCGTGTAGGCGCTGAAGGCCTCTTGTGCGGACAACGGTGCCGAGATCAGACCGGCCAGACCGATGGCGAATAGCGTGTTTTTCATATTCTTCCCCCGAACCTTAATTCCGAAAAAGGATGAACCGGACGGAGAGCGAAACCAAGCGCTTTCTGGCCGGTCTTGACCGGATCATGCGATACAGGCTTCAAACAGGGGCAAGTCCGGCCCGCCGGCCTCTCTCCCGGCCCGGGCATTCAAAAAGGCAAGCCATATGCTCGTGAAACGCTCGATCTCGATCGCCGGACACCGGACCAGCCTGGCACTGGAGCCCGAATTCTGGGCCGTTCTGGATCACGCAGCTGAGCAGCGCGGCCTGGCGTTCGCGGCGCTGATCCGGGATATCGACGAGCAGCGGGCGGCGCACGATCCGGACCAGCCGCTATCCTCGGCCTGCCGTGTATTTGCATTGAGCGAAGCACAGAAGGCCTGAGGTCCGGCCTTCGCTGCCATGGCGCTTGACGCGGATCATCCGAGGCGTAGTTAGCGTCCATGTCCTTGGCCGACTCATCCCAGCCGCAATGGGCCATTTTCCGGCATACGCCCTACCTTATCTACTGGCTGGCACGGTCGATGACCTCGTTCGCCATCCAGATCCAGGTCGTGGCGCTCGGTTGGCAGGTCTACGACATTACCCGCAACCCGCTTGATCTCGGCCTGATCGGCCTGTCTCAGTTTGCGCCAGCCCTCATCCTGGTGCTCGTGACCGGAGCCGTTGCCGACCGGTTCCCGCGGCGCGCCATCATGATCGTGACGCTGCTGGTCTCGGCGTTGATCTCCGCGGCGCTTCTGGGGCTGACCGTGATTGGCAACCAGCAGGTCTGGCTGATTTTCGGACTTCTGGTGGTTTTCGGAACCGCCCGCGCCTTCCGGGGCCCCGCCGTGCAGGCGCTTTTGCCGAATATTGTTCCGCCCAGCATGCTGTCGCGCGCCATCGCGCTGAACTCCTCGGCCTGGCAGCTGACCATGATCCTCGGCCCGGTCGCCGGCGGGCTGCTGTATGGCGTATCGCCTCTGGCGGCCTACGGCACCGCGACAGCGCTGCTGGTCATTGCCGCCCTTCTGGCCACACAAATCCCCAAACCGGAACAGCATAGCGAAAGCGAACCGCAAAGCTGGGACACGATCCTCGCGGGCTTCAAATACATCTGGAAAGAAAAGATCGTTCTGGGCGCCTTGTCGCTGGACCTCTTTGCCGTACTGGTCGGTGGCGCGGTCGCCCTGTTGCCGGTTTTCGCGCGGGATATTCTGGAAGTTGGCCCGGTCGGGCTGGGCCTTCTGCGCTCCAGCCAGGGTATCGGCGCGGTGCTGGTGGCGATCTATCTCGCGGTCAATCCGATCCGCAATCATGCCGGGCTTTTCCTGTTTGCCTTTGTCGCCCTGTTCGGCCTGGCCATCATTGTCTTTGGCCTGTCCGAACTGGTCTGGCTGTCCGTACTGGCGCTGGCCATTGCTGGCGGCGCCGACATGATCAGCGTCTATATCCGCGAAACCCTCATCCAGCTGTGGACGCCCGACCGGCTGCGCGGTCGGGTGAATGCAGTGAATATGCTGTTCATTGGTGCCTCGAACGAGCTGGGCGAGTTCCGGGCCGGCATGACCGCCTTCCTGATCGGAGCCAAGGCCACCGTAATTGCGGGTGGCGTCGGCACCGTCGCGATTGCCGTAATCTGGGCCAGACTGTTCCCGGAACTGCGCCAGGCAAAACATCTCGACGGCCGCCCTTGACGCTGTCCCCGCCGAGGCGTTGAACAGAAATGTGACCGGCTCTAACCGATTCCCCGCCCTCCACTGGATCGTGCATCAATGGAAGGATGGTCGCTCGCCCGCGCTCTGGCTTCTGGGTGCAATGATGGGTGTGCTCGCCGGCTATGCCGCTTTGGGACTGATCCTGGCAATCGAGCTGACCAGCTATCTGGTGTTCGGTTCGGATCATGAGTTGCTGGTTTCCGGCGTGTCCGGACTTCCAGCTTGGCAAATCATGCTGGCGCCGGTCGGAGGCGGCATCGTCGTCTCCGCCTTGCTCTATCTGGGCCGGTCGCGCGGCTGGCTGCAGGAAAACCGCTCCGGAGGCGTCGCCGATGTGATGGAGGCGCGCGCGGCGCGCAGCGGCCATATCACTGTCGCCAACGGGCTGTTGTCTGCCACGATCGCAGCGGTCTCTCTCGGATCGGGCGGCTCGGCCGGGCGGGAAGGTCCCGCTGTCCATCTGGGCGCTGCCATTGCCTCGCTGATCGCGCGTCTGCTGGGCCTGCCGCCCCGTGCTATCCGTATTCTGCTGGCCTGCGGGGCAGCTGCAGCTGTCGCTGCCAGCTTCAATGCGCCTGTCGCCGGGGCACTCTTTGCCTTCGAGATCGTGCTCGGCCATTACGCACTTCGGACGATTGCGCCTGTTGCGATCGCCAGCGTGACCGGCGCGCTGATCTCTCGCTTCCATCTTGGCGCCACGCCCGCCTTTGCCATGCCCGCCCTTTCGCCCGCCGGGCTGCTGGATCTGCCCGGCGTGATCGGGTTGGGCCTTTTGGCCGCTCTCCTGTCCGCGGCTTTTGTGCGGTCAGCCATCTACGCGCCGCGCTGGATTGGCGAAACCGCCAACCGTGTTGGCCTGCCGCTCTGGGCATTGCCGCCACTGGGCGGTGTGCTGATCGGCGGGCTGGCCTTGATCGCGCCGGAAATCCTCGGCGTCGGATACGAGGCGACGTCCAACGCGGTTTCCGGCGGATATTCCATTGCCGTCCTGATCTTCCTGGTGGTCCTGAAACTTCTGGCCACAGCGATCACGCTGGGGTTCCGCTTCGGTGGCGGTGTATTCTCGCCGTCGCTCTATCTCGGGGCCATGCTGGGCGCGGCGTTTGGCGGATTGCTGGCGCTGACCGGCGCCGAGACGGCCGGCATGTCCTTTTATGCCGTCGTTGGCATGGGTGCGGTCGCCGGCGCCGCCCTCGGCGCGCCCTTGTCGACAACGCTGATCGTGTTCGAACTGACCGCCAGCTACGAAGCCTCGGTTGCGGTGCTGATCGCTGTCTCTCTGGCCACCGTCCTCAGCCAGTCGATTGCCGGCGGCAGCATCTTCCACAAACAGGTCCTGCGGCGCGGCTATGATCTGTCGCGCGGCCAGGCACGTGTGCTTTTGCAGACGATCCGCGTCCGCGAGATCATGAGCCCGATGCAGGAAGACGAAGCCGGAGCCGATGTCGACAAGGAAGCCCCCTGCCTCTTTGACGACGACTATCTGGGCAAGGCGATCGGATTTCTGTCAGCGGAAGCTCTGGATGGAACCGTGGTCCGGTCACGAACGGGGGATCAGCCGATTATCGGCTATATCACCCGCACCGAAGCGCACGCTGCCTATGCCAAGGCCCTCGCCGAGGCGCATGAGGAAGAGCACAGCTAGCGCGGCCGCGCCATATTGATTGCCTGGCTCATGGCCAGACCACCGATCAGGCCAACAAATCGTTCCTCGCTGATCAGTTCGACAAGGGCTGTTCTGGCCTTGCCTATGGCGTCGAAGCGGTCCCGTATTTGTCGACCACCGGGATCGAAGCCGTATTCTTCGCACCAGTCTTCATAACCCTCGCTGTTCTCATATTCCGCGAGGATCACCAGCGCCTGATGGAAAAGGTTTTCCGGCGTGGGATCATCCATAGGCCGCCCCCAGACCGGGATCAGCGCAATGGTCGCTGCGCGCGCGATGCGTGTTCCGTCCTGCGTTTGCCGGATATTCAATCCGCGCCGGGCGATGGTTTCGCGGATCAGTGGCTGCAGGCTCATGCTGACGCCGGTCTATTCTCCGACAGGCCGGCCATAGCGCTCCACAGCCATTTCACCGGCCCGGCGGCCGATCTCGTCAGCATGATCATTCGACGTACGATAGTGCACACCGCCATAGAGGCGCGACATCGACATGCGCTGCGAGAACTCCCAGAGATTGGTGATGGTCTGGACTTCGTCCGGATTCTCAAACGCATACACGTCGAGGGTCTCACCCGGCTCCAGTGTCACCAGCGCCGACAGCGTTGACGATACTGCTGAGCCATAAGAGCAGTGCGCGCAAGGGTATTCCGGGTGGCGCGGCGTTTCCAGCAAGGGCTCCCAACCGGCCTCGATTCCCGTGTCCTCGCGATCATCGAGATCGGCATTGCGGATCGCTGTGATCGGCCGCCAGAACTGGAAATGGTCTTTCGCCCAGCCGGTTGTCAGGCCGGCATCCGACGTCGCCATCGCAACCAGTGAATAGACGCGCACCGCTTCCAGCATCGACCAGTTGCGGCGCTCTGCCAGCTGCATGACCAGTGGCTCCCAGTCCTTGGCGATCCAGAAATTGGCCTCGTAGGCCTGCGCCTCGGTACGAAGCGTGCTGTTCTCACCGCCCAGTTCCCGGACCTCGTTGAAGTCTGCCGCCCATTGATCGCTGTCTAGAGCCGGCGGCCCCGGAGGTGCCAGGTCTTCCGGCGCATCATAAAGGAAGGGGCGGTGCCCCAGCCCATTGCGGAATGCCGGCGGCGTGGTGGGCACCCAGCGTCCGGCAATCGTGTAGGGCCGGTAGGGCATGACATCCCGGAAAGTTGCATTCGCGGCCTCGAACGCCAGTGCGGCGGCCTGCGCGCCGGTCGCTTCGGAGGCTACAACAGTGTCGGCGTCCAGACCTTCGGCAGCTGCCGCGATCGCGGCGTTGACGGCATCCATGTCGGCCGAAGGATAGGCCAGACCGATGAAGGCGGCGGCGGCATAGTGCCCGCTCATCTCGGCATCCGCGCCGGGCGCTGCGGCGAGGTCTTCGAAATAGGGCTGATAGCGGCCATCGACGGCGTTCATGGCCGAAAACATTGCGAGGTAGAGACCCGTCGAGCTGCGAAGATGGGCCGGTATGAAATCACCACCGGCTGCCCGGTTCGAACTCGATGCGGCAGAGCGCAACGAATCCCATTCGCCCACACTGCGCCAGTCGGATGCCGAAGCCGGTGTGCCGGCAAGAACCAAAAGCCCGATCAATGAAACGATCGGACGGATCCAAACAGAAGTCATGGAAATCTCCCCCGTATTCCCCAAAACGCTATTCTTTTTTCCCGGGTCCAACAAGCGGATTGGAGCCAGCCGCGGGAATAGGATGCCATCGCCGAAAGGGGCTTGCCGTCCCGGCCAGCCTGTCCTGCTCAATCCCTGCCGAGGCGGGACAATAACCAGATCGCTGCTTCTTCTGGCGCCATATTCGCTGGGATCGCCTCGGCAAGACCAGAACGAATTGCGTCGCCCGTGCCGTTGCGCATTGGCGTACCGCCACTATGCGCAAAAACGCGCTTGCCCTGGATCGGGGCGCGCCTGGCCATGTCAATCGTCGCGCTGGACGGGCTGCACTCGAAAATCACCAGCGCGGCACTCAGGCCCGTTACAACACGGTTGCGCTGCTGCAGCCGCTTGCGGAAGGCATCGCTGTTGACCGGCACCGGCTCGACCTGTTCGGACAGGAACAGGCCGCGTTGGCAAATCATCCGGTCCAGCATTCGTATTTCATGCGGCAGGCCGGCGCTGGCCATCTCGACCGGATTGGCGAGCGCGCAGAGCGACACACCACCCTCAACGTCAAATGCGCCGAGATGGGCGGCTAGATCAATGCCCGGCATACCACCGGCGCAAACAGCAGCACCGCGCTCTGCAAGGGCCCGCCCGAATTCCCAGGCGAAGCCGAAGCTGGCGGCGGTTGGAGATCGTGATCCGGCCAAGGCGATGACGGTTTCCGGCCAGGCCGGCAAGCCACCACTGGCATGAATGGGCCGGTCCAACAGGATCTGCCCCGGCTTGTAGTCTGACAATTCGAGCGAATACTTCTCCTGATGGAGATAATTCTCCATCCGGGCCTCCCAACCCGGAGCCACCAGTGTGGCCTGCACTACATCGACGTCAGCGAGGGAGAAAACCCGCACTTCTGCTACCGGTTCCGCCGGGCTGCTGTGGCAATACCAGCGCTGCTTCCTGCGGAAGCGGGCCACCGGCTCGCACGGGGCAATGACGCAGCCTTGATCAATTCCGACATCTCCTGCTTCCATGCCCTGCCGCCTCGTGTGGGCGGCGCGATTATTTACACTTTTAACGCGAGTTCAAGGAGATAGGCTCAACCAATAGGAGAAGTGTGGGTGCGGGCGAGGCATAGCAGCCAGTCTGAACAATGGCGGTGACACGGCTGGCCCTGCAGCACCGATGTGCCATATTTGTTCTCATTGTCCGAGTCGCCGTGTTAGACATTTTCCATGAGCTCAACCTCGCTTTCCCAGCAAGCCCGACCGCAGCCGCCACGGCGCGAGGCCGGCTATCTGGATGGTCTCAATCCGGAACAGCGCGAGGCCGTCGAGGCGATTGACGGCCCCGTGCTGGTGCTGGCCGGCGCGGGTACGGGCAAGACGCGGGTTCTGACGACGCGGCTGGCGCACATATTGGCGACCGGACATGCGCGGCCCTGGGAAATCCTGTCGGTGACCTTTACCAACAAAGCCGCGCGCGAGATGAAGGAGCGCGTCGGCAAGCTGATCGGCGAAGCGGTCGAGGGCCTGCCCTGGCTGGGCACCTTCCACTCCATCGCCGCACAGATATTGCGCCGGCATGCCGAGCTGGTGGAGCTGAAATCCTCCTTCACCATTCTCGACACGGACGACCAGCTGCGGCTTCTGAAACAGCTGATCCAGGCCGAGGGCATTGACGAGAAGCGCTGGACGCCACGTTATCTCGGCGCGCTGATCGATGGCTGGAAGAATCGCGGCCTGACGCCGGACAAGCTGCCCGAAGATGCGAAATACCAGTTCGCCGATGGCGCCGGGAAAAAGCTGTATGAGGCCTATCAGGCCCGCCTGCAGATCCTGAATGCCTGCGATTTCGGCGATCTTCTGCTGCACAATCTGACGATCTTCATGAACCATCCGGATGTGCTGAAGGAGTATCACCGGAAGTTCCGCTATCTTCTGGTGGACGAGTACCAGGACACCAATGTCTGCCAGTATCTCTGGCTGCGTCTTCTGGCGCAAGGCTCGCACAATCTGTGCTGTGTCGGCGATGATGATCAGTCCATCTATGGCTGGCGCGGCGCGGAGGTGGACAACATCCTGCGCTTCGAGACCGATTTCCCGGGCGCGAAAGTCGTCCGTCTGGAGCGCAATTACCGCTCGACCGGACATATCCTCGGCGCAGCTTCCGGCCTGATCACCGCCAACCGCTCGCGCCTCGGCAAGACGCTCTGGACCGATGATGCCGAGGGCGAAAAGGTCCAGGTGCGTGGCATCTGGGATGGCGAGGCCGAGGCCCGCTTCGTCGGCGACGAGATCGAGAGCTGGGTGAAGGGCGGGCGCAATCATTCCGACATTGCCGTTCTGGTGCGCGCCTCCTGGCAGATGCGGGCGTTTGAAGATCGGTTTTTGATGCTGGGCCTGCCCTACAAGGTGGTCGGCGGACCGCGCTTCTTCGAGCGCCAGGAAATCCGCGACGCGCATGCCTATTTCCGGCTGGTGCGCTCGATCGATGATGATCTCGCCTTCGAGCGGGTGGTGAATGTGCCCAAGCGCGGCATTGGCGCGACGAGTGTCCAGAAGCTGCAGCAGGTGGCACGGGCGAACGGCGTTTCCATGGCCGAGGCCGCGCAGCTGATGACCGAGACCGACGAGATCCGCGGGCCGGCCAAGACCGGGCTGAAGACCTTCCTGCGAGATATCGCCCGCTGGCACCAGATGGCGGACACGATGCGCCATGACGAGCTGGCCGAGATCATCCTCGATGAAAGCGGCTACACCGCCATGTGGCGCGAGGACAAATCCCCGCAGGCCGCCGGAAGGCTGGACAATCTCAAGGAACTGGTCCGCTCGATGGGCGAGTTCGACACGCTGGAAGCCTATCTCGAACACGTCTCGCTGGTGGCGGATATCGATACAGCCTCGGATGGTGACGAGGTCTCGCTGATGACGCTGCACGCCGCCAAGGGGCTGGAGTTTCCGCTGGTCTTCCTGCCCGGCTGGGAAGAGACGGTTTTCCCGTCCCAGCGCGCGCTGGATGAAGGCGGCACGGCCAGCCTCGAGGAGGAGCGGCGCCTCGCCTATGTCGGCCTGACGCGGGCGCGCGAGCGGGCGATCATTTCCTTTACCGCCAACCGGATGATTTTCGGGCGCTGGCAATCCGTCCTGCCCTCTCGCTTTGTCGACGAATTGCCCGCCGACCATGCCGAGGCGATCTCGGACACGGGCTATTATGATTCAGGGCCCGGCTTCGAAAGCGTCAAGGAAACGCCCGATCCGTTTGTCTCCAGCTACACTTCGCCCGGCTGGAAACGCTATCAGCAGGCCCATGGCGGGGGTCGCAAGGGCAGTCCGGCCGTCATCGAGGGCAAGGCGAATTTCGTCGAGACCAGCTCGGCCGGTTCCGGCAAGTGGAAGCCGGGCGATAGGTGTTTCCACGACAAGTTCGGCTATGGCACGATCAAGCGCGCCGATGGCGCCAAGCTGACCGTTTCCTTCGACAAGGCCGGCGAGAAAAAGGTCGTCGAAAGCTTTGTGAGGGCGGAGCCATGATCCTCTGGAAACTTGTCTTCTCCGGGCCGATGACGCCGCTGTATGACGCCGCCGAGCGGCTGGGCAATTCCGGCGATGATGCCCTTTCCGTGTCGGTATTCGAGAACGACGAGGACGAGACCGAAGGCTGGCTGGAAGCGCTCTATGCCGAACAACCGGACGAGGCGGAGGTACGCCGGATCTCCGGTCTGGGCGCGGATTATTCTGCTACCTGCGAGCCCCTGCCCGAGGAAGACTGGGTGACGCTGTCTCAGAAGGGCCTGCCACCGGTGATCGCCGGGCGCTTTGCCTTGCATGGCAGCCATGACGCAGCGCCGGAGGGCAAGATCGCGCTTCTGATTGAGGCCGGACCGGCCTTCGGCACCGGCCATCACGGCACGACGCGCGGCTGTTTGATCGCCTTCGACAAGCTGCTGGACGCGGGTTTTACGCCGGAAAGCGTGCTGGATGTCGGCACCGGCACGGGCGCGCTGGCGATTGCCGCGCGCAAGGCCCTGCCCGATGCGGATGTGCTGGCCAGCGATATCGATCCGGATGCGGTGGAAGAAAGTGTGCGGAATGCCGTGAAGAATGAGGCCGACGGCATCGACTTTTTCACCGCCGACGGGTTCGAACACATCAAGCTGACCGCGCGGACCTTTGACCTGGTGTTTGCCAACATTCTCGCCCGGCCGCTGATCGAGCTGGCGCCGCGCATTTCGATGGCCATGCATGAGGGCTCGGTGGCGATCCTCTCCGGCCTGATGGAGCATCAGGAAGACCAGGTCGCCGCGGCCTATCTGGCGCTGGGCCTCGTGGTCGAACGGCAAGATCCTCTGGACGGCTGGTCGACGCTGGTCGTGCGGAAGGTTTAGCCAAAAATTCTTCGTCATCCCGGACGAAACGCAGTGACGATCCGGGACCCATTCCGGAACATCAATTTCTCGGCATGGGTTCCGGGTTCAGGCTGACGCCTGACCCGGAATGACGAATTAGGAAATTACCGCTTGCGGCCCTTGATGCCCGACGAGTCGAGATAAGCATTCACGTCAGTGGTCGAAGCGCGGCGGCGGATGCCCGTGCGACTGCGGGTGCGGTCGAGATGATGGCTCATGGCGTCGGCGCCATTGAGTGCGAAAAGCCAGTTGGTGGAAGACATTTGAATTACTCCTGTGTTGGAGTCGCAAATGCGCCTGCGCGCGACCAATTTGAAGTGCGAAAAATTCAATCCAGTCATTCGCTTTTGCATAGCTGACAGGCGCATTGAAAGCCGCCCCGCCGCGGCGTAGTTTCCGCGCCATGACACATTACAGACCCCAATCTTTCGAGGTGAAGGGCGGCCCGCAATGGGGCCGGGACCACCTGCCGCTACTCCGTGCAAAACTGGCCGAGGCCGGGCTCGACGGTTTCCTCATCCCGCACGAGGACGAGTATAATAATGAATACCTGCCCGACCGGGCCGAGCGTCTGGCCTGGGCGACGGGCTTTACAGGTTCGGCCGGCGCCGCCGTGGTGTTTACCGACAAGGCCGCGGTCTTCGTCGATGGCCGCTATACCGTGCAATCGCGCGAGCAGGTGGATCAGAGCCTGTTCAGCCTGGAAGACCTGACCGGTGCCGGTGTTGCCGGCTGGCTGGCGAAGAATGCACCGTCGGGTGCGCGTATCGGCTATGACCCCAAGCTGCACAGCCCGGATGCGCTGGACCGGCTGAAAGCCGGTGCGCGCAAGGCCGGTGCCGAGCTGGTGCCGGTGTCCGTCAATCCGATTGACGCCGCCTGGGAGGGACAACCGGATGCGCCGATGGCGCCCATCGTGCCGCACCCGATCGAGTTCGCCGGTGAGGACCATGCGTCCAAACGCACACGCATCGGTCAGGCCATCGCCGAGGATGGCGCCGACGCCGCCGCGATCACAGCGCCGATGTCGATCGCCTGGCTGTTCAATATCCGCGGTGGCGATGTGATGCGCTCGCCGCTGCCGCTCGCCGCGGCCATCATCCGCAAGGACGGCACGGCCACACTGTTCGTCAATCCCGACAAGGTGACAGACGAGGTGCGCTCGCACCTGGGTAATGAGATTGCCCTGCGGCCGGAAAGCGAATTCGAGGCCGGGCTGAAAGAACTGGCCGGCTCGAAGGTGTCCGTCGACCCGTCCTCCGCCTCGGCCTGGGTCTTCGACACGCTGGACAGCGCCAAGGCCACAGTGGTGCGCCGCCGTGATCCGGTGGCCCTGCCCAAGGCAATGAAGAACGAGACCGAGCTGAAGGGCTCGGCCGCGGCGCATGTCCGCGATGGTGCGGCACTCGTGCGTTTCCTGCACTGGCTGGATACCGAGGCGCAGTCCGGCGAGGTCGACGAGATCACCGCCGCACAGAAACTCGCCAGCTTCCGTGGCCAGCTGGCCGAGCTGCGCGATCTGTCCTTTGACACGATTTCCGGCTTCGGCGCTAATGGCGCCCTGCCCCATTACCGCGTGTCGGAAGCCTCCAACCTGATGCTCAAACCCGGCTCGCTTTATCTGGTGGATAGCGGCGGCCAGTATCCGGACGGCACGACGGATGTGACCCGGACGGTGCCGATCGGTCAGCCAAGTGACGAGATGCGCCAGCGCTTCACCCTGGTCCTGAAGGGCCATATCGGCCTGGCGCTGGCCCGTTTCCCGAGAGGCACGACCGGCGGACAACTGGATATTCTGGCCCGCCTGCCGCTCTATATGGCCGGGCTAGATTACGGTCATGGCACCGGTCATGGCGTCGGCAGCTTTCTGGGCGTCCATGAAGGCCCGCAGCGCATCGCCAAGGCGGGCTCGGACGAGCCGCTGCAGCCGGGCATGATCTGCTCAAACGAGCCGGGCTTTTACAAGGAAGGCGAATACGGCATCCGCATCGAGAACCTCATCTATGTTACCGATCCGGCCCCGATCCCGGGTGGCGAGATCGACATGATGGGTTTCGAGAATCTGACCTGGGCGCCAATCCACAAGGGCCTGGTTGATGTCTCGCTTCTGACTGCGCAAGAGCTGGCCTGGCTGAATGATTATCATGCCGGTGTGCGCGAACACGTCCTGCCGCTGGTAGAGGGCACGCCCGCCGGTGACTGGCTGGCCAAAGCCTGCGAGCCGATTGCCGGCTGATGCGTTTCCTGGCCGTCATCGCAATCGCCCTCATGGCGGCCGGCTGCTTCTATTCGGAAGACGATCTGATCACCCGGCGTCTGGCCGGGGAACCGCTCGAAAGCGGCTATTTCCTGCATGCGCCGGTCGATCCGGAAACCGGCGAGGAATGGGGCGGCTCGACCTGGGAAGGCTATGTGCGGCGCGGGCGAGGCATGCGCTATTATTCCCGCGCCGACAATTTCCCGCACAATAATGCACGCTTCCGCTCGATGGGCGGGGATGTCTGGCTGGCGCAGATACCCGCGCGCGACGGGCCGGAAGCCTATTCCTTCGGCCTTTTATGGGTCTATGAGGGCGGCGTGATCGCCTATCACATTCCCGATTGCGTCGATCTGGAAGAAGCCGTGCGCGAGGAACTCGGTATCGAACCGGATGGCGAAGGCCTGTGCCGCGTCGATGATCTCGGCGTGCTGGAAAGCGCGATGAGCGCCTATCTCACGCAGTTTGCCGATGATATCCGGATCGACGGCATCTACCGGCGGGTGGGGGACTAACCCCCAATCAGTTCAAACCATTCATCCTCGGTGAGGGTCTGGATGCCCAGCTCGGTGGCTTTTTTCAGCTTCGAGCCCGCACCCGGACCGGCAACGAGGATATCCGTCTTGCCCGAGACCGAGCCTGACACTTTCGCGCCGAGGGATTGGGCGCGGGCCTTGGCCTCGTCGCGGGTCATGCGCTCCAGCGAACCGGTAAAAACGATGGTCTTGCCGGCGACCGGACTGTCGGAGGCGACTGCTTCTGCATCTTCAATCGTGATCTGGTCTTCCAGCCGCTGGAGGAGTTCGAGATTGTGGGGTTCGGCAAAATATCGCCCGATCGCATCGGTCGCCGTTTCGCCCACGCCATCAATGCCGAGTAGGCCCTCGCGGGCTTCCCCCGGTTCGGCCGCAGTCGTTGCCGCGGCCTTGAAAGCCTCCCAACTGGTATAGGCCCGCGCCAGCAGGCGGGCGGTGCCCTCACCGACATGACGGATGCCGAGTGCGTTGAGAAAGCGCGCCAGGCCGATGGTGCGGCGCTCCTCGATGGCGGCCAACAGATTGCGGACGGAGGTCTCGCCCCAGCCTTCACGTTCTTGCAGCGGCGGGGTCAGCTCGCCGGCCTCATTGCGCGCGGCGAGTGTGAAGATATCGGCCGGTTCGCGGATCTCGCCATCATCGAAGAAAGCCTCGATCTGCCTGGTGCCCAAGCCTTCAATGTCGAAGGCCTGACGCGAGACGAAATGCTTGAGGTGTTCCTTCTTCTGGAAGGGACAGGCGAGCTCGCCGGTGCAGCGGCGCACCGCGTCCATCTTGCCGGTGCGTTCATTGAATTCCCGCGCGGTGGGCGTTTCCAGCGGGCACGGGCAGACCGTCAGCGGGGTAAATTCCACCGCATCCGCCGGTCGCTTTTCTTTTAACACTTCAACGATCTGCGGAATGACATCGCCGGCGCGCTGGATCACAACCGTATCGCCAATGCGGATGTCCTTTCGGGCGATCTCGTCCTCATTGTGCAGGGTGGCATTGGAGACCACCACGCCGCCGACCGTGACCGGTTCCAGCTTGGCCACGGGGGTGAGCGCACCGGTGCGGCCGACCTGGATCTCGATATCGTTGAGGCGCGTTGTGGCCCGCTCGGCGGGGAATTTGTGCGCGATGGCCCAGCGCGGCGCGCGAGCGACCTGTCCCAGCCGCTCCTGATAATCCAGCCGATCGACCTTGTAGACGACGCCGTCAATGTCATAGCCGAGATCGGCGCGTTTCTTCTCGATCCCACGATAGGTTTCAAGAAGGCCTTCGACATCGGCCGAGCGGGTCATCTCCGGATTGACGGCAAATCCCAGCGCACCCAGACGCTGGACTGCTTCATACTGGGTTTCGGCCAGGGGTTGGCTCAGCTCGCCCCAGGCATAGGCAAAAAAGCGAAGATCTCGGGACGCCGTGACCGACGCATCGATCTGGCGCAGCGATCCGGCGGCGGCATTGCGGGGGTTCTTGTATTCGGGCTTGCCGATCTCGCGCTGGCGCTCGTTCAGCGCAGCAAAATCGGCATGGCTCATATAGACCTCGCCGCGCACCTCCAGCACATCGGGGACGTCGCCATTGAGCCGGTGGGGAACATCCTTCAGCGTCTTCAGATTGGCGGTGACATTCTCGCCCGTCTCGCCATCGCCGCGCGTGGCACCCAGCACCAGCTCGCCCTTTTCATAGCGGAGGCTGGCCGACAGTCCGTCAATCTTGGGCTCGGCGGTGAAATACACTTCATCGCCCTCGGCAAGCCCAAGGAAGCGGCGCACCCGCTGGATAAAATCGGCAACATCCTCGTCATTGAACGCATTGCCCAGCGACAGCATGGGCCGGGCATGACGGACCTCGCCGAACTTGCCGGACGGCGCGGCACCGACCTTGCGCGTCGGGCTGTCCTCGGTCTGCAGGTCGGGAAAGCGCGCCTCGATACCTTCCAGACGCTGACGCAGCGCGTCGTAGGCCGCATCGGAGATCTTCGGCGCATCGTCGTGATAGTAAGCCTTGTCGTGCTTGCGGATTTCACCGGCCAGCCGGTCATGCTCCGCCTTCGCCTCTTCCGGCGATAATTGCTCGACATCCTTCAATGCGCTCATTTGCGGCTCCGAAAAGAATCCGTTGGGTGAATTGTGGTGTGCCGCTAGGCTCGGGGCAAGTTGCTCATCATCGGGATGGAAGATCATGAAGACATGGATTGCATTGGCCGGCGCCACGCTGTTGACCGGAACGGCTCTGGGACAAACGGATGTTACGCAGGCCGCCCGCGAATTCCGCGAAGCCAACGAGGCCGCGATCCTGACCGAGACGCTGGACTTCCTGCGCCTGCCCAATGTCGCCGACAATCGCGAGGACATGCTGGCCAATGCCCGCCACATCATCGCACTGATGGAGGCGCGCGGCATTGAAGGCCGCATCCTGGAAGCTGGCGATGCCTCGCCGGCGGTCTATGGCGAGCTTACGGTGCCCGGTGCGACCCGGACACTGATGCTCTATACCCATTATGACGGCCAGCCGGTGGAACCAGAGAACTGGGCCAGCGATCCGTTCGATCCGGTCATCCGTGCCGGGCGGCTGGAAAACGGGGCGGAGATCATCGCGGACCCGCTGGCGGGTGAAATCGATCCGGACTGGCGTATCTATGGGCGCTCCTCCAGCGATGACAAATCCCCGCTGATTGCCATGTTCGCCGCGATCGATGCGCTGCGCGCCGCCGGGCAGGGCCCCAACGTCAATATCCGTTTCTTCCTGGAGGGCGAGGAAGAGGCCGGCTCCCCTCACCTGCGCGACTTGCTGGAAGCACATCGTGACCTCTTGCAGGCCGATCTCTGGCTTATTGCCGACGGCCCCATCGATACGCGCGGCGATCCCCGCGTATTGCTGGGGGTGCGCGGTGTCACCTCCATGCAGGTGACCATCCATGGCGCCGAGCGCGTCCTGCACAGTGGCCATTACGGCAATGTCGCTCCCAATCCGGCAGCCAGGCTGGCGCATCTGATTGCCTCCATGCGCGACGAGACCGGGCGTGTGCTGGTCGAGGGCTTCTATGATGACGTGCTGCCGATCTCGGAGACCGCGCGCGGGTATCTGGAAGCGGGAGCGTTCGATGAAGCCAGCCTTCTGGAAGAGCCCGGCATTGCCCGCACCGAATGGGGCCCGGGCGCGCTCTATGGTGAAGCCGTCATGGTGCCGGCGCTCAATATTCTCGGGCTGGATGCGGGCACGGTCGGACCGGGTACCCGCAACGCTATTCCGGACCGGGCCAGCGCGGCGATCGGCTTCCGCGTCGTGCCGGGCATGTCTCTGGAACGTCTGCGCGAACGCATGAATGCGCATATCGAGGCGCAAGGCTATGTCGTGCTGGATCGCGAGCCGACCGATGCCGAACGGCTGGAGCATACGCATATTGCCGAAGTTCACTGGGAGAGCGCTGGATATGAAGCCGCCAGCACCGAGGCCGGGCATCCGCTGATCGGTCACCTTGTCGAGCTTGTCGACGAGGCCAGCGAGCGCCCTGTCCGGGTGGTGCCGCTGCTGGGTGGCAGCCTGCCACTGGCGCCAATCTCTGATGTGACGAATACGCCGTTTGCCATTGTGCCGGTGGTCAATCCCGACAATTCCCAGCATGCGCCGAATGAAAATCTGCGCATCGGGCATCTCTGGGACGGGATCGAGCTATACGCCGCCATCCTCGCGGATGACTGGGAGACCGACTAGCCGGCCATCAGTTCGTCAGCCTGGGCACGGGCCGCATCGGTGACATTCTCGCCCGACAGCATGCGGGCGATCTCTTCGCGGCGTTCGGCGCCGGAGAGTGGACGCAGCGTGGTCCGCACGCGGCCCTCGCCATCCTCCGCCTTTTCGATCTTCCAGTGATGATCCGCCATAGCCGCGACTTGCGGCGAGTGGGTAACTACCAGTGTCTGTCCGGTTTCTGCCAGCCGTTTCAACCGCTTGCCGACCGCTGCAGCCACGGCACCACCCACGCCCTGGTCGACCTCGTCGAAGATCAGGGTCAAACCATCCTCGCCCGAGGACAAGCTAACCTTGATGGCCAGAGCGAAACGGGACAGCTCGCCGCCCGAGGCAATCTTGTCGAGCGGGCCAAAGGGCGTTCCCGGATTGGTCATCACTTCGAAGGCCACACGATCCCGGCCATTTGCTCCCGCGCGGTCCGGACCGCTTTCGATGGCGACGCGAAACTGCGCCTTTTCGAGCTTCAGCGGTGGCAGTTCAGCCATCACCGCCCTGGCCAGATCGCCAGCCGCCTTTTCCCGCGATTTCGTCAGCCTCACCGCAGCGGAGTCATATGCCGCCTCGGCGCCGGCAACGGCTTTTTCCGCCTCGCGCACACGATCATCCGCATGCTCGATCGCCTCCAGCTTGTCGGCCAGATTGCTTCTCAGTTCCGGCAAATCGTCGACCGTGACATCATGCTTTCGCGCTGCAGCCCGCAGACCAAACAGGCGCTCTTCCACCTCGTTCAACCGGCCCGGTTCAATCTCGAAGGTGGACGCCGCATCGGCCAGGGCCTCTTCCGCTTCGGTGAACTCGATCAGGGCCCGATCCAGCGCGCTGGTTGCCCGTTCCAGCGCAGTGCGAGCTGCACCGGCCGTACCCGCTTCACCTTCACCAAGTGAAGCGCGCACCTTTTCCATGCCGCGCAGGGCGGCATTCAACCGCGCCGACAGGCCGCCATCGGCATCCAGCGACTGACGTGCTTCCTCCAGCTCGGCCAGCGCCTGCTCGGCGTTCTGCAGGAATTTGCGCTCTTCGGCCAAGCCGGCTTCTTCGCCTTTTACGGGTTCAAGCGCATCCAGATCTTCCAGCGACTGGCGCAGATACGCCTCCTGCTCATTGGCGGAGGCCTGTGTTGCCCGTAGCGAGTCGAGACGGTCGCGAGCCGCGGCCAGCTGCTGCCAGGCGTCACCGACAGCCGCCCGCTCACTGTGATTCCCGGCAAAGGCGTCCAGCAGACCGCGATGCGTTTTCGGATCCAGCAGGCCGCGCCCGTCATGCTGACCATGCACCTCGACCAGGAGATCACCGATCTGGCGGACCAGACCGATACTGGCCGGCTGATCATTGATCCAGCCCTGGCTGCGGCCATCGGCGGTCACACGCCGGCGCAGAATCAGGGCTTCGCCCGGCTCGGCGGCAATTCCGGCTTCAGACAAAAGGCTGTGAAGGGAATGGTCGGGTGAAATGTCGAAGGTGGCGGCCGCCCGACCTTCATCGGAGAGATTGCCAACTTGCGCCCTGTCTGCGCGTTCGCCGGCCGCCAGACCAAGGGCTCCCAAGAGGATGGATTTACCGGCACCGGTTTCGCCGGTCAGCGCACAGAGGCCCGCCTCGAAACTCGCATCCAGCGCATCGATGAGAACAATGTTCCTGACCGAGAGGGCTGTCAGCATCCGGCTATCGCTCTAGCCGAACAGGCGGTCCATCAGACGCTGCCAATAGGTCGGATTATCGGGCTGGAGATCCGGGTTCGGGATGGCAATGCCTTCTTCCGTCAACAGGCGGTAAGTGTCTTCATACCATTCGCTGCCCGGGAAATTGTAGCCGAGTACCGACGCCACCTGCGTCGCTTCATTATCTACGCCGAGCGCGACATAGGATTCGACGATCCGGTGCAGCGCTTCAGGCACATGGGTCGTCGTCTCGTAATTTTCCAGCACATTCCGGAAACGGTTGATAGCTGCCAGATAGAAACCACGCCGCAGATACCAGCGGCCAATACTCATTTCCTTGCCGGCGAGATGGTCGCGCGTCATATCGATCTTCAGCCGGGCATCCTGTGCATAACGCGTGTTCGGATAGCGGCGGACGACCTGTTCCAGTGCATTGAGGGCATTCATCGTTGCCTGCTGATCGCGGCCGACATCAAGGATCTGCTCGAAATGGCTGATCGCCACGAGATAGTAGGCATAAGGCGCGCTTCGATTACCCGGGTGCAGAGCAATGAAACGCTCGGCATCAGAGATCGCTTCCTCGTAATTTCCGGCTTCGTAATTGGAATAAGCCGCCATCAGCATGGCGCGGCGGGCCCATTCCGAATACGGGTGCTGGCGTTCAACCTCGTCGAACTGATCGGCAGCGTTGCCATAGCTTCCGCGTTCCATCTGCTCGATAGCCGCTGCGTAGATCGTCTCGACCTCGCGCTCGACATAAACGGTTTCGGTTGAAATGCGGCGCGACTGACAACCCAGCAGCAGGGCTGCAGCCAGAAGCACAAAAATCACACGCGTCAGAAAATTCATGTCAGCTCCGCGCCAGGCCATCCGACCGGCTGGTAATTCAGATTCCGGGGGAGTTGTAACGCAAGCTGCTGGGTCTTGAAAGAACTGCTTCAGCCGTCAACTGAAGCTGCTTCGAGAGCCTCGTCGGCATCCGCGTAGGAAACCATCCTCCAGGCCGACGTGTCTGCCATCAACGCCCGTACCGCGGCGACATTCAACGCATGCCCGGGCTGGTGGGCGAAGTAGCGGCCGAAGATGGGCGCACCGGCCAGCGACAGATCGCCGAGCGCATCCAGGGCCTTGTGCCGGGCAAACTCGTCAGCAAAACGCAGGCCCTCCGGATTGGCGATACCACCATCGTCAATTACAACCGCATTATCCATCGATCCGCCAAGGGCCAGACCGGCAGCATGCATGGCCTCGACATCCTTGCGGAAGCCGAAGGTCCGGGCAGCCGCGACGTCCTCGGAGAAAATCTGGTCGGAAATGTCAAACGCATAGCGCTGGCGGCCGACAGTGGGATGCGGGAAGGAAATCTCGACATCAATGGCCGGCTTAATCGAGGGCAGGAAGGTCGCGGTCCGACCCTGCATTTCGATAGACACCGGTTTCAGGATACGCATGACGCGCAGCGGCGCAGCGCTTTCCTTCAGGCCGGCCTGACGGATCAGTTCCACGAAAGGCGCGGCAGAACCGTCCATCGCCGGTGTTTCCGGGCCATCAATCTCCACCACGGCATCATCGACACCCAGACCCGCAAGGGCCGACATCAGATGTTCGACGGTGGCGACGCTGGCGCCCGCCTCATTGGCGATCGTGGTGCCAAGACGAACCGTGGTGACGTTGGCGATACGGGCGGCAATCCGGTTGTCACCCGTCAGGTCGGTGCGCACGAAGTGAATGCCCGTGCCCGGTGAGGCCGGCTTGAGCACCATGCGAACGCGCTTTCCGGAATGCAGGCCAATGCCCGCGCAGACCGATACCGCTGCCAATGTTTTCCGGTTACTCACGCCCACACACCCTTAATCGCTTAACGAGCCCCAAATGGAGAATGCACAATTCGTGCAAACTCCTTCACGCTCTTCCTTAAAGCCTGTGTGCGCTGCCGCAATTAAAGCATTGTTGCGGATTGTTACGCAGTCGAAACAGATGAATCAGTTGGCCTGGCGACGCAGAAATGCCGGGATTTCGAGATCGGTGTCTTCACCGTCTCCTCCAAAGAGATCCCCGGTAGCAGGACGGGTTTCTCTAACCTCGTCTTCCATGCGATCTGTCCGGCGCGGCGCCGTCTTCGGGACAGGTGCCATCGGACGCTTGCGGCGGCCGAACAGGGAGAAGGACGGCTTGCGCTCTTCTTCCATTTCCTCGGCGGGCGCTTCGTCCTCAATCCGCGGAGCCGGCTCACGCTGGATACGATCTGCTTCGGCGGCAATCCGTTCCTGATCGCGAATGACCTGAGGCCGTTCATCTGCCTCCATATAAGGGTCATGCTCGATTTCCTCGGAGACCGGATCAGGCATGGAGTTAATCTCAGGCTCCAATTCGCGCTGTGCCTGAGGCGCCGGCTTGTATTCGGCTTTTTCCGGCTGCAGGCGCGCGACTAGTGGGCCATTGCGCGGTGCGGCGGCAGCGCCCGGGCGCTCACCCGCCCCTTCGCGCTTCCACGGCAGGATGCCGGCATGTGGGTCAACCGCAGGTGCGGCTGTACGTTGTTGGGCGCGGCGCGGGTCCATGGCCTGTTGGCGCTCGGCATCAATACCGGTCGCAACGACCGATACGCGCATCGTGCCGTCCAGCGCTTCATCAAAGGTCGAGCCGACAATGATATTCGCATCCGGGTCGACCTGGTTGCGGATCTCGTTGGCCGCTTCATCGACCTCGTAGAGGGTCATGTCATAGCCGCCGGTGATGTTGATCAGCACACCGGTTGCGCCATCCAGAGACACATCGTCCAGCAGCGGGTTGGCAATCGCCGCGTGCGCTGCTTCGGTCGCGCGTTTCTCGCCGGACGCCTCTCCGGTCCCCATCATGGCCTTGCCCATCTCGTTCATCACCGCACGGACGTCGGCAAAGTCGAGATTGATCAGGCCCGGCATGACCATCAGATCGGTAATGCCGCGAACGCCGGAGTGGAGAACATCATCCGCCATCTGGAAAGCTTCGGCGAACGTCGTCTTCTCGGTCGCGATCCGGAACAGATTCTGGTTGGGAATGACAATCAGCGTATCGACATGCTCCTGCAGTTGCTCGATGCCTGAGTCAGCGATGCGCATGCGGCGCGTGCCTTCAAAATGGAACGGCTTGGTGACCACGCCAACGGTCAGGATACCTTGCTCGCGCGCGGCCCGCGCGATCACGGGCGCTGCGCCGGTCCCGGTGCCTCCGCCCATGCCCGCCGTGATAAACACCATGTGGGCGCCGGCCAGGTGCTCCATGATTTCCGGAAGCGAATCCTCTGCAGACTGCGAACCGATTTCCGGCCGCGCACCCGCACCCAGTCCCTCGGTGATGGCAGCACCCATCTGGACCCGGCGCTCGGTCTTGGACCGGGTCAGCGCCTGGGCGTCAGTATTCGCGACCGCGAAGTCGACGCCTTCCAGCTGGGATTCGATCATGTTGTTGACGGCGTTGCCACCGGCACCACCCACGCCAAAAACAAGAATGCGTGGACGAAGTTCAGTCGTTTCGGGGACGGAAATATTCAGGGGCATGGCCGCTCCGTATACGAAGCCTAAAGGTTAATACTGGATTCGCGGACAATGTCCGCCCACAGCGCTTAATTGCGGGTTAAATCCACAGAATTCTTTGTGGAAAATGCCTAGAAACTTTCTGCCAGCCAGCGCCAGACGCTGGACGGCGCCGATGCCGAACGACGGCTCTTGCCCCGGACACGGCCTGCATTCAGCTTCGGCGGCCCATAGAAAGCCTCCGCGGCGCCTCGGGTTTCGCGCAGGATAATACCCGAGACAACAGAGAAGCCGGGACCGCTCACGGCATCCCCCATGCCCGATAGTCCGTGCGGAGCAGCCAGCCGCGCGGACCGTCCGAAAATCCTCGAGGCGAGCTCGCGGGCGCCAGGCAGCTGGGCGGCGGCGCCTGTCAGGACAACGCGGTGGTTCTGATCCAGCCGGCCATCAACATCCAGCTTGTCGCGAAGCAGTTCGAAGGTTTCTTCGAGCCTCGGCCGGATAATGGAATTGAGCATCGAGCGCGGCGCGGAATTCATACGGTCGCCCTCGCCTGTCACCGGCGGCACCTCGATCATCTGCCGATCATCGCTAGGGCTTTCCAGCGCGGAACCATAAAGGATCTTGATCCGCTCTGCCGAGGTCAAAGGTGTCTGAAGGCCTCGCGCCAGGTCACTGGTAACGTGCCGCCCGCCAACCGGCGCTGCGGTCAGGCGCGCCAGCGTGCCATGCGAGAAAACGGCCGCCGATGTGGTCTCGGCGCCCATGTCGATCAGTGTTGCGCCAAGTTCGATCTCGTCATCGGTCAGCGCAGCCAGTCCGGCAGCATAAGGCGACGCCACAACCGCGCGCAGATCGAGATGGCAGGCTTCAAGGCAGTTCAGCAGATTGCGCAATGGACCGACCGGTGAGGTCACGATGTGCATGTTGACGGCGAGATTGCGGCCATACATGCCACGCGGATCGCTGACTTCGTCGCGGCCATCAACGACCCAGGACACGACGATAGCGTGGAGGATCACTTCATCAGGCCGCTGGAATTCAGCGATGGCGGCATCCTGCAATCGGCGCATATCGCGCTCGGTGATCTCGCTGCGCGCAATGGGTGATTCCAGCGTGATGCCCTCACCCCGGGCCCGGGATGCCGTCAGGGCCACGCTGACCTGGCTGACGGCGACACCCGCCATCTTTTCGGCGCGCTGGACGGTTTCCCGGATATTCTTGCGGGCCAGCTCGAGGTCGGAAATCACCCCGCCTTTCATGCCGCGCGCCGACTGATGGCCGACACCGATAATACGCGGGCGCGGGCCCTCTGCAGTCTGCTCTGCCCTGGAGATGAAGCAGACCGTCTTGGAGGAGCCCAGATCAAGCGCGGCGCAAACGCCCGGGCGGTTGGGCGTCCCGCTTTGCACCTTGCTGTTACCGAACAGGTCGAACAAGCTCACGCGTCGCTCTCCCCACCGATACCCGCTTCGCGGGCGCGCTCCGGCAGAGCACGGACAATCATTTCGCCCGGCTGACGCAAATCAATACTTTCCGCATCCAGGCGCAGTACGCCGCGCTGCGAATGCATGGCCGAGAGCAGGGCCAGCGCCGCACCCACCTCGTCTTCCGGCAGTTTGATGTCGAGCCCGTTCGCGAGGCGCAGATTCCAGCGCCGGTCTCCGACCCGGACCATGGCGCTGACGCGGCTGGCAATCTCTTCATGGTGTTCCAGCATTTCGACCAGGGCTTCGGCTTCAGTATTGGCACCATAGCCGACGACAAGTGGCAAATCCGGCCAATCGCTTGCGCTGGCCTCGCCAAGCACCGACCCATCGCGATCGATCACATGGATCTCGCCCTCTACCTGCCAAAGCGCGAACTCAGATCGCGGCTGAATGACCACGCTGATCCGGTTCGGCCAGAGGCGGACGACGCTGGCTTCACGGACCCAGGCGAGCGCTTCGACATCGGCACGAGCAGCGTCGGGGTCAAACGCCAGCATGGGCTGGCCGCGATAGGCAGATATGGCAGCCGCAATCAGCGCGGTTTCGTCGGCCTCGACCCCGGTGATATCGATGGCGTCAATCGCCATGCCAAGGGAAGCCGTCTGTGTCTCGGCCACGCGGCGCAGCGAAGCACCGGCATCATCGAGACCACCGAAAATGAAGAGCCCGCCGACGATCAGGGCAGACAAGGCAAGGCCAAGGGTGGCGACCAGGCGTGCGGCATTGGCGGCGCTGTAACGGGCACCGCGCAACCGGGCTTCGACCCAGTTACGAAAACGCCGCGGCGCGGACGCTGCGGCGGTTTTCTTTCCGGGTGATTTGCGCCGCGTCGGCTTTCGCCGCGCAGGAGCGCGTTTCACCTTGGACATGACGCATCCTCCGCCATCCACTGAACGAGATCGTCAAATTCGATCCCGCTCCATGCTGCCTGCTCAGGCGCAAGGGATGTCGGAGTCATGCCCGGTTGGGTGTTAATTTCAAGTAACCATAGGCCGCCATTCGCTGATTCATCATAGCGGAAATCACTGCGCGTCAGGCCGCGGCAACCCATGGCTTCATGCGCGATGAGCGCCAGGCGTTTGGCCTCTTCCGCAACGTCATGAGGGATCTTTGCCGGAATCTCGTGGACCGATCCGCCCGCGGCGTATTTGGCTTCGTAATCATAGAAGCGGGTCTGCGGAATGATCTCGGTCACGGCCAGGGCCTTGTCGCCCATCACGGCAACTGTGAGCTCCCGGCCGGGAATGAATTTCTCGGCCAGCATTTCGTCACCCAGCGTCCAGTCATCCGCCGCCAGTTCCGCCGGCGGGCGGTTCGAGCCTTCGGGGATAATGAAGACGCCCACAGACGAGCCCTGAGCATTCGGCTTCAGGACATAGGGCGGTTCATACACGTGCTCGCGCGCCGCATCGAGGCGGTTGACCAGCTTGCCTTCCGGGCAGCGAACACCGAATAATTGCAGCACGGCCTTGGCGCGCTGCTTGTCCATGGCGAGCGCCGAGGCCAGCACGCCGGAATGGGTATAGGGCGCGCCATAATGCTCGAGGATGCCCTGGACCTTGCCGTCCTCGCCCCACTCACCGTGCAGCCCGTTGAAGACTACATCCGGCGCGGCTTCATCGAGCTGTTTCGCCAGTTCGCGGGTCGGGTCGATCTCGACCACGTCCCAGCCCTTCCGGCGCAACGCATCTGCGCAGGCCTTGCCGGAGACCAGCGAAACCGGGCGTTCGGCGGACATGCCGCCCAGAAGGACTGCGATACGCTTCGTCATGATGATGTCTCCACGCCGATACGGCGCACTTCCCAGTGCAAATCGATGCCGGTGGCGGCCTTGATGTCGGCGCGGGCGCCCTCGGCCACGGCTTCCAGATCCGCCGCGCTGGCCGTGCCGTCATTGATCAAAAAATTCGCGTGCTGCCTGGAAAAACAGGCGCCACCGATTTTCTTGCCGCGCCAGCCAGTCTGATCGATCAGTTTCCAGGCCTTGCGCTGGTCCGGGGTTCCAGGCGGATCGGGATTCTTGAAGGTCGAGCCGGATGTCTTTTCGCGGATCGGCTGGGTCTGTTCACGTCGTGCCGTGATCTGCGCCATGCGCGCTTCGATAGCGGCGGGATCGTCGGCTTTGCCCTCGAATGTCGCCTCGACGAAAATCCAGTCGTCCGGCGCTTCGGAATGGCGATAGGCATATCCCAGCTCTTCGGGCTGGATGATCAGGCGGCGTCCCATCCGGTCCAGCGCCACGGCCTCGACCAGCACGTCGCAGGTCTCGGTGCCGTAACAGCCGGCATTCATGCGGATCGCCCCGCCGATCGCGCCCGGCACGCCGGTGAAGAATTCCAGCCCCGCAATCCCGGCTTTCGCGGCGGCCTGCGCGACCTTCTTGTCCAGAGCAGCCGCCCCGGCTTTCAGGCGATTGCCGCCAATAGCCTCGACCTTGCCAAAGGGCGCGGTCACGCGGATCACGACGCCAGGCACACCGCCATCGCGGACCAGCGTATTCGAGCCTGCACCGAGGATGTGAACCGGAATATCGTCTGGCGTTTCAGCCAGGAAGTTGGCGAGGTCGGCCTCGTCGGCTGGCAGGAAGAGAACTTCTGCCGGGCCGCCCACCCGCAGCCAGGTCATGTCGGCCAGCGGCGCGTTTTCCAGATATTTGCCTCGGACGGGCGGGAGGCGGTCGGTGAGGCTCACCCCAACTTCTCCAGCTCGCCCGGCAAGGCATAAGCCCAGGCGGTGATATCGCCGGCACCGAGGCAGACAATGATGTCGCCCTCGCCGGCGCGTTCAGCCACGGCCGCCGCCACAGTGTCGCGGGTCGTCGTATGCGCATCGCGGTGACCGTGCGAACGCAAACCCTCGACCAGATGCCCGGCATTGGCGCCTTCGATCGGCGTTTCACCGGCTTCATAGACTGGCGCGATCAGTACGCTGTCGGCATCGTTGAAGCAGGTACAGAATTCCTCGAACAGATCGTGCAGGCGCGTGTAACGGTGCGGCTGGGCGACGGCGATGACCTTGCCGGTCGCCGCCTGACGGGCAGCCCTCAGGACGGCTGCAATCTCGACCGGGTGGTGGCCGTAATCATCAATGATCTCTGCCCCGTTCCAGCTGCCGGTATGGGTGAAGCGGCGCTTCACACCGCCAAAGCCTTTCAACGCCGACTTGGCCGCATCCTCGCCCGTGCCCAGTTCACGCGCGACCGCAATGGCTGACAGGGTATTGAGCACGTTGTGTTCGCCCATCATCGGCAGGAAAACACCGTCCCAGCGTTCGGAATGACCATTGTCGCGGAAGACGACGTCAAAGCGCGAGCCGGCCGGCGTCATTTCCAGGTTTTCGGCGCGGACATCAGCCTGCGGGTTGAAGCCATAGGTGATAACGCGCCGGTCCGTGACCTTGGCGGCCAGCGCCTGGACTTCCGGGTGGTCGGTGCACAACACGGCGAAGCCATAAAACGGCAGACCCTCTACGAACTGGCGGAAAGCAAAGCGCAGCGTGTCGAAATCGCCGTAATGCTCCATGTGTTCCGGGTCGATATTGGTAACGATACCGATGGTGGCGCGCAGTTTCAGGAAAGAGCCATCGCTTTCATCCGCTTCGACAGCCATCCAGTCGCCCTCACCCATCTTGGCGTTGGAGCCATAGGCGGAAATGATGCCGCCATTAATGACAGTCGGGTCCAGCCCGGCAGCATCCATCAGGGCGGAGACCAGCGAGGTGGTGGTGGTCTTGCCATGGGTGCCGGCAACGGCGACCGAGTATTTCAGGCGCATCAGCTCGGCCAGCATTTCCGCGCGGCGCACGACCGGAATTTTCTTCTCACGCGCGGCTTTCAGCTCGGGATTGTCCGGCTTGATCGCCGTCGAGACGACCAACGCCCCGGCGCCATTCACATTCCCGGCGGCATGGCCGATATGGACGGTCGCCCCCTTGTCGCGCAGCCGGGCGACATTCGGGTTCTCCTTGATGTCGGAGCCCTGCACCTCATAGCCGAGATTGATCATTACCTCGGCAATACCACTCATGCCGATGCCGCCAATGCCGACAAAATGGATGGGTCCGACGCGGATGGGCAGAACATTGGAAGGCATGTTGTGTGTCTTGTCCTCAGGCGAGTGCGATCAGGGCTTCGGCGAAGGCTTTTGCGGCGGCCGGCCGGCCCAGCGACCGGGATTTTGCCGCGCGTTCGGCCAGATCATCGGGATTGGCAAGGCGCACTTCAAGCAAGGCTGTCAGTGCTTCGGCATTGAACTGGCGTTCGGGAATGGAATCGGCAGCACCGGCCTCAACGAGGCCTTCCGCATTGGCGGTCTGGTGATCATCGGCGGCGATGGCCAGCGGCACAAAGATCGCCGGGCGTCCGACACAGGCGATCTCGGACACGCTGGACGCGCCCGCGCGGGCAATAACCAGATGACAGGCGGCCAGCCTGTCGGCCACATCGGTGAAGAAAGGCTCGCATACGGCGTCTATGCCGGCTTCGCTGTAAATGTCCCTGGCCATATCCAGGGATTCTTCGCGGGTCTGTTGGGCAACAAGAAGGCGGGAACGTAGCCATTCCGGGAGATCGGCCATGGCTTGTGGCACGGTTTCGGAAAGGATGCGCGCGCCCAGACTGCCGCCCAGAACGAAAACGCGGATCTTGTCATCCATGGACGGGAAAGGTTTTTCCCGCGCTTCGACCAGCGGCGTACGGACAGGATTGCCCAGCACTTTATGGACGGCGTTTACTGGCCGTCGATCCAGCCGATCAAACCCGGAAGCCACAAAGGCTGCATTCCCGGCAAAGACCCGGTTCACCCGGCCCAGCACCGCATTCTGCTCGTGGATGGCAAACGGCACATTCTTCTGTTTCGCTGCCAGCAAGGCCGGAAACGCCGGATAGCCGCCAAAACCGGCCACCATATCGGGCTTCCATTGCTTGATGATTTTGCGGCAGCTCATCAGGCCGGACAGCAATTGCATCCAGGCCGAGACCAGCTTGACCGGGTTTTTCGTGACCGGGCTGGCAGCCTTGATCGGATCAACAGACACGGCAGGGAAACCGTCCGTGTGTTTCATCCCGCGCGCGTCGGTAACGAGGCGGACCTCCCAGCCACGATCCACGAGTTCCTGCGCGGCAGCGCGTGCGGGGAACATATGGCCACCGGTTCCACCGGCAGCTATCAGGGCGCGTCTGGGCATTGTCATGCGCGCAGATACGCGCCGGGCCGCTTGCGGGTCAATGCCAGCATCAGCCCGGCACCCAGCGCCAGTGCCAGCATGGACGATCCGCCATAGGAGATGAATGGCAGGGTCATGCCCTTGGGCGGGATCAGGTCGAGATTGACGCCGATATTGATGACCGCCTGCAGACCGAATTGCAGGGCCAGTCCCGACACGGCCAGCTGCGCGAAATGATCGGTCAGACGCAGTGCGTTCATCCAGGCGCGCGCAACCAGAATGGCGAACAGGCCGATAATGGAAAGCGAGGCGATCAGCCCGAACTCCTCGGCGGCGACGGAGAAAATGAAATCGGTATGCGAGTCCGGCAAAAGGCGCTTGATCGTCCCCTCGCCCGGGCCGACCCCCATAATCCCGCCGCGGGAGATCGCCGCGATAGCGGTATCGGTCTGATAGGTCTCGCCAGCCCCGGGATTAAGGAAACGCTCCACGCGCGTCGCCACATAGGGCAGAAAGAGCCAGGCCGAAATGATGCCGGCCGTGGCCGTCGTGATCAGGCCCAGCATCCAGCGCAAATTGAGACCGGCAACGAAGAATATGCCGCCGAAGACAAGCGTGATCAGGATGGACTGGCCGAAATCCGGCTGCTGCATCAGCAGGACAACGCTGGTCAGGTAAAGACCGAAGGCAATCACGCGGCCCGGAATGGGGGCCCCGTTCCGGGCCTCGGCAAACAGCCAGGCGACCATTACGATCAGCGAGGGTTTGAGGAATTCGGACGGCTGGACCGAGAAGCCGGGGAAGCGCAGCCAGCGGGACGCGCCGCCGACTTCATGCCCCATGATAATTGTCACCCCGACCAGGAAGAGTGATCCCAGCAGGGTCAGCGCGCACAGCCGGCGGATATTCCGGTGATCCAGCGAAGAAACGAAGAGCAGAACACCCAGGCTCAAAAGCGCAAACACACTGTGCCGGTAGAGAAAATAGAAGGGATCGGAGATGTTTTCGCGGACCGTGGCGGCCGGGCTGGCGGCCAGCGAGAGGATCAGGCCGACGCTGATCAGCGCCAGTACGACGAATAGCAGGGTCCGGTCGATCGACTTCCACCAATCGCCAAAATGCCGTGCCTCTATGGCAATCATGCCTGCCCCTTACGCGTTCCCGATCCGGGATTTCACGAGCATGCGGAACACGTCTCCGCGATGCTCGAAATCCCTGAATTGATCAAAACTCGCGCAAGCAGGTGAAAGAAGAATGACCGGCGCTGAACGTCCGCCGGATCCGGCATCGCGCGCGGCGAGATCGAGTGCATTTTCCAGCGTGCCGGCCTCGACGCTGGCGACAGCGCTGGAGAGCGTTGCTGCAAACTCCCCTGCAGCCTCGCCGATCAGATAGGCCTTCTCGATGCGTGGAAAGAAAGGCGCCAGCGATCCGATCCCGCCCTCTTTCTTGCGGCCACCGGCGATCCAGTAAATGTGGTCAAAACTGGCCAGCGCCTTGGCCGTTGCCTCGGCATTGGTCGCTTTGGAATCATTGATGAAGCGAATGCCCTTGTGAGTGCCAACCAGTTCCAGGCGGTGCGCCAGGCCGGGGAAAGTTTCGATCGCGTCGGCGATCTCGTCAGACGGCACGCCCAGCCATCTGACGGCGGCGTAAGCAGCGGCAACATTCTGGGCGTTGTGGGCGCCGGGCAGCGTTACCAGACTGTCCAAATCCAGCACATCGCGGACCGGACCGGACACCGCATCGCGGAGCTTGCCGCCCAGCGCATAAACGCCGTGGCTGAGCGACCGGCCGGAGGAGATCGGGATCACGGTCTGAAGCCGGCCCGCCTTCAGCCGGTTCATGACCCCGGCAGAATGATCGTCATCAATGCCGATAATGGCGGCATCTTCGGCGGTCTGGTTATTGAAGATGCGGAATTTGGCTGCCTTGTAGCCGGCCATGTCGCCATGCCGGTCCAGATGATCCGGCGTGAGGTTAAGCCAGATGGCGACATTACAGCGAAGGCTGTGGACCAGATCGAGCTGGTAGGAGGACAATTCGATCACGAAGACGGTCGAGGCGCGCGGAGGCTCCAGCCCCAGGATGGCAACACCGATATTGCCGCCAACGCGGTAGTCCCGGCCGATCTTCTTCAGGATATGGCCGATCAGCGCCGTGGTAGTCGACTTGCCGTTCGTGCCGGTAATTCCGATGATTTTCGGACGCCTCTCTTCCGGCAGAGCTGCCATGGCCTGTGCGAACAGCTCCATGTCGCCGATCACCGGAACATCTTCTTCCGCGGCGCGTTTCACAAGCCGGTGCGGTTCGGGGTGGGTAAGCGGCACGCCGGGTGACAAAACCAGGGCCCGGATATCCGACCAGTCGGCACGGTCAAGATCCGTCAGGGTCAGCCCGTCGGCCTGGGCACGGGTGCGGGTTTCGGAATTGTCATCCCAGGCCAGCACTCTGGCGCCACCAGCCGCCAGCGCCGCACAAGTTGTCCGGCCGCTGCGTCCCAGACCGAAGACGGCAACGGCCTGATCTTCATATCCGGGAACCGGTATCATCAGGACCTAGCGAAGCTTGAGGGTAGCGAGGCCGATCATGGCGAGGATGACCGCTATGATCCAGAACCGGACGACGATGGTCGATTCCTGCCAGCCCAGTTTCTCGAAATGATGGTGTATCGGCGCCATCTTGAAGACACGCTTTCCGAACAGTTTGAACGAGGCAATCTGAACCATCACGGAGACCGCTTCGAGCACGAAGAGACCGCCAATGATCGCCAGGACGATCTCGTGCTTCACGGCGACAGCAATCGTACCCAGCGCACCGCCCAGAGACAGCGAACCGGTATCCCCCATGAACACCATGGCCGGAGGCGCATTATACCAGAGGAAACCCAGCGACGCGCCCAGCAGAGCGCCACAAAAGACGGCGAGCTCACCTGTGCCCGGCGTGAAATTCAGCTGGAGATAATCTGCGAAGACGTAATTGCCGACGAGATAGGCGATAAAGCCGAAGCTGGCGGCCGCGATCATCACCGGCACGATAGCCAGGCCATCCAGCCCGTCGGTCAGATTGACCGCGTTTGAGGACGCAGCGATCACAATCGTGCCAAAGGCAAGGAAGAGCGCAAAGCCCAACGGGATCAGCAAATCCTTGAAAAACGGCACGGCGACGGACGTCGCATAACCGTCGGGCAGGCCTTCATTCTGACCCAGCAAGTAGACCATCCACCATACGGCCAGTGCACCGATAATAAATTGCAGGAGAAGCTTGGCCTTGCCCGAAAGGCCGGCCGTGGATCGCTGTGTCACCTTGCGGTAATCGTCAATGAAGCCGATCCCGCCATAGCCGACCGTGACAAACAGAACGACCCAGAGATACTGGTTGGACAGATCACCCCACAAAAGCGTGCCGATCACAATGCCCAGAAGGATGAGGAAGCCGCCCATGGTCGGTGTGCCGGCTTTCTCGACAATGTGGCGTTCAGGCCCGTCCTCGCGGATCGGCTGGCCTTCACGCTGCTTCTTCTTCAGCCATCGGATGAAGGGGGCGCCACCGATCATCGCAATGATCAGCGCCGTCATCAGCGCTCCGCCCGTCCGGAAAGTAATATAGTTCAGCAGATTGAAGAGCGCGAAATCTTCAGCGTACGGCAGAAGCAGCCATTCCAGCATGTCGAATTATCCCTGTCCCCGAGCGCCCGGATCGTCTTCCATCAGCATTCGGGCGATTCTGTGAACGCCTGAAGCATTCGATCCCTTGATGAAAACCACATCACCCGGACCGATATAGCGAGCCAGGGACGGCATGAGGTCGTCAGCCGTATCTGCACAGCTGATCAGACGGTCTCCGGCAATTTGTTCTGCCAGTGGCGTCATGCCTTTTCCGGAAAGGAAAATCGCATCTGCACGGGCCTCTTCCAGAGGCCCTGCGAGTGAACGATGAAGGTCCGGTGAATCCGGGCCCAGTTCCAACATTTCGCCGAGAACAGCGATGCGGCGGCCACCGTCCGGCACGGTTGCGCCAAGAATGGAAAGGCCCGATGCCATGGAGGCCGGGTTGGCATTGTAGCTGTCATCGATCAGCGTGAAATAACCACCGTCGATGGCAATCCTGCGTGTTGCTCCGCGGCCGGATGCCGCCTCGATTCCGGCCAAAGCGTCGGCCACCGCTCCGGCATCGACACCGGCAGCAATGGCGGTTGCGAATATCGCGGCTGCATTCCACGCCCAGTGGGCGCCAGTCGCAGGGACACGGAAGTCCACCTCCTTGCCGAGCACACAGATCCGCCCTTTGCCTCCGGCCGGGCCGGTCTCGAAATCACAGATCCGGACAGCAGCATTCGTCTCGCGTCCGAATTCAAGCATGAAGGCCGCCTTGCTGACCTGAGCATGAGCCCGCAGGCGCGGCGCGAATTCATCATCGGACGGAAAAATTGCCACCCCGTCCGGATGCAAACCTTCGAAGATCTCGGCCTTGGCATCCGCGATGGCTTCCATGCTGCCAAGGTTTTCCAGATGAGCCGGCGCGATTTTCGTGATCAGCGCCACATGCGGCTGAACAAGGCCGGAAAGCGCACGGATTTCGCCAGCATGATTCATGCCCATCTCATAGACAGCGCGGTCGACATGGGCGGGCGTCAGGGACAGGGTGAGCGGCACACCCCAATGATTATTATAGGATTTCTGTGATGCATGGGCGCTTCCGACGCTTCTGAAGACACTGGCGAGTGCTTCCTTGACGCTGGTTTTGCCAACACTGCCGGTCACCGCCACGCGGATAGCATCTGACCGGTCGCGGGCATGGATTGCCAGGCTCCGCAGTCCTTCCAGCGTGTCACCAACCACCAGCTTGTTGCCGGGTCCGCAATCGGCGCGCGAGACCAGAGCGGCCGCTGCCCCCCTCGCCATCGCATCCGGCACGAAATCATGACCATCGCGCTGATCCTGCAGCGCCACGAACAAATCGCCCGGCCGGATGGAACGGGTATCGATGGATACGCCGGTCGCCGTCCAGCTGGCCTCGGGATCAAGTTTGCCGCCGGTCGCTGCTGCTGCATCACGGGCTGTCCAGAGAGGGTCAGCCATGAGCGCCTCCCAGCTCGGCGACGGCCTTCCGGGCTTCCTCGCGGTCATCAAAGGGGTGAACGACATTGCCGATCTTCTGGCCCGTCTCATGGCCCTTGCCAGCAATCAACAGCGTGTCACCCGCCTTCATTTGCGAAAGGGCATGGCGAATGGCCGTGGCGCGATCACCGATTTCCTCGGCGCCTATGGCGCCTTTCATCACTTCCGCACGAATGGCGGCCCCGTCTTCCGAGCGCGGGTTATCATCGGTCACAATGGCATGATCAGCCAGTTTCACGGCGATCTCGCCCATTGGCTTGCGCTTGGTCGGATCACGATCACCGCCACAGCCAAAGACGATGAAAATCCGGCCGCGCGTATGCGGACGCGCCGCGCGGATCAGCTTGTCCAGCCCGTCGGGCGTGTGCGCGTAATCGACCAGGATAGGCGAGCCATCCGGCGTTTTCGCTGCCATTTCCAATCGTCCTGGCACGCCTTTCAGCGCCGCCATGGCCTCTATTGCAGCGTCCTGGGCGACACCGGAATAAGCCGCCATGGCTGCAGCGCCTACGGCATTGGCGACCTGGAATTCTCCGACGAGCGGCAAGCGGATACGCTTGACCTTGCCATGGATCTCCAGCGTCACGTCCTGGCTGGCCGCTTTCGGTGTGATCTCCCGGATGCGCCAATCCCGGCCGCGCCAACCGACCTGGATCACGTCCAGCCCGTGAGCGGCACATTTGTCGGCCACGTCACCGCCCCAGTCGGAATCGACATTGATAATGGCGGGCGAACCGGCTTCGGCCAGCTGCAGGAAAAGCTTCATCTTGCTGGCAAAATAGTCTGCAAAATCGGGATGATAATCGAGGTGATCCTGGGTGAGGTTAGTGAAGGCAGTCAGCTTTACCTTTACCCCGTCCATGCGCTTCTGTTTCAGCCCGTGGCTGGATGCTTCCATCGCCAGATGGGTACAGCCATCACGCGCCAGCGCGTCCAGTGCCTTGTGCACAGCCGCGGCATCCGGCGTCGTATAACCGGTCTCGATCCAGCCTTCGCCGCGGGCCACGCCCAACGTGCCCAGGCTGGCACCGTCGATACCGGCGCCGCGCCAGATCTGGCGCAGGAAATCGACGGTCGAACTTTTACCATTGGTGCCGGTCACCGCCGCAATCATTTCCGGCTGACGCGGATAAAAGCGCGCAGCAACCGCCGCGAAGCGGGTGGCCGGATCCACATCGTGAACGGGAATGGCTCCCTCGACCGGGATGCCGGCTTCCGTCAGCACCGCGGCGGCCCCCGCCTTGATCGCCTGGGGAATGAATTGCTTGCCGTGCACCGTCAGACCGGGCAGCGCTGCAAACAGGAAGCCGGGCTCTACGGCCCGGCTGTCCAGCGTCAGTCCGGTGATCTCGATATCCGGCCCTTCAAGCTGATCAGGCGCTATGAGGTCTGAGAGTTTCACTCGTCCGGTCTCACCACAGGTTCGGGGTCAGGCGTCAGTGCCGCGCGCACGAGCGCCGAGCGCGCCAACGGATCATCCTCCTGTTCGACCCCCAGAATCGAGGCGATCCGCGATATGATTTCGCCTGCTGCGGGGGCTGCCGTCCACCCTCCTGTTGCATAGCCATAGGTCGAGGCGTTGCCTTGCGGTTCTTCAAGGATCACCAGAACCACGTATTGCGGATCATCATAGGGGAAGACAGCCGAGAAAGAGGAGATCAACCGGTCCTCGTCATAGCCTCCGCGGGTCGGTATTTCCGCCGTCCCGGTTTTGCCGGCGACGCGAAAGCCCGGCGCGTCGGCGCGTCCACCGGTGCCGTTTTCCACGACTTCGCGCATCAGATCGAGCACGCCCTGGGCTACCTCCGGGGAAATCACCTGTTCGCCTGCGACCGTTTCGCCGGGGCGCACCGGACGCAGGGTCGGGCGGACATAAACGCCATCATTGGCAATCGCCGCAAATGCCGAGGCCACCGCCAGCGGGCTAACCGCAATGCCATGACCGTAGGAGATAGTAGCCGTTTCGGTCGGGCCCCAATGGCGCGGCAAAAGCGGGCTCGCGCTCTCATCGAGTTCCACCGGCGCGCGCTCCAGCAAACGCAGGCGCTGCAGCAGATCGCGCTGCGCGTCCGCTCCGGCCTCCATGGCGATCAGCGAGGATCCGATATTCGAGGAATGGGTGAATATCTCGGCGAGGGTAAGCGCCCGGTTCTCGGCGTGAAAATCCTCGATCGTATAGCCACCGACATGCAGCGGGTTTGTCGCGTCAAATGTCTCGCCCGGCTCGGCAATGCCCTGCTCAAGTGCTAGCGCCACGGTGAAGGCCTTGAAGGTCGACCCCATCTCGTAGCGGGCCTGAAGCGCCCGGTTGAGCCGCTCTCCGGAGGCGGCTTCGCCTGCCCTGTTGGGATCGAAGTCGGGCAAGGAGACAAGGCTGAGGATTTCGCCGGTCTCGACATCAAGGACGATACCGGTTGCCGATTGCGCCTGGAACTCCGCCATATAGCGGCGCAGCACTTCATCGACATGGAATTGCACGCCCATGTCGATCGAAAGCGGCACCGGCCGGCCGCCGTCATTGGTCAGTGCAGAATTGAATGCCTGCTCGGCGCCAGCAAGGCCATCCATGTCACGGCTGGCATGGCCGATGGCATGCGCCGCCAGACGTCCGCGCGGATAAACGCGGCGCGGCTCGGTCCGGAATTCTAGCCCGGGCATGCCGAGTGCAAAAACCGCCTGCCGCTGGCGAGGGGTCAGATTGCGCTGCACCCAGACGAAACGCCGGCGAGACGAGAGATCGGCTGTCAATTCGTCGACATCCAGATCCGGCAATACGGTGACCAGGGCTTCAGCCGTCTCGCGCGCATCCCAAACGAGCTGCGGATCGGCAAAAAGCGACCAGGTTTCCAGCGTCGTAGCCAGCACCTGGCCATTGCGATCGACCAGATCGCCACGCCTGGCTTCGGCCTGGGCCGGAATAGTGGCCACAGCTTCGCTGCCCGTAAAGGCCAGTTCGATAGCGCGGAAGCCCAGCCCGCCAAAGGCTATCACCATGGTGAATCCGATGACAGCCAGCCGGCGGCGAGCATCCTCAATGATCGAGGCGTCTTCGTTTTCAACCCGCAGAACACGGGTCAGATTTTCCGGTGCCGCTTCTGGCAGCGGTCTGGAGTCAGCGTAGGCTTCAAGCGTCCGACGTATGGGGTTGGATTTTCGCCAGAAACGGATCATTGCGGCCCTCCGGCCACGACAACCGTTTCGTCTCCTTCCTCTTGCGACACGGCATAGGCGCGCCCGTGCGGTTCAATCAGCAAGGGGAGATCTGACATGGCCACCTCGCGGCGAGGGTCCAGCGGCTCGAAACCCAGATACTGGCGCGCCAGAGCCCGGAGCCGGTCCGGGTCTTCCAGGTGGGCAATGTCGACGCGTAACACGTTGATCTGGCGCCGCTCTTCGGCGAGGTCGGATTGCATTTCCGCCAGGCGTTCGCGGGCTTCCTGCGCCTCCGTTTTGGCAATGTAAAGGGCCACGGCGAGGACGGATGCCACGATAAAGGCGAGCACGTTCAGGGCGCGGATCATGAGGAAGCCTCCAGCCGGTCTAGTGACGGCGCATTGGGAAACAGGGAAATATCGCCGGGCCAGGCCGGAGCGTCGGTGCGGATGGCAGCCCGCAAACGTGCCGATCGGGCACGCGGATTAACGTTAACCTCTTCCCGGCTGGGCTCGATGGCCTTCCGGGTGAGAAGGCGAAGGGACGGTTCCGGCCCCTTCTCGACTTCCGGCATGTGCCGCGAGCCGCCGGCATTCATACCGGCGCGGGCGCGGAAGAAGGTCTTCACAATACGGTCTTCCAGCGAATGGAAAGTGACGATCACGACGCGGCCCAGCGGTGACAGTAATTCCTCTGCGGCGTGGAGCGCGCGAACCAGCTCGCCCATCTCGTCATTGACGAAGATCCGGAGCGCCTGGAACACCCGGGTCGCCGGATGAGTCTTGCCGGGCTTTCCGCCAATCGCGCGAGCGACGGTCTCGGCCAGCTGGTCGGTAGTCTCGAACGGAACTTCCGCACGCTGGCGGACAATGAAGGACGCGACGCGGCGGGATTTCTTTTCGTCGCCATAGATAAAGAAGATGTCGGCCAGCTCTTTTTCAGAAAGTTGTGCCACAGCGTCGGCCGCGCTCGGCCCCTTGCCGCTCATGCGCATATCCAGCGGACCGGGCCTGGAAAACGAAAAACCACGCTCGGCCTGGTCGAGCTGCATGGACGAGACGCCAAGGTCGAGGACGATGCCATCCACGGTCTCACCACCCGACTGGCGCACAACATCCTTCATGGCCGAAAAGGGCGCTTCGACGAGAACGAAGCGGCCGCCGGACGCCTGTTTCAGGTCTTCGCCAACCGGCCGGACATTCGGATCGCGGTCAATACCGAGGACCCGGCAATTGGCTGCCGACAGGATAGCTCGGCTATAACCGCCCGCGCCGAAAGTGCCATCTATATAGAGGGCGCCATCGCGCGGCTCGAGCGCATGAAGGACTTCATCGAGGAGCACCGGCACATGGCTCATGCTTCCCCCTCCTTTACACGGCGGGGACGGCGCAGTTTGAGCTTGTTTTCCTTGGCGAAGGCGCGAGCCGAACCGGCGCGCTTCTCATAACTTTCCGGATTCCAGATCTCGAAGCGGCGGCCCAGGCCAACAAAGGTTGCCTTGCCGTCCAGACCGGCATGAGCCGCCAGATCCTTCGGCAGCGTGATCCGGCCATTGGCGTCGAACGACAGCGTACGAGCGGCGCCAAAGATGGATTGTTCCAGCGCCTGGCGCGCATCGTCATAGGGATCCATGCCCTCGATCATGTCGAGGTAATCATCCATCAACGCCTGACCGCCACCTTCCAGCCAGGGGCCGTCAAAGCTGGGCCAGACATAGATACCGTCGAAGGGGCCACCCGACACGTTCGAACGGAATCCGGCCGGAACCGAAACACGGCCCTTGGCATCAATTCCGTTTGTGGCGGTCGAGACGAACACTGATTTCCCCTTCCGCATCCCTCTTGCGGTTAACAATGGGATAACATGGGAATTGATGGGAAACAATGGAGAAAGGGTCGAAAACGGCACTTTTTCAGCCTGCCGCGAAGTATTCGCAGACCTTGCTGCGGCGCACCAAAAGAACAGATTAAGAACATATCTGTGGATAGGTGTGGATAAGTAAGGGTCAGGCGGCCTGTAAGCCGGGTTCTGTGCCATTCTTTCCGCAACGGAAAGAACGCGGCGACCATTCCTCTGCGACCCGCCTTGCAGCGGGCCTGACGCGACCTACCCGGATGGCGCAGCAAGGCGTGCGTGTGGCGCGAAGCCACTCCCATCCCTATTCGGTCTTGCTCCAGGTGGGGCTTGCCGTGCCCCCTTCCTTGCGGTCGGGGCGGTGCGCTCTTACCGCACCGTTTCACCCTTACCGGCAAAAGCCGGCGGTCTGTTCTCTGTGGCGCTATCCCTGGGGTCACCCCCGCCGGGCGTTACCCGGCACCTTGCCTTTCCGGAGCCCGGACTTTCCTCCCTTGCACCCTTTCGGGCCACGCAAGAGCGGCCGCCCGGCCGCCTGACCGGCGCCTATGTCGTTGTTTTAGGGCGGAAGGTCAAGATTTCGGCGTAAGCGCCGCGACCGCCGAGATCAGGCTGGCCGTCTCGTCATCCAGAATGCCGTCCACTTTGGCAGGCCGGAAGCGGCGCTGGAAAGCCTCGATCACGGCAGGCTCGCCAGCCGAAAATCCATATCCGATTTGTGAAAGGCCCACCCGGATATCACCGGGTTCTACGGCCACTTTCGGAAAGATCGCACAGCCGGCTTCAGACAGCTGGTTCCAGGGAAATTTCTCGCCAGGATCCTGCTTTCGGCCGGGTGCAATATCGGAGTGCCCGACCACGCGGTGCGCCGGGATATTGTGACGAACCATCAATTGTTTCGTTAGCGAAATAATGACGTCGATCTGGGCTTGGGGATAATCCGGCAACCCGAAATCATGGCCACCATTGACGATCTCGATGCCGATGGAAACCGCGTTGATATCGGTCTCGCCGGCCCATTCCGACACGCCGGCATGCCAGGCACGCTTGCTCTCTTCGACCAGCTGGAAAATCCGGCCATCTTCCTCGATCATGTAATGGGCCGAGACCTTGGCTTCGGAATCGCACATGCGCTGGAGCGCGGCCTCACCGCTTTCCATGCCGGTATAGTGCAGGACAATCAGGCTGACCGGCTTGGCGCGTTCATTGAAATTCGGCGAAGGCGCATGGATGACAGTCAAAGCGATTCCTCGCGGACCAGCGGAGCCTTGGGCAGTTCCCTGTTAGGCCTGGACGCCACGATACCGGCGCCGGCCAGCGTCATCAATCCGCCGATCACCAGTGTCGGGCCGAAATGATCCCCGGTGATCAGCACGCCGGACGCCACACCGATCAGCGGCGCCATCAATGTCAGAGGCGCGACCAGCGTCGTCTCGTATTTCTGCAGCACATAATAGAAAACGCCGTGGCCATAGACATTGACCAGAACGACGGTGAACACCAGAGCCGCGAAGAACATCCACCCGCCTGCGATGACGCTTTGCGTCTGGCCGGTTTCCAGGAGCGCTGTACCCAGCAACAAGACCGGCGAGGACATCAGGCCGATCCACGCCTGTAGCTGCATGGGCTTCATGTCGATGCTACGGATCAGGATCATGGCCACGGAAGCAACAAAGGCCGCCGCCAACCCGTACAGCAGCCCTACAGACAGGGTCATTTCGGCCGGATTGGCGATCACGATCACCACCCCCAGCAGGGCCAGAACAGTGCCCGCCCCGCGCGCCCAGCCTATACGCTCCTTCAACCAGACCACGGACAGGATGGTCACTATCGGAACACCACTTTGCAGGACCAGCGCCATCGCGGACGGCGTCGCCGTTTGCAAGCCAATGAAAATGAAAACATATTGGGCTGCACCCATACCCAGGGCGACACCGGCCAGCCGGCCCCATTGTTTTGGCCATGGCCTCAGGAACGGTATGAGCAAAAGCGCCAGAAACGCGAACCTCAGAAAGGCGAACCCGATTGGCGGAACACCGTCAAAGCCCGGCACCCACCCCGGGGCTCCGGTCACCGCAAACTTCGCGACAACGAAATTCAGCCCCCAGAAGAGGCAGACAAGCATGAAGGCAAGGAAGTCGCGCGGTGACATGCAAGCGGCGTAAACCGCTCACGGGAAATCGCCAAGTGACAGACTGTTACGAAATCAGCGGCGCGGCTGGTCTTCGCCATCCACCGTCCAACCGGACGGCCCGCGATGGGCGACGAGCACGGTGATATCGTCCTGCGCGCTGCCCGTCTTGCGGCCACGAACCTTGCGCCAGAGCCACCAGGCACCACCGGCCAGCATCGCCGCGCCGATCACCACGAGGGCTGCAGCAGCAAAGATGGCCGCAAACATGAGGACCAGTCCGAAAAAAGCGACGGCGAGAACGGCCGCGATCAGCGCACGCAGCCAGTTGCCGGCCGTATGCGGGAAACGGAAAGTCTGGGTCTGGCTCATATCTGGCCCTTTCGGCACACACGAGGCGAATTAACGCTTCGGTTACAATTTTGGGGCCAGCGCGCCGTTCGTCAATGACCTGCCGGGATTAATTCAGAGGGATTGAGCGGCCCTCTCGTCCCGTATCTCCGCATAGGCAGCATTGATCACGGCCATTTTTTCAACGGCAAGCCGTTGTAATTCAACCGGAACACCGCGTGCAATCAGCGCATCGGGATGATTGCGGGCTGCCATTCTCCGATACGCCTGTCGCAATTCGTGATCGGTCACATCCGGATCAATTCCCAGAATGACGTAGGGATCATTGGCGTCCACCAGACCGTGCGACATCCGCATGCGTCGGAACTCCAGCGGAGAAAACCCGAAAATCTCGGCCACCGATTCGAGATAGGTGAACTCGTCGTCAGTAACCACACCGTCGGCCTTGGCGATGTGGAACAGACCGTCGAGCACATCTTCCAGCACCGCCGGATGCGCTCGGAAACGGCGCGCGAGGCGGCGGGCATAACCGTCGAAACCGAGCGTGGTCTCCTTGGCGAGATTGAAAGCCCGGGCGATCACATCCGCGCCTTCCGGTGGGGCCTTGAAGACCTGCTGGAATGCGGTGATCTCATCACGCGTCACAACGCCATCGGCCTTGGCCATCTTGGCGCCCAGGCCGATCAGCGCCATGGCGAAATCGGCATCATCGACACGGTGCCCGGGGCCGCACTCGGCGACCTCGCAGTCAAACGGATCCGGCTGTCCCGTTATGAAGTCTGTCAGCTTGCGCCAGAAGCCCATGAGTCTAGTCTCCGCGCTCCATGTAACGCTGCACTGCGGGGATTAGAAGGCGTGTCAGGCACCTGGGAGTTCTGGATCGACCGCGGCGGCACGTTCACGGACGTCATTGCGCGCCAACCTGACGGGGCTTTAAGGGCAATGAAATTGCTCTCGGAGAGTCCCGATTATCCAGATGCCGCATCGGAAGGGGTGAGACGAATGCTGGGCGTCGAACCTGGCGATCCTCTGCCGGCCGCCCGGATCAATGCCGTAAAAATGGGCACGACCGTGGCGACCAATGCCCTGCTGGAGCGCAAGGGCGAACGCACCTGTTTCGTCGTCAATGAAGGTCTCGAGGATTTGCTGATCATCGGTGATCAGACGAGGTCGGATATCTTCGCCATGGCGATTGATCGGCCTCTCCCGCTGCATGACACGGTCATAGGGATTTCCGGCCGGATTGGCCCCGGCGGGGAAGAACTGGATCCTCTGAACGAGGCTGCCATCACCGAGGCTCTGACGGCGGCGAAGGCGGCGGGGTGTTCTACCTGCGCCATCGCGCTTATGCATGCCTATGCTAGTCCCGTTCACGAGCAGACTGTTGCCCGCCTTGCTGAGAAGGCCGGATTCCGGACGGTAGTCTGTTCGAATGATGCCAGCCCGCTGATCAAGATCGTACCGCGCGCCTCGACCACCGTGCTGGATGCCTATCTGACGCCAGTACTGAAAGACTATGCCGGGCGCGTAGCCAATCGGCTGGACGGCGCGCCGCTCTATTTCATGCAATCCTCCGGCGGCCTCACCGCCGCTGACCAGTTCGCTGCCCGCCATGCCGTGCTTTCCGGGCCCGCTGGCGGTGTCGCCGGCATGGCGAAGACCGCCAAAGCGGCCGGCTATCCCCGTGTCATCGGTTTCGACATGGGCGGGACTTCAACGGATGTGTCGCGCTTTGACGGTGAGCAATACGCCAAGGTCGGCGAGGCTGTCATCGCCGGTCAGAAGTTGCGTGCGCCCATGCTGGCCGTTCACACCGTCGCAGCGGGCGGTGGATCCGTTCTGTTTTTTGATGGTGAGCGGGCGCGGGTCGGACCTGACAGTGCCGGCGCCATGCCCGGACCGGCAGGCTATGGCCGCAGCGGACCGGCAGCCGTGACCGATGCCAATATCGTCCTCGGCCGTATTCAGCCGGACTGGTTCCCGGACTCGTTTGGCGAGGATGGCCGCTCGAAACTCAACGCTGCGGCCAGCCGTGAAGCGCTCGGCACTCTGGCCCGGTCCATGGGATTGCCATCAGCGGAAGCGGCGGCAGAAGGCTTCCTGTCGGTCGCAGTCGAGAACATGGCGCAGGCCATCAAGCAGATCTCGATTGGTGAAGGCGTGGACCCTGCCCGCTATGCGCTGGCCTCCTTCGGCGGAGCGGGCGCACAGCATGCCTGCAAGGTGGCCGATGCGATCGGCATGAAAACCGTGCTGATCCACCCTTTTGCCGGACTTTTGTCTGCTCTGGGCATCGGGTTGGCGGATTTGCGCGTGACGCGGGAAGCAGCGGTGGAGACCAGTCTTTCCAGGGGTCTGGATCAGGTTTCGCCTCTATTCGAGAGCCTCTGTGCTGACGCAAAAGCGGACCTCGCGAGCCAGGGTGTTGCCAATGGCAAAATACGTGTCACCGAAGAGATCCGGCTGCGGGTTGCCGGGTCGGACACAGCTATCGCGCTTGCACGTCAGGAAATCAAGCGACTCCGCGAGGAATTTGATTCAAGACATGAACAGCTTTTCGGCTTTCGCCCGGATGCGGGCGCCGATCTGATCATTGAATCGATTTCGGTGGAGGCAGAAGCGACACCGGACGGCGCCGAACACTGGCACATCCCGACTCAGAACACGAAAAAAGGGCTGGACCCTGTTGATATGACTCGTGTTTTCGAAAACGGAAACTGGCACGATTGGCCGGTTTTTGAACTCGAAAAACTTGAATCAAGTCATAAGCTTAGCGGTCCGCTTCTGTTTGTCGAGCCCCATTCAACAGTTGTCGTTGAACGCGGCTGGAATGCCCGCCGCCTGGACGACGGCATGCTGGTTCTGGAACGTCAGGGAGAGGCCGCAAAAGAGAGCCTTTCAACCGATCTGGACCCGATCCGGCTGGAACTGTTCAACAAGCGGTTCATGTCGGTGGCCGAACAGATGGGAGTTGCGCTCGAACGCACCGCACACTCCGTGAACATGAAGGAGCGGCTGGACTTCTCATGCGCGGTCTTTGACGCGGACGGTGGTCTGGTGGCCAATGCTCCGCACATGCCGGTCCACCTCGGCTCTATGTCCGCCAGTGTCCGCTCCGCCGTCGCTGCCAATCCAGACCTAGGTCCGGGCGATGCGGTCGCAGTGAACGCCCCCTATGACGGCGGAACCCATCTGCCGGATATCACCGTGGTCGTTCCGGTCCACGATGCCTCCGGGGAGCATCTCTTCTATGTTGCGGCTCGCGGACATCATGCCGATGTTGGCGGCATCGCACCGGGCTCCATGCCGCCCTTCTCCACCTCGATCGAGGAGGAAGGCGTTTCCTTCAACAATGCACTGATCATGCGCGGCGGGCGCTTCCTGACCGAGACGGTGGAAGCCATCCTGGAATCCGGCCCCTACCCGGCGCGAAACCCGGCGCAGAACATTGCTGACCTCAAGGCCCAGCTGGCAGCCTGTGCCCGCGGCAGCGCCGAGTTGAAACGCATGGTCGATGATCACGGGCTGGACGTGGTGCGGGCCTATATGGGTCATGTGCAGGATAATGCCGAACGGGCGGTTCGGCGTGTCATCGATGCGCTGAAGGATGGTGAGGCCGGTATCCGAATGGATTGCGGTGCCGAGATCAGGGTGGCGGTTCGTGTCGATCGGGAAAACCGGTCGGCAATCGTCGATTTCACCGGCACCAGCGCGCAGCTGAACTCGAATTTCAATGCCCCGTCCAGCGTTGCGAGAGCAGCTGTCCTGTATGTCTTCCGCTGCCTGGTGGGCGACCAGATCCCGCTAAATGAAGGCTGCCTCAAACCGATTGAGCTAATCATCCCCGAAGGCTGCCTGCTCAACCCGAAACCGCCCGCTGCCGTTGTTGCCGGAAATGTCGAAACCAGCCAGATGGTGGTCGATGCCCTGTTTGCAGCAACAGGCCGTATGGCGGCTGCTCAGGGCACCATGAACAATCTGACCTTCGGCAATGCGCGCCATCAGTATTACGAAACGATCTGCGGCGGATCCGGCGCCGGATACGGGCCGGACGGACGGGCGTTTGCCGGCACCGATGCCATCCACACCCATATGACCAATTCCCGAATGACGGACCCGGAAGTGCTGGAGCGGCGCTATCCGGTCCGGCTTGTGGCACACCGGGTCCGGGAAGGGTCTGGAGGCGATGGAGCATTTTATGGCGGCGACGGTTCAATACGCCGCCTGCAGTTTCTTGAGCCCATGGACGTGGCGCTGTTGTCTTCGCACCGGAAAGAGCCGCCAAAGGGTCTGGCCGGCGGCGGTGATGGCAAGACCGGCGAGCAACGGGTTATCAGAGCGGACGGAACGGTCGAGCCGCTGGACGGGCTTTTTGCGATTTCAGTCGAGCCCGGCGATTGCGTCGAAATCCAAACACCGGGCGGCGGAGCCTATCTGGAGAGGGCAAAGTAGAGCTGCGGGCCGAACAGGCCTCTGAACACTTTGCCGGCAAGGGCGCTTGCACAACTGGTCAACCGTGTAGGCCGGGTTTCCGGTTAGGGCGTAATAACCCCATTTTCCATACCTAAATCCCTAAAATTAAACATGTTTAATTCAGCAATCTGCTGCCGGACTGCGCCCGTAAACCCTGCTGTCCGTCGCAGGAGTGCGGCGGAAGACGGGCGGCATCCTCCGTCCCGTCCCCCCAAACTCAGGAGCGCAACACATGCGTAAAATTCTCTTCTCTCTCGCCGCCACGGCTGCCCTTGCAGCACCGGCCCTGGCCCATGATGCCGATCTGGGCGCGATCAAGGTCAAGATGATGGACGGCCATGGTTCTCATGCCGCCATGCAGAGCGACATTGTCGATACGGCGATCAGTGCCGGCTCTTTCAATACGCTGGTTGCCGCGGTGCAGGCCGCCGGGTTGGTTGATGTTCTGCGAGGCGATGGGCCGTTCACAGTGTTCGCCCCGACCGATGAGGCCTTCGCGGCCCTCGGCGAGGATACGATTGCTTCGCTGCTGGAACCGGAAAACCGCGAACAGCTGGTCTCGATCCTGACCTATCACGTTGTTCCGGGTGAGTATTTCGCCGGCGACCTTCAGGGGCAGCGCCTGTCCGTTGCATCTGTCCAGGGAGACACGATCGACGTCGATGCCACCCACGGATCAGTGATGATCGACGGGGCGACTGTCATTAATGCAGACGTCGATGCATCCAATGGCGTCATTCACGTCATCAATGAAGTGATCATGCCCGGCACACACTAGAGGCAGATCATTGAAAACAGGAGCGCGGCCGCCCCTTCCCTGTCCCATAGGCCCGCTCTGAATTGCCGCCCGCGAACGCTGCCCCGTTTCGCGGGCGGTTTTCTTTTCTGCCTAGAGAATTTCATCCTCGTCAAAGAGCGGATGGCCTTCGAAGGCCTGTTCCAGCTCGGTATGACCATCCTCGGTGAGTGGCTTGAGAATTTCGGCGATGTGAAACAGCGCGTCGCCTTCATTGACGATGGGCAGCATGGTGCGGCCGATGATCAGCCCGGTCGCCGGTGACTTGACCTCGACTTCCTGCTGGCCCAGCGGATCGGACAGGGCGGCGATCACCTCATCTTCCTCGACCCAGGCGCCGATCGTCTTGTAGGCCCGCAGCACGCCGCCCATGGGCGCGCGCATCCACTCGCTCGACTGGCTGACATCGGGCTTGAGCGGCGTTCTGATGCGCCGGTCCTGATTCAGCATGCCCAGCTTGCGCAAAACCCGCAGAACGCCGGTGACACCAATCCGCAAAGCTGTTTCGTCAAAACGCAGCGCTTCACCGCACTCATAGACCAGCACATCCTTGCCCAGATCACGGGCCGCCTGCCGCAGGGATCCATCGCGCAGCTTGGAAACGATAATGACCGGAGGCGCAAAGGCCTGTGCCAGTTCCATCGCCTTCCTGGAGCCGCCATCAATGCGGATCTGGGGGAGATTGACGCGGTGTTCAGCCGCCGAGTGCAGATCGATGCCGACATCGCAGCGCGAGACGATCTCGGTCATGAAAATCTTGGCCAGGCGGGCTGCCAGCGAGCCCTTTGTTGCGCCCGGGAAAGACCGGTTAAGATCGCGGCGGTCTGGCAGATATCGCGAGTGATTGATAAAGCCGTAGGCATTGACGATCGGCACACAGATCAGCGTGCCTTTCAGGCCTTTCATCTGGGGCGCGCGGATCAGCCGCCGGACAATCTCGACGCCGATGATCTCGTCACCGTGAATGGCGCCGGAGACGAAGACCGTTGGTCCGTCCAGTTTTCCGTGCAGCACATGGGCCGCCATGGTCATGGGCGTGTGGTCGGAGAGAACCGAGACCGGAACATCAATGATCGCGCTTTTACCGGGCTGGATCGTATGCCCGGCCATCGCAAACGGTTTGCGTGTCACCCCTTGCCCTTTGTCCTGGTCTTGCCCGGTGTTGCTGTCTTCTCGATGAAATCGATGATTTTCCCGGCAACATCGAAGCCTGTTGCGCCCTCGATGCCTTCAAGGCCCGGGGAGGAATTCACCTCCATCACGACCGGGCCGTGATTGGATCGCAGCATGTCTACACCGCAGACATGCAGTCCCATGATCTTTGCAGCGCGCACGGCGGTAGCCCGCTCTTCCGGGGTAATTTTCACCTTCGAGGCGCCGCCACCCCGGTGAATATTGGAGCGGAACTCGCCTTCCGCGCCCTGACGCTTCATCGCGGCCACCACCTTGCCGCCGACAACGATCGTCCGGATATCGGCTCCACCGGCCTCCTTGATGAATTCCTGAACCAGAATATTCACCTTGGCACCGCGGAAGGCCTCGATGACAGATTTCGCCGAGCGCTTGGTATCGGCAAGAACCACACCGACACCCTGGGTGCCTTCCAGCAGTTTGATCACCACCGGTGCACCACCCACCATATCAAGGATTTCATCGATACGGCCGGTATCGTGCGCAAAGGCCGTGACCGGCAAACCAATGCCCGCGCGCGACAATAATTGTAGCGAACGCAACTTGTCGCGCGAACGGTTGATCGCCACCGACTCTGCCAGCGTCCAGGCACCGGTCATCTCGAACTGGCGGACGACTGCCGCGCCATAATTGGTGATGGAGGCGCCAATCCGCGGAATCACCGCGTCATAGTCCGGCAGCTTCTCGCCCTGATAATGCAAGGCCGGCCGGTGCGAGGTGATATTCATGTAGATGCGCAATGTATCCAGCACATCGACCTCATGGCCACGGGCCTCGGCGGCCTCGATCAACCGCTGGTGCGAATAGAGTTTCGGGTTCCGGCAAAGAAGGGCGAAGCGCATATTGTATCCAGAAGGGCAGCTAGTGATTCACGGCTCAGCGGGTCTAATCCCCGCATAAATAGGACGCTGCTGCGTCGATCAGGGTCCGTCCCCGCAGCGCGGTGCGGCCTAGTAGCATACGAAAGCCCATCTCGTCACGCCGCGAGAGTGTCAGATCTATCGGCCATGTCCGATTACCCAGTTTCAGCCGGGTGCGAATGACATAACGCCTGGTGATCTGCCCGTTAGAGGAGCGTATCAGGCGCTCGTCCAGAACCCTGGCCTCACAAGGAACCCTATGGGTATTGTTCTTTTGCTTGGGGTGAAGTTCGAACCTCACCCATTTTTCGCCATCCCGTTCGAAAGCCTCGATTTTCCAGGCATGGACAGCCGACGTCCGGGCACCGGTATCAATCTTGGCCTTGATGCGGGTGCCGTCAAAATCCGGCAATTCAACCCATTCGCGCCAGCCAATGGTGAACAGGGAACGGCGTTTGCGGCTCTCGCTCAATCGCCCAACCATCCCTGGAAGGTCACGTCATTGAAAATGACATCACCGATTTTCAGATCCCCTGTCAGAGCTTCACCTGCATTCTGAGGGTTAGCGGCCATCATTTCCGCGACATGCTCCGGATTCCATCTGCCTTCGAACCGGATCTCGCCAAGCAGCTCATGCTGCCCGATGAAGGAAAGGCCTGTATCCGTCACGCTATAGATTTCCGGCATGACGCTGTAGGTGACTTCGTAATAGGTATTGCCCAACTCGCCAATGCCGGTGGGGCTGGACACATCATCAAACGCAAGGCCGACCTGCGGGAAGTCCGTCCCGTCTTCCGCGCGCCAGACCGGCTCAACCCAGATATGGTCCAGCTCGATGGAGCCGATGGCAATTTCATCCTGGGGCAGGAAGTATCCGAACAATTCGCCGGTCACATCGAATGTCCGGCCTGTCAGACCGGCTGCAATACTGGCGTCCTCGATGCCGGTCTGTTGCGAGCCCGGTGCCGGAACCGGGTCTGTCTGCATTTCTCCGGCCTCACAGCCCATCAGTGCAATGAAGCTTGCAGACGAAATCAGGATCGATCTGGACATGGTGTTTCCCCCTGGATGGCAGAAGAATAGGCCTGCTCCGCGGCAGCGTCCATTACTGACGGAATGGAAAAACGGGGTTTTCAACGGCTTCCCTAGAAGCCGCCCCGCCGCTGCCCCATATCTGCCGCCAAAGGAGACATGCCATGACCACAATCAGACCGCTCGTGCATCTCGAACCGGGTATGGCCGCAACCGATGGCGCCGGTGTGAAGCTGAACCGCCTTCTGGGCACGCCGCGCCTGCCGCAGATCGACCCGTTCCTGATGCTGGACAATTTCCATACCGAGAATCCGGACGATTACATTGCCGGTTTTCCGCCGCATCCCCACCGGGGCTTCGAAACCGTGACCTACATGTTCGCCGGACGCCTACGTCACAAGGACAACAAGGGCCATGAGGGCGTGATCGAGCCTGGCGGCGTACAGTGGATGACGGCTGCCGGCGGCATCGTCCACTCGGAAATGCCGGAACAGGAAGACGGGCTGATGTCCGGTTTCCAGCTGTGGATCAATCTTCCGCGAGCCGAGAAGATGAAACCGGCCGGATATCAGGAATACACCGCCGATCAGATACCGTCAGACGTCCGTGATGGCGTGGTCGCAAAGATCGTCGCCGGCAAGACCTCAACGGGTGTCGAGGGCCCGGTGAAGAAGATCACCGTGCAGCCCTTCTTTGCCGAGATCCATCTCGAGCCGAATGCGGTTTTTGAAGAGCCGCTTCCGGCGCGGCACTCGACCATCGTGGCCGTGCATGACGGGTCCATCCTGCTGCCGCGCACCGGCAGCGAGGCGTCCATGGCCGTCAATCGCGGCGAGCTGGGAGTGCTCGGCGAAGGCGAGCTGACGCGGCTGGAAGCCGGTAATGACGGCGCCCGCCTGCTGTTGATCGCAGCCCGCCAGCTTCGTGAACCGGTCGCCCGTGGCGGCCCCTTCGTGATGAACACGGAAGGCGAGGTCCGCCAGGCGATGGTGGATTACCAGATGGGCCGTTTCTAGGCCGCGTTCTTTTCGGCCCCGGTTTTGGGCTCATAGCCCAGGATCGGGGCCAGCGCCTTTTCAGCCTGCTGCAGCGTCCAGCCCTTGCGCCTGGCATAATCGGCAACCTGGTCCTCGCCGATCCGGCCTACGACGAAATATTCGCTGTCGGGATGGCCGAGATAGAGGCCGGATACAGAGGCTGCGGGGGTCATGGCGAGTGTTTCCGTCAGCTCGACCCGGCAATTGCGGGGCGCATCCAACAGATCAAACAGGGTCTGCTTTTCTGTATGATCGGGCTGTGACGGATAGCCGGGCGCCGGGCGAATGCCGGCATAGGCTTCCCTGATCAATTGCTCATTGGTGAGCGCTTCATCGGCTGCATAGCCCCAGATTTCCCGGCGGACGCGTTGGTGCAGATACTCCGCCAAGGCCTCGGCGATCCGGTCGGCCAGGGCGGCAAACATGATCGCCGAATAATCGTCCTGCTCCGCTTTGAAAGCCTCGATCCGCTCGCCGGTTTCACCCGCCGTCACGCAGAACCCTCCGACCCAGTCCTCACCTTCATCCTTGAGGAAATCAGAGATCGAGAGATGCGGACGGTCATTCGTCTTGGCTGATTGCTGGCGCAGGCCGAAGAAAGTGGCCCGGCGCTCATGACGCGTTTCATCCGTCCAGACGGTAATATCATCGCCGGAGCGGTTGGCGGGCCACAGCCCAGCCACGCCGCGCGGCTCAAGCCAGTTTTCGCCAGCGATACGCTCCAGCATGGCCTGTCCATCCTTCAGGAGATTCCGGGCGGCCTCGCCACGGTTCGGATCGTCGAGAATTTGCGGATAAACACCCTTCAGATCCCAGCTCATGAAGAAGGGGGTCCAGTCAATATATGGAATGAGGTCAGCCACGCGGACATCATCGATGACCGTCACACCTGGCTGGCGCGGGGCGGGTACAGAAGCTTCACGCAGGGCCAGTGCCTTCTCGCGGGCCGCCTCGAGGCTCAGCCGGTCGCGGGCGCTGGCCGTACGGGCACGAACCTCGCGGATACGGGCCAGAGCCTGCCGATTGTCCGAGGCAAATACATCGCGGTCGCCCGACAGCAGTTTGGAGACCACGCCGACGGCGCGACTGGCATCGCTGACATGGACGACGGGGCCGCCGGAATAGGCGGGTTCGATCCTCAGTGCGGTATGCGCCGGGCTGGTCGTGGCGCCGCCAATGAGAAGCGGCAGGTCAAAGCCGAGCCGCTGCATCTCGCTGGCAACGTCGACCATTTCATCGAGTGACGGGGTAATCAGTCCGGACAGGCCGACAATGTCCGCGCCTTCGCGTTTCGCCGCTTCGAGAATATCCGAGCCCGGAACCATGACGCCGAGATCGATGATCTCATAGCCATTACATTGCAGGACAACGCCGACAATATTCTTGCCGATGTCGTGGACATCGCCTTTCACCGTGGCAAGAACAATCTTGCCGTTGGATTTGCCTTCAAGGCCGGAGCGGCGCTTTTCCTCTTCCAGATGCGGCAATAGCCAGGCCACGGCCTTCTTCATGACGCGGGCCGACTTGACCACTTGTGGCAGGAACATCTTGCCCTCGCCAAAGAGGTCGCCGACGACATTCATCCCGTCCATCAGCGGGCCCTCGATCACCTCCAGCGGCTTGTCAAAGGCCAGGCGGGCTTCTTCCGTATCCTCGTCGATGTGATCGGTGATGCCGTGAACCAGCGCATGTTCCAGGCGTTTTTCCACCGGCCAGCCACGCCATTCTGCGGTGGCTTTTTCCTCGCGCTCACCGCCATCACGGAAGCGTTCGGCGATCTCCAGCAGGCGATCGGCAGCGCCGGGCTTGCGGTTGAGGATGACATCCTCGACCGCCTCGCGCAGCTCTGGCTCGATATCATCATAGATGTCCAGCTGACCGGCATTGACGATGGCCATGTCCAGTCCGGCGCGGATGGCGTGATAGAGGAAAACCGAGTGCATTGCCCGGCGTACGGGCTCATTGCCCCGGAACGAAAAGGAAAGGTTCGACACGCCGCCAGAAACGTGCGCGTGCGGCAGTTCGGAACGGATCCGGCGTGTCGCCTCGATGAAGGCCACGGCGTAATCATCGTGCTCGGCGATACCCGTCGCGACGGCAAAGATATTGGGGTCAAAAATAATGTCTGACGGATCAATGCCGGCCTGTTCGGTCAGCAGGCGATAGGCGCGCTGGCAGATCGCGAACTTGCGGTCGGCAGTTTCGGCCTGACCGGTTTCGTCAAACGCCATGACAACGACGGCCGCGCCGTAGCGCCGGACCTTGCGGGCCTGCTCGAGAAACGCCGCCTCGCCCTCTTTCAAACTGATTGAGTTGACGATGGCCTTGCCCTGAACATTCTTCAGGCCTTCCTCGATCACCTCCCATTTGGAGCTGTCGATCATTACCGGGACGCGTGCAATGTCCGGCTCGCCCGCAATCAGGCGCAGGAAGGTCCGCATGGCCGCTTTCGAATCCAGCAGGCCCTCATCCATATTGATATCGATGATCTGGGCACCATTCTCGACCTGCTGGCGCGCAACCGACAAGGCCTCTGCATAATCGCCGTCGGTGATCAGTTTGCGGAAGCGCGCCGAACCGGTGACGTTGGTGCGTTCACCGATATTTACGAAAACGGCTCGGGATCGTTCTGTCATTCAGCGCCGCCGTATCAGTTGAATGTCGTCGGTCCGGGACCGCCGGGACCGCCGAAATTATTGTCGTTGAAATGGTTGCTGCGGCCCGCACCCGGTTTGCCGAACAGCGCAATCAGGAAAAAGCCGATGGCGATCAGACCGGCGATAATCTGGCTGACAATTCCGGCGCCCATCAATGTGCCAAGGACAATGCTGGAAATCACGTAAGCGAAGGCTGCGAACAACAAAGCGATAATCAGGCGGATGGCGAACTTCATGTGATGATCCTTTTGCTAGCAATTCATCATCCGGCCAGAGCGAATGGCTCGAGCCCGGACAAGCGCATGGCAGGATTGCTAACAGGAATCGCCCTCGGCGGCACATCTTTCACGGCCTGGACAATCAGGCGCGTATGCGCCGGCGTGGTGCCGCAGCAACCGCCGACAATGTTCAGAAGGCCATTCTCCGCCCATTCCCGTAACAGAGCCGACGTGGTTTCCGGCGGCTCGTCATACTGTCCCAGATCATTGGGCAAACCGGCATTCGGATAGGCGTGCACCAGCGTGTCCGACACGCGGGCGAGCGCCGCCGCATAGGTGCGCATCTGTTCGGCACCGAGCGAGCAGTTGAGCCCGACACTGAGCGGGTCGGCATGACGAATGGAGGCATAGAAGGCCTCGACTGTCTGGCCGGACAGATTGCGGCCGGAGCGGTCTACCACCGTCATGGACAATGACATCGGGATCGATGTCCCTGTTTCGGCCTCGAGATCGCGGACCGCTGCAATCGCGGCCTTGGCATTCAGCGTGTCGAACACGGTCTCGATCAGCAGATAATCCGCCCCGCCATCGACAAGGCCACGCGCCGTCTCCGTGTAAACCGCCACCATGGAATCGAAATCTGTCGCGCGGAATTCCGGGCGATTTACATCCGGCGAGATGGAGAGGGTGGCATTGGTCGGCCCGATCGCGCCAGCCACCCAGCGCAATTGATCGCCAACCGAGAATTCATCCGCCACCTTGCGCGCAATCGATGCCGCCGCCTTGTTAATGGCGTAACTCTGATCAGCCAGCCCGTACTCGCCCTGGCTGATCGCATTGGCGTTGAACGAATTGGTCGAGATGATCTCGGCGCCAGCCTCGGCATATTCGCGATGAATCGCTCCAATGACGTCCGGCCGGGTCAGGTTGAGAATATCGTTATTGCCCTTGAGGTCCTGATTGTGACCGGCAAACAGCTCGCCGCGAAAGTCGGCCTCTGTGAGCCCGCGGCGCTGGATTTCGGTACCCTTGGGACCATCCAGCACGACAATGCGTTCGCGGGCGGCCGCCTTCAGCGCGTCAATTCTCGAGCGTTCAGCCGCCATGTTCAGGCGGCTTTCTGCAAGGCCCGCACGCCCAGCAAACGCACCAGGCAAATCGCCAGATTGGCGCGGTTCAGCGTGTAGAAGTGGAAATGGTCTGCCCCGCCCTTTTCCAGCTTGCGGGCCAGCTTTGCGACGACATTGGCCGTGACCAGGTCACGTGTATCCGCATCATCGTCCAGACCTTCATAAAGCGGCGGCAGGCTATCGGGCACAGAAGCACCACACAGATCGGCCATGCGCTGCAAACCGTTGAAATTGGACTGCAGCATCAGCCCCGGAATGATCGGAACCGAAACCCCGGCGGCTACCGCCTTGTCACGGAAACGGAAGAAGATATCCGGGTCGAAGAAGAATTGCGTCACAGCGCGCGTGGCGCCAGCGTCGATCTTGGCTTTCAGAACGTCCAGGTCGTGATCAATTGACGGGCTGTCAGGATGGCGCTCCGGATAGCAGCCGACCGTGACCTCGCTAATGCCCTCCTCGCGGATGGCACGAACCAGCTCGGCCGTGCTTTCAAAACCACCGGGATGTGTGGAATAGGGCTGGCCGGCGCCTTCCGGCGAATCCCCGCGCAGAGCCACTATGTGGTCCACACCGGCCGATTTGTAATCGCGGATGATATTGCGGGTTTCCAGCCGCGTGGCGCCGACACAGGTCAGATGCGCGGCGGCATTCAGACGGGTTTCCGAGATAATGCGCTTGACGGTGTTTCGCGTGCGCTCTCGCGTGGAGCCACCGGCACCATAGGTCACAGAAACAAAATCCGGCTTGTAGGGTTCCAGCTTTGTCACCGTATCCCACAGCCGGTCAGCCATGGCATCAGTCTTGGGCGGGAAGAATTCGAACGAGACATTCGGCGCCGAATTCCGGCCAAAGGCGAAGGAGGATGGCTGATGAGTCATGCCGACTTCTCCCGGCTTCTAGCCCGTCCCGGCTCGGTGCGGACCGGCACACGGCGGGCGGCCCAGATCTTCACCGTCAGACGGTTTTCCGGCTCTTCCGGGTGCAGCGCGGCACGGCGGCGCAGCTCCAGACCGGCGCTTTCCACCCAGTCGGTGATTTCCTCATCGGAAAAGCCCAGGCGCCGGTGGGCATGGTCGGTTTTCAGGAATTCAAGCTGGTGCGGGGCAAAATCCGCGATCAGCAAAACACCGCCCGGTTTGAGCACACGCGCGCATTCGGCAATCGCTACTGCCGGATCATCGAGATAGTGCAGCACCTGGTGAACTGTCACCAGATCTGCCACCCCGTCGTCAAACGGCAGTGCGGAGACATCCGCTTTACGAACCGAAGCGCCGGAAAGCCCGGCGCGCTCCAGATTCAGGCGGGCCACATTCAGCATGGCATGATTGACGTCGACCCCGACGCCCTCACCCACCCGGTCTGCGAAGACCTCCAGGATCCGGCCGGTACCGACGCCCACATCGATCATCAGGTCAAAGGGGCCGCTGCCGGCAGCATCCTGCATGGCCGCTTCAACCTCGTGCTCGGAAAGATGCAGGGCGCGGATCTTGTCCCAGTCCTCGGCTGCGCGCTGGAAATAGGCTTCCGCGGCCGCGGCACGAGCCGATTTCACGCTCTCCAGACGATCGAGATCGCGCTTCAGGACCGGATCGTCCGGGGGAGACATCTCGCCAATGACATTGGCAAGACGATGACCCGGCCCTGAAGACACCAGGCGGTAAAAGACGAACGCCCCTTCCGGCTGGCGCTCGACGAGACCGGCATCGGTCAGCAGCTTGAGATGGCGGCTGACCCGCGGCTGGCTCTGTCCCAACACCTGAACAAGCTCTGATACCGTCAGCTCACCGCGCGCCAGAAGGCTAGCGATGCGGAGCCGTGTCGGCTCAGCCAGGGCTTTGAGATGGGCTACAAGATCGTCCATACCGGAACGCTACTCCAAAACATATAAAGATATGTTTATATCATTCTGCGGCGTTGACAACGCATTTGCAGCAAAAAGGCGGCCCGGAAGCCGCCCTTTAAGCACATAAAGATTGTAAGGTTGTTGACGTCGGACCGATTTACGGCACTTTTTCCGCCGCTTCCCGCAAACGCAGGTCAAAAGACTGCCGTTCCAGCGCCGCCTCCATCCGGACAATTGCGGCATCCATATCAACGCCGATTTCCTCGAAAATCTGACGGTAAGCAGTCTGTGCTGCCGCCAGGAAGGCCGCCGTCCGAACCGACTCCTCTTGGCCCCCCGCCGTCAATCGCAAGGGTTTGCGGCGGGCATCCCGGTCATCACTGATCCGCTCGACCAGGCCTTCCCGTTCCAGCAGGCGGACATTCTTGATGATGGCCGCATGGGTCACGCCGAGGTGGGTGGCTATTTCGGTAACGCTCAGCTCGGCTTTGCGGAGCACCAGCAAAGTGGAAATCGCCGGGACTGGTGACTTCAGGCCAAAGGCCTGCATCGAAGCGCCGCCCTGGCTAATAATTTTGTCGACCAGCATCGAGGCCCTGCGGGCAAAGAATGCTGGCGCATAGGTGTCAAAGAGGCTCTCTGATTCAGGCATGGTTGAACCGCCAATCCATTTATGTTACCGGTTACGTTACTGGTTACATAAAAAGGCTAACACAATGATACGGTCGATTACCAGCCTCGTGCTGACTTCCTCCCTGCTTTTCTCCGCCGCTGCCTGCGCGCAGCAGCCCGCCACAGAGACCTCTATCACCGCCCCGCAACTGGCGGCCGACATCACGGACTGGCGCGAATGGCTGTTTGCCACTCACCCGGACCCGTCTTTCTCGATGGATGTGGACGCCGTCAACGCGCGCTTCGATGCGATCTCCGCATCCCTTTCAGGCGATTATTCACCGCGTGAAGCCTGGTATGCGTTGTCGGTCATGAACCCGCTCTTCAATGACGGGCATGTCGCCATTCGTACACCCAATGCCGATTACGATGCCTATCTTGCATCCGGTGGCGCCGACTTTGTGCTGCCAGTTGACTGGACCGGCGGACGTCTGCTCGTTGGCGCTGCGATTGCTCCGGACAGCGCCTTTTCCGCGGGCGACGAAATCCTGACGATAAATGGTCTGGCCGCAGGCGATATTGCCGCGCGCATTTTCGCCCGCACGCATGGTGATAGCGATGGCTTGAGGCGCTACCTGCTGGAAACCCGCTTCTCGGCTTATCTCTGGGGCGTCACGGGTGGCGCCCGGGAATGGACGGTGACGGCCATGGATTCCGACGGGCATCAATATTCCCACCAGATCGAACCGGCGCGCGATCATGGCGAAAGCCATGCCGATAACTGGTCGCTGACCTTCGCGGACAGCGTCGCAATCCTCTCGGTCAATACGTTCGCGCCGGATCTGGAGGAGACTTTCAACGCCTTCCTGGAACCCGCCTTCGCAGAGATCGCTGAACGCGGCGCGAGCCATCTGATCATCGATATCAGCCGCAATGGCGGCGGTGCGCACATGCTGTCGGATGCCTTGTTTGCCTACATCACGACGCAGCGTTACACGCCGCTTTCAGCGGTCACCGCGCGGATCACGCCGGAAAACCAGGCCCGCATTCCGGGGTCGGAAATCGGGCAGGTCGTGTCCCTGCCGTTTGCGCAATGGGTTGAGCCGCCGGCCGAACTGGAAAACCGGTTCAATGGCGAGACCGTTATCCTGGTGGGGCCGGGCACATATTCGCAGGCCATCGTCATGGCGGCGACGGCGCAGGATTTCAATATCGCCCCAATTGCCGGACCGGGCACGGAAGGCCGCGCCAACTCCACCGGTCAGGTGCAGGTCCACACGCTTGAGCACTCGGGGCTCGAAGCCGCGGCGCCGATCTACATCTTCATCCGGCCGAATGGCGACACATCCGGCGCGCCTGTGCAGCCGGACATCCCCCTGACCGGTACGCGCGAGGAACAGATCGATGCGCTGATCGCGCGGATGACTAACGGCTGAAGCGCTTGAACTTCACCCGCTTGGGCGTGACGGCGTCCTCGCCCAGGCGGCGCTTCTTGTCCTCGATATAGTCTTCGAAATTGCCTTCAAACCATTCGACATGGCTGTCGCCTTCGAAAGCGAGGATGTGCGTGGCCAGACGGTCGAGGAAGAAACGGTCGTGCGAGATCACAACGGCGCAGCCGGGATAGTTTTCCAGCGCCTGCTCCAGAGCGGCCAGCGTTTCCACGTCGAGATCGTTGGTCGGTTCGTCGAGGAGCAGCAGATTGCCACCGGTCTGCAGCGTCTTGGCAAGGTGGACGCGGTTGCGTTCACCGCCTGACAGCAGGCCGACCTTTTTCTGCTGGTCGCCGCCCTTGAAGTTGAAGGCGCCGACATAGGCCCGGCTCGGCACTTCCTTGCCGCCGAGATTGATCATGTCATTCCCGCCGGAGATTTCCTCCCAGACCGTCTTGTTCGGGTCCAGCGCATCGCGTGACTGGTCGACATAGGACAGCTTCACAGTCTCGCCGAGACGGATTGCGCCTTCATCGGGCTGTTCCTGGCCAGTGATCATCTTGAACAGGGTGGACTTGCCCGCACCGTTCGGACCGATCACACCCACCACGCCACCCGGCGGCAGCTGGAAGGAAAGCCCGTCGATCAGAAGCTTGTCTTCGAAGCCCTTCTTGAGATTCTCCACCTCGACGACCACGCCGCCCAGGCGCGGGCCCGGCGGAATATTGATCTGGGCGGTATTGATCTCCTGACGATCGGCCGCATCGCGCAGCTCTTCATAGGACTTGATACGGGCTTTCGACTTGGCCTGACGGGCTTTGGGCGAGGAGCGGATCCATTCCAGTTCGCGGGCCAGCGCCTTTTGCTTGGAGCTTTCCTCGCGCTTTTCCTGGGCCAGGCGCTTTTGCTTCTGTTCCAGCCAGGACGAGTAATTGCCCTCGTACGGCACGCCGCGACCGCGATCGAGTTCCAGCGTCCAGGTTGTGATGGAGTCGAGGAAGTAACGGTCGTGGGTGACCACCAGAATGGCGCCCGGGAAATTCTCCAAATGGTGTTGCAGCCAGTCGACCGATTCAGCGTCGAGGTGGTTGGTCGGTTCGTCCAGCAACAGCATGTGCGGTTCGGACAGAAGCAAACGGCACAATGCCACGCGGCGGATTTCACCACCGGACAGCCGGGTCACATCCCAGTCGGCTGGCGGGCAGCGCAGCGCATCCATCGCCATCTCGATCTTCGAGTCGATATCCCAGGCGTCGGCAGCGTCGATTTTCTCTTGCAGCTCGGTCATCTCGGCCATCAGCTCGTCGGAATAATCTTCCGCCAGCTTCATCGAGACTGCATTGAAATCGTCGACCAGCTTTTTTTGCGCCGATCCTTCGATGACGTTTTCCCAGACCGTCTTGCTCTCATCGAGCTGCGGTTCCTGCGGCAGATAGCCGACGCGCACACCCTTTTCCGCCCAGGCCTCGCCGGTGAACTCGGTGTCGATGCCGGCCATGATTTTCAGCAGGGTCGACTTGCCGGCGCCGTTGACGCCGACAACACCGATCTTGGCATCGGGCAGGAAGTGCAGGGAAATATTCTCGAAAACCGGCTTGGACGCGCCCGGATAGGTCTTCGACAGGCGGTCCATATGATAGACGTATTGATAGGCGGCCATGGGGCGCTTTGTCCTCTTGTATCAGGGGAGTCGATAATTGGCCCTGGCTATAAAGGAGGGCGGGCGGCCGGGCAATCACTGTTGATGTGAAGCAATCAGTCAAAAACCGCCGTATCAACGCGGGCGGCTTCCAGCCGCTTCAGCTTGATGCGTCCCCGGACCATGCTGACGATGCCAACGAATTCCATGATAGCGAAAAAGATTGCAGCGACATTGGCTCCGCCCATGAAAACGCCTGCGATCCTCGACAGCATGTCGAACACACCGATCACGGCCAGAAGGACAACGACCCACCACCATTGATAGCGGTGCAATAGCAGCGCCAGAACCAGGCCGATGACCGCCAGGAAAATCGAAACGCCCACCATCGAATAGCGCTCCAGATCATCGACAAATCTGTCCAGCCCGAAGAGCTCTGCAAAACCGGCCATCGCAGCAATTGCGAGGATAACGCCCTGGATAATCAGCAATATCCCAACAACGACGCCGGTACGGGTCTTGGCGAGCGCCTGCTCATAGGTCGTGATCGGCTGGAAGGGCTGCCAGAAACTATGGCCCTCGACCTTGTTGCGTTTCGGCTTCGGGTTCTCGGAATCCGACATTCATGCCTCCTTCAGTTTTGCCGCCCGCTTTTTCCGGCGTTGCCAGCGTTTCACATGCGGCAGGAAGAACAACCAGATTCCCGTCAGCCACAAAACAAACAACAGGACACCTGCCGGCAGGAAGACGTAAAGCTTCACCCAGTCTGCAAAGAAGGAGCCGTCATGGATCTGCTCGAACAGGTCCGAGCGGCGGTATTCCAGCGACAGGACTTCCAGCGTGGTCAAATCAATCTGGGCCTCCCAGCGATTGGGCGCGATGAATTTGGCAATGCCGCGATCCGAGCGGATATCGATCCGGTCGAACTGGTCCCATCCGGTGATCTCCAGCTCGGGGATGGCAGCAGCGGATTCGTAGAGCTGAACCAGCGTCGTTGAAGGTGGTCCATCCACCGTTATCGCGCTGCGCTGCGTTGGCGGCTGGATCCAGTCGATGTCCTTTTTCAGCATCAGGAAAATGCCCGCCACGATCATGATGCCGAGCGGGATCATCAGGGCCAGAGAGCCCCAGTGATGAATGTCGCGGAAGAGCTTGTTCACGGTCATGGCGCGCATGGTGGCGAGCCCGTCTTGAAGGTCAAGCTTTCAGCACTCTGACGAATTTGTCATTCGTGGACGCGATGGCTTTTCTTTCGCCTCACGGGTGATAGGGTCCGCTCAAAGAATCCTTGGGAGGGATGAATGAGAGGGATTATCTGCGCCGTCATTCTGGCGGCTCTGCCGCAAGCAGCCTGCGCTCAATCGGAAGCTGACGATACCGAAAACGTTCTGTCCGAGAGCACCTTCACGGGGCTGGAATTCCGCAGTATCGGCCCGGCCTTCATGTCCGGCCGCATCGGCGATATCGAAATATTGCAGGATGACCCCTCGACCTGGATCGTCGGCGTCGGTTCCGGCGGCGTCTGGCGCACCGACAATGCCGGCACGACCTGGACACCGATCTTCGACGACCAGGACGTCTTTTCCATCGGCACCGTTACCGTCGATCCCTCCAACCCGCACACGATCTGGGTCGGCACCGGAGAAAATCATGGGGGCCGGCATGTCGGCTATGGCGACGGCATTTACCGCTCGCGAGACGGCGGTCAGACATGGCAGCATATGGGACTGGAGAATTCCGAACACATTTCGGAGATCCTGATTCACCCGGATGACCCTGACACGATCTGGGTTGCCTCCCAGGGACCGCTCTGGTCGCCGGGCGGCGAACGGGGACTCTACAAGTCCACGGATGGCGGCGAGACATGGGAGTTGGTCCTGTCTGCCGGAGAGTGGACCGGTGTGACCGATATTGTCATGGATCCGCGCAATCCGGACCGCCTTGTCGCGGCGACCTGGCAACGCCATCGCACCGTGGCCGCCCTGATGAATGGCGGCCCGGAAAGCGGCATTCACGTTTCCGATGACGGCGGGGAAACATGGCGCGAGGTGACGACCGGCCTTCCGACCGGAAATATGGGCAAGATCGGCCTCGCCATTTCACCGCAGAACCCGGACATCGTTTATGCGGCGATCGAACAGGACCGCCGGACCGGCGGAGTTTACCGCTCGACCAATCGCGGCGAGAGCTGGACGCGTATGTCGGATACCGTTTCAGGCGGCACCGGCCCTCACTATTACATGGAGCTGTATGCACACCCGCATCATTTCGATCGGATCATTCTGGTCAGCAACACCACCCAGATCTCTGATGATGGTGGCGCCACATTCCGCGACATCAACAATGAAAACAAGCACGTAGACGATCACGCAATCGCCTTCCACCCGACAGATCCGGACTACATGCTGGTGGGTTCAGACGGCGGCCTCTACGAGACGGTCGATGACGAGCAAACCTGGCGGTTCATCTCGAACCTGCCGATCACCCAGTTCTACGATATTGCTCTGGATGACGCAGAGCCCTTCTACAACGTCTATGGCGGCACGCAGGATAACAATACGCAGATGGGCCCGTCGCGGACGACGAGCCGTCACGGCATCCGGAATTCCGACTGGGTTGTGACGTTGTTCGGCGACGGCCACGAACCGGACGTGGAGCCCGGCAATCCCGATATTGCTTATTCGAGCTGGCAGCAGGGAAATCTGGTGCGTTTCGACCGGACGACCGACGAAATTGTCTATATCCGGCCGCAAACTGAGCCGGGCGAGCCCGCCGAACGCTATAACTGGGATGCTCCCCTTGTGGTTTCCAGCCATCAACCAACGCGGGTCTATCATGCCTCGCAGCGGGTCTGGCGCTCTGATGACCGCGGTGACACCTGGACGGCCCTGTCGGGCGATCTCACCCGCAATCAGGACCGGATGCTGCTGGAAATCATGGGCCGGCAATGGTCCTGGGATGCCCCGTGGGATCTCTATGCCATGTCGAACTACAACACGATCAGTGCCCTCGCTGAATCGCCGGTGGATGAGAATGTTCTCTACGCCGGGACCGATGATGGCCTGATCCAGATCACAACAGATGGAGGCGAGAACTGGCGGCGCAGTGAAACCGGCGACCTGCCAGGCGTGCCAGACCTGGCCTATGTCAATGATTTCGAGCCCTCCCGGTTTGAGGCGGGCACGGTCTATATGGCCCTCGACAATCACAAGTACGGGGATTTCACGCCCTATCTGCTGCGCTCGGACAATTATGGCCGCAGCTGGCGGATGATCACCAACGGTCTGCCGGATGATGAGCAGGTCTGGCGGATTGTTCAGGATCATGAAAACCCGGACCTGTTGTTCGCGGGTACCGAATTCGGCGTCTATTTCACCATTGATGGCGGCGATAACTGGGTACAGCTGAGCGCCGGAATACCGACGATTTCCGCCCGCGATCTTCTGATCCACGAACGTGAGGATGATCTGGTTGTCGGCACGTTCGGCCGTGGCATCTACGTTCTTGATGATATCTCCCCGCTGCGCGAGGTAACCGTCGAGATGCTGGAAGACGGGCAACACCTGTTCCCGGTACGGCGTGCCTGGTGGTATCAGCCGCTTCACGAGCTGAGCTTCGATACCGGCGCCTGGCAGGGGCATGGCTATTTCACCGCCGAGAACCCGCCTTATGGAGCCGTGTTCACCTACTATCTGAGTGAAACCCTTCAGACCTCGGAACAGGTACGGCAGGAAGCCGAACGTGAGCTGATCGAAAATGGTGAGAACACGCCCTTCCCGGGTTTTGACGTTATCGAATCTGAACGCCGGGAAGCCGAGCCGAGGATCTGGCTGATTATCCGCGACGACGCCGGCCAGGTTGTCCGCCGGATTTCGGGCCCGGTTACGCAGGGTTTCCATCGCGTTGCCTGGGATCTCACCTATCCGTCGCGCAGCCCGATTGCCGGTGCAGAAGTTTCGACGGATATCCCGTCGGGCTTCCTGGCCGGACCGGGCACCTACACTGTAACCATGATGCGCGAGAGCAATGGCGAACGGGCGATCATCGGAGAACCGCAGACTTTCGAGGTCGAGCGCCTCACGGAGGGAGCCCTTCCGGGAAGCCCTGATGATGAAGTCGTGGCGTTCTGGGAAAGACTGGCGTCCATGCAGCGCAGTGTACAAGCGGCCAGTTCCGCCATCACTGTCACGCAGTATCGCCTGAACCGTCTGCAGGCTGCGCTTTATCGGACGCGGACCGCGCCCGGCTCGCTTGACGATCAGTATGAAGCGCTACGCCAGCGGCTCTTCGAGATCGAGGAAGCGCTCAATGGCAATCAGTCGAGCAATGGCCAGTATGGCGCAGAGCCCGTCACCGTCGCCGGACGTCTTGGTTTTGCCCAGCTGGGCACGGCCAATTCCACATATGGGCCCAATCCGGCCCATCGCCGGCAGCTGGATATTGCCGAGGACGAGTTCGGGCCGATCCGCGATGAGCTGGACCAGTTGATAGAGACTGATATTCCAGCCTTCGAAGAGGCTCTGGCCGAGGCCGGTGCGCCCTGGACACCACAAACGGTCTTGCCACCGATGTAAGATCCGGCTGCGAGGGCTGTGGGGGCAATCGCAGGAGGTGTGAATGCAGGTACCGGTTCTGGCAGCGCTGATGGCGCTGACCGTCGGGACGGCGAGCGGAGCGCAGGTCACCGTCAATGACAGTGAAATCCTGCGCCCGCCGGTCGCGGCCAACGGCATTCAGTATGTGCTGAAGGTCCGCGTGCCGGAGGCTTGCCGTGAAGCCGCCTGCCCCATCGTCTATATGCTGGATGCTGAATATTCTTTCCCGCTGGCTTCGGTGATCTCCGAGCATTTGTCACAGCGTGGTCAATTGCCTGACCTGGTCCTGGTCGGGATCGGGTATGAGGACACGTCTCCTGTCGGCTACCGGATGAACCGGTCTCGCGATTATACGCCTGCTTTCGTGCCCGAAGGTGGCTATGGACCTCGCTTCCAGGCCAATTCCGGCGGTGCACCGGATTTTCTCGAAGCCATCGAGAATACAATTATTCCCTTTATCGAGGGTCAGATCGGAACCGACTCGGACGCGCGCGGGCTGGTCGGACATTCCTATGGCGGATTGTTTGCCAGCTGGGTGTTGCAGGAGCGGCCCGCCCTGTTTACCAACTACCTGATCGTTTCCCCCAGCCTCTGGTATGATGACCAGCGTTTCCTGACGTCCATGCAGGAGGCTCCGCCGGATAGCGATGCCGCCCAGAATGTCTACCTGGCAGTCGGAGAATACGAAGAACAGCCTGAAAATGGCCGATCAATGGTCACCGACCTTATCGCATTTGGGAACGCCATCGAGGCGTGGGACAATCCCAATGCCGATTACCTGGTCAGGGTTTTCGAGAATGAAACCCATGCCAGTATTTTTCCGACCGCGCTGTCCAGCGGGCTGCGCGCGCTCTACTGATCAAAACGGAAAACAAGAATGCCACAAGCTCTTCTCCTTGCAGCAAGCGCCCTGCTCATTCAGGACGCTGAACCGGCCGAGCTGACCCTTGAACGTCTGTATGCCAGCCCAAGCCTCAATGGTCCGGTCGCAACCGCCACACGGTTTTCACCTGATGGCGGATTGATCACCTTCCTGCAGGGCAAGGAAGAGGATGCGAACGTACGCGACCTCTGGGCGATCGATGTCGAGGGTGGCGATCCCTTCCTGCTGGTCGACAGCCGCGTGCTGGCCCCCGAAGAGCGGGAGCTGACCGAGGCGGAAATCCAGCTGCGGGAGCGTGCTCGTATCACTGGCTCCGGCATTGTGACCTATGATTGGGACGCGCGTGGCGATGCCCTGCTCTTTCCGCTCGATGGTGACGTTTTCTATTATGAGCTGGAAAGCGGCGACGCCCAGCGCCTGATGGAAACCGAAGCGGCCGAAACCGATGCCCGTATCTCGCCCGCTGGCCGGTATGTCGGATACGTGCGGGATCAAAACCTCTTCGTACACGACCTCCGGACCGGCGAAACGTCGGCTATCACCAGTGACGGCGGCGGAACGCTGACCTATGCCACGGCTGAATTCGTGGCACAGGAGGAAATGCGCCGGTCGACCGGCTACTGGTTTTCGCGCGATGATCGCTATGTGGCTTTCACCGAGGTGGACGAAAGTCCCATCCCCGTTAGCTACCGCGTAGACATATCAGGTGATGGGGCCAGCATTGTGGAGCAGCGCTACCCCTATGCCGGCGAGGCCAATGTCGGGATCCGCCTGTTCATTGAGGAGATCGAAACCGGCGAACGCGTCGAAGCAAATCTCGGTGAAAACGCGGATATCTACCTCGCACGCGCGAATTGGGGGCCGGACGGACGGCTGTACATCCAAAGACAGAACCGGGCCCAGACACAGCTTGATCTGATTGCCTTTGATCCGGAAACCGGCGAGGGCGACATCGTTCTCACAGAGACTGATCCGGCCTGGGTCAATCTTACAAATGACCTGGCCTTCCTGGAGGATGGCAGCTTTCTCTGGACATCCGAACGTACCGGCTTCCGGCATATCTATCATTATGCTGCCGATGGGACCGCGCTGGGTCAGCTGACCTCCGGAGACTGGCAGATCAACGCCATCGAGGGCGTGAACCGGGATGCCGGCCTTGTCTTTTTCTCAGGCTGGATGACGGATCCGCGTCAACGACACCTCTACTCCGTTTCCTATATCCAGCCGGACGCGGAACCGGTTCGGATTACCAGCGGGGACGGCTGGTGGTCGGGCATCTCCATGGGCGCAGGCGCGCAAACTTTTATCGCCAGCTATTCCGACCCCGATACACCCACGAATACGGCGCTATATGATGCGTCGGGCGAGCGGTTGCGCTGGATAGAGGAAAATGCGCTGGAAGCCGGACATCCCTACTTCCCCTATCTGGAAAACCATGCCGTTCCGGCGCAAGGCAGCATCCTCGCGGAAGATGGCACCGAACTGCTCTATGACATGTACCTGCCGCCGAACTTTGATCCCTCGCAGGCCTATCCGGTGATTATCAATGTCTATGGCGGCCCCGGCGTCGGACGCCGTACGCGGATGATCTGGAGTGGCGCGACAAACCAGTACATCGCCCAGCAGGGCTATATCTATTTCATGCTGGACAATCGCGGATCGCCGGATCGGGGTCATGCGTTCGAGACGGCCCTTCATCGCTCCATGGGCGGCGTCGAAGTGGCCGACCAGCTGGCGGGCCTGGCCTATCTTAGGAGCCTCGATTTCGTTGACCCTGACCGGATCGGCATCTGGGGCTGGTCATATGGGGGTTACATGACGCTGATGACCACACTTCAGGCGCCGGGCGAGTTCGCTGCGGGCGTTGCCGGAGCCCCGGTAACAGACTGGGCGCTCTATGACACGCATTATACCGAGCGCTATATGGGCACGCCGCAGAACAATCCTGACGGCTATGAGCAATCCTCTGTCTTCGCCCACCTGGACGGCTGGGAAACCCCGCTACTGATCATGCATGGCATGGCCGATGACAATGTTGTCTTCGAGAACACCACCCGGCTGATCAACGAGCTGCAGGGCAATGACCTGCCATTCGAGCTGATGACCTATCCGGGTCAGCGCCACGGTATTCGTGGCGAAATGCGCAGCCGGCACCGCTTACGGACGATGATGGAATTCTTTGACCGGCACTTGCAGCCCGCCGACTAGCATCAAAAGGGTACGAAGTCCGGCGCGGTCTCGTTCAGGCGTTTACGCCGCGCCTTCCAGTCCGGCATCAATTGTTCAACCACCGCCCAGTACCGCGGTGAGTGGTCCTGTACGACCAGATGCGCCGCCTCGTGGGCACAGACATAGTCGATAAGGGCGGGATCAGCACCGATCAGACGCCAGTTCAAACGGATCACGCCCTTTGAATCGCAACTGCCCCAGCGCCGTTTCTGGTCCCGGATCACAACTTTCGAAACCGGGCGGTTCAATTGCCCGGCATAATGCAGAACGCGGTCAGGAAATACGGTTTCGGCCTGTCGGCGATACCAGCGTTCGAGCGCTTTGCGGATCGTGCCGATCTTCATCTCACCGTCCAGATGCCGGTCAATCTCGATACGGATCCGCTCTGGCTCTAGATCGACCCGGCTGCGGGCCCGTGTCGGATGCGCGATCACATCCAGCCGCAAAGACTGACCCAGATAAGGGAAGAGCTCACCGGTTTCGAACTGCCGGACTTTCGGCTTTGACCGATCCGCCCATTTGTCGAGCACGCGGGCAATCCAGTCAGCCCGGTCCCGCAAGACGCTTTCGATCCGCTTCTGACCGGTCTTCGCTGGCACCCGGACCTGAAGGCCTCTTTCGTCAATCTGGAGAGCAATTGTCTTCCGCCGCGCAGACCGCACGATGCGATAGCTGATTTCGCGGCCGTGCAGGACGATCACGCCCGCGTCCACAGGGCTGGCTTTATCCGTGCGACCGAAGATCATCTCCGCAGACCTCTGCCGTACTGATGGCAGAGCCGGTTCAGTCTGTCAGAAGAATGGCGCAAATCGCCTCCAGCCCCTGTTGATCAACAGCATCGAACGCGTCCGGGCTCTCGCTATCGATATCCAGAACAGCGACCAGTCGACCGCTGGCATCCATGACCGGCACGACGATTTCGGAATTGGTGCGGCTATCGCACGCGATATGGCCCGGAAAGGCGTGAACGTCGGCAACCAGCTGGGTTTCAAGCGTTGCCGCAGCAGCGCCGCAAACGCCTTTGCCGAAGGGTATCCGCAGACACCCCATCGTGCCCTGATAAGGACCGACAACGAGCTCGTCGGGCTTGTTCGGGTCAACCTCATAGAAACCGGTCCAGAAAAATCTCGGTCCAAACGCCCCGGCGAGCAGACAGGACGCTGTCGCAAAACGCGCCGTGCGGCTGGTTTCACCGGCTACGACTGCCGCGATCTCCTTGCGGAGTTCTTCATAGCGGGCGCTTTTTTCTGAGCGGTCCATCGAAATGCCTTTTGTGAACATCGTTAATCGCGTGTATCGTGACTGTGGGGATGGAATTCAAGGGGTGTATCATGCGTTATCTGGGCGTAATCGCTGTTGGCGTCGGTGCGTTTGCGCTGGCCGCCTGTGAACCCATGTCCGGCCAACCTGTTCCGGTCTGGGCCAGAGGTCCCGTTATCGAGGCGCAAGGCAGAGCCTTTGTCGAGGTGCCTGCCAACCGGGCCCGATTCCAGGTCAGCTTCGAAGGCCGGGCGGAGACCAGCCCCGAGGCGTCTCAACAAGCCGTGACCCGCGCCAATCTGGCGGCCGAAGCCGTTCGGCTGGCGACCAGTGGCCAGGTGCGTATCACGTCCAACCTCGCAGTCCGGCCTTATTATGAGCAAGTCATCGAGCGTTATGGTGAAAATGGCGAGAGGCTGGTTGAAAACCGGCATCCGGATGCGCTGCTTGGTTATGTCGCCACTGTGCAAATGAATGTGATCGTGCTGGACCCGGAGCAGACCAGCCGCGCCCGAGGCGCCGCACTGGCGGCCGGCCCCGTCAATTCCGGTAGCGTGCTGTTTTTCCTGGAACCGACAGCCGAGGACCAGAGACTGGCTTTTGCCGCAGCGGTGAATGACGCTGCGGAACGCGCACAGATCGTGGCCGATGCGGCCGGCTCACGCCTTGGCGAGATTGTGACCCTTCAGGAAGGCCAGGGGCCGTGTCTGGGGTCGCCATCCACAGAAACAGGCTTTGACGATTATGCGCGTTATGCGGCTGCTCCCCCGCCGCCGCCCGCTCCACCACCACCTCCTCCTCCGCCACCACCGCCCGGTAGCGGTATGACGGCCGAGCAATTGCTGTCAGAGCTGGACCGCTATGCACTTGCCGCAGATCGTGAACCACAGCGAGTGACGGCGAATGTGTGTGCGGTGTTCAGTGTCGAGGAAGCGCCTAGGCGGCCTGACGCCAATTAGATCCGTAGGCGGCTTCACGCATCACATCGGCCAGCAGTTTGTAGGCCGAGACCCATGCGGCGCGAACCTCTGGCGTGAAGTCATCGCCGAGCCCTTTGGCGAGCGTCCGCAAAAGCGCATTGCCCACAAGCGTGTAGTGACGCGCTTTCACGCCGTAGCTCACATGCTTCCGGCCAAGGTCCTGTGCCGGGCCGACAACTTTATCCGGCGCGTGAAGGTTCTGGATAACAAAGGCGAGGGTCGCAAGAAGCTTCTTGCCCTGCTCGCGCATCGGGCCTTTGAACATGGGCCTCAGCGACGGATCGATCTCGAATAATTCCCTGTAGAAGATGACGGCCACCTGCTCGCCAAGACCTGCAGCCTTGCGGAAGCTTGATTGAACAAGCCTTACCACCGACGCTTCCATCGCTGTTTCATTCCCGACAATTTGCCGAAGGAAGACCGATTCCGGTTAACAAGGTCTTCGCCTCCAACTGCGTCCGGTTTCCATTGCGGGCTGGTGATTGCCACCAACAACGCTAGTTTTTTCGCGAAACCGGACCGGGAGGGCTCTGAGATGATCCGCTTTGACGGCCGTACGGCCATTATTACCGGCGCAGGCAACGGGCTGGGCAAAAGCCACGCCATGCTGCTGGCTGAGCGCGGCGCAAATATTGTGGTGAATGACCTTGGCGGTTCGGTCGACGGGTCGGGATCTTCGCTGTCCGCAGCCGAGACGGTGGTCAGGGAAATCACCGAAAAGGGCGGTAAGGCTATGGCGCATGGCGCCAATGTCACGAAGGCCGATGAGGTCGCCGATATGGTCGATCAGGCGATCAAAACCTTTGGCGCGGTCGACATACTCGTGAACAATGCCGGTATTTTGCGGGACAAATCCTTCGCCAAGATGGAACTCGCCGATTTCGAGCTGGTGCTCAACGTTCATCTGATGGGATCGGTTACCTGTACCAAGGCGGTCTGGGATCACATGAAGGAGCGCAATTACGGGCGCATCGCCATGACCAGCTCATCCTCCGGGATTTACGGCAATTTCGGTCAGTCGAATTATGGCGCCGCCAAGATGGGCCTCGTCGGCCTGATGAATGTCCTCAATATCGAGGGAAAGAAGAATGATATCCGCGTCAATACGCTTTCACCCACGGCTGCCACGCGCATGACGGAAGGCCTGCTTCCGCCCGCTGCGCTGGAACTGATGACGGTGGAAAGCGTGTCCGCAGGCCTTGCCTATCTGGTGAGTGAGGACGCCCCTGACCGGACCATTCTTTGCGCCGGTGCCGGTGGGTTTGCGGCCACGCGTATCTACGAAACGCCGGGCATTTATCTTCCGCCAGAACAGCAGACGCCCGAAGGGGTCGCCGAGAATTTCGAACGCATTCTCGATCCGACGGGCCAGGACATGTACACGGACGGTTCCAGCCAGACCATCAAGTTCATCTCGGCAGCCGCCAAGCATTTCGGCATCTCGCTCGGTTGATCATGGCGCACAGTTTCAACGAAGCTCTTGCGCTGGCGGTCGAGGAAAAGGCCGACATGCGCGCCCGTTTTTCGGGGCTCACACCGAAAGCCTATCAGAACATGATCGGTCCGTTTGGCGGCGTGAGCGCTGCCATGCTGGCGCAGGGTCTGAAGCAGTCCGCCCGGGATGATCTCGATCTGGTCTCGATCACCACCGATTTCATGACCGGCATGAAGGAAGGACCTTACAGCCTGTCCTCGATCTGCCACCGCGCCGGCCGTTCTACCCAGTTCTGGGCAGCGAATATCCAGCAGGAGGGCGCGTCCAGTCCGGCCCTGCGGGCCACGGCCATTTTTGGCGAACGCAGGGAAACCGTCGAATGGGTTGAAGGCGAAATGCCCGAAGCGCCAGCGCCGGAGGATTGCCAGGGCTTCAAACCGCCCCGCCCCTGGGCCGAACACATCTCTATCCGGCCCTGCCTGAACACCGACATCTTCAACGCGACCTCTACCCGCAATGCGTTATGGGTAAAGTTCACCGAGCCGAGACCGCTGGACGATATCGGACTGGTCTGCCTCGCCGACACGCCAACGCCCCGCGTTTTCTTCGTGGTTCATGATTTTACCGTTCTCTCGACCATATCGATGACGGTCTATCTGCACGCCTCGAAGGACGATCTGGCGGAAGCCGGGTCTGACTGGGTGATGCTGGACGCGAATGCCGGGCGCGGCGGTGGCGGTTTCTATGACCAGCATGCGCGCATCTGGTCGCGCTCGGGGAAATTGCTGGCCACCACCCAGCAAATGGTCTGGTACAAGGCCCCGCCAACGGCAAGTTGACGTCAACGTCAGACTGGACAATCCCACAGTTTCGATCAGCATGCCCGGCAAAGACAATCCGGGGAGTTCACCATGCGCGAAGCAGTCATCGTTTCCACCGCCCGTACGCCGATTGGCAAGGCCTATCGCGGCGCGTTCAACAATACCCAGGCCCAGGCCCTGGGCGGTCATGCCATCAAGCATGCTGTTGAGCGCTCGGGTATTGATCCGGCGGAAATCGACGATGTGGTCATGGGCGCGGCCATGCAGCAGGGTTCGACCTTCCAGAACACGGCTCGCCAGTGCCTGATCCGTGCCGGCCTTCCAACCAGCGTCGCCGGGCAGACGATGGACCGCCAATGCGCTTCGGGCATGATGGCCATCGCCACGGCCGCCAAGCAGATCATTTCCGATGGCATGCAGATCACGGTCGGCGGTGGCCTGGAATCGATCTCGCTGGTCCAGAACGAGCACATGAATCTGCACCGGGCCTTTGATCCCTGGATCAATGAGCACATGCCCTCGCTCTACATGTCCATGCTGGAAACCGCAGAGATCGTGGCTGACCGCTACAATGTCTCACGGGATGTACAGGATGAATACGCCCTGCAAAGCCAGCAGCGGACTGCCGCCGCACAGGAAGCCGGCAAGTTCGACGACGAGATCGTGCCCATGGCAACCCAGATGGGCGTATTCAACAAGGAAACCAAGGAAATCACCATCCAGGACGTGACCCTGGACAAGGATGAAGGCAACCGTCCGTCTACCACGCTGGAAGGTCTGCAATCCCTTCAGCCAGTGCAGGCCAACGGCCAGGTCGTCAAGGAAGGCAAATACATTACCGCCGGCAATGCGTCCCAGCTGTCGGATGGGGCTTCTGCTTCCGTCCTAATGGAAGCCAGGGAAGCGGAAAAGCGCGGCCTTCAGCCGCTGGGCATTTATCGCGGCATTGCCGTTGCCGGTCTGGATCCGGATGAAATGGGCATCGGTCCGATCCATGCAGTTCCGAAACTGCTCAAGGCCAACGGGCTCAAAATGGACGATATCGGCCTTTGGGAACTGAATGAGGCGTTTGCTGTTCAGGTCCTCTATTGCCGCGACAAGCTGGGCATTCCGAACGAGAACCTCAACGTCAATGGTGGCGCGATCTCGATCGGCCACCCCTATGGCATGTCGGGCGCCCGCATGGTCGGACACGCCCTGATCGAGGGTAAGCGCCGCGGCGCCAAATATGTCGTCTGCACGATGTGCGTTGGCGGCGGCATGGGTGCGGCCGGCCTGTTTGAAGTGGCTTAGGGAGAGCCCGCGACATGCGTGAACGCCTGCCTGCCCCGACCCGCGACGAGATCACCGAAGCCGGCCTCAAACTGATGGCGGAGAACCCTTTCTTCGCCGTTGGCGAAGCCGAAATCCGTGGTGCCACCTACCGCGTCTTCCAGAATGCGCCGAACAATACGGATGGCCTTCTTTTCATGTGCGACATGCACGGGGACGCCACCGCTGTGGTCTCCGGCGATGTACGCTGGTCATTTGCCGATCTGGCCCGGGAATCGCGCGCCATCGCGTCCGGTCTGGTGAAGCTGGGCGTGAAGAAAGGCGATCTCGTTGCGACCGCCACGCGCAACACACCGGAATGGATGGCGACCTATCTCGGCGCAACCCAGATCGGCGCCGTCGTGGTTCCGCTTAACGGCTGGTGGACACCGCATGAAATGGCTTTCGCTTTGAATGATTGCAAAGCGAAATACATCCTAGTTGATGCGGAACAGGCACCGAAATTCCTGCCTCTGAAGGACGAGCTGGGCCTGACGCTGATTTCCGGCACGGGAGAGTTCGAGGGACAGGACCATAGCTGGGCCTCGGTCCGTGACAGCGGTGCCGGCATTGCGCCGCCAACCGAAGTTGTCGGTCCGGAAGACCTGATGACGATCATGTACACGTCCGGTTCCACCGGTGATCCGAAAGGTGTGATGTTGACCCACCGGGCAACCTGGTCTTGCCTTCTGTCTTTCGGCTTCGTGATGTCGGCCGCGAAGGAAACCGCCAAGGGCGCTGCCATGGCGGAAGCGGCGGGCGAACTGGGCATCCTTGTATCCGTGCCGCTCTTCCATGTGACGGGCACCCACCCCGTCTTCATGATGTCGCTGATCATCGGCCGGAAAATGGTGCTGATGCGGTCCTGGAAACCGGCCGAGGCCGTGCGATTGATTCAGGAAGAGAAAATCACCAATTTCGTGGGCGTTCCGACCATGTCGCACGAGTTGATGCTGGCTGCGCAGGAAATGGGTGTAACCCTGGACACGCTGACCGATCTTTCGGCTGGCGGCGCCAAGCGTCCTGCGGCGCACGTCAAACGGCTCGCAGACAGTTTCAGGGGCGCCTATTCCTCAACCGGTTATGGCCTTTCCGAGACCGCCGCCCTTGGCACCTATAATGGCCTTAACGACTATCAGACAAAGCCCGGATCCTGCGGCCGTGCCGTGCCGCCGGTCACCGATGTCCGCATTGTCTCCCCGGACGGCAAGGACATGCCGCCGAATGAACCGGGAGAGGTCTGGATCAAGACACCCGGCGTGTTCGCCGGGTATCTGAACCTGCCAGAGGAAACCGCCAAGGCGATGGCTCCGGATGGCTGGTTCCGCACCGGCGATGTCGGCACCATGGATGAAGACGGCTTTGTTACCATTGTCGACCGGATCAAGGACATGATTGTCCGCGGCGGCGAGAATGTTGCCTGCCTCGAAGTCGAGGCGGCGCTGGTGAAGCATCCGCGTATTCTTGAAGCCGCCGTGTTTGCCGTGCCGGATGCGAGGCTGGGTGAAGCGGTCGGCGCGGCGATCTACACCAAGCCCGGCATTGATATCACGCTGGATGAGCTTAATGATTTCCTGGAAGGCGATCTCGCGACCTTCAAACGGCCCGAACATCTCTGGCATTTCAACGAGCCCCTGCCCCGCGTCGGCACCGAAAAGGTGGACAAGCCCGGCTTGCGCAAGCAGCTGCTCGGGTCTAACGCCTAGGGAATGAAACTTACCCTTGATGCCCGCTTCGCCTTTGTCGCGCTTCTTGTGCTGGCGCTGGCATGGGCGCTGCGGGCGGCCGGTGACGTTCTTCTGCCCTTCCTGCTGGCCGGGTTTTTGGCGGTCATTCTTGAACCGCTGACCCGGCGCATGTGCAAGATGGGAGCGCCTCGATTTGTGGCGGCGCTGATCTCCACGCTGATTGCTGTTCTGATTATCGCCGGCCCGATCGTTGCCATCATGCCGATCGTGATCATCGAGGGACGGGACCTGATCGCCCGCCTGCCCGCGCTGATCGACAATTTACTGGCCGGGGCACACACGCTGGCCGGCGGCATGGGTCTCGAACTGCCCGAGATCTCCCTGCAAACCTTCACCGGTGACACCAATCCCGTTCAGGCCATTGGCAGCCGTGTCGCGCGATCCGTGTCCGGTGCCATCTCCGGCGTATTGCTGACGTTTCTGACGCCCGTTGCGTTGTTCTTTTTCCTGAAGGACTGGCCCGGCATTTCCAAAACGCTCGGTGATCTGCCACCGCGCCGTTATTCCGACGAGCTGCGCCGGTTTGGCCGTGAGACCAATATCCAGCTGTCGCGCTATGTTCGCGGTCAGAGCCTGGTGATTATCGTCCAGGCCATCTATCACGCCGCCGCTCTGGCGGCGGTCGGCCTCAACTATTCAGTGGCCATCGGGATTCTGACGGGGTTATCGGCGATCATTCCGGTGGTCGGCAATCTGGTTATGTTCTCGCTCGCCATGCTGGTCGCGATCAGCCAGTACGACAGTATCTGGCCGATCCTGGCTGTCGTCGCCGTTTATGGCACAGCGCAAATCCTCGAGACTGTCTGGCTGGCGCCCAAACTGGTCGGCGGGCAGCTGAAGCTGCATCCGCTCTGGATCATGGCGGGCTTGCTGATCGGCGGCGCACTGTTCGGTTTCCTGGGGGCCCTACTCGCGCTTCCCATGGTCGCTGTAGGCAGCGTGGTTGCGAAACACGGCCTCGAAATCTGGCGCAATAGCGAATTCTACAAACAACCCGATCCGTCGAAGACAGCCAAATGATATCCGGGCTGATGATATTCGGTGGCCTGGCGCTGCTGGCCTTTGGCGGTGACGGGCTGGTGCGAGGCTCGGTCGGCATCGCCAACCGGCTGAAACTCTCACCCATGTTCGTGGGCCTGGTACTTGTCGGCTTCGGCACCTCGGCGCCGGAACTGGCGACCAGTGTACAGGCCCAGCTTTCCGGATCTCCGGATGTCGCCGTCGGCAATGTGGTGGGATCCAATACCGCCAATATTCTTCTGATCCTGGGGATCGGCGCCCTGATCCGGCCCATACTGGCCGTCCGTGAGGCGCTGCTGCGCGACGGGCTGGCATTGTCGCTGGTGACCGTAGCGGCGATCACCTTCCTGTTTCACTCTCCCTTGCCTGCGATCTGGGGCGCAGCGCTGATTGGCTTGCTGCTGGGCTATATCGGGCTCAGCTATGTTCTCGACCGGCGGCGCGGCGACCGGGCGGGAGCCCTGCATGAAGCCGAGGCGGCCAGCGCATCAGCACCCGAAAATATCGGACTGGCCATCCTGTTCTTTGCCGGTGGCCTTGTCGGCGTCCTGGTTGGCGCGCGTTTGCTCGTTACGGGAGCCATCGACATCGCCGGAGCCATGGGTGTTCCGGAGGCCATTATCGGACTGACGCTTGTCGCCATTGGCACCTCCCTGCCGGAACTGGCCGCCACGATCGCTGCGGCCCTGCGCCGTCAGGGAGATGTGGCCTTCGGCAATGTCATCGGCTCGAACATCTTTAATGCGGCCGGCATTCTCGGCGCTGCTGCCCTGGTTCGTCCGCTGGAAATCCCGGGGCGCATCCTCGGCGAGGATATCTGGATCATGCTGGCCGCCACGGCCATCCTGATCCTCTTTGCCTTCACCGGTCAGCGCGTGGACCGGCGCGAGGGCGCTCTGCTTCTGGCGCTCTATGCCGGCTATATCATCTGGCTATCGGCGTCGGCATGACGGGAGGAAGGTAATGGTCAGGCTGGTCCTATCGATTGTCGGCGGCTCTGTTCTGCTGGCACTGGTCATCATCGGTTTCATGGCCTGGACGCCAACGCCGCCGCGCCTTGATGAAGACGCGATCCGCACCGCCAGCGCCCGATACTCTGCCCGCATTATCCGAGACGATTATGGTGTCCCCCACATTTATGGTGAGACCGATTCCGATGTCGCCTTCGGACTGGCCTGGGCCCATGCCGAAGATGACTGGGAAACCATTGAACCCACGCTTCTGGCCGCCCGTGGGGTACTGGCACGCTATGACGGGCAGGATGCCGCGCCGACCGATTACATCGTGCAGCTGCTGCGGATCCAGGAAACGGTGGCGGCGCGCTATGAAAGCGATCTGGCCGAAGACACGCGTGCACTGCTGGAAGGCTATGCCGACGGGATGAATGCATGGGGGCTGGAAAATCCGGACAGGGTGCGGCCCGGTGTCTTACCAATCACCGGCCAGGATGTGGTCGCCGGTTTCGTCCTGCGCACGCCCTTCATGTACGGGCTGGACGAGGATCTGGGGGAATTGTTCGCCGAGGAGCGCCAGCGGACCATCTCCATCGGCGAGACGGAAACCGCCTGGCACTCGATTGATGGCCCCAATCCGGAGCTGGGATCAAATGCGATCGCTGTGGCGCCCTCTCGCAGCGCAGACGGGCATACACGGCTCATCGTCAATTCCCACCAGCCCTTCACCGGCCCGGTGGCCTGGTATGAAATACGCGTTCACAGCGAAGAAGGCTGGGATGCCGCCGGTGGCACCTTCCCCGGCGCGCCGCTGGTCTTGCATGGGCATAACCGCAATTTGGGCTGGGCCCATACCGTCAACAATCCCGACCTGGCCGATATCTATGTGCTGGAGATAAATCCGGACAATGACAATCAATACCGGCTGGACGGGGAATGGGTGGATTTCGAGACCGGCACTGCCGCGCTGCGGGTTCACCTGTTCGGACCGTTCTCATGGGTCTTCAATCGGGAGCTGGTCTGGTCTGCGCATGGTCCGGTCGTGCGGCGCCCGCATGGCACCTACGCGATCCGCTGGTCGGGTTTCGATGAAGTTCGCGGCGTTGAGCAATGGTATCGGATGAACCGGGCGGAGGATTTCGAGGCCTGGATGGACGCCATGAACATGCAGGCGATCACCAGCCTCAATACCATCTATGCCGATCGAGACGGTCATATCGCCTATCTCTACAATGCACGCATGCCGGTTCGTGCCGAGGGCTATGACTGGCGCCAATATCTGCCGGGTGACCGCTCCGAGCTGATCTGGTCCGAATACGAGCCGCTTGCCAATCTGCCGGTCGTGATCGACCCGCCCAGCGGTTATGTCGCCAATGCCAACAACACGCCCTTCCGCGCGACCTCGCCGGCAGATGACCTGAATAGCGCGGACTTTCCGTCCCGTTTCGGTATCGAGTGGGAAATGACCAACAGGGCCCAGCGCCTGCTTCCCCTACTGGAGGCCGACACCTCCATCACCGACGAGGAACTTCTCGAATACAAGTTTGATCTGGATTACGCAGCGGATTCTCCCGTGGCCCGACTGGTCGCAGAGCTGGTGGCCATGGATCTTGATGACGAGCCCTTGCTAATCGAGGCGCAGCGTGTCCTTGGCGAATGGGATTTTTCGACCAATGTCGATAACCGGTCGGCCGCGCTCGGTGTTCTGATCGCCATCAAATGCATCCAGAACCGGCATGATACCCATCCCTGGACCTGCGAGCCTGTCGAGGCGCTCCGCCGGTCTGCGCTGGACCTGATGGATCATTACGGACGCCTCGACCCGTCCTGGGGCGATGTGAACCGGCATGTGCGCGGCGCATTCGACAGCCCGGTCGATGGCGGACCCGACATCCTTCGCGCCATCTATTGCGGGTGTGACGAGCTGGACGAGGATGGCCATTTCATCGGCATGGCCGGCGATACCTACATCATGGCGGTGGAGTGGGACGAGACCGGCGCCGTTTACAGCCGGGCCATCCACCAGTTCGGTTCGGCTACGCTGGATGAGCGCTCGCCGCATTATGCCGACCAGGCGGGTGAATTCGTGGCCATGGAATTGCGGGAAATCCCGCTGGAAATGGACGCGCTGATGGCCGTCCAGGAGTCGGACATCACCATTCCCTGACGCCGCTGCGGATGTCCGATTAGTTCAATATTCCCGGGCACGCCGCCGCTAGATTCCTCTCATTGACCAAAGCAGAGCCGGTGTTACGGCTGGGCCGGCACGGCCGCTCACGATCTGTTGAGTTGTGTTGGCCGGCAATATCGCCAGTTTGGCCGGCGGGCTCTGTTCGAACAGATTTGAGGTAGGTTTCATGGACCGCCAGCGAGCAGCCCTGCGCCATGCGCTTTTGTCTTTTCTTGCCATTTTGGCCTTTGCGGGCCCGCCCTCGGCGATGGCCCAGTCCGCCGGGACTTGCGGCGGGCTGCCCTTCCGGCAGGAGCTGGATTTCTGGGTCGGCAGCTGGAATGTCTATTCAGACAGCGGTGCCTTCCTGGGACGGCAGGAGGTGAGCGAATGGGAGCAGGGTTGTTTCCTTGAAGCCGTCTGGACCGGCGTGGGCGGCGACACTGCCCAATCCATGAACACCTATGATCCAAACCTTTCAGGCTGGCGGCAGCTGTATATCAGCCCGACCGAGATCGCCGATCTGCGCGGATCTTTTTCAAACGGAACGATGACGCTCGCGGGAAATCTGTTCGTCCAGGACAGCCAGACCATAAGGCAACGCCGCTTGCGGATATCACAGGGTCAGAATGGCTCGATCGATTATGTGCTCGAGGAGCGCGATACGGCCACCGATCCCTGGACCGTTGTGCGGCAAATGAATGGTATCGCCGCAGCCAGCGATCCGCAGGCTCCGGCCGTGCCGGATGTGTCGGATTATCAGCCGGGTCAGGCGATATGCTGGAACTATCCCGAGCGCGATGATTTTGCCTTCTCGGCCGGCGACTGGAGTGTGGGAAATGCCAGCAACCGGCTTTCGGTACACCAGTCCGGCTGCCTGATCCGGGAACGCTGGTATGCGAATGCTTCGGATACCGGCGTCTCATACAATTTCTTCGATCCGTTCGTGAATGAATGGCGTCAGGTCTGGGTCAGCCCGACCCTGTTCATCGATATTACGGGTGGCGCCGTATCGGACGGCGGGCCCGTGCAACTGCTTGGCACAATCCATTATACGCGCACCGGATCGGTGCAGAATTATCGGGGCACCTGGACCGCGGTCAGCGAAACCGCAATGACGCAATTGCTGGAACAGCAGACCAATGGCGTCTGGAGCAATTGGTTCTACGGCAATTACATCCGCCGGAACACGACGGCGACGGCTTCAATCGGGTTCAGCGGGCTGGGTGCTGGCTCTGTGTCGAGCTCGCCATCAGGCATCAGCTGCTCCAATGCCGGCGGCGCCTGTTCATCCGGATTCCGCCTGGACCAGCCGGTCACCTTTGCAGGCACGGCCGGCTCAGGATCCACTTTCGCGGGCTGGAGCGACGGCCCGTGCTTTGGTCAGACAGGCGATTGTGTCTGGAATGTCGGCGAGGCCCGCGAGCTGGAAGCACGGTTCACGCTGGATTCCGTCCCAGACGGGCTGATCGTAGCAGCGGTATTGCCAGGCGCCCGATCCGGTTATGTCGGCGGACCCGACGTTACCGTTTTCACCTCGGTTGTGAGCCGGTACAGCACGCCGGCCCAGTCCTGCACCATTACCGCGCCGGAAGGCGCACCAGCCACATTGGGCTATCGGCGCGTTGACGCCACGAACTCGCCAATCGGCCCGGCAAACCCCGTTTTTGATCTGACGGCAGGCGGATCCGCAGCCTTTGTTCTGGCGCTGACGCCAACAGAAGCGACGCCAGCCCAGGGCATGAATTTCGCCCCGGTGATCACATGTGAAAATGCTGCTCTGACACCCTTGCCTGGCGTGAACACCTTCGCCCTGTCGATCGATACCGTGCCCGTGCCGGACATTCTTTCCATCGCTGTAACACCCAGTGCCGACGGGGTGATCCGGATTCCATCCAGCGGCGGTGCCAGCTTCATGAGCGCGGCGGCCCTGAATATCGGTGTGGGCGATGGATCTGCGGCAGACGGCGAAGCAACCATTACGGTTACTGCCGATGATGGTGGCGCCGGACTGCCGGTTTCCCTGTTCCTGTGCGAGACCGACGCCAGCAGCAACTGCCTGGCCCCTCCTGCATCCTCTGTCACGACGGTCTTCGGAACCGGCGCACACTTCTTCGCTGTCTTCGCCCGCGCCCAGGCCGGTTCCGGCATCGCCTTCGATCCGGCCAATGCGCGCGTTTATCTGCGCTTTACCGATGCGAACGGGGTCGTCCGGAGTGTTACCAGTGCAGCGATTACGGCGCCGGACTAGTTACTCCCCGAAACTGCCCATCGGACCGGGGAAGACGACCGGGCTCTCCGAACCGTCATGGGCAACTGACGCGACACCGAAGTAGAAATTGTCGATGACAACGTTTTCCAGCGTGTACTCGGTGACGTTGCCCACGAAGCGGGAATACTGCCATTGCGGCTGGTCGGTATAGCGCCAGTAAACGCGATAACCAGCGAGATTGCCGGCCAGATCCGGGTCGGGCGCCGACCAGCTGATCGTCGTATCCGGCGATACCGCACCTTCGGTCTCGACATTGGCCGGGAAAGGCGGCGCGCCAGCCATCAGCGCCAGAGCGGCGGCGTTCAGCGAAGTCAGCTTGGCAGCATAATCGAAGTCCACGAAATCAATCGTGTCGCCGTAATGCCGGCCATCTTCATTGCGCAAATCCTGATGCTGGCGGTCATAATGCTCATGCACCTCCATGATGCGCACGCCGGGAATGCCAACCTCATTGAACGGCCGGTGGTGTCCGCCACGCCGGAAGCGGTCGAGCCGGTAAACCAGCATTGTATCCAGATTGGGGATGTACTGATCCGCGGTCCGGTCGATGAAGCGGGCCAGATTGCGTGACGGGCTATCAACCTCACCGCCGCGGAAACGGCGCATGATGGCTTCTTCCGGCGTTTCCAGCGCACGGGTGCCTTCCGAGAATATCCGCGCCGTGGAATTATCGATGACCCCGTCAATCCCCGCGATATTGCCGATCATGTCATTGTTGAGCACCGCCTTGATCCGCCAGCCCTGCTCCAGCGCATGGGCGGCCACGATCTGGCCACCAAACAGGCCCTGCTCCTCACCGGACAGCGCTGCATAGATGATCGAGCCGGCAAACTCCCGCTGCGACAGAACGCGCGCCGCCTCGATCACGCCGGCAACGCCCGAAGCGTTATCGTTTGCTCCCGGGCTATCGGACGTGCCGTCCAGAGGATCGGTTACACGGCTGTCGATGTCGCCCGCCATCATCACATAACGGTCGGGGTCGAGCGTGCCGCGCTGGATTGCCAGAACGGAAACCACTTCGGTCGGTTCGGGAATACGGGTCTGACCGGAGATGGTGTCAGAGATATAGATGACTTCCAGGCAGCCGCCACAATCGGCCGAAATGCGCTCGAACTCGTCGAATATCCAGCGCCGGGCAGCGCCGATCCCACGGGTATCACTTTCGGTTTCCGACAGGGTGTGGCGGGTCCCGAAATCCACCAGGGTGCGAATGTCGGATTCAATACGATCCGCGGATACGTCCGCGACGATATCGTGAATGGCCAGAACCTCGGACGGCGGAGCGGTTTGTGCCATTGCCAGCGAGGGCAGAGCCAGACTCATGGCGGCGGGGATCAGGAAACGCATGGCAAATTCTCTTCGGCTGTTTGACGTAACTTTAGCCCGGTTGGCGGGCGTGGCGAGTCCGCTGTCATTTTCGTATGAGCCGGTTTGCTGTTAGGGTTCGCCCCAGACGCGAATTCGGGGAGAACACGTCATGAAGACATTCTGCGGACTTCTTCTTGCGACGGTTCTGGTGGCTTCCGCTCCAATGGCAGCCGCCCAGACGTCGCAAGCTTTCACCAATCTGCGCGAACAGGAACAGCTGTCACCACAGCTGAGACGCGATACGGCCGCCCTTTCGGCGCAACGCGGTGTCGGCAATGTCCGGGTCGCACAGGTCTCTGCTGCCGCTATCCGGGATGTACCGATCGGAGAAGAGCTCGAAATACGCGTGGCACCCGAGCTGTCACTCTCGGCGCGGGCGCTTGAGCTGGAGGCCGGCAGTGGAAGCCGTTCGATCTGGCGAGGTGAAATTGCCGGAACGCAAGGCGTACCGCCGGGCCTGGCGACATTCGTGATCAACGGTGACTCCGTCACAGGCTCTGTACGCACTCCCGACGGCCGGCTCTACCGGGTCCGCCCGCTGGGTAATGGTGAAACCGCCATTATCGAACTGGATTACGCGACGCTTCCGCGGGATCACCCGCCGATTGAAGACGGCGATAATGACGATGACGGCAGTGAGGGCGGCAGTGACGGTGGCGGCGGTGCACTAGAGCCCAACCGCCCGCAGATACAGCCCGGCCAACTCCGGCCATTGCGTCAACCTGCGCTGCGCAATCCCGAACAAATTCAGCGGCCACGCAATCCGCAGATCCAGCGCCAGATCGATCCCGAGCGCTTGCAGCTGGGTCAGCCTGCCCTGACCCGCCTGGAACTGCGCTATCGTGACTGGGCCAACATTATCGAGCAGATACAGGTTCCGACGATTGATGTCCTGGTTGCCTATACAGACGACGCGGAAGCGGCTGCCGGCGACATCGATGGCCTTATTGATCTCGCCATTGCCGAGACCAATGATTCCTTCCGGAATTCGGGAATCTGGGCTCGCGTGCGCCTCGTGGGCACGCTGAATGTCACCTATAACGAGCGCAATCGCGACTATTACACGATGCGGCGGCACCTCATAAATCGTGGCGATATCTATATGGCGCGCGTTCATACACGCCGGAACCGCACGAATGCCGATGTCGTCGCGCTGATCGTCGACCAGGATGATTATTGCGGCCTGGCCGGGGATATCGGCGCTGCCGAGGAAGATGCTTTCGTGCTGGTCCATTGGGACTGTGCGACCGGCTATTATAGCTTCGGTCATGAGATCGGGCATTTGCTGGGAGCCCGGCACGATCCCGACACGGACGACACGAATACGCCCTATGCCTTTGGCCATGGCTACCGGTATGAGCGTAATTCCGGCGGATGGCGGACGATCATGTCCTATAATTGTGCCAGCAATCGCTGCCCGTCGCGTCTGCAGTACTGGTCATCACCGATTACCCAGTACAATTCGATCACGATGGGCAATTCAGATCAGGACAATCATCGCGTCTGGAATCTGCGTGCCGACGATGTCGCGGCTTTCCGGTAGCCCGGTACAAGCTCCCCGCCCCTCGCACCCAGACTGACATCTTGTCCTGGCGGCAAACTTGAAAACCCATTCAGGCACGATTCCGGCCTGATAGTCCTGCTATTCATTTCGGCAGCGACTCGCCTTGCGGCACCCGCGATGCCGATGCGTGACGCCCTGCAGCAACAGTTTCTCAATAGCTGCGATTGATAATGCGAATTGTTCTTGATTGCATCGGCCGCCTTGTTACAGATGCAAATCATTATCAATTACGTATCGGGGTTGCGTCTCATGTTTTCGAAGTCTGTTCTTGCCGCGTCCACTTGCCTGCTCGCCGGTCTGTCCGCGCCAGTTTTCGCACAAGACGAGCAGGATACGGTAAGGGTTGTCGGCCGTTATCTGTCGCTGGACCAGATCAATGCCGTGCGGACCCCGACCCCGATCGTTGATGTGCCGCAAAGCCTGTCGCTGGTCTCGGAAGAGCAGATCGAAAACCAGGCCTTCACCAATATTGGCGATGTGCTGCGTTTCACGCCGGGCCTGTCGGTCAGCCAGGGCGAAGGCCACCGGGATGCCATCATCATTCGCGGCAACCAGACGACGGCAGACTTCTTTCTCAACGGCGTGCGTGATGACGTCCAGTATTTCCGCCCGCTCTACAATATCGAGCAGGTCGAGATCCTGCGTGGATCCAACGCGCTTTTGTTTGGCCGAGGCGGCGGTGGTGGTGTCATCAACCGTGTCGCCAAGGAGCCGGAGATCGGCGAACGCTTCTCCAGCGTCTCCGCCGGCGTGGATACATTTGGCGCCTATCTGATCAGCGCCGACACCAATATCGATATCGACGACCGCTCGGCCTTCCGCCTGAATGCGTTCGTTGAGGGGCTGAACAATCACCGCGATTTCTATGACGGCACCCGCTACGGGGTGAACCCGACCTTCGCGGTAGCACTGGACGGTCAGACGACGCTGAATTTGTCCTATGAATACCTGAACGATGACCGGGTCGTGGACCGGGGTGTTCCGTCTGTCACTGTAGCCAATGGACCGGATGTTCCGCTGGAAGGCTTCAGCGATACTTTCTTCGGCTCGCCGGACCAGAATTTCACGACGCTGGAGGCCCACATTTTCCGGGCGCGTCTCGACCGGACCTTCTCGACCAATTTGCGGGGTAATGTCACACTTCAGTACGCTGACTACGACAAGCTCTACCAGAATCTCTACGCCGCCGGCTTCGACCAGACGGTGACCCCGAACACCGTCACACTGGACGGTTATCGCGATCCGACCGCCCGTCAGAACCTGATCATCCAGGGCAATCTGATCGGTGAATACGAGATGGGTCCGTTCGGGCACACCTTCCTGATGGGCGTGGAATACGGTTCTCAGGACACAGCAAACATGCGCCTCGACAACTTCTTCCCGTCCACCAATGATGACCAGGCGGCCATCCCGTTCACCGATCCGCTGAACATTCCGGCCTTTGGCTTCACGACGCCGGCGCGGGATCGGGAGTCCGACGTTTCGTTCACCTCGCTCTATCTTCAGGACCAGATAGACATCACTGACACATTCAAGCTGATTGTCGGTGTCCGGTTTGACCGGTTCGATGTGTCGGTGCTGGACCGTGCAGCGGTTTCTCCCACCGATAATGGCCGGCGCGGGCGGGTCGATGAGGAATTCTCGCCGCGTTTCGGCTTCATCTACAAGCCGGCCGACAATGTCTCCTTCTATGCCAGCTATTCGGAGACCTTCCTGCCAAGCTCGGGCGACCAGTTCCTGACCCTGTCAACGACAACCGAGGACATCCGCCCGCAATCCTTCGAGAACCGCGAGATCGGTTTCAAGTGGGACATTACGCGGATGCTCAGCCTGACCGCGGCGCTATTCCGTCTGGAACGCGGCTTCTTCACCACGGTTGATCCCGACGATGCCTCCATCGTGACGACTGTGCCGGGTTCGACCATTGACGGCTTCGAAATCCAGCTGGTCGGCGACCTGACCGATGACTGGTTTGTCTCTGCCGGGTTCAGCCAGCTGGATGGTGAAGTGAATGGCGGCGGTAATGCCGGCAACCGCCCGCGCCAGACCCCGGAAACCATGATCTCGTTCTGGACCCAGTACCAGCTGACGGACCGTCTCTCGATCGGGGGCGGCGCCACGCATCAGGGCGAATTCTTCGTGCTGGAAGACAATTCGGTCCTCGTGCCGAGTTATACCCGGGTGGATGCGGCGGTTTTCTACGATCTCAGCGACGATACGCGCGTTCAGCTGAACATCGAGAATTTGCTGGACGAGGACTATTTCCCGGACGCGCACTCGAACGACAATATCTCGACCGGCGAACCGCTGAATGCGCGGCTGACGGTGCGGCATAGGTTCTGATCGCTTGAACGACCCTCACCTGGTTTTCTGACGAGAAACATTGGGGCCTCCCGGCAAAGTGAATTGCTTTTCGTGCGGTTTACAGGTCGGTTGTCCGAAGATCAGACCGCCGGAGACCGCATTTGCAACCGCATGGCGTCGTTACACCCGAGCCGCCCTATATTGCGGTCATCTTTACTTTCCGGCTGGATCGTAAGAATCTCGCCGAGTACGAGGCGCTCCTGAAAGAGATAAACGCCATCTCGGCAGACCAGGACGGTTTTCTGGGCGAGGAGGGACTGCGCCTCGAAGATGGCCGTGGCCTGACGATTTCCTACTGGCGCAATATGGAGGCAGTGGCGAGCTGGCAACGGCACGCCGCGCACATCCTGGCCAAGAAGGCCGGCCGGGAAAAATTCTATCTGTCCTACAGCTTGCGGATTTCCGAGGTGACGCGGGAAAGCGTATTCGAACGCTGAATGACGCCTGCCGGAGCCTCACAGCCCCGCCGCTCTGGCGCGGCGCAATACGATCTGATGATCGGCATGCTCGGCCGGATCCGCGCTGCGATGGATGCTCTCTACAAGGAAATCGGTTGCGACCTGGCGGACATGGCCGTCAAAGCGGACAGGGCCCTGAAAGATCGTCCGCTAATCGAGCGGATCCGAGATTAAAACCAGGCCTGATGACGAACGGCGTCACGCCGCTTCTGCGCAACCGAACGCCGGATCGAAGAAGGGCGCCATGATGCTGTCGCACCTGTCCTGTCCCGGTAATTGGCCATCCAGATAAATCAGAGCGGTATATCCCAGGCCGGCCGTGACATAGCTCAGGAACAGGACCAGCAAGCCAAACCTCAATCGCGTGCTTGATGCGAGGAGTGCCAGCCCCAGGATTGTCACAAAAACGGATGGCACGGCCCACCAGGGCAAACCCAGATCCAGACTGACACGAGCCTCGTCATTATGGTTGCCAGTCACAACGCTCATCGTCATGGCCATCAGGCGCTGATAGAAAGCGATAAAGACAAGGTCATAGCCAAAGGCGATCTTGCGGCTGACCGCCAGCCAGGCCCCCAACAGCCCCATCGTCAATGTGAAGAGCGGGCCACTGATGGAGATGACCGAGGTCTGCCAAGTGAAATCAGGCGGCAATCGCATGCCGACCCGGCCGAGCCCGAAGGCAAATGTGTCCACGCCCAGCGCCAATGCCGTCAGAAGGTGCGTCAGTTCATGCAGCACCATTGTCAGGAACAACACGGCGAACATCACCGCGTAAAAACTCACGCCAGGCTTTTTTGGCATATCGGCCATTCAGATTCCCCCGAAACCGGTCCCGTCCCGGACCGATAATATAGGTCTGCGGTTGATTGCCCAGAACCAAATTCCATGAAGTCGATTTGTCCGTGAACCCAGGATTCACCCAAATAGCCAATAAATACAGCAATTAACGTCTTCAGATCGTGTATTTACCGCCCCTGCATGAGCGCGGCGAGGCTGCTGGCGTCCAGCGAGGCCGCATCTGCTTCTATTTGCGGCACGTAGGTTCCACCCGGTGGACGCAGCCGACCCCGGTAAACCTTCAAAGAGATGGACAATCGCCCCGCGCGGCTTGGTAGTGCAACCCGCCGATTGTCAATATACTGGGTATCGGAGCCCGTTTCTTCACCAATATGGACAACACCCGGCAGCGACATGAGCTGGTCCATAAAGTTAAGACAGGAGCTCGCACAAGCGCCGTCGGTTATGACGAACACATCGGCCGAGACAGGGCTTTGAAGGGTGCGAGTTACCTGACGGGTGTTGAAGTTCTGATACACATAATCGTCGCCAGCCAATGCTGCGGCGTGGATTCTATCCGCAATTCCGGTCCAAGCTTCTGCGGTCCGTTGCCGCCCATTCTCAGCGTGTCTTTGAGCAATGGCATAGACATGTGCGGCATTGTCTTCGGTTGCACGCCAATCCACTCCCTCCGCTGAAGCAGGGACCCAGTCCAGAAAAACTTCCGCCGTCCACAATGCTCTCGTTATCCGGGTCGCAAATGAGCTGTCACCTCCGCGGTTACCACGAAGATCAAACACAATTGTATCCAGCTCCCGCAGGGTTTCGGCCTGAGCCTCAATGTTCTCGGTGACTGAAGCTATCTGAGAATTCCGTGCATTGAAGCTTAGGATGGTGATCCATGCCGAGTTATCCGTAATTTCGATACCTTCGCGACCAGCCTCTTGCGTTCGGCTGGTCACATATCTCGAAAAGGCACCAAAGGCGTCAGTGACTGTTTGTACATACAGATGGCCATCGGCAAAGGTATCCGTGTAGGCGTCCAGCGCCGCTCGGTGATCAAAGGCTGTCCTTGCGGCTTCGGCCAGCGGCATCGCGCGAGCAAGCGCTTCGTCCATCTGCGCCAGGAATTCCGGATTTTCAGGGTCAACCGGTCCCGGGTGATGTGCAAGGATCGTATCATGGACAAACTGGACATCCTGAACCGCGCGCGTCTGCCAGTCGCCAAACTGCAACCAACTAAAAATGACAACCGCAGCCACCAGCAAAAGAGAGACCAACCCCAGCCCGACCCGGCCCATTAACACCATGATTTTCATTAGAATCCCCCAATCTTTACAAATTCTGGAAGGGGAATGTCGGGATGTCAAACTTGCAAATCCAGCCAGGCATTCCTCGCCGCCGGCAATTGCCGAGCTTACAAATGGAGTGGTGGGCCCGGAGGGACTCGAACCCCCAACCTAGCGGTTATGAGCCGCCAGCTCTAACCAGTTGAGCTACAGGCCCCCAACAGGCAGGCGATGAGACATACTGCCCTGCGCGGCGCTCGCCAAGCGGGGATGACCGCTGGATGAATACCACCGCCCTAATGATGCCAAAGGCGCGGGCCAGAAAGTCTGCTACAATCTCGCCTTCCCAAGGAGTTCAACATGATCCGCGCCCTTCTTCTTGCCACCGCCCTCACCTTTCCGGCTGCAACAGCCATGGCCCAGGACGACGAGCCCGGCCGCCTGTCGCTGAGCGCGACGGGAGAGGTTCAGGCCGTTCCCGATATGGCAACAGTGCGTTCCGGTGTGGTGACGGAAGCCCGCACCGCCTCAGAAGCCCTGAACGCCAATTCCCGGCGGATGAACGGCGTGTTTGCGGCCCTCGCCCGCGCCGGCATTGCACGGGAGGACATCCAGACCTCGAACCTGCAGATCAATCCGGTCTGGTCGAACTATTCGGCAGGCGAAGAACGCCGCATTACCGGCTATCGCGCCACGAATACGGTAACGGCCCGCGTCGATGAGCTGGACGAGCTGGGTCAGACCATCGACGCGCTCGTCTCTTCCGGTGCCAACAATATCGAAGGCGTCACCTTCGGACTGGAGGATGATGCTGCGGCCCGCCGGGAAGCACGCCTGCGCGCTGTCGCCGAGTTGCGCGAAACGGCGGAGCTGTATGCCGGTGCACTGAATGTGGAATTGGGGCGTTTGCTGGAATTCTCGGAATCGGGTGGTTATTCGCCGCAACCGACAGCCATGTTTGCCCGGGCCGAGAGCTTTGATGCCGCCACTCCGGTCGCAGCGGGTCAGCTGACCATATCGGTCACCATTACCGGCGTCTACGCAATCGAGGACTAGGCAGCGTCGCGACGGGCGCGGAAGGTTTCCGCCTCGGCCAGGATCCAGTTGCGGGCATCCTCAGGATTGGGGAAGGCCCGCACAGACAGATTCTGTGCTGCCAGCAGGCGGGTCATGAACATGACGTGGGCCAGCTGTCGCTCATTATAGACATAGGCGAACGGCAATCCCCGCGGCAGACCGGTGCCGAAAGTCTCGGCGATCGCCTTGTACTCGCCCATGGAATGACCGAGCACACAATCGGTATAATCAATGATGACGCCGTTCAAAGGGGCGGTCTCGAAGCGCCTGACGAGCGTTTTTGCATTGTCATGACTGATCGAAAACGAGTTCGGGCCATGCAGCACAGCCTGGAAAATTCCAAGCGGGTCAATAATCGACTTGTCGACAGTAAACGCCAATTGCGTCTCCAGCTTCGCTGATCCGGAGCGGATAAGGGTTCGCGAACTCCGAAGCCTTAAGCGGCCTTTGGATTCTCGATCGGCGTGTTGGTGTCATCCAGTACGACGACATCGGGAATGTGGCGCTCGGCCTCCGCGGCCTCCATTTCGGCATAGGCCACAACGATGATGCGGTCCCCGACCTGCGCCAGGCGGGCGGCTGCACCATTAATGCCGAATTTCCGAGAACCGCGTGGTGCCGGAATGGTGTAGGTCGTAAAGCGTGAGCCATTATTGATATTCAGCACATCCACCTGCTCGTAGGGCAGAATGTTGGAGGCTTCCAGCAGGTCCAGATCGATCGAGATCGAACCTTCATAATGAAGATCGGCCTCGGTCACGACGGCGCGGTGGAGCTTGGCTTTCATCATTTTCAGACGCATGGCTTTTCCCTAGGGTCAGCATTGTTGCGGCGCATATAGCCGAATTGCGCGTGCGGATATAGTGCCGGTGTCGGCTGGTTCAAAGGATGACGACGAATGACAAGACTAGCCGCACTTCAGCACGCCATGTCGCCGGATATTGCGGTCAATCTGGCAACCGCCGAGCGCATGCTGGCCACTGCATCCCAACAGGGCGCAAAGCTGGCCGTCTTTCCAGAAGTCCAGCTTTCCCCCTTCTTTCCGGTCCGGGCGGGCGGCGATGCCAGCCGCTATGCCATGCAGAAAGACGATCCGGCCATCACTGCGCTGGGCGAGATGGCGCGAAAGCACCGGATCGTTACCGTCGCCAATATCTACTTCCAGGGTCGGGACGGTGAGCGCTTTGATGCCTCACCTGTCTTCGATGCCGATGGCACTTTGCTGGGTATTTCGAAAATGGTGCACATCGCCCATTTCGAGAAATTCTGGGAAAAGGATTACTACGCTTCCGGCTCGGGCTTTGATGTCTATGACACGGCGGCCGGCAAGCTGGGTATCGTGATCTGCTATGACCGGCATTTCCCGGAAAGCTATCGCGCCTGCGCGCTGCAGGGGGCAGAGATCATCGCCACGCCGACCTGCAATCTGGCCGGAGAACCGCTGGACCTCTTCGCCTGGGAAATGCGGGTTCTGGCGATGCAAAACTCGGTCTATTCCATCCTCGCCAATCGCTGCGGCGTCGAGGATGACACCGGCTATGGCGGACATTCGGTGATCGCCGGCCCGGACGGCTCGCTTCTGGCAGAGGCCGGGGATGGCGAGACCGTTCTGTTTGCCGATTATGATCTGTCGGAACGAGCAGAGATCGCCCGGCAACGCCGCTGGTTAGCCGAACTGAAGCCGTGGTTGAGGCCGGAGACGCGCGGCTGACGGGCCCAGAACGCATTTCAGCCGCAACGGGTCATCCGAATGTGACTGTCTGCAAATCCGTTACGGCAATACACGTCTTCGCGCGGCTAAAGGCTGGATCAAATATTGATCAGAATACTGTGAGGTGACTGGCGCTTTCGATGCATCATGCCAACCAATTAGGCCTCAGAACACGGAGGCATACATGACCGAAGCAATTTCATCAGCCAAGCTCAGCGGACTCACCCGGCATTCACACTGGTTGTTGCGTGCCGCTTTCGCCGGCGTCTTTCTGTTTCACGGTACCGACAAGCTCATGAATCTCGAGGCAAGTGCTTCGATGATGGGATTGCCAATCGCTGTTTGGGCCCTCGTTGCACTGGCTGAAACAGCTGCAGGCGCTGGCATTATTGCGGGAGCTCTGATTGCTGGCCGCACCGGAGATTTGATCACGCGCGCCTCAGGCTTCGCGATACTGCCCGTCATGCTTGGCGCCATTGTAATGGTTCATATGGGACGGTGGAGTTTCGTACCAACGGAATCGCACCCGATGGGCGGTATGGAGTTTCAGGTCTTCCTGTTGGTGACAGGGCTTATCTTTTTGTTGCGAGGCAACGAAATCTGAATTCCAGCACCTGGATATCGCAGCAACCCTTTCGAAAATCGGAGATATTGATGCAGACCCTTTTAGCGATCGCCGCGTCAATGGCCATACAGGCAGCGCCGCCGGATATGTCCTTTGAACCCGATGGGGCCCACCCATTCGGGCGGCCCAACCCCAACGCATCTGAAGCGCTTGATGATTTCGCATTCATGATCGGCTCTTTCGAGTGCCCGACAATGCTGACCATCCCGGGGCAAGAACCGGTCGAATTCATGACCGCGGTTCGCGGCCAATACTACCTCAACGGCTATGGCGTCATAAACCATACCTATGGGCCGAATGGCACAGGTGTGATGACGTATTTATGGAATGCGGCTGCTGGACTCTGGGTCATTGATTACACAGCCGCGCCCAACTTCTCGCGTTCAACCTGGTTTTCGGTTGATACAGGCGTTGCTGGTGAGCTGGCTTCTCAGACCGACAACGCCCAGACCGGCCGTCAATTGAGATCGGTTTTCTTCGATCAAGGGATTGACGGTTTCAGTTGGCGGCTGGAGGCACACTCGAATGGCCAAGTTTCCGTCTTGCAGACCTCAGAATGCCAACGGATTGCTTGATAAAGATGTCAGCCTAGCCCTCGCGCCATTTCTCCATTGATGAAGAGATCGCGAAGGTCTCCCGGTATTTCGGGCTGTCGGACGGGCGCGGCGGCCGATCGCGCGTCAGCTCCATAATCTCTGCCAGCTTGTTGTGGGCAGCACCGGCCTGGCCAGCGCCGATATAGGCATGAAGCTCGACCAGCGCATTGGACAAGGGATCATCGGCGCGGATCACGAAATAGGGCTCGTCGTCCGCAAGGTCCGGATAACAGTCGAATTTGGACGGGTTGGATTTGGATCCCAACGTGCGATCGGTGGACATGGCATCAGCCTTTCATGATTGGCACGAATCGTATTGCGCCAAGTCTAGCGCGCTCTGCCGGATTGATCAGCCTATAGCGGCCGGGTCCAGCAGTGGACCGCGCGCCATGGAAGTCTGGAAGAGCATTCGCATCAGGCCAGGCGCGTCAATCGTTGTTGTATTGGCGAGATGATCGATAATGTCCTGCGGGACAGATCCTTCAGGCGCTAACGGGTTCTGAGCTGCGATCGAGGCTTCAAACAGGGCGATATCGCCGTCCCGATCTCCTGTCAGATCCGCGATCCGGTGAAGAATGACGGCAGAACAGGCTGGCGAACTGCCGGCATCACGCAGCGTGGCCACAGATAGTCCATCGAGGACCTCCGCTTTCTGACGGGCGACACCGTTGAAAATTCCAAACATCATGGTCACCGAATCTTCGTCGGCTGCGATCGAGAAAAGCTGGTGCTGCAACAGCATCGCCCGTCCATGATAACGCACACCTTCAATGCCCGACGAAAATTCGATGAGGCCCGTATCATCCGACCGTATCATGGTGATGTCGTGCAGGCACCGGCCCGGCAGATCACTTGATGAGCGTGTCGATCGCCATATCCCGTCATAAGCACTGGCGCGGCGCTTGGCCCCGCGCGTGGCCTCTTCGATCAGCACGTCGGGAATCCATCCGGCCATGGAATTGGGCATGCCATTGCCCGTGGTCACACCCAGTCGTTCCGAGAATGAAGGCAGATCGCGTTCCCATTCCAGCATGGTGAATCCGTCCACGCGCTCTGCGATGAACTGCGTCAGCAAGGACAGATTATGCTCCGAGGGAATAACTGCGCCGGACGCCCAGCGACCAACCAGCGACTTGTCAACATTCAGCCCCGCCGCCAACCCCGCCCTGCTAAGTGACAGAGTTTTCAGCAGAATTTGTAGCTTTTCGGCGAAGGATGTCGGCCTCATGGCGAGAATGTGTCACGGGTTGCACGTATATGCAACCGGGTTGCAAACCGGTGCAACCCCGCATGCGCGTTGTTGTTCGACGCTGCACCTCCACGCATGCCGGGAACGTCGGCAAAAGCCTCCTCGTAATCACCGGCGCTTGTTGAGGGACAGCGCGGTCCATCAACAGGAGAGTAAAATGAAACTGAAACAGATCATGCTTGGAGGGCTGGGGCTCTCTGTCCTCGCTTCGCCCGTCTTCGCCGATGGCACGGATTTCCCGTTCGCCGTCCATGACATTATTATTTCCAACCACACCCAGATGGTGAACATCACCGTGGCCAATGTCTCGAACTCGACCGATCCGGCCGATCGCGAGCTGCGCATGGTGTCTGCTGATCCGGTGGTCAGCATCAATGGTCAGGTCTGGTGCAACACCTATCAGTTCGCCGAAACAGCGGCCCTTCGCGCTGATATCCGGCTTGGCGCTGTCAACATTGTGTCTGCCCCGGGCGGCGGCACCCAGCCCTTCATGATGAGTGCGAATCCGATGGCGACCGAGGCTTTCAGCGGCACGCATAATCTTGAAAACTATGCCTTCCAGCAGTCTATCGATCTGCCCGATAGTTATGATGCGGACGCGCTCGTAAATATGGATTATTTCAATCCGGTCAGCATCGTCGAAGCACGGCTGGCCAACTTCCTCGAAAACAATGCCGGCACCGAAGCCGACTTCCTTCGTCAGGACGATGTGTTCGAAGCGGAGTTCGATGTCAGCATTGTGGGCTGGTGTTCGTATGAAAGCGATATTCTCGACAATGACTATGCTGGCGCCCGCTGGGTAACGATCGACGCCCATATCTTCTACCAGGGCGATGATGACATTCAGGACGTCGTGCAAACGGTCAGCAGTGTTGGCTCGGTCACGGCCCCCGTGCCCAGCCGGGCCCGTGGGGTGGCGACGACGCGTGGCAGCTCCGCTACGCCGCCTGCCCGTAATACACGCCCGGCCCGTGCGCGCGTCGACACTGTCAATGATGATCGCGCCAGTGATGACGACAATGAAGCCGCCTTGCTTCTACCCGCTGTCCAGCGGGTTCGCGAAGCCGCGCGCCATTCGCGCTCCGGCAATGAGAAAGCCACAGGCCTGGACAAGCAGCAGGTGGGCCGCGGCCGTGCCCGGAGCCGCGCCACGGTGACGTCAAGCGGCGCTGCGGCGAGCGCACCCGGAAATGATGGCCTCGATACCGATAGCGATGGTGTACGGACCTCGGTTCAGCATCCCTACCGCCTTGACGTGAATAATGGTGAGGAACCGCAAGCCGGGCTGCTACTGCCAGCCGTGCAGGCCGCGCGCGCCAGTGCCGGCAATGGCCAGGCTAATGAGTCAGCCGCCGGCGTGGAGCCGGATGTGATCGGCACGGGCGCCAGCGCTCCCCAGCCGACACCGCGAGATCCACTTCTCGTGATCAATGAGGCAACGGCGGATCCCGAACCGCAGGCCACACCGGTCGATGCGCTGATGATCATCAACCGCAATGCGGACGATGGTGTTGAGCCGGACGAGATTGACTGAGCACCTGACGACGGATCCCACCCATATCCACGTCGTCAACACGGGCGGGCGGTTCGCATCCAGCGGACCGCCCCTCACTCCCCAACCGAGACAAAGCGGCGGTTCTGTGAGTAACCGCTCGATGGAGACATGACATGAAACGCAATATCCTTGCCCCCGCCCTGGTCGCCCTGACCGCCCTTGCCAGTTTTTCTGTGGCCGCCGACGCCCAGCAACGGGCGACCCGCGCCAACACCCAGATGCGGGGCGTCCAGGCCAATTATGAAGCCAACACGCCTTACGAGTTTGCCACCTGCCCGATTCACCGGATCTGGATGACTTCGAGCGGGATTGTCTTTGCCTGCGATGGCAATGCCATGGTGTTCGACGGTGGCAGCCAGCCCGGCGGCATTTCAGCTGCCATGACATTGCTGGTCAGTCTGCAGGAAAACGACCGCAACGCCTATGTGCGCTACCAGGTCGATGCCGATAATCCGGCCTGCTCTGAAATGGATTACACCCATTACCAGGGCATGTTTGGCGACGGGACCTGCACGCGCGTTGTATCCTTCGGGATCGGCTAGACACTTCCTGCCAGACGTGAGAAGGGCGGCTCGGTCGAGCCGCCCTTTTTCTATTCCGCCAGGTGTCGGAATTCCGCGGTCTGATAGTCGATGGCAAAGCCGGGTAACCGGCCGAGAACATCCATTCCCAGGATCACACCCGGCTCGTCCACCATCCGGAATGTGGAGAATGTCGGGCTATCTGTGAACTCAAGCGGTGCCTCATCGATGACCACGCTGCCGAGCGCTATCCCGCCCGTAAATCCGGTATAGCGCAGCGACGTCTGCTGCGTGACACCGGCACGGATTTCGTTTGCGGCCAGATCGGACGCGTCCAGTCCGAGCGCCGCCATCATTTCCATGTTGGCGAAGCTGGTGGACGCACCGGTATCGATCAGGGCACGAACCTCGACGCCATTGATCCGGATATTGGCGACGGCAAAACCGCCATACATCAGCTCGACGGGTATAGCTTCACCGAGACCGTTTGCGGACACATCACCAAAGGCGACCTCTCTGGCCTCGAAATCCATAATCAGGCGCTGACCGGCGAAGAATTCCTGACCGAGAATTCCGTCATGGCCGATATCGCTTTCATCGTGTGCCGCGGCGGCCGACATGTAGAGGCCGTTTTCAACTCGCCGGCCAGCGATCTCGACCGAAGTGATCGGGTACATGTCGAGATAGGTCACACCGGCTGAACCATGGGCCTGGGCGCGATTGTTGGGATCGGCCACCAGCTCCAGCTCATCGACGATCTGCGGGCTGATCGCGGTGCGCTGCGCCGCCGTGTCGATGGCAAACAGGTATTCATGCTGATCATTCAGCACCACACGCGCCGACGGGCGGCCACCTGAATCGAAAACGATGTCGCTGGAATGGGCCGTGTCAGTGGCATTCGCACAGGCCGAGGACAGGCCTGCAATGACGGCTATCGTAAGGAATAGGGAGGATCTGGGCATGTTTGGCTCCTTCGTTGATCGGAGCCTGTCTAAACTTGCTGCATCAGAGCGTATTGGAAATTTGTGATCCGCCGTACTGGCTGCGCAGTGCACCCGGTGTGACGCCCCATTTCTGGCGAACCGCGCTGGTCATGTGGGCCTGATCATAAAAGCCCTCATCAACCGCAATCCCGGCCAAATCCTCGCTCGTTGCCACAAGGCGCTTGTGCACGCGTTCGAGGACCGCGATCTGGCGGGCCTGTTTGGGCGAACAACCGAACCAATCGGTGAAACTGCGGGCGAAATGTTCCCGTGACGCCCGGAAAGACGCCGCAATGGTCTCGATCGGCAAAGCGGTGCCCAGCACATCATTGCGTGCTTCAACCAGCCAGGACGGCGGCTCCGTTGCGTCGGGGCGGACAATCGCCTGACAGGCTCGCGCGACGCACTCGAACAAGGCCAATTCATCAGACCCGCCAGAAGGCAAAACGTGATCGCCAATGAAGTGATTGCGGCGAGCCAGCTGCCGCGACAGCCGGCGGCCCAGGCGAACGTCGCGCACATGGATATTACGGCAGGCGGTTATCGACCGTGATTGAAGTTCGTGCATGGCACCGGCGGGGGACAGGCGCCAGCTGCCGGCGCCCAGACGAATTCCGTTTCCGCTATCGGCCTGTTCGATCTCACCGGAGCGGACTTCCAGAAGGTGCCAGCGGTCATGGCCATGGCCTTGCCAGGCCTCATCGGCCGACATGGTAAAATGCGCCTCGGTGAAGGCGGAGATAGGCGCTCTGACCACTTCCATGAAGTCTCTCTAGGCCTGTGCCAACAGGAAAGCCAGCATCCAGCGGTCGAGTTTCCTAAATTTAATAATGGCTTGGCGCGGGGTTCAGCTGGAAAGATGCAGAATTATTTGGCGCTCGTGCGGCCGGTCCCGGTGCTCGAACAGGTAAAGCCCCTGCCAGGTACCCAGCGCCAGCCGGCCATCCGTCACAGGGATGGAGAGCGAGGTCGCAGTCAGCGCCGCCTTGATATGGGCTGGCATGTCGTCGGGACCTTCCGTGGTGTGGCGGAGCCAGACCATGGACGGATCATCGCTGTACGGGACAAGGCGGCGGAAAAACTCGTCCATGTCGCGGCGCACATCCGGATCAGCATTTTCCTGGATCAGCAGGGAACAGGAAGTGTGCCGGACGAAGCAGGTAAGCAGACCCTCCCCGTCCGCCTCGCCCGCCACAAACCGGGCGGCCTCGGACGTGAAGTCATAGAGGCCGGGACCGACTGTATCAACGTGCAGAATAATCTGAGGCATTCACCAACCGACGCCAATGCCGTTTTTCTAGTTTGCGAAAATTTCCAACATCGCGAATTGAAATCAAATATTTCAGCAAGTGTAGTAATTCGCGGTCGTCTTGATCGCCTTCAAACTCGCTTGGATAAATAACGTTACCGTAGTTCTGCACCGCTTTGCGGGGCGTATCATCAACAATAAGAACCCTCTCCAAAGGCCACCCAAGCCGTCCTACCTTTTTGAGGGGTTTTACGAATTCAGTATGATCTGGATCATATGTATTCAACCTACCTTCGGCATCGGGAAATACAGTTCTTACTGCCCGACTGCGGCCCCAAACGAATTGAAGTGAATGGGACTCATCAAAAATGTTTGCGACAACATCCGATACATACTCGTCGGATGCAGAGGACCAAACGGCTACCTTGAAGTGCTCAGATACACCTGCCAGAAACTCTGACAGAAATGGCCTTTTGTAAACGTAGTACTCACCAACCATGAAGTGAGATTCGTAGGACAGCCGTTCGCTCGACGCATGAACCAACGTCTCGTCGAGGTCCAAAATTAGGAGCGCTTGCTCAGTCATTGAGTCACGTCCCGGCGATGTAACGCAACCAACCAATTAATGAAGACTATTTCAATACTCTAGTTATCCAGGAAGCTCCGCAGCTTGCGCGACCGGCTCGGGTGTTTGAGCTTGCGCAGCGCCTTGGCCTCGATCTGGCGGATCCGTTCCCGGGTCACAGAGAATTGCTGGCCGACTTCCTCCAGCGTGTGGTCCGTATTCATGCCAATGCCGAAGCGCATGCGCAGGACGCGTTCTTCCCGCGGGGTCAACGAGGCGAGCACGCGGGTCGTGGTCTCGCGCAGGTTTGCGTGAATGGCCGCGTCGATCGGCAGAACCGCATTCTTGTCCTCGATGAAATCGCCGAGGTGAGAGTCTTCCTCGTCGCCGATCGGGGTTTCCAGAGAGATCGGTTCCTTGGCGATCTTCATCACCTTGCGAACCTTCTCCAGCGGCATGCCGAGCTTCTCCGCCAGCTCTTCAGGTGTCGGCTCGCGGCCGAATTCGTGCAGGAATTGACGCGAGGTGCGAACGATCTTGTTGATCGTCTCGATCATGTGGACCGGAATCCGGATGGTCCGGGCCTGGTCGGCGATCGAGCGGGTAATGGCCTGGCGGATCCACCAGGTCGCATAGGTCGAGAATTTGTAGCCGCGGCGATATTCGAATTTATCGACCGCCTTCATCAGGCCGATATTGCCTTCCTGGATCAGATCAAGGAATTGCAGTCCGCGATTGGTATATTTCTTCGCAATCGAAATAACCAGGCGCAGATTGGCCTCGACCATCTCTTTTTTGGCGATGCGCGCCTCGCGCTCACCCTTCTGGACGGCCTTCACAATGCGGCGGAAGTCATCCACCGGTACGCCGGAGCGTTGGGCGATGTCTGAAATGTCCTCGCGGATGCGGTCAACATCGGCAGCCTCGCGCTCCACAAACCTCGTCCAGGCCTTTGATTTCTTTTTGAAATCATCAAGCCAGCTCGGGTTTGTTTCGTTTCCGAAATATGCTTCCATGAACTCCAGGCGCGGCACGCCATGGGCGTCTGCCATGCGCAGCAGCTTGCCTTCCAGAGCCATCAATTCCTTATTGATCGCATAGAGCTGTTCGACCAGCGCCTCGATCCGGGCATTGTTGAGGTGCAGGCTGTTCAGCTCGGTGACAATACGCGCTTGCAGCTCTTCATACTTCTCGCGGCTCTGCTTGGTGAGGTCCTTGCCCTCGATGCGGGCGTTGACCAGCTTGTCCTGCAGCTTGCGGAAGGCCGTGAAGTCGGACGCGATAGCGTCCAGGGTTTCCATGACCTCATCGCGCAGCTCGGCCTCCATGGCCGACAGGGAGAGGTTGGCGCCCTCATCCTCGTCTTCGTCATCATCGTCGCCGTCGCCTTCACCCTCGGTCTGGTCGTCCTTGGTTTCGTCGTCCTTTTTCTTCTTTTCCTCATAGCCCTCCGGCATTTTCGGCTTGGGCTTGTCTTCCGGCTTGCCGCCCGGCTGCTGATCAGGGCGCCCGGTTTCCGAATAATCCGGTTGCGGATTCTTGCCGCCATAAGTGGCGTCGAGATCGATCACGTCGCGCAACAGAACACGGCCTTCAGCCACTTCCTCGCGCCAGACCATAATAGCCTCGAATGTCAGCGGGCTTTCGCACAAGCCACGGATCATTGCATTGCGGCCGGCCTCGATCCGCTTGGCGATGGCGATCTCGCCTTCGCGCGACAGCAGTTCGACCGTGCCCATCTCCCGCAGATACATGCGGACCGGATCATCGGTGCGATCAGCAGAGGATGGCGTGTTCTGGCCTGTGACGGCAGTCGAACCACTTTTGGCCGAGACCGCCTTGCCACCGCTCTCGCCATCGCCGTCATCATCGTCATCGCTGTCGTCGTCAGAGGCTTTGGACTTGTCGCCGTCCTCGTCGTCATCGGGCGTATCCTCGCTCTCGATAACGTTGACGCCGACTTCAGACAGCTGGGCGAGCACATCCTCGATCTGCTCGGAGGTAAACTCCTCCTCGGGCAGAACCTTGATGATCTCGTCATGCGTGACATAGCCGCGCTTCTTTGCGGCCTTGATCATTGCCTTTACGGACTGATCCGTCAGATCGAGCAGCGGACCGTCCTGTTGACTTTCACCGGAGGTGTTTGCCGCTGCTGCTTTTGTCTTTGTCGCCATTCCAAAAATTTCCTGTCCGGCGGAGATCCCGCCGTTCGCTAACCCTGACCTTCATCCGGCGCGTCCGCCGGTTGCCGTTTCGCCCGGCCGCGGCGATGTTCCTCCATCAAGCCGCGAAGCGTTTCGGCATCATCATTCTCAATTTCCTCGGCGAGCCGAGACCGCATTTCCTGCCGCTTCTTATGGAACCCCGAATGTTCCATATAATCGCTCGCGAGGCGTGTCCAAGCCTCTTCGCGCTGAATGGCAGTTGCCGTGTCACCCCCCAAGCCCGCACGCATGGGCGCGCGCTCCAGATCCAGACGCCTCAGTTGAGCATCAAAACCCTTGTTTATCAAAGTATTGCGCAATCCGCCATCCTGCGTGGCCTCATCATAGGACACTGTGTCCAGAATGGCATCCCTCAAACTGGTCAATTGTCCGCAATCGAGGCCCGCCAGCATTTCGGCCTGGTTCTCCGCGATTTCGGGAAATTCGATCGCAGCCAGGATCAGATGCCTCAGCCGCGTCGGGATCGGGCCGGTCTCAACCAGCCGCTTGGTTTCCGATCGCGCACCCGGCGTCACGCCGCGACGCCGATAGCCGCGCGATCCACGCGCCGGCGAGCCGAACGCCTTTTCCATGCGCTGGTCAAACTCGCGCTGATATTCCTCGCGAACGGCCGGATTTTCGATCCGGTACAGCAAGGCGCGCAGACGCTTGCGGAATCCGGCCCGGCGATCGGGATCGTCGAGCGGTTCTTTCTCGAACTCCATATCCCAGAGGATGGAGGCCAGCGGCCGGGTCCGGTTCACGGCCTCCTTCAGTGCACTGGCGCCCTCGTCGCGCAGCACGTCATCCGGGTCCTTGCCATCTGGCAGGAACACAAAGCGCAATGTCCTGCCCGGCTCCAGCAGCGGCAAAGCCCGTTCAGCGGCCCGATTGGCCGCCATTTGACCTGCGCTGTCACCATCAAAGCAAAGCACGGGCTCGCCGCCCGCGCGCCATAACAGGTTCAGCTGATCCTCGCCCAGCGCCGTGCCAAGCGGCGCCACCGCATGCCCCAACCCGGCCCGGTCAAAGGCAATGGCGTCGAAATAGCCCTCGGCCACGATCAGGCCTCGCGCACCCGATTTGGGATCAGAGGCCGCCCGGCGGGCTTGTGGATAGCGATAGAGGTTATGCCCCTTGTGGAAGATCGGCGTCTCGGGCGAATTGAGGTATTTCGCCCTTGCATTGGCCGACATGGCCCGCCCACCAAAGGCCACCAGCCGGTTTCGCGGATCGCGGATGGCAAACATGATGCGGCCCCTGAACCGGTCATAGGGCGTGCCGCCATCGTCCGGTGCAATCAGCAAACCACAGTCGATCAGCTCACCGGGCCTGGCACCGGCAGCGATCAGCTCGTCCTTCAGCGCATTGCGGCTGTCAGGCGCAAAACCGATCTCGTAGCGCTCCCACTCCGCTGGTCCATAGCCCCGGCCTTCAAGATATTTGCGTGCATCGGCGCCCGCGCCCGAGCGTAGTTGAGCAGAGTAGAAACGCTGGGCGACTTCCATCCACTCGACCAGGGATTTGGAGGCCTCGGCCTTTCGGGCGGCTTCGGGATCCGCCTTCGGCAGGGGCAGTCCCGCCAGCGAAGCCAGCTGCTCGGCGGCTTCCATGAAGGACAGGCCCTCCATCTTCATCAGCCAGTCAAACGCATCGCCATGCTCGCCGGAGGCAAAGCAATGGTAGAAGCGCTTCTCGTCATTGACGAAGAAGGATGGCGTCTTTTCCTTCTTGAAGGGCGACAAGCCAGCGAACTCACGACCCTGGCGTTTCAGGCTGACCTTTTTGCCCACCAGATCCGACAGCCGGATCCGGGCACGTATCTCGTCCTTGAAATCGTCGGTCAGACGCATGTGCACTCCAGCCACCGGAACCCGACAGCCTAATCAAAGCAATCGGGTTTGGCGACGGGTCAGGCGGCGTTCGTCAACAGGGATTTGATCGTGGCACCAGCGCGCGAGAAATCCATGCGGCCGGTATAACGCTCTTTCAGCGTGCCCATGCACTTGCCCATATCCTTGAGCCCGGTCGCGCCCAGTTCCTCGACGACGCCGCGCGCAGCTTCCTCGATCTCGCCCTCATCCATCGGCTTGGGCAGGTATTCGCGAACAATTTCCGCTTCCGCCCGTTCTTTTTCAGCCAGGTCCAGACGACCGGCATTTTCGAAGGTTTCAGCGCTTTCGTCGCGTTGCTTGGCGAGCTTTTGCAAGATCGTCATGATCTCGTGCTCCTCGCAGCCCTGGCAGCGGTCTTCCGCGCGCGCAGCGATATCGCGATCCTTGATAGCGGTGGAAACGAGGCGCAGCGTCGAGAGACGAACCGCATCCTTTTCCTTCATCGCCGTTTTGAGATCCGACAGAATTCTTTCCCGTATGGACATGTGCCCTAAACCCTTGGTGCTCAGAATGATTCTGTAAGCAGCTGAATTTGTGTTGTTTTCTTGCTCAAGCTGTTTCTTGACGCAATTCGGCGCGTCTCCTAGCTTCGCGCGCCAACCCGATATAGAAGATAGCGATCACCGCCCTCTATTTGCAAGGAGCGCGCTCGTATGACGACGACGCAAAAAAATCAAGCCCTGACACCAAAGAGTTACGCGCGACTGGTGCTGGCTGACGGAACGGTATTTGCCGGTCAGGGACTGGGGGCGAAGGGCGAATCGCTCGGTGAGCTTTGCTTCAACACGGCAATGACCGGACAGCAGGAGATCCTCGCCGACCCGTCTTATGCCGGTCAGATCGTCTGCTTTACCTTTCCGCATGTCGGCAATGTCGGCACCAATGAGGAAGACGAGGAAGCCATCAGCGCCCCTGCGCGTGCCGCCGCCACCGGAATGGTGATGCGAGCCGATATGACAGCGCCTGCCAATTACCGCTCCACAGCCGCCTTCGATACCTGGATGGCGCAGCGCGGGATTATCGGCATCTCCGGCGTCGATACCCGCGCCATAACCCGGCGCATACGGGAAAACGGAATGCCAATGGCGGTTATCGCACACTCGGACAAGGACGAGTTTGATATCGAAGCGCTGATTGCGCGTGCGCGGGAGGCCAACTCCATGGAAGGCCAGGAACTGGCCGAAGCGGTCATGTCCACTTCGGGTTCTGACTGGAAGGAAGGTGACTGGATCTGGAATGAAGGCCATGAGACCGGCCCGGCGGACGGTCCACTGGTCGTGGTTCTCGATTATGGTGTGAAAGCCAACATTCTGCGCCGGCTGGTTTCAGCCGGAGCCCGGGTGAAAGTCGCTCCTGGCAAATCTTCCGCGACCGACATCCTGTCCATGAAGCCGGACGGCGTGGTCGTATCCAACGGCCCCGGTGATCCCGCCGCCACCGGTCAATACGCGCTGGATACCATTCGCGGTGTTATCGATGCCGGCGTTCCGACGCTGGGCATCTGTCTGGGTCACCAGATGCTGGCACTGGCGCTGGGCGGCAAGACGCTGAAGATGGCGCAAGGCCATCATGGCGCCAATCACCCGGTCAAGAACCATGAGACCGGACAGGTCGAGATTGTCTCTATGAATCACGGTTTCGCCGTTGATGCCTCCAGCCTGCCCGCCGATGCGGTCGAAACCCATGTCTCTCTGTTCGACGGATCGAATTGCGGTTTCCGCCTGACCAACCGGCCTGTCATGTCCGTCCAGCATCACCCGGAAGCCAGCCCGGGACCGCAGGACAGTTTTGCGGTGTTCGACCGGTTTGTGGCTTCGCTCAGCAAAGAGACAGCCTGATGACAGAGGCGCGGACCTGCCCATCCTGTGGAGGCCGGTTCAAAACCGCTTATGAGCCGTTCGATATCCCGTTGGGACAAAAGGCCGGTATCGAAGCGTGTGATCAATGCGGGCTGGCTCAGCGCGTGCCCGGAGTCGCTTTCGATTTCACTGATATCGGTGCCGAGCACTACATGAATGACTGGCAGGCTCTGGAATTGTCCGGCCTGTCTTTCAAATACGACCGGATGGTCGACCAGGCGCGAGATCTGGCGCCTTGGGTCATGAAGAATGGACCCTGGCCACGCCATTTGCTCGATGTCGGTAGCGGCCCCGGCTATTTCCTGTTTCATGCCCGCGCGCATGGCTGGAAAGTTTCTGGCGTCGACCCCTGGAAGGTGATCGCCAACTGGGGCAGCAAGCATCTGGACCTGCCGATCGAAGCGTCCCGTATCGAAGACAGCCAGCAAGCTGCGAAGTCTGTCGAAGTTGTCACGGCGATGGATGTGATCAGCTTTACCGACGACCCTGTCGGTTTCCTGAAGGCCTGCCGGGAAAAACTGAAACCCGGCGGCATGCTGATGATCTCGACGCCAAACTTTGACAGCGGCGCACGCAAGGCGCAGGGGCCGGACTGGCCCGGCCTGTCAGCCAATGCACGGCGCTGGTTCTTTACGCCGGATAGCCTCGAACGCGCCGCCCGTGCCGCCGGCTTCGGTGCCTGCCGTGTGCAATTGGCCGGCGGCGCCGACGGTGATGAGGAATTGCTGTTCTATGCCCAGAGTCCGTTCAAGGCCTCGGTCGGGTGGGCCGACATCGCCGAGGAAGCCCCTTCCGACAACATGCTGCCGCCGCTGGATCGAAAACAGGTGGATGAAAACCTCCTCTCGGACGAACAGCGGCACTGGCGCGAGCACGGCTTCCTGATCCTCAGAAATTTTATCCCGCACGATGTCATCGATGCCTATTGCCGGGTGCGGGAGAAGGTCCCGGCGCCGGGCGGATGGGATGATGAAACGCCGTATATGGGTGTGGAGGAAATCCGCGACCTCTGCCTTTACCGGCCGCTCGTCGACAAGCTGACCAGTCTGATCGGCGAGGAAATGGTGATGAATCTGAACCTCACTGGCTGGAAGACCACCCAGCGCGACTGGCACCAGGACGACTATCTGAACCCCGATGAGGTTCGCGGGCGTTATGTCGCCTGCTGGTTTGCGCTGGATACCATTACGCCGGATTCCGGCCCCTTCCAGTTCGTGCCCGGCACCCACCAATGGCCGCACATCAAGAAGAGCAAAATCCTCAACTTCGTACCGGAAGAGGTTCGCCAGACGCGCGCATGGCCAATCCACTCGGAGCGGGTCCTGACACCCTTCTTCGAAGAAATGATCGAACGCGAGAACCTCTCCAAAGTCGATTTCACGGCCGAGAAGGGCGATGTGCTGATCTGGCATGCCCGCCTCCTTCACCGCGGCACGGTTGCGAAAAATCCCGACCGGCTGCGCAAGGCCATCATCACGCATTACACGGCGCTGGATGCCATGAAGCATTATGGCGCGGTCGAGCGCTGGGATACGGGCGGGCTCTATTTTGTCGAGCCGACGAAACGCGCTCCCGATCCGAGCCGGGTTGTGGAACCGGTATGATTTCATGGAGGGCCGAAGCATGCTGCTGACCCGGAGAATGGCCCTTCTCGCTGGTCTCGCAACAACCGGCCTTGCCGCCTGCTCCGGACGCCGCGCAGCTCCCTCAGGCCTGTTGCGCGTGGCCATCGCCAACCAACCGGACTCGCTTGACCCTGCTATCGGCCAGTTCGCCGCGTCAGCGCTGCTCTACAAACAGCTCTTCATGCCTCTGGCGGATTATGGCAACGATCTTCGTCTGGCCCCCGGTCTGGCAGAGCGGTGGGAGACTCCCGACAATGGCAGGACCTGGCGGTTTTTCCTGCGAGACGATTTGCGCTGGTCGGACGGGCGCATGCTGACGGCTGACGACGTCGTCTGGTCCGTTCAGCGTTTTCTCGATCCTGCGACCGCCGGTGGCGAGCTGGGCGACTTCTTCGCGGTTGAAAACGCGCTTTCCGTGCTGGCGGGGGACGCCCCCGTCAGCGCACTGGGCATCAACGCGCCATCGGCCAATATCGTCGAGTTCCGGTTGAACCAGCGACTGGGCCTGTTCCCGCTATTGATGCGGGAATTCTATCCTTTCCCGCGGCATATCATCGAGACACATGGCAATGACTGGGTGCGGCCCGAGCATTTCGTCGGATCTGGCCCGTTCACACTGGCGGGACGGGGCGCTCTGTCTTTCGATCTGGTCCGCAATGATTATGCAATCCGGCCAGCCTCCGTGCCCGCTGTCAGGGTCGATGTTGTAGACGAGCCCTCGACAAGGGTGCGCATGTTCCGCGCCGGCGAATTCGACCTCGTTGAGCAGCCGCCGGCCATGCAGATTGCATCCTTGCGCGAGCGGCTGGGCGCCCAAATCCAGAGCTTTCCGGCGCCGAAGTTCACTTATCTCAAGATCAATCTCAGGCGGCCGCCCCTCGATCAGGTGGCGTTGCGGCGGGCCATGTCCGTGGCGATCGACCGGCGTTTCCTGGCCGAGCAGATCCTCGGCGGGACGGCAATCCCGACGGAGTCCGTGATGCGCCGGGGGATCATCAGTAATGCCGGCGTCGATCTCGCCCGGACCTATCTGGAACAGGCCGGCCTGACCGGCGCGAACCAGCCCCGGATTGTTCTCCGAACGACATCAGGAGAACGGGAAAGGCTGGCCATCGCCATCGCGGACGACTGGAACCGCGCAGGAATCGAGACCGAATTGCTGGCGACAGCCCCTGTCGACCTCTATTCGGCTGTGGACGGTGGTGATTTCGATACAGCCCTGTCGCATTTCGACCGTGGCCTGAAGACCGACCCCAACTTCCTGATGGAACCTTTCACCCAGGGCGGGTTCGCGGACGATTCAGGATGGTTTGATCGGCCTTCCAGTGAAACCGAGCGGTACAATCTGGCCATTGACGGTGCGCGCAGCGAGGTTGCTGAGGATGTCCGGACCCGCCTTTATGCCAATGCCGAGGCCATTCTGCTGACCCGGCAGATCATCATTCCGCTGTTGCACGAACAGGCCCACTGGCTGATTTCCGAGCGCGTTTCCGGGCTGACAAACGGCGTTCAGCCACAGCTTTGGCGTGGGTTGAATGTCGGCGGTGCATAACCTCTCGCCAAGCGGACGAATCCGGTCTAAGACCGCCTCCTAGCACGACAACCAGACGCTCTTGCCGCCGCTGCAGCCCAGCGGCGAAATTTGCGCGCACATTCTGATGGGGCCGGAATGCCAAAGCGGACAGATATCAAAAGCATCCTGATCATTGGCGCCGGACCGATCATTATCGGCCAGGCTTGTGAGTTCGACTATTCAGGCGTCCAGGCCGTCAAAGCGCTGAAAGAAGAGGGTTTCCGGGTGATTCTGGTGAACTCCAACCCGGCTACGATCATGACGGACCCGGAACTGGCGGATGCGACCTATATCGAGCCGATCACGCCGGAAATGGTCGAAAAAGTCATTGCCCTGGAAAAACCGGATGCCTTGCTGCCGACCATGGGTGGACAGACGGCGCTGAACTGTGCGCTCGAACTCGACCGGCGCGGTATTCTCGAAGCGCACGGTGTGGAGATGATCGGCGCGAAGGCCGATGTCATCGACAAGGCCGAGGATCGCGAACGCTTCCGCGAAGCGATGGACAAGATCGGGCTGGAAAACCCCCGCGCCCTGGTCGTGTCCTCTCCGAAAATCAAGGACGAGAATGGCCGCATCATTGGCTATGATCGTGCCTCCGGCGCGCTCAAGGCCATGGAAGCGATCAACGAGATCGGCCTGCCTGCCATTATCCGCCCCGCCTTTACGCTGGGCGGGACCGGCGGCGGCGTGGCCTATAATCTCGATGAATATGAAACGATCGTCCGGGCGGGTATCGATGCCTCGCCCACCGGTCAGGTGCTGATCGATGAAAGCTTGCTGGGCTGGAAGGAATACGAGATGGAGGTTGTTCGCGACAAGGCGGACAATTGCATCATCATCTGCTCGATCGAGAATGTGGATCCGATGGGCGTCCACACCGGCGACAGTGTTACCGTCGCGCCGGCCCTGACACTCACCGACAAGGAATACCAGCGCATGCGGTCGGCCTCGATTGCCGTGCTGCGCGAAATCGGCGTGGAGACGGGTGGATCGAACGTCCAGTTCGCCATCAATCCCGAGGACGGGCGCATGGTCGTGATCGAGATGAATCCGCGCGTGTCGCGGTCGTCGGCTCTGGCGTCCAAGGCCACCGGTTTCCCGATCGCCCGCGTCGCGGCCAAGCTGGCCGTCGGCTATACGCTCGACGAGATCGGCAATGACATCACCGGCGGTGCAATTCCGGCCAGCTTCGAACCGACCATTGATTATGTCGTCACCAAGATCCCGCGCTTTGCCTTCGAGAAGTATCCGGGTGCCGAGAACATTCTGACGACTTCGATGAAGTCCGTCGGCGAAGCCATGTCGATGGGCCGCACCTTCAAGGAATCCGTCCAGAAGGCCCTGCGTTCGCTGGAAACCGGCCTGACGGGTTTTGACGAGATCGCCATCGAAGGCCTGGCCGAGGCGCCGGATGCCTATGCGCGCCGTGAAGCCATCTTTGCCGCCCTCTCCCGCCCGACGCCGGACCGGCTGCGCATCATCGCACAGGCTTTCCGCGAGCGCCTGACGGTCGAAGAGGTAAACGAGGCCTGTGATTTCGAGCCCTGGTTCCTGCGCCAGATCAGCGAGACTGTCGCTACCGAGGACCGGGTGCGGGCCAAGGGCCTGCCGGAGACGGCTGAGGGCTTTCGCGCCCTGAAAGCCGACGGTTTTTCGGATGCCCGTCTCGCCCACCTGTCCGGCAAGACCGAAGACGAGGTTCGCAAGCAGCGCCGGGCTCTGGGTGTGCGGCCGGTCTACAAGCGCGTCGACACGTGTGCGGCCGAGTTCGAGGCCGTCACGCCCTACATGTATTCAACCTATGAAACCGGCCCGGTCGGCGAACCGGCGGATGACGAAGCCCAGCCGAGCGACCGCAAGAAGGCGATCATTCTGGGCGGTGGCCCGAACCGGATCGGCCAGGGTATCGAGTTTGATTATTGTTGCTGTCATGCCGCCTTCGCCTTCAATGAAAGCGGCATTGAATCCATCATGGTCAACTGCAATCCGGAGACGGTTTCGACTGACTATGACACGGCGGACCGGTTGTATTTCGAACCGCTGACTCTGGAAGACGTGCTGGAGCTGATCGAGACCGAACAGCAATCCGGCGAATTGCTGGGCGTCGTAGTCCAGTATGGCGGGCAGACGCCCTTGAAGCTGGCCAATGCGCTGGAAGCTGCCGGCGTTCCGATCCTAGGCACGCCGCCGGATGCCATCGACCTGGCGGAGGACCGCGAGCGCTTCAAAGCCCTTCTCGACAAGCTGGATCTGAAACAGCCGCCAAACGAAATTGCGCGCTCGGAAGAAGAAGCCATGGCTGCTCTGGACCGGTTGGGTTTCCCGCTGGTGCTGCGCCCGTCCTATGTACTGGGCGGACGCGCGATGGAAATCGTGCGCGACCGTGAAGGCATGGAGCGCTATCTGCGCGAGGCTGTGGTGGTCTCGGGCGATACGCCGCTGCTGGTCGATCGCTATCTGGACAATGCCGAGGAAGTCGATGTCGACGTTATCTGCGATGGCGAGGACGTCTTCGTGGCCGGTGTGATGGAACATATCGAAGAAGCCGGCGTGCACTCTGGCGACTCGGCCTGTTCGCTGCCGCCCTTCTCACTGTCCGGCGAGATGGTCGCCGAACTGGAAGCCGAAGCTGTTGCGCTGGCCAAGGCCATTGGCGTCAAGGGTCTGATGAATGTCCAGTTCGCGGTGAAGGACGGCACCATCTATGTGCTTGAGGTCAACCCGCGGGCTTCCCGTACCGTTCCTTTCGTGGCCAAGGCGATCGGTGTTCCGGTTGCCAAGATTGCCGCAAAAGTCATGGCCGGGGAAAAACTGGCCAGCTTCAATCTCGAAAAGCCGGCTCCGAAACATGTGGCGGTGAAGGAAGCCGTCATGCCGTTTGCCCGCTTCCCGGGCGTCGATCCGGTTCTGGGGCCGGAAATGCGCTCGACCGGCGAAGTGATGGGGATCGACACCTCGTTTGAGTCCGCCTTTGCCAAGTCGCAGCTGGCTGCCGGTGTGAACCTGCCACGCAAGGGCGCGATCTTCATTTCGCTCAAGGAAACCGACAAGCCGCTAATGGTCGAGGCTGCCAAGGCTTTTGCCAATCTGGGCTTTGAAATCCTCGCCACCAAAGGCACTGCCAAAGCCTTCGAGGCGGCCGGTATCGCGGTACGAACGGTCAACAAAGTCTATGAAGGCCGCCCGCACATTGTCGATGACATCAAGAACGGCAAGGTTCAGATGATCGTCAACACGACGGAAGGCCGGCTATCCCACAAGGACAGCTATTCCATCCGCCGGACGGCGCTTGAGATGAAGATCCCCTGTTACACCACAGCGTCCGCCGCAGTGGCGGCCGCAAGGTCGCTCGAGAAGATTGATGATGGCGCGCTTGAACCGCGGGCCTTGCAATCCTACTCTAGCTGACCAATCTGTTGCAGGACTGACTGCGAAGTATCCGAAAATGACAAAAATTCCGATGACCGCCGAGGGCTATCAGGCTCTCGACGAAGAAATGAAAAACCTCAAATCCGTTGAGCGCCCGGCCGTTATCCAGGCGATCTCGGAGGCGCGCGAGCATGGCGATTTGTCCGAAAACGCGGAATATCATGCTGCCAAGGAACGCCAGGGCTGGATCGAGGGCCGGCTGGCGGAAATCGAGGACAAGCTGGCGCGCGCCCAGGTGATCGACGTTTCCAAGCTGGATGGCGATACCGTCAAGTTCGGCGCGACCGTTACCGTTGTGGATGAGGATACCGATACGGAGTCGGTCTACAAGATCGTCGGCGAGGACGAGGCTGACGTAAAAGCCGGCAAGATTTCCATTACCTCTCCGATTGCCCGCGCCATGATCAACAAGGAGATCGGTGACGTGATAGAGGTGAATGCGCCCGGCGGGCTGAAATCATACGAGATTCTGAACGTCGAGTGGATCTGATCGCTCCTTGATCCAGACACAAAAAAGCCGGCCAGATGGCCGGCTTTTTCTTTATCGGCTGATGCCTAGAAGCGAACGTTTGCCGTTCGCACAATCGCCATATTGGTCGAACCGTCATCATCCCATTCGACGCCGTCTTCTGTTGACTGACCGATGACGTCATTGAACGCGACGCTCTGACCACGGGCGACCGTCACGTCCTCCATCCGATAGAAGATCGTAGACCAGCCCGTACCGTGATCAATCACGGCGTACCGGCCGTATTCGTCTTCGCTAGTATCAATTCCCACATGCGTGACCCGGCCATCAGCAGGCGCACGAACGATATCATCGTCATGATCCTCGAACCGCAGCCGGCTTTGCTCGCCACTTTCCTCATCCATGATGTCGATCAGCGCCGTATCATTGTCTTCCTCACTCACCGAAAACCGGATGGGGCGGTTCTCGTCATCGCGGAAGCGCAACAGAACCTCTTCATCATCGCCGTTGCTGACGCTGAGATGCGGGAGATCTTCGCCTTCATATTGCAGCGTTATTTCTTCGGAGCCCCCGGCTGGCGATTGCACATTCAGATTCGCTTGCCGGCCGTCTTCATCGACAAAGTCAATGGATACGAAATCCCCTTCGTCGTCCTCGCGCAGACTGATCCGGATCGGATTTCCGTTATTGTCTTCGCCACTGATGTTGAGCGATGTCGAAACGCCGGAGGCATAGGCGCCGATGGCTGCCCAGTTAGCGGGATTCTGGAGGATGGATTCCTCAGAAATATCGCCAATCGATTCAAGTTCTTCCAATCGCTTCAGCGATTCCAGTGGCGAGGATTCGATAACGGACCGCAGCGTGTTGACTTCGCTCGACTGCACGATGGCTGCAGATGCCAGTGTCGTAACCGGGACCGAACCGGCCGGATTGGCAACCGAAGCTGTTGCAATCGCCTGGGCGGCGCAGGCCGGCGCGACAAGCGCGGTAAATCCCGCCACCACGCCGATTTTGACCAGAAGGGCCTGCCGGTTTTCCTGATGTCCGGACAGAATTGCTTTGATACGCATAACTTTACTCCTCTTGTGATGCGTTCCGAAGGCCATGACCTTCGAATTGACAAGCGGCTCTGCCCTCGCCGCCTCGACCAACGCGCCTGCATAGGCACGCCGACGTTCTTTCCCGAGAACGTCGAGTGTTTCCGCATCGCATGCCATTTCACGGACATGAGCGAGACGGCGTTCAACCCAGCCCAGCATCGGGTTGAACCAGAAAACAACGGAGAAAATTTCGCCGATGATGCGATCCCATTCGTCGCCGCGGCGGACATGGATCAGCTCATGGACCAGCGCCAGTTCGGCCGTCTTCCGGGCCGATTGCTGCGCCAGCCTTTTCGGCAGGAATACTCTTGGCAAAAGCCCGATCACGAAGGGTGATATCGGTGCATCCACGACACGCAGACCGATCCGACGCCGTGAAAGCTGTAATGAACAGCGCCACCGCTCGAAAAGATCCTGCAATTCGCCGTCGGCGGACTGGCTGTTCGCCATAAGCACTGATAACGCCAATCGCCGGATCGCAAAGCGGCCGAGCGCAAAAAGAGCGCCTGCCAAGTAAATCAGAGTGCCAAGTTTTGCCCAGGGAATATTCATGGGCTCTGACGCTGCTGTGCCGGCCTCGCTGCGCGGCTCTCCCGTTTCAACCGCGACAGGCTGACCAGCGGTGGTGCTCCGGACGATTTCGATAAGAGGGTCAAGCGCGGCCAGGCTGACCGCCTGCTCACTGCCGGCCGTGTCATTTTCTATCAGGCGATCGCTGAAATTCAGGGCCAGAACAGCGACCATGAATGGCAGGATCGCCAGGACTCTCACGGTCCGCCAGATCAGGACGCGGTCATGCGGATCGGAAAAATGCTCGTCAGCAAAAGACGATATCGCCGCACCGGCCAGGCTGAACAGCAGGCTGACAATCGCTGCCAGTGTCATTGCCGGGATCAAATCGCCCATCACGACTCGTCCTCCTCGAGAAGACGTGTCAGTTCAGCCAGCTCCTCTTCATTCAACAACTCACTATCGGCGAAGGCGGACGCGGGCATTGACCCGCCCATATCGAGCACCTTCATCGAGAAATTGCGGATGATGCCGCCAAGCAGGCTGACCTTCTCTTCAGCCGCCTGAAAAACGGCAAGGCCATGCGAGTCGCGCCGCCGGACCAGACCTTTCTCGACCATCCGGTTGAGATGCGTCCGGGTCGTCGAATAGGACCAGTCACGTTTTTCGGAAACGCGCTGGTGCAGTTCGCGCGCGGACAACGGGCTTTCCTCCCAGAGGACTTTGAGAATATCCAGTTCAGCACCAGTCGGTTCGGTCATGATGTTATCTCGCATTGTTGTTACATTTGTAACATCAACATTATTCTTGTCAAACACTTTGCCAATGAATGCGGCAAACGCTATCGGTGACTATCCAGTTTCAGGAAGCTCATGTCAGAACAAGCTGTCGAAATCTGGGCGGTCGCTGATACCCGCCGTGGCGTCGAGAACCAGGCCATCGGCCTGGCCGAGGCGCTGTCCCGTGTTCTCGGCGGAAAGGTCCATCGCGCAGTGATCCGCGATGACGGCTATGTAACGCTGCCGGATGCTGACAATCCGGCCATCTGGATCGGGTGCGGCCGGCCCGCCATCGCTGTCGCGCGGCAGCATCGCAAGAGCTATCCCGACGCCCGCTTTGTGTATGTTCAGGATCCGCGCGGTCACTACGGACAATTCGATGCGATTGTCGCCCCTCAGCATGACCGGCTTTCGAAACCCAATTCGCTTTCAATGATCGGCTCGCCCAACCGGCTCACACCTGAGCGGTTAGCAGCTGAGAAGGCCCGATTTGACGACCGCATCGCGCAGCTACCCGGCCCGCGCGCGGCGGTGTTGATCGGTGGCCCCAACAAGCGGCTGAAGATGAGCCCGGCTGTGACGGCCGCGATTGCACAGAGATGCCAATGGGTGTTGGAACAGGGACATTCGCTGATGGTGTCGACCTCCCGGCGAACACCGCTTCCGCTTCGCCAATTATTGGCCGGACTTGAGGAAAATGAGCGCTGCTGGGTTTATGATGGCGAGGGCGAAAATCCGTATTTCAGCTTCCTCGCGGCGGCTGACCGGATATTCGTGACGGAGGACTCGACCAATATGCTGACGGAGGCAGCGTTCACGGGAAAACCTGTCTACAGCCTTCCGCTTGATGGCAATCCCGGGAAGTTCCGGCTTTTGCACGCAGCACTTGAGGCCAAGGGCATTTTGCGGCCATTCCTTGGACGATTGGACGATTGGACCTATGTGCCGCTGGACGAGACCACTCGTATCGCCACCCTCCTGGCGCGTCAGTTTTCACGCATTGAATGAGGTTTAAGATGATCCGCTTCGTACTCGGTTTTTTCCTGATGCTCACCGCCTGTGCGGCGGCCGACGACATGCCAGAGCGTGTCACCGCGATCCATAATGATGTCTGGCTGGCGGGTCAGCCGAGCCCGGAGCAATTGCAAAGCTGGGCGGATCAAGGCCGGACCGTGATCATCAATATCCGTCCTGATGACGAAATGGCGCAGCTACCCTTCGACGAAAGCCAGCTGGCGCTGGAAGCGGGCATGACCTACGCGCAGTTCGGTGTCGGCGGCTCGGCAGGGTTTAACCCGTCCATGACATCTGCCCTCACCTTCCAGCTTAACCTGCACGAAGGCGAGAATATTGTTCTGCACTGCGTTTCCGGCACGCGGGCAGCGCATATCTATACAGCGCATCTGATCGAAACCGGCCAGGTCACCCCGGCTGAAGCCAATTCTCTCGGACTGGCCCCACGCGGAGAGCTCAATCCGATTGTCATGCGACAGCTTTCTCCACGCTTTGCTGCGGCTTTTCCTGAATAGGCTTGTAGGCAAAGCCCCGATCACTAACTAAGCCGGACAATCCAGTCTGAATACGAGAGTCGTCCATGTCTGATACCCGTCACAGCAAAGTCGTCATTATTGGTTCGGGAGCCGCCGGATACACGGCGGCCATTTATGCGGCCCGGGCCATGCTGGAGCCGCTGCTGATTGCCGGGCTCCAACCGGGTGGCCAGCTGACGATTACCACGGACGTAGAGAATTATCCGGGCTTTGCCGACGTCATCCAGGGCCCCTGGTTGATGGAGCAGATGCGCGCGCAGGCAGAGCATGTCGGGACGGACATCGTGTCCGACATCATTGTCGAGGCCGATCTCTCCCAGCGCCCCTTCGTGCTGAAAGGTGATGGCGGCACGGTCTATACAGCCGACAGCGTCATCATTGCCACCGGTGCCAGTGCGAAATGGCTGGGGCTTGAATCCGAAGAGAAATTCCAGGGCTTCGGTGTATCGGCCTGCGCCACATGTGACGGGTTTTTCTACCGCGAAAAGGAAGTTTTCGTGATCGGCGGAGGCAACACTGCCGTCGAGGAAGCGCTGTTCCTGACCAATTTTGCCAGCAAGGTAACGCTTGTGCATCGCCGTGATGAATTACGTGCAGAAAAGGTGATGCAGGACCGCTTGTTCAAGCACCCCAAGATCGAAGTGATCTGGGATACAACGCTCGAGGAAATTACCGGTGACACCAACCCGCCAGGCGTCACGGGTGTGCGCCTGAAAAACGTCAAGACCGGCGAGATCGAGGATCGAGCTGCGGACGGTGTTTTCATCGCCATCGGCCATGCGCCGGCGACCGAATTGTTTACCGACCAGCTTGAAACAAAGGCCGGTGGCTATCTGGTTACCACGCCCGACTCCACGGCAACGTCCATCCCCGGCGTGTTTGCGGCTGGCGATGTAACAGACGACGTTTTCCGTCAGGCGGTCACGGCCGCTGGAATGGGGTGTATGGCCGCCTTGGAAGCCGAACGTTTCCTGGCAGCCAACGAATAGGCTGGTCGTTATCTGAATTCGAATTAATTTGGTTGCAACAGCGCCTTATAACGCGCTGACATAGCAAGTTGGCCGGATCATTTATGGGGACCGGAATGATTAAGCTTATACAGGTTTTCGGGTTGGCCTCGGCACTCGCCCTGGCCGGGCAGGCTGTCGCCCAGACCGAAGCTGACAACCGTTTCGAGCGGTTCGCGCCGTCAACGACGGACTATGGCCGGTCGCATGTCGACTATTCGACGTGGACGATGATGTTATCGGAAATCGTTCTGAATGTCGGGTATTCCGACCGCCGGTCGCCGCGGCGCGATGTCGGTGCCACCGGAACGCGTGTTTTTACGGGCAATACCAGCCGTTTCCGGTTCGAAGCCAACCGGGTGATCTATCACCTGGTCGAGGACTTCCATCTCGATGCCATCACGCAATACCGGCAAGAGCTGGAGCAGGTTCCGGAGCAACTCAATTTTGCGCGCCTGTCACCGGACGAGCAGCTGGCCTACTGGTTGAATCTCTACACGGTCGCCACCATCGAACAGGTTGGCCTCGTCTATCCACAAAACGATATGGAGCGCACACGCGCCGCCAATAGCGAGCTGCATTATCTGGATGCGCCCGTGGTGACCGTCATGGGTCAGCCGCTGAGCCTGAACGATATCCAGTACAATATCGTGTATCGTTTTTGGGATGATCCACGCGTCATATATGGCTTTTTCAACGGGACGATCGGCGCGCCCCGCGTCATGCGTGAGGCCTATGATGCCAGCCGCGTCTGGAGCCAGCTTGAGTCCAATGGACGCGAGTTTGTGAACTCTCTTCGCGGGGTCGACAATTCGCCCCGCAGCCTGATCATTTCGCGTCATTATGAACGGGCGCGCGACACTTTCTTCCCGAACTGGCCCGAGGATGTCCGCGATCACCTTTCCGCCTTCGCGGGCGAGGATGTAATGGAGTTGATCGACAGTGATATTCCGGTCCGCCCGACTTCCGATGAGTGGGGCATTGCGGACATGACGAATGGATCCAATCGCTGCGGCGGATCCATAAGCCAGACCGTCTCCACGGGCAGAGGCGGCACCGGTTCCGGCCGCGACGCGATGTTTTGCGGCGGTTTGCCGGACAATGCCCGCATCCTGCTGGACTTTGTTGTCGAGCGCCGGATCCGGCAGTTCCGCGATGGCTCACTGGGCAATGTCTATGTGCGTGACCTTCCCGACCAGAATATCGTCATCGACATGAGCGAGGACGATGACGAGAATACAGAAGAGGAAACTGACGGCGAAATCTCGAACTAGCCCCGGATGACAAGCACCGGAAAAGGCGGCCCCGACGGGCCGCCTTTTTTGTGGATCGCGGGTGCCATTCGCGAATATCGGGTCTAAGCTGTCAATAAAAGGGAGGACTCAGATGGATCAGCGCAATATTGGCGATTTTTCCGTATTTCCGATCGGCCTGGGCTGCATGGGTCTTTCGGCCTTCTATGGCCCGCCGACAGAACAGGCTGAAGCGATCAACCTTCTGCACAAGGCGATCGACCTAGGCGTCAATCACTTCGACACAGCCGAAATGTACGGGATGGGCGCCAATGAGAAGCTGCTTGGCGAAGCCTTCGCTGACCGGCGCGAAAAGGTAAGAATCGCCACCAAGTTCGGGCCGAAATTCCTGTTCGATGAAAATGGCAAGCCGACAGGCACAACGATTGACGGGACACCGGAAAATATGCGCCGCGCCGTCGAGAATTCATTGCGCTATCTGCAGACTGACGTGATTGATCTCTATTACCTTCACCGGGTCGATCCGAAAGTTCCGATCGAGGAAACCGTTGGCGCCATGGGCCAACTGGTCGGCGAAGGGAAGGTTCGCGCCATCGGCCTTTCAGAGGCGTCCGCGGAAACCATTAAACGCGCGCATGCAACCCATCCGATCTCGGCCGTCCAGAGCGAGTACTCGATCTTTTCCCGTGATATCGAGACCGATATTCTGCCGACCCTGAGGGCCATTGGCGCCACGCTTGTTGCCTATTCTCCGCTGGGCCGTGGTCTGCTGACCGGTGCCATGACCACGGATAACAAGCCCGGCGGGGAAGGCGAGTATCGTCAGGGTGCGATGCAACCGCGCTTCGCCGATGGCGCCTACGAAGCCAATCTGGCGCTCGTGGATGAGGTCAAGGCAGTAGCCAGCACGCATGATGCCCCTCCCGGGCAGGTTGCCCTCGCCTGGGTGCTCGGGCGCGCCGACAATATTGTGGCCATACCGGGAACGACGAAGTTGAAAAACCTGCAATCCAATCTCGGCGCCGCAGATATTGCCCTGAGCGGAGATGAAATTGGCCGTTTGAACACGTTGGCCGACAAGGTCCAGGGCGCCCGCTATAACGAACAGGGCATGTCGGCGGTCAATCGCTAACACCATGGATTGGGACAAGCTGAAATCCTTTCACGCCGCGGCCGAGGCCGGTTCGCTGACAGCGGCAGCTGATACGCTCGGCCTGTCCCAGTCGGCCCTGAGCCGCCAGATCACCGCGCTTGAAGAACAATTGGGGATCAAGCTTTTCCATCGCCATGCCCGTGGCCTGCTCCTCACCGAGCCCGGAAAACTGCTCTATCGGGCGGCTCATGATATCTCTGCCAAGGTCGCGTTGGCAGAAGCCATGGTGGCGGACTCCCGGGACAAACCGTCAGGCGATTTGCGGGTAACAGCACCGACTGCCCTTGGCGCGATCTGGCTGGCACCTCGCCTCGCCGCCTTTAACGCGGCCTATCCGGACATACGCATCCGGCTGCTGCTGGACGATCATGAGATCGACATCGCCAATCTTGAAGCCGAATGCGCCATCCGGCCCTGGGCCTCAACACAGAATGATCTCGTGCAGCGAAAGCTGATGCAGGTGCCCCAGCACCTCTACGCCAGCCGTGGCTATCTGCAGAAACGGGGCGTTCCGGCCAGCCCTGCCGATCTCGACGATCATTCATTTGTGCAGTACGGACCGCCTTCCATGGCGCCGATACCGAATCTGGATTGGGGCACACGCCTCGGCCGGGCCGAAGGGCAATCGCCGCGGGAAGCCATTATCGAGGCCAATACGATCAATGCGGTGATGAAGGCAGCCGAAGCCGGACTGGGCATTGCCAGTCTTCCCGACTATGTCGCACGCGAGAACGAAAAGCTGGTCCGTGTCCTGCCCGAAATAGAGGGGCCGGTCTTCGAGGTATACTTCGTCTACCCTGAAGAATTGCGGGGATCTAGCCGGATCAGCGTGTTCCGTGACTTCCTGATTTCCGAAGCAAAGAGCTGGGCTGGATAGCCAGTTCGGGTGCTGTCTGACCCGATACTTGAGCCTTGCAAATCTGCATAACCGTTATTCCGGAATGTCTCTGGTCCTGTCGACCGCTTTGCATCATATACCCACCCGAACGAAGCGAGAGCACACGTTCCCCTTCTGAGTTTGCATACTGTCTCCTCCCCGACATTGTATGCACATCGCGCCGGGACCCTTTCCCTCCCCTAGGGCCCGGCGCTTTAATTTTCACAGATGTGAAAAAAGCCCCGGCCGATTGGCCGGGGCTCTCTTTTTCAGACTTGGCGAAATCCAGATCAGCCCAATGTGGACCGAAGCATCCAGGCCATTTTCTCGTGGGCCGTAAGGCGCGGCGTCAGCACGTCAGCCGTTGCTTCATCGCCATTGTCTGCAGCGTCCCGGAGCGCCCCACGAATCGTTGCGGCAACCTGCTCATGGCCAGCAAGGAGATCAGATATCATTTCGTTGGCATCGGTTTTGGACGCCTCTGACCTGATTTCCGCATGCTTGTCCATCTCGCCATAGGACATGGGGGCTTTGACGCCCAGAGCCCTGACGCGCTCGGCTATCACATCCGTTGCCATCCACATTTCATTGTACTGGGTTTCAAACAGCATATGCAGATCATGAAAGCGCGGGCCGGTTACATTCCAGTGATAGGCGTGTGTCTTGAAATAGAGCGCGTAGGTATCCGCCAGCACCTTGGTGACAGCTTCCGCCATTGTCTCGCGCTTGGCCTGATCCATTCCCATCGATATCGACATCGGACATCTCCTTCAGATTTCTGACCGTTGATGAGATTTATCGCATTCCTCCTTGTATAAATCCAATAAATCTTTTGCGTCGATATTATCATATATTTCTATGATATATTTGCTGCGAAATTCTTCAGGCGCTGTCCGGCTTTGATCAGGGCCTCGTCATTCGTGGCATAGGAGATGCGAAAGCCGGGCGAGCCACCAAACGCTGCCCCGGGGACAACGGCAACGGCTTCTTCCTCGAGCAGGGCATTACAGACATCAATATCGGTTTCCATTGTCTGCCCCTTGGGCGAGCGCTTTCCAATCCAGTCAGAACAATCTGCAAAGATATAGAAAGCGCCCTCAGGCGTGGGGGCCGTCAGACCCTCGCATCCGGCAATATCTGCCAACATCCGATCGCGTCGACGCAGGAAAGCCGCATTGCGATCGGTCAGGAAATCCATGGAGCCATTCAAGGCGGCCACAGCGGCCCACTGGCTGATAGAACTCGGGTTAGAGGTTGTCTGCGACATGACCTTCCGCATGGCCGCAATCAGCTTCTCCGGCCCACCGGCATAACCGATCCGCCAGCCTGTCATGGCAAAAGCCTTGGAAACGCCATTCGTCGTCAGGGTCCGGTCATAAAGATCCGGCGCGACCTCGGCGAATGTCGAGAAGACAAAATCGCCGTAAACGATGTGCTCGTACATATCGTCCGTCATCACCATCAGCCGGGGGTGCTTGCGGATCACCTCGGCCAAGGCGGCAATTTCATCGCGTGTATATCCTGCCCCCGTGGGATTGGACGGTGAGTTGAATATCAGCCATTTGGTCGCTGGCGTTATGGCGGCGGCCAACTGGTCCGGGGTAATTTTGAAACCGGTTTCGATCGGGGCGGGAATGGACCGCGGCTCGCCACCGCAAAGCCGGACCATCTCTGGATAGGAAACCCAGTAAGGCGCGGGGAACAGGACCTCGTCACCGGGATTCAACGTCGCCACAAGCGCATTGTAGATGATCGGTTTGCCGCCGGGAGCGACCGAAATCTCTCCGGGCGCATACGACAGATTGTTCTCGCGCCGGAATTTAGCAGCGATGGCGTCCTTCAACTCAGGAACACCATCGACCGGCGTATACTTGGTCTTTCCAGCATTGATCGCCTCAATGGCGGCCTGTTTGATGTGATCGGGCGTGTCGAAGTCCGGCTCGCCCGCGCCCAGCGAAATGACGTCGACGCCCATAGCGCGCAATTCCCTTGCCTTTTGCGTGACGGCAAGTGTTGCGGACGGCTGCACCCGCGACAGCGCATCAGATTGTTTGAAGACCATTTCGACTCCGGATCAGAACTGCGCGAGGACCGTAACGAAGGCCGGTGTAGAGGCCAAGCGGCTTGACCCCATTTCCGCCGCATTTGCCTTCGCATTGCCCCGAACGTCTTCAACATGGCCCGAATTCGCCCTTACCGCGCCCGCATGCAAATCGATTCTTTAACCATCGGACGATTTAGGGGAGATGTGCGATGGCCAGACCGGGTAGTATAAATGCTTCCGCGATATTCGGGCTTGCGCTCGCTGCCGGAATGTTCGCTGCGACGCTGTATCTCAGTCAAAGCCAGGCGCCGTCGAACCTGATCATGACGGTTCATAGCGAGGGCGCAAATCAGGAGTCAGGTGTCGAAAACACTGCTCTGCAAGAAAGGGAAGCACGATGAAAATTCTGCGCAAAACCGCTTCGCCTGCCAAACTGCCGAACGTCCGTGGCTATGGCGTCCTGAACCGCACTGGCAGCGCCTCTGTGGCCGCACTGTTCGACGCACGCCGCAAGGCGAGCAAAACCCAGAAATAAGCTGTTGTCCGCCCCAAAAAGGGTCGCGCTCCGTTTTCTCATCGGCTATGTCTGATTGAGGCGGGGCAATTGATCTTACCGGGGCGGGCGTTTGCAGCTTCGTGCGTTCAGCTTTTCATTGCCGTCCCTGCCAAAACGGCGGTTTGCCGCCGCATTTGGAGCGGTCTGTGTTCATGCCGGACTGGCCATTTTCATATTCTCTGTGAAACACGACCCGGTCGTTCCAGTATCGGTTATCACTGATATCGTCATTGTCGCTGAACCAGACGAAGAGCTGTCGCAGCTGCCCGAGCCTGACGAAGTTACCGAAACTGCCGCCATTGCGCCAGGTCCACAGCCAGAAACCACAGCCAGTCCGGTCGCCTCGCTTCCTGCCCTGCCTCCGGTTTCCGCCAGAGCTGGCGAAACCGAGGCTGCGGATACAGAACCAGAATCGAACCTCGTTTATCCAATCAGCCCGGGAACCCGGTCGGTGTTACAAGGCCTGCAATGCCCCGGTGATCCGGATGCCTTTGCCCGCACAGGGCTCTGCCCGCAGGGAGCCGGACCCCACACCGCCATGGCCGCCGCCGATGAAAGCGCGGCCGATTTTATTACCCTCGACACCGGTACCATCCGTTCAATGTTCGGGCTTGCCCCTCATGCATTGGCCGGTCAGGCGGCGCTGGATGGCGGAACGCAGAGAACGGGTCTGGCCAATTCCGACTCGATTCGTGATGCCCTGCCCGCCAGTCAGCCCGATCCAGCATTCGGCGATTGACGATCGTGATCAGGTGCCGAATGTTTTCGCCATGAAATTCCTTTCCGACACAACGTCTCCGGCGCATCCCGATGTCCTGGCCGCTCTGGCAAAGGCCAATGAGGGTTATGCGCCCAGTTACGGCAATGACCCGCTGACTGCGGAATTGCGGGAAAGGCTGGCGGCGCTTTTCGGGTGCGAGCTGGATATTGTTCTGACAACCAGTGGCACCGCGTCGAATGCGCTGGCGCTTTCGGTTCTGTGCCCGTCGCATGCCGTGATCCTGTGTCATGACGAAGCCCACATCCATCGTGACGAGCGAGGCGCACCGGAATTCTTCACCGGTGGTGGCAAGCTTCTGCCGTTGAAGGGCGATCATGCGAAAATCGATCCGGCATTGCTGGCCGCTGCACTGGCAGAATGGCCGCAGGATTTCGTCCACACGACACCGCCGCGGGCATTGTCGATTTCGAACCTGAATGAATCGGGCTGTGCCTATTCGCCCCGGGAGCTGATGGAGCTGACCGCTCCGGCGAAGGCCAAGGGGCTGAGTGTGCACCTGGATGGCGCGCGCTTTGCCAACGCGCTGGTCTCGCTCGGCTGCTCGCCCGCGGACATGAGCTGGAAAGCCGGGGGCGATATTCTCTGTTTTGGCGCGACCAAGAACGCGGCTTTGGGCGCCGAGGCCATCATTCTCTTCGGTGAGACCCGCGACCGACTGGGCGAGTTGCAGGCCCGGCAGAAGCGGTCAGGCCATATGGGTCCCAAGGCCCGCTTCATTGCTGCGCAGATGTGTGCCTGGCTGGACAATGATCTGTGGCTGGATCTGGCCCGGAAAGCCAATTCAGCAGCCAGGGAGATCGAGCGTTTGCTGATGCGATCGGGTGGCGCGGAAATGGCGCACCCTGTTGATGGCAATGAGGTTTTCGCCCGTCTCGATCCGGTACTCGCTGATCAGCTACAAAAGGCCGGTGCCGGCTTTTATGCCTGGCCGGACGGCTCGGCCCGCTTCGTGGCCAGCTGGTGCACCAGCGCGGAAGAGCTGGCAGCGTTTGAAGCCGCGATCAACGGCTAGGCGACATCCAGATCCTCTTCCAGATCATCGTGCTGCTCGTCGGTTGAGCGGCGCCACGGGCCGGTATAGGCAGAATCCTGGCGCCGCCGTCGATCCGGACCGAAATAGTCCGGCGCGCGGACAAAGCGCCGCGGACGCTCGATCAGCGAGACAATCCGCTCGAACAGGTCGATCGGCCGCACCGGTTTGGCGAGGTATTCATTGACGCCGGCATTGATGGCCTGGAGCACGCGCGAGCGCTCGGTATGCGCTGTCACCATGACGATGGGCAGGTATTTGTTGGGGCTACGATCGTCATTGCGGACCAGCCGGGACAGTTCGAGCCCGTCCATTTCCTCCAGGAAAAGGTCAACGATGAGAATATCGGGGCTGAGGGTTTCAAGGTTCTGCCAGGCGGTTTCGGCATCCCGGCATTCGTGAATCGTACGCACGCCAAAGCCCTGCAGGATCGTCCTCAGGATCGCTGACATATGCGGGTTATCCTCAACAATGAGCACCCGGACGCGTTCGAAACTGCCCGCCATTTTCTTTCGCGGACCTACCTCTAGATTACACTTTGCCCCAGCCTTGAAACTGGTCCGATTGGCCTTAACCAAGGGTGTATGGCTAGAATAATTGTCATGAACGGAGAAACCGGAATGCGCCTCAAGCCATTTGCCCTTGTCAGTCTTTGCCTTGCGCTGGCCGCCTGTTCGAGCCCGCGCGACCGCCTTGCCGGCGATGAACCGCCGCCAGTGGCGGACAATGTGGACATCGAGCGTTATCTCGGCACCTGGTTCGAAATTGCCCGCGCCGACCACTCCTTCGAGCGGAATTGTGACGGTGTTTCAGCCTTTTACGAACGGCGCGAGGATGGCGCGATCCGGGTCATCAACCGCTGTTGGAAGGGCGGGCTGGATGGCGAGCTTGAGGTGGCGGAAGGCCGCGCCCTGATCGCCGACCGCAATTCCAATGCCCGCCTTCGGGTGAGTTTCTTCGGTCCTTTCTTCGGCGATTACTGGATCCTCGACGTGGCGGAGGATTATTCCTGGGCCGTGATCTCCGAACCGGCGGGCCGCTATCTCTGGATCCTGGCGCGCGAGCCGCAGATGGACCCAGCGCTTTTGCAGGAGCGCCTCGATTTCCTGCAGGGGCTGGGTTTTGACACGGACGGGCTGATCTATCCCGACCAGTGGGAGAGTGCCGCCGCCGCGCCGACAGACGGCCTGCCCGGATAGGCGGAACAAACTGGAAACTTCCATCCGCAATCCCTATACCTGAGCCATGGCCCGACTCACTGCCGATGACAGCGCCGTCCAGGACATGGGACAGGCGAATTTCACGCCCGAACCGGTGGCGAATACCCCTGCCGCCTGGGTGCCGCACCGGCCCGAGCGCCCGGAAAAGTCGGAGGGCGGAGTCCGGTTTGAGTGCGTGTCGGAATATTCTCCGACCGGAGACCAGCCCACCGCGATATCGGAGCTGGTCGGAGGCCTCAATGCGCAGGAAAGAGACCAGGTTCTGCTCGGCGCCACCGGTACCGGCAAGACCTTCACCATGGCGAAAATCATTGAAAGCGTTCAGCGTCCGGCGCTGATCCTCGCCCCGAACAAGACGCTGGCCGCCCAGTTATACGGCGAATTCAAGAGCTTCTTTCCCGGTAATGCGGTCGAGTATTTCGTCTCCTACTACGACTACTACATGCCCGAAGCCTATGTGCCGCGCACCGACACCTATATCGAGAAGGAAAGCTCCATCAACGAGGCGATCGACCGGATGCGTCACTCGGCGACCCGGTCCATTCTGGAGCGCGATGATGTGATCATTGTCGCCTCGGTCTCCTGCATTTACGGCATCGGCTCGGTCGAGACCTACACGGCGATGACCTTCGAGATCAAAACCGGCCAGCAAATCGATCCGCGCGAGATCGCCCAGCGGCTGGTCGCCCTGCAATACACGCGCAATGACGCGGCCTTCCAGCGCGGCACCTTCCGCCTGCGCGGCGACGTGCTGGAAATCTTCCCGGCGCATTATGACGATAGGGCCTGGCGCGTGGATTTCTTTGGCGACGAGATCGAGCGCATCACCGAATTCGACCCCTTAACCGGTAAGGCGCAGGCCGAGCTCGACAGCGTCAAGATGTACGCCAATTCGCACTATGTGACGCCGCGCCCGACGCTTCACCAGGCGATTTCCTCCATCAAACAGGAGCTGAAAGTGCGCCTCAAATGGCTGGAGGAAAACGGCAAGCTTCTCGAAGCGCAACGCCTCGCCCAGCGCACCGAGTTCGACCTGGAAATGCTGGAAGCCACGGGCTCCTGCGCCGGCATCGAGAATTACTCCCGCTATCTCACCGGCCGCAAGGCGGGCGAGCCCCCGCCCACCCTGTTCGAATACCTGCCCGAGGACGCGCTGGTCTTCGTCGATGAAAGCCACCAGACCATTCCCCAGCTGGGCGCCATGTATCGCGGCGACTTCAACCGCAAGAAAACGCTGGCCGATCACGGCTTCCGCCTGCCCTCGGCGCTGGATAATAGACCGCTGAAATTCGAGGAATGGGACCTCATGCGCCCGCAGACGATCTGCGTCTCGGCCACGCCCGGCGGCTGGGAGCTGGACCGCACGGGCGGTGTGTTCACGGAACAGGTCATCCGCCCCACCGGCCTCGTGGACCCTCCTGTGGAAGTCCGCCCGGTCTCGAAGGATGGCGCCAGCCAGGTTGATGATGTCATCGACGAGGCGCGCGCCACGGCAGAGCGCGGTTTCCGCACCCTCATCACCACGCTGACCAAGCGCATGGCCGAGGATCTCACCGAATACATGCACGAGCAGGGCCTGAAGGTCCGCTACATGCACTCGGATGTGGATACGGTGGAGCGGATCGAGCTGATCCGCGACTTACGCCTGGGCGTCTATGACGTGCTGGTGGGGATCAACCTCCTGCGCGAAGGCCTCGATATTCCCGAATGCGGGCTGGTCGCCATTCTCGATGCCGATAAAGAGGGATTTCTGCGCTCGGAAACCAGCCTGGTGCAGACGATTGGCCGCGCCGCGCGCAATGCCGAGTCAATGGTCATCCTCTATGCCGACAATATCACCGGCTCCATGCAGCGGGCGATGGATGAAACCGACCGCCGCCGCGAAAAACAGGAAGCGCACAATCTCGAACACAACATCACGCCGAAAACCATCACACGCGGCATCTCGGATGTGCTCGAAGGCGTGATGGAGAAGACAGCGAAAGGACGCTCAGCGAAGGCGCGGGACCGGAAGCAACGGAAAGGCTTGACCACTCGCGAAGAAAGCGCTCAATTTGAACCCAACAACCTCAAGGCGGTGATCGCCGATCTCGAAAAACAGATGCGGGAGGCTGCGGCCAATCTGGAATTCGAGACTGCTGCCGATCTGAGAGATCAGATCAAAGCCCTGGAACAGGACTAGGCAGCAGAAGCGGCGAGGCGGAGCCTGCCCTCACGAAAGTGAGGGTGACGAGATCAAGGGGTTGGAGGGGGAGTAGGTAAAACCCACACTTTTCATGACCGCTGAGATTTTGCGGGAAACGTCGCTCACATTGTTAGAATCGAACCCACAAGCAAGGCAATTAAAATGGTTAATACCAATCTCGAACAATATACTATTGCCGACTTCATCCAGTGGGATCAAGAAAAATCCCTTACATTAAATCCATACTTTCAAAGAAAAGGCGTCTGGACACCGGCAGCCAAGACATATTTGATTGATACAATACTTAATGACATGCCGATCCCGAAGATCTACATAAGATCAAAAATCGATCTAGAGACGCAAAAATCAATAAGGGACGTCGTTGATGGCCAGCAAAGACTGCGGGCAATTTTAGACTTCGCAAGAAGCAAATTTAGACTAACCCCTAGATCAAAACACTTTAAAGGCTTGAGCTACGACAAGCTAAGTGACGAACTAAAACAACAGTTCCTAGGATACTCCTTAAGCGTCGATCACCTTTTGAACGCTAACGATGAAGATGTGCTTGAGATTTTTGCTCGTCTTAACTCATACTCCGTTGTCTTAAATCCACCGGAAAAACGTCACGCAAAATTCCATGGCGATTTCAAGTGGCTCATTGTCGAGCTCACTAAAAAATGGTCGGTATTGTGGGAGGAATACAATTTAGTTTCACTTTCGCAGCGTACGCGAATGATGGATTACTCTTACATGGCCGAGCTGTTCGGGATCATTCTTGAAGGCGTGAAAGACGGTGGCCAGGCCAACATAAACAAGCTGTACCAGAAGCACGACAAAACAACCGACGGTTTTGACGAGGCAATTAAAAAACTAGACAAAACTCTGAGCTTTTTGCTCGAGAACTTTGAAGCCGTATTGAGCAAGCCGCTAACTAATCAACCTCATTTTTTAATGTTTTTCGCTGCGGTCGCGTTTCATAGAGTAGGCATTCCGGAAGGCGACATCGCGGTGGATCAGTTCGGTCAGCTTGAGCGTGGCATACAGGATATAGAGGCCGCTAATGCAAATGTAGCAACGCTCGCGGACTACATTGAAAATGACTCAGCACCTAAAGATTTCACAAGCTTCCTCACAGCCTCCTCGGAGACGACGCAGCGGATAAAAAGCCGGCGAATACGGTTTCCAATCTATGTGAAAGCTCTTGCTGGCCAGTTTTAACCGGTGAGCTTTCTCGGCCACGATCCGTTCCGTAGATTCGTTCGCGAGGTCGAAAACCTCCGGTCAATCTTTGCGGAGGAACACGAAAGTGAGTTGCAAAACAGGCTTCTAACGGAGATTTGCGTTATCCGGCTCCACGACGCGTGGGCGCGATTTTGTTACCGCTTTATCATCGAATTAGCCGTCTCAGATGGTCAGTATGCTGATGGAAGCGCCCATGTACGGCCTGTGGTCTACAGCGACAAAGACGAAGTACTCCGTGCATTGCGCCGCAGCCGCCAATTTCGACACGAACCACTGTGGCACAACCCCTCGGATACGATTAGGGCGGCACAGATACTTCGTTTACCTAATTACTCTCGCTTGTCTTCTGGTTTCGGATCAAGCTCAATTGACGTCAATCATATCCGCGTAACTAGGAATTTTTTCGCGCATAAGAAACCCGAACTTCATGATAAGTTCAAAAATGTCACTCGGCAGCGTTCACCGATCGAATACGCTCGCCAAATACTTCGGCCTGATTTTAGCCGATACGATTTTTGGAGCACTCGAACTGTTCTTTACGCAAAAAATGTGTTGTAACGACGTGCTTTATTCTAACCACGAATATTTATTAGTTAATAACTCAAACTCTTAACTGGGCGGCAGTAATTTATTCGGTAGACGAGGCGGCATCGGAAGGCCATTCGCTTCGAGGTGGGCAATTAATTTCGGTTCTAGATGCGGCGACCAGCCATCATAGTTTGCTGAAATACAATGCCGACAAACCGTAAGATCATAGGAACGTAATTAGTCTCCATCGTACTTGTGCGGTCCGAACTGGAATTGTGATCCACACATCGGGCACTTCATCATGTTGCGAAAATCTGACATTTCGATCTCTTTCCCAAACTATAAGCTCTTTTCAGAATCTAAGTATGGATTCGATTCGCGCAGCGGGGGCTAAAGCTCTTATCCACGCCCTCCCCCACCCCGCATAAACCTTGCGGTTGATGGCGCCGCCGAACCTCTCCGATCTTAAAGCCGAAGCCGAGGCGATGCGTCGTTGCAAGCTGCGGTATGATAGGGTGAAAGGATCGATCAGGCAGAGTGATCCATGTTGCTAGAATTCAATGGCATTTCTTTAGACCTGAGCCTGATCCAGGGCCGTGGCGGCGCGATTCCCAATGCGCCTGGCATTTATGCGGAAATTCATTGGCCAACGATGACTATTCGTATTGGCGAAAGCAAAAATATACGGTCTCGAAACCTTGGCCATATCCGTTGGGCCGATAAACACCGCGCTGGCACCCACAATGAAAAAAACGAACCGTAGAGGACGGATTGTTGAACTGGTCAAGCAATGGGGCTCGGAAGGGCTTGAACATTTCCTGATAAGCGACGATCCGCGTTTAGCCGACCGGGAGTTGCGCGTGGAATGCGAAAAGTTCCTCCATGAATGGGCTCGGAATCAAGACCGGTTCGAAAACCTGAACACGCAAGTCAGCTATCGAACCCGCAATTGAATAAAGACGGCTGGGAGAGCCGCGGAATGGGTACCTAATGGCTCACTGCGTGGTTCGAGGCTGCCTACGGCAGCACCTCACCATGAGGTTGGTGGGGATTTAAGTTCACAACACACCTCATCCTGAGGTGCTCGCGATAGCGAGCCTCGAAGGAGGCTTCCAGTTGGTGTTTGGTTCGAGGCCCGGCTTCCCCGCTTTACCCGCTTTCGCGGGCACTAGCCGCGGGGACAGGTCGCCGGGCACCTCACTCCCCGGTCCAGTCGAGGACAGGCATGAGGTGGGTTTTTCAACTCGTCATGCCCCGGCTCGTCCGGGGCATCTCTATATGGGCGAGGTCCTCCGGTTAAACCGGAGGATGACGGTTTGGATGTGCACACGGGAAATGTAATCCACCCCTCTCCCGCCCCGCATAAACTCTGCGGTCGATGGCGCCGTCCAACCTCTCCGAACTGAAAGCCCGCGCCGAGGCCTTGCGCCGCGAAGGGGCGAGCATGGCCGAGGTGGCGCGCGCCGTCGGGCGCTCGCCTTCCACCGTCTATGGCTGGGCGGCGCAGGGCGGCTGGCGGTTGGAGGAGATTGAGGGGGAGGTTTTTTCTGATGCTCCGGCCCCTCCGGGCCGTCGATCCTCGCTTATTCCGGGCGAGCCGGAAACGCTGCGGACGCGCACTTGCGCTTTGCCCTTCCCTGAACGGGAAGGGGATGGGCCTGAGCATCAACAAGAACACTTTGCCCCCCTCGCCGCTACGCGGCACTCCCCCCGCGAGCGGGGGGAGAAAGATTTTATTTCGCCCGGCCTCACCCCGCTGGAAGCCGCCAAGGCGCTGCACCAGCGCTCGGCCGAGCTGGGGGCGGCGGGGCAGATCCGCGCCGCCGAGGCCGCCGCGCGCCTGGCCGAGCGCATCTTGCGCACGGAAGTCCAGCTGTTGCGTGCCGGGCTGTCCGACCCCGGACCTGACCCGGACCCCGAAGGCTTCAATGAATATGAGGGCGGTTACAGGGCCGAGCTGGAACGGCGCCTGAACAAGCTGCGCGCGGTGAAGGAGGGGCGGAGTCTGGAGGGGTTGTGAGGTTTGTGCTGGGTTCGTGGTTCGAGGCCCGGCTAACGCCGGGCACCTCACCATGAGGTGGGTTGAAATATCAGATTTCACCTCATCCTGAGGAGCCCACGAAGTGGGCCTCGAAGGACACTGGCGGTCGCGCTCTGGGCAGGCTTCGCCTGCCGATATCAGCACCTCATCCTGAGGTGCGAGCGGCTTGTCCCCGCGGAAGCGGGGAAGCGAGCCTCGAAGGACACAACCTTTCGAATTTTTAATCCGTCACCGGTCTTGCACGGGCGGAGCGGCAACCCATTTCAGGGGTGTTCCGGCGGGGAACCGCTGCTCTCCCCCTCCCCTCTTGGTGGCGGCCCGCCGGGAACACTCTTTGGAAACGAAGACACATGGGAGGTCTTGATGAGACATTCATTGATGCTTGCCCCGGTATTGCTTGCCAGTGTCAGCACGCTGGCGTTTTCGGGCGCTGCTGTGGCGCTTTCCGATGAAGCCGATACCTCCGCCGCCGACACGCGCGCGGACACGGCAATGACCGAAGCCGGCAACCCGGTTCCGGCCAGCGACCCTGTGGTGATCGACAAGCCGGACCTGCCGGCCGATACGGTCGAAACCACTGCCGTCTCCCCGGAAAAGGACGAGATTGTCCCCTCCGCTGACATGGCGGCCTCCGGCATGGGCGACAAACCGCACAGCGAAGGCTGATCCCCCGGCCTTCCCTGCCACACTGACCCCCGCCTCGACCCCTTCAGGCGGGGGTTTTCGGTTTTTCTTTGTGCTCCGGCCCCTCCGGGCCGTCGCTCCTCGCTGACGCTGCGGGCGCCCCAGCCTTGCATTCATTGGCGCGCTCTGGGCAGGCTTCGCCCGCCGGGAGTGGCTCATCCGGCGTTCAGAGGGTTTTCGTGATAGTCTGTCCCGCAACAGGGGAGGCTTTCATGAAAACGATGCTGATGATCAGCGCCGCGATATGGCTGGCGGCATCCGCTGCACCGGCCTTCGCGCAATCGGATTCCATCCAGTCCCGGCCGACCACCCAGCCGCGCTCGCCCGGCGGCGAAATGCCGTCCGACACCAACGAGCCGGACAAGCCTGGCGGTGAGGATGGCGATGGAGAGCCGACGCCCGGCGGCGGGGGTGGCGAGCCGCCCCGCGATGGTGATTTTGATCCCGACCAGGTGAATTTCCCGGCGCGGCAGACGCAGCGGGGCGGTGACGGCATGGATGTGCCCGGGCCCGGCCCGCAAATCCCCGGGCCGATCGAACCGGAGATTCCCGATGAGCCGGAACCGGAGCCCGAACCCGAGCCGCAGCCGGCGCCCACCCGGACCAGCGAGCTCTATTGCTGCGTGTTGTCAGATGGCAGCACGCAATGGACGCGGCGCAATAGCTGTATCCGTCTGCGTGGCCGGCTGGCGGAGGAGACGGTGTGTGCCGACCCGAATGCCGGATCCGGCGAAACCGGCCTGCCGGCCTTTGAGGGCTTCGAGGTCCATGAGCTACAGGGCAATGAGGACACGCGCTCGGGCGAGACGGTCGATGGCGAGCCGGTGCGCCGCCGCGAACGCGGTGAACGCGAAGGCTATAACGAGGATGGTGTGCGGGTGCGCGACATGCGCGACCGCGACGATGATCACTAGCTCGCCGGTGCGGTGCACAATCCCAGTGCCGAGCCCAGCGTGGTCAGCCCGCTGGTCGCATCGGCCGCCGCGCGGGAAAGGTCATACAGGCGATTGGCCAGCTCGGCCGCACTGAGCTCGTCTGCGGCGCGATCGTTGCGATCGCCCGCGAGCGGCATCTGGTCGCCCTCTTCCGGCGCTTCGGCCGGAGGAGTTGGCCGCTCGCCGCCAGAAGCCACGATGCGGCGGTTGGAATCCTCGGCGATGGCACCACCATAACTCTGTAGTGCATTGATAAGGTTCGACGGGTTTGACCCGATATTATCGACCCTTTCGATCATCCGCGATTCCAGTCCACGCACGGCCAGGAGGCTGTCGCTGCGGACATTCCGGGTATTGTTGATGGCGCTCTCCAGCAGAGCGATTGCGGCGCGGGCCTGCGTGGCCGTATCGGCCAGCATGCGCCGGTCCGCGGCCGTCGTGCCCTGGGGGAAATCGAAGGTCTCGGCCACACGCAACGCATCCTGGAGCGCGTCCCTGAGCGTGCGCAGCTCGGCCTCATCCACGCCGATGAAAGGCGAGATTTCCTCGGCAATACAATAGAGGGAAAGCGCGGTCTCACTGTAGATCCGGCGCCAGGCCGAGTTCTGGTCATAGCCTCTCAGGCCGGTGATCAGCGTCCCGACCAGACCCAGGCCAAGACTGGCCTCCTCACCCCCGTCGAACAGGGTGTTTGCCGCCAGGCCGAACGTGGTGGCAATGGCCGGAGCGTCATAGTGCCGGAAGCGGGTCTGCGGTTGTGCACCGGCGGCCCGGAGCAGTTCATCGGCCTTTGCCCTGATGTTGGTGACATCGTCCTGGGTGCTTTCGTCCAGATCGATAAGGCTGAACTCATAATCGTGGTGGCTGCAGGCCGTAATGGTCAGGGCTGTGAAGAGGATGATGGCGGCGCGCGCAAGGCGCCCGCCTGCGCCGGTGTCCCGTGCATGGCTCGGATTTGTCACATCTGCCCCCAATTCCACTGGCCGGATTCGGCCTGTTTCCAGACGGCGCTCATGGCGCTCTTCGTCTACCAAGTGTGGAATCCGGACAGCTTCGCGTCAAGCGTGTGTTTGGATTTTATGGCTCTATTGAGTTGTGCCAATCTACCACTCATCTTCCGGCGCGGCGCCTGACAGCACCTCATCAATGCGCCTCGCGGTCGCGGGGGAGATGTCCTGTGGCAGGGCATCGGGCGCAAACCAGCGGGTCTCGGCGATCTCCTGGCCGGGCTCGGGCGGGCAGGCCGACCAGTCCCTCACCACAAAGAGCGCAATGTGATCACCGCTGAATTTCCGCTCGTTCGAGTAGACATGGAAAAGGTCCGGCGCGCCGGTCAGCGCCACACCTGCCTCTTCGCGCATTTCCTTTTCGATCGCCTGCCAGACGGTTTCGCCGCGCTCCACCCCGCCGCCGGGCAGATGCCAGCCGGCCATATAGGTATGGCGCACCAGACAGACCCGGCCCCTGCTGTCCAGCGCCAGGCCGCGCACGCCCAGCGTCATGCCGCGGGTGCGCCGCCAGTGCAGCCGCATCAATGGCCGGATGACCGGTTCGAGGCGAATCCGCCAGCCTGTCATGAGCGCCCTTCCGCCGCACAGTTGGGCCCTAGCAGCGCGCCGCAAACCCGGTTAGAAAGCCGGTCAATCTGGTTCGTATTCACGGAGTTCGTCATCATGATGGCACTGGTCGCTCTTGGCATTCCCTTCGTCCTGTTCGGCATCCTGAATCTCATTGAATACCGCCGCGTCGACTAGTCTCTTGCGCAGACGCGATAGAGCAAGCTGATGTTCGGTGTCGAGGAGTCCCTGCCGATTGCTGCCAGTTTCATACTGGCCGGTATCGTGGTGCTTCTGTTTGGCGGGGATCTGTTGATCCGCGGCGCCGCTGCGCTGGCGCGCCGGGCCAGCCTGCCGCCGCTTCTGGTCGGCCTCACCATTGTCGCCTTCGGGACATCGGCGCCGGAACTCGTCGTCTCCATCGATGCTGCCCTGTCGGGCGCGCCGGGCCTGGCGCTCGGCAATATTGTCGGCTCGAACATTGCCAATGTGCTCTTCGTGCTGGGCCTGCCGGCCCTGGTCGGCGTGATCGGCACCCAGTCCAAGGGCGTGCGCCGCAACGCCCTGTTTGCCCTCGCCGCCGGTATCGCGCTGGTGATCGTCAGCCGTGACGGCACCATCTCCACGCTCGAAGGCGGCGTGCTGTTCGCCCTGATCATCGTCTTCATCAGCCTGCTGGCGATGTCGGCGCTGAAGGCGCGCGATGATGATCCGCTGCTGGCGGAAGTCGCTGAACTGGAAGAAGCCGCTTCCAAAGGCTCCATGCTGACCACCCTGGTCTCGCTGGTCGTCGGAATCATCCTTCTGCCGGCCGGCGCGCACATGATCGTCACTGGTGGCACATCGGCCGCGGCCATTCTCGGCGTGTCGGATGCGGTGATCGGCCTGACCGCGCTGGCGATCGGCACTTCGCTGCCGGAATTTGCCACGGTCGTGGTGGCCGTTCTGCGCCGACAGGCGGACCTCGCCATCGGCAATGTGCTCGGCTCGAACGTATTCAACGTGTTTGCCGTGGGCGGCGCGGCCGGGCTTGCCGCCGGTGCGGCCGGTCTCGATCTGCCTGTGCCGGACCAGTTCATGCGCTTTGATTTCTGGGTGATGCTGGGCGCCAGCACGCTGCTTGCCGCCTGGATCTATATGGGGCGCAATGTGGGCCGGCTGGCCGGCATACTTTTCTTTGGTGGCTATGTTGCGTATATCGCCGCGCTCTGGGTCATGAACCCGATCCAGTTCTAGACGCTTGAAGGCCCATGACCACGACCCGCCTGGAAATCACGAAGGACTTCACCTTCGAGGCCGCTCACTATTTCGAGCATGAGGCCGCCGACCATCCGTTCGCACGGATGCACGGGCATTCCTTTGCCGGCTCGGTGACGCTGGCGGGCGCCCCCAATGACAAGGGTTGGATCAAGGATACCTGGAAAATCGAGCAGATCGTGAAGGGCGTTATCAGCCAGCTGGACCATCATCTGCTGAACGAGGTGGAAGGCCTTTCCAAGCCATCACTGGAGAACATCTGCGACTGGCTGTTCGACCGTCTGGAAGACCGGCTGCCGGGTCTTGTCGCCGTGGAAGTCGGCCGCCCGTCCTGTGGCGAACGCGCGGTGCTGCGCCGGGGTTAGAGCCTGCCGGCAGTAAGCGGGGCTATTTTGCCGCGCGCTTTCTTGCAGGCTTTTCCGGCGCAGGCTCGCCCTTGGCCCTGGTTTCTTCGTCTCTTGCCAGGCGTGCTTTGCGCAGCCTGTCAGTCAGCGCGGCACGTTCTTCGGATTCCTGCTGGAGGATTTCACGAACCGCGGCATCAGTTATGTCACCCTTGGTCCGCGGCGCCTTACCTTCCAGCGCGAAGATCGAATCGTAATTTTTTTTGGGCATGCAGCTTCCTCAATCAGCGAGAGGACAAGGGAAAGGCCGGGGGTGCCCCCGGCCTTCCGGAAGTCTGAACGTCTGTCCGGCGGCAAGCCGCCGGACAGAGCCGGATCAGGCGAGGACCAGATTGTCGGCTGCGTTTTTGCCGGAGCGGCTATCCTGCACAACCTCGAAGCTGACCTTCTGACCTTCGGCCAGCGAACGGATGCCCGCGCGCTCAAGCGCACTGGCGTGCACAAACACATCGGTCGAGCCATCTTCCGGCTGAATGAATCCGAAGCCCTTGACGGAATTGAAGAATTTTACGGTACCAGTTGTCATGACGATTTCCTTTCAATCGATGACGTGAATAGACGGAATCCGGCCAGAGGCCGAAAACCAAGAGTCGAAATTGGAAGGGAAAAAGTCGGGAACGCGGCGGACCGCACAACAGAAATAATCGTCAAACCATATCGATGGAGACCTCTTTACGCCGTAATTGTGTTCGTATTGAGGCGAAAAAAATAATCTGCCGCGGGCCTGTGTGTTGGCCGCCTGCGCTGCGGGCCCACCTCTAAACCTGAGGCGCATTCTCCCAGCGGCCACCGGCGTCGGCATATTCCTGCGTGCCTTCGGTATAGACCGTGTCACCGTCGATGACGCCGCGGGCGGGAATTTCCTCGGCCTGCTTCACCCGGTCGTAGATCGGCGCGAAGTCCTGGTTCACCGTCCGGTCCAGCAATTGTTCGAAACTGTCGATGACGAAATAGGTCTGCTGGAAATCGTCATAGCGGTACTGGGTGCGCATGATGCGCTCGATATCAAATCCGATCCGGTTGGGTGAACGGGCATCCAGCGAAAACACGCTTTCGGCAAAGGAAGAAACGATCCCGGCGCCATAGATCTTCATGGCATCGTCCTGCTTAATCAGGCCGAATTCCACCGTGTACCAGTAAAGCCGGGTGATGTTTTCCAGCGTGCCGAATTTCAGCGCCCGCAACCCCCCGCGTCCATAGGCCGCCATATAGTCGGCAAACACTGGCAGGCCCAAAAGCGGGGCGTGACCGAAAACATCATGGAAGATGTCCGGCTCCTGAAGATAGTCGATCTCGTGCGGCTTGCGGATGAAGCGGCCGACCGGGAATTGCCGGTTGGCGAGATGAGTGAAAAAAGGCTCGTCGGGAATGAGGCCCGGCACGGTGACCAGCTTCCAGCCTGTGAGGGCTTCCAGCTTCGGATTGACCTCGCGGAAGTCCGGTATTTTGCTGTTATCCAGGCCGAGCGCGTCCAGCCCGTCATAGAATTCCTTCACCGCGCGGCCGCCCAGCATCTGGGTCTGCCGATCATAGAGCTTCGCCCACATGGCATGCTCTTCCTCGGTGTACTCATCCCAGCACTGATCGATGGTATAATCGTCGCGCACGGCGCCGGCCTCGACCTGGCGCTGGACAATCGGATCGGATGTGGGGACGCGGAGTTCGACCATGTCAGGCTCCAGATTGTTTCATTTGAAACTAAATTACAGTGTATCGGCCCATCCTCCAAGGGGGTGGGCGCTTGAAACCTCAGGAAATCCCGCCTATCCACGCGATCCGTCCTGACAATCCGGTGGCAAATCAATGGCCGAAATGGAAATCGAAATCACCTCGCTGCGCGTACCGGTATCGCTGGGCGTTCACGATTTCGAGCGCAAGGCGCGACAGGACGTCACTGTCGATCTGGTGCTGGCGCTGAAATCCGTACCGGCCAGCGATTCGATCGGCGAAACAGCGCATTATGACGAGGTCGCCGATGCAGTTCAGCATGTGGCCGATGCCAAGCATTATGATCTGATCGAGACGCTGGCGCTGGCGATTGCCGAGCGCGTGCTGGAGTTCCGCGATGTCGCCCGGGTCGAGGCTGCGGTGCACAAGACACCGCGAACGGTGGCCGCCGAACGCCTGTCTGCACGGGTTCGGCTATAACCCCTCCCTTTATGATGAATTTATGGTAATGAACCTGTGACACCGCAGCCTGGTGGCTGGGTGGACAATGGAAGGGAAACCCATGCGTACAAGATTTTTGCTGACCGCTGCCCTGCCCGCGCTGGCACTTGCTGCCTGCTCGCCGGCCGAGGAAGCGACTGACGACACGATGATGGACGATGCCGAGACCACGATGGAAGATGCTGCTCATGACGGCGGCGAAGCCATGGACGAGGCAATGGACGAAGCCGGTGACATGGCAGAAGACGCCGGCGAAGCGGCCGATGACATGATGGATGATGCTGCAGACGCAGCCGATGACATGATGGATGACGCCGCGGACGCCGCTGAAGACGTCATGGATGATGCCGGTGACATGATGGAAGGCGAAGGCCATGGGGATGGCCATGATGATGAGGGCGGCCGCTAGCCCCCTTCATTGATGCCTTCTTTTGGCTGTAAAGGCGCCGCCGTGGTTTCACGGCGGCGCTTTTGGTTTAGCCGAAGGCCCGGTCGACGAGTGATTTCGGCTTTGTCGCGCTGACAAACATCGACGCGACGATCGCAATGATGATGCGCGAGACGATGGTGAAGAAAAGGAAAGCCAATTGTTCGTCGCCGAGGAAGAGGCGGACAAAATTGTTATAGCGGTCGGGCAAACCCGTATGGGTCAGCCATTGTTCGACTAGCTCTGCGCCGTCCAGGATCCAGTTGAGGACTGTCGGGGCGTATAGCCCCAATGCGACCAGCATGGCCGTTGCCATGACAAATGCCAGAAACAGCGTCGCGCTGACAGAACCGATACGTCCAAGCAGGAACATGACAAACCTCTTCCACCCGTTTCGAGACCGATCCTAGCACAAATGCATGAACCATGCCTGTCAGAGGCCGGACTCGTGAAGCAGGGTATAGGTGAAGCTGTTGCCGTAAATCTCTTTCGCCCGCCGCGCGAGCGTCATCAGGACGTCGAAATCGGTCGGATCTGCCAGAACCGTACATCCGGCAGACCAGCGGTCGACCTGTGTAGACCGGCGTGTCCGGTTGGCGCGATGGATGTTAATGCCCGTGGCATTGGTAAAAATGCGGCCGTCCGACCGGTCGATCGTGCCGTCCTGATTGCGGTCACGGTAGACCTCCAGCTGATAACCCGGCTTCTGGCAGATGGCGTCATACTTGCCCTGGTGCTTCCGGATCATGTGCGAGGACCGGTATTGCCCTTCCCTCAACACCGCCGTGCCGTCGGGATGAGACAGATTTTGCAAATGGGACAGGCCGGGATCGGTGGTGCAGGCGAAGGCATAGAAGGCCCAGTCACCGTGCGCGGCATCGATATAGGAAACGGTCAGCCAGTCGTCGAAGCTGTTGGCCCGGGTTTCCGCGGAACGGACGGCTATGATGTTCAGGTCAAACCCTTTGGCATTGTCGAAAATGACATGGCCCTTGGCTGTCATCGCGGCATGGATGGTCTGACGGTCAGGACGCTGCATGGCGGCCTCCTTGATAACAAGAAAAAACGGCCAGCCTTGCGGCCGGCCGTTTGATTATCCCTGAAGGCTTACAGGTGCGGATTATTCAGCCGGAGGCGTCGGAGGGGTCGGCGCATCATGGCCGCGGCCTTCAAGGATGGTAAAAGTCAGCATGGTGCCATTCTCGGCCCAGGCGTCGGTCTGCCACTCGCCGCCGGGGGCGAGATCTTCATTCCAGGGTCCGCAGGCAGGCGGTGCTTCAGTCTCTGCCGGCGGGATCACGCACAGCTCTGTGCCATACTCCCAGCCACCGGAACGGCCGAGGCTGTCGGAGAAGGTTCCGTCAGCATCGAAATAGGCATCAAAGCCCTGACCGGTATCGCCGATCATGATCCGGACCGTGTTGCCAACGGCATTATCCAGACCGTCGGCGAAAGCGGAACCGCTTGCGAGGAGCGCCAGCGCGGCTGTCGTCAAAACCAGGTTTTTCATTGAAAAGTCCTTTTGCGTCACTAGGCCCCCCGGCGCAGTGAACACAGTTAACCACGAGTTAAAGGCAAGAAAAAGCCTCTATGGAGAGCAAGTTATGCTGCACTCGCGTAATAAGCGAATGAAGACGGCCTTTTCCGGCGGTCACAATCATGCCGCATGCGCGGCGAAACAAAGCCCGTCATCGTCAGCTGTCATTCAGGCAGGACAAGGCAATTTCGTGAGCGTGCGCTCCCGGCTGCGGTGTTTCGAACCCGGGACTTTACCGAACCCTCCCTCGCACGGGCGAGTGCCGGGCAAGGACACCGCAGCTACTCTCACCCCTCCTTGAAGCGGAAGAAACGGTGCGATCTGAACCGGGGGCGCACACTTTTCCTACCTCGCGCCAACTCGCTACGCTCGTGGCTCCGGCGGGCAGCCTGACCGGCTGACGCGCAGTCGCGCTTTGTGGGATTTTCCTGATCTGCCGACGCCGCAGCCTTGAGCCGTGTTCCATGCGAGCACCGGCGCCAACGCTTCCCTTCATCACAATCACCGCGCCGGGCGGAGCGGGAACAATGAAAGAATCGGGCGCGCAGTCGCGCTTTGTCAGGCGTCTGTTCGTGAAATATTTGCAGTTCAAAACACGCGTCACCCTCCGGTTAAACCGGAGGATGACGAGGGTTTTCGTTGTTGCGCATCAAGCCAGAGGCAGGCGCATGATGGCGCGCAGTCCGCCCAGCGGACTGTCGGACAGATCCACCTCGCCGCCATGACCACGGGCCACATCGCGGGCAATCGCCAGGCCGAGCCCGACGCCTTCGCGGTTCATATTGCGGGCCTCGTCCAGCCGGGCAAAAGGCTTGAAAGCCTCCTCGCGCTGATCCTCGGGTATGCCCGGCCCATCATCATCCACGATGATCTCCAACCGCCGCACACCACGGCGGACCGACACCTCACAGGTGTTTCCGTAAGCGCAGGCATTGCTGATCAGATTGGCGATCCCGCGCTTCAGCACGCCGGGGCGGACATTCGCCAACAGGCCTTCATCGGCCGTCAGGGCAATGTCCGGATCGGCGCGCCTTGCCGCTTCAACGGTTTCTGCCACGATCGCGGAGACATCGGCCTCGACCGTTTCTTCATTCACCTGGCCGCGGGCGAAGGCGAGATATTCCTCCAGCATGTGTTCCATCTCGGACAAATCGCGGATCGCTTCCTCGCGTTCCTCGCTTTCCGGCAGCAGGGCCAGCTGCAACTTCAACCGTGTCAGCGGTGTCCGCAGATCATGACTGACGCCGGCCAACATGGATGTCCGCTGCTCCAGGTGACGACTGATGCGCTGGCGCATATCGATGAAGGCATGCGCCGCCTCGCGCACCTCGCGGGCGCCGGCCGGCTTGAAATCCCCGGCATCCTCGCCGCGGCCGAACTGCTTGGCGGCATCGGCCAGGCGGCGGATCGGCTTGACCTGATTGCGGATGAAGATCACCGACACCAGGCTGAGCACCGCCGTCGCGCCAAACAGCCATAACAGGAAGATATGCCCGGTCGTGGCAAAGACGCGCTCGCGCACGGCAATGAAGCGCAGAACGCCATTATCCGTCTGGACACGGATATCGACATAGGCGGGATAGCGGGTGGTATCGAACCAGACCTCGTTATCCATCGCCGCCGTCAGCGAGCGTCGTAGCGTCCGGTCCAGCGTCCGGAAAAAGGAGGATCGCCGCGAGGTTGGCAACAGCTCGCCTTCGCGGAAATCCACCGAGAGCTGCATGTTGCGATAGGCCGCATCGGCCAGCGGTTCGAAGGCGGTCTCGTTGCCACCGACCGATTCAAACAGTTCGGTCATGATGGCGACATCACCGGCCACGCCTTCCGACAGGCGGCTGGTGACGGTTTCCCAGTGCTGTTCGAAGAAAGCCCAGGCGATCAGCCCCTGCATGACCGCCACGGGAACAACGAAAATCAGGAGGGACCGGCCAAACAGGCTCTTCGGCAGATATCGTTTCAACGGTCCCAATGCGCGCTCAGCCCTGATCCTCGAAAATCGCGTCGGCGATCAGCTTGTATCCCTCACCGCGGATGGTCTGTAAATGAACCGGCTGGCGCGGATCGGCTTCCAGCTTGCGGCGAAGCCGCGTCATCTGCACGTCTACCGCGCGTTCTCCTCCTCCGGTCAGCTCGCACAGATCATAGCGCGAAACGGTCTGGCCGACCTCGCGGGCGAGCGCTTTCAGCAGGGTTTCCTCACCGCCGGTCAGGCGTACCGGCGCGCCATTCTCGATCAGCGAACCGTTGGAAATATCGAACTGGAAACGGCCGAAACGCACCTTCTTGTGCTCGGTCCCGGCCGGGCGGGCGCGCCGCAATATATTGTTGATCCGCAGGACCAGTTCTTCCGGCTCGAACGGCTTGGAGAGGTAGTCATCCGCGCCCAGCGACAATCCCCTGATGCGATCCTCGGCCTCGCCGCGGGCGGTCAGCAGCAGAATCGGTGTTTCGCGGTTCTCCCGAACCTTTCCGGTCAGCTCGAACCCGTCCATGCCCGGCATCATCACATCCAGCACGATCAGGTCGAAATCCATGGAGCGCATTTTGGCCTGCGCCCGCGACGCATCGGCTGCGGTGGTAATGCGAAAGCCGCGCTGGGCGAGGAAACGCTTGATCAGCTCGCGAATGCGATCGTCGTCATCGACGACCAGAATGTGCGTGTCAGTCAATTCGGTCATGGTGCTCCTCACCGCAAAATGCGGCGGCATATAAGCCGTTTAGCACGAATTTGGCGGATCACTTATCCTGACGAAGTCTTTCGCTGGGCGAGGACGTATTGAAGGCCGGTATAGAGGCTGAGCGCAGCCGTCACCCAGATCATCGCGATCCAGACGATATAGGCCCAGTCGCCACCGATCCGGGCCAGGACAATCAGCGCGAAGAACCAGGCGATAACGCCCATCTCGGCAGCGGTTTTCACCTTGGCGGCGAAGCTGACCGGAACCGGATTGGCCTCCTGGCCCAGCCTGGACAGCCGCATCCAGGTGATCATTACATCTCGGGCGATGATGGCCGCCACCGGCGCAGAGACCATCCACAGGCCCGACCAGATGCCAAAGACGATCAGAAAGGCGCCGATGAAAACCTTGTCCGCGATCGGATCAAGCAGGGCACCAAAGGCTGTCACCTGATCCATTCGGCGCGCCAGCCAGCCATCGAGGAAGTCCGTCGCCGCACCGGCAAGGAAAAACGCCAGCGCATAGCTCCACCAGTTGATCAGCGCGGCGTCGGTTTGCGCGGTCAGGCCTTTCCAGAGCAGGAAAGCGCCCAGCGGGCCGGCCACAAGGCGGAAGGCGGTGAGGATTGTGGGAATCGTGAAGATCATTGCTGGAACCAGTCGTGAATGCGTTTGGCCATGGCGGCAGACACGCCCTCCACGGCTTCAAGATCGGCCAGAGCCGCGCGTTCGACGGCCTTAGCCGAGCCGAAATGCGCCAGCAGTGCCTTCTTGCGAGAGGGCCCGATGCCGGGAATGGAATCAAGCGGGTTTTCCCGCAGCGCCTTCTGGCGTTTGGCCCGGTGACCGCCAATGGCAAAGCGGTGCGCCTCGTCACGCAGGCGCTGGAGATAGTAAAGCACGGGATCATTCATCGGCAGTTTGAAGGGCGGCTTGCCGGGCATGTAGAAGGCCTCCCGGCCAGCATCGCGCTCCGGCCCCTTGGCGATGGCGGCGATGGGGATTTCGGTGACGCCGAGTTCTTCCATCACCTCCAGAGCGGCCGAGAGCTGGCCCTTGCCACCATCGATCAGGACCAGATCCGGCACGGGGGCGCCCTCCTCGCTTTCCTTCAGCAGGCGCGAGAAACGCCGTCGCAGCATGGCGGCCATCATGGCGAAATCATCATTCGTGGCGGCATCATCGCCCTTCATGTTGAAGCGGCGGTAATGGGTTTTGGAGAAACCCTCAGGCCCGGCGACGATCATCGCGCCCAGCGCGTTCGAGCCCTGGATATGGGAGTTGTCATAGACCTCGATGCGTTGGGGCGGCTCATCCAGATTGAAGACTTTCGCGACACCGGCCAGCAGCCGGCCCTGGGTGGCGCTTTCCGAGAGGCGGCGGCCCAGCGCCTCGCGCGCATTGGTGGCCGTACGTTCCACCAGCTTTCGCTTCTCGCCGCGCTGCGGGGTCATGATGGTGACTTTCCGCGAGGCCCGCAGGGTCAGGGCTTCGCCGATCAGTTCCGCTTCCTCGATGGGGTGCGAGGTCATGATCAGGGCCGGTGCCGGCCGGTCATCATAGAATTGCGCGAGAAAGGCGGAGAGAATTTCAGCCGGCTCGGCATCTGCTTCATGGCGCGGGAAGAAGGACTGGTTTCCCCAATTCTGGCCTGCCCGGTAGAAGAAGACCTGCACGCAGGATTTCCCGCCTTCCTGGGCCAGCGCCACGATATCGGCTTCTTCCACCCCGTCGGGATTGATGCCCTGATCGGTGGTGACGGCGGCAATGGCGCGGATCCGGTCACGCAGGCGGGCGGCCAGCTCGAAGTCCAGTGCCTCGGAGGCTTCACCCATCTGGCGGCTCAATTCCTCGCGCAGCGCGTTCGACCTGCCCCGCAGGAAGGCCTCGGCCTCGTCGACCAGTTCCTGATAATCCTCTTTCGACACCAGACCGACGCACGGGCCGGCGCAGCGCTTGATCTGATAAAGCATGCAGGGACGGGTGCGCCCGTCATAGACACTGTCGGTGCAGGTGCGCAGAAGAAAGGCCTTCTGCAGCGTGTTGAGCGTGGCGTTTACCGCCCCGGCGCTGGCGAACGGGCCGAAATACATCCCTTTCGCCTTGCGCGCACCGCGATGCTTGCGGATCTGTGGCGCGTCGTGATCGGTGCCGATCAGAATGTAGGGAAAGGATTTGTCGTCGCGCAGCAGCACATTGTAACGCGGCTTCAGGCGCTTGATCAGATTGGCTTCAAGCAGCAGCGCTTCGGTCTCGGTCTCGGTGACCACGAATTCCATCGAGCGCGTCAGCGCGATCATCATGGCAATGCGGTTATTGTGCCCGCCGCCCTTGGCATAGTTCGAGACGCGGTTTTTCAGGCTCTTGGCCTTGCCGACATACAGGATATCGCCATCTTGCCCGTACATGCGGTAGACGCCGGGTTTCGCTGGCAGCTGCTTGACGTAAGATGCAATGATCTCGGGTCCGGACAGACCGGTTGTGCCCTCCACGGGAGGCGCTGCCGCATCTTCCGCGACGGTCGGGGGACGTTCGGGCCGGGAGGCTTTCATGGGCTCTAAAATCGCTTTGGTGACCGGTGCTGGCAAGCGCCTGGGCGCAGCCATGGCTCTGGCGCTGGCCGAGGATGGTTACAAGGTCTGGGTCCATTTCAATCAATCCGCGGCCGAGGCGGGCCGAATTGTCGAACAGATCCGCAGCTTTGGCGGCAATGCCGAAGCCGTGCAGTTTGACCTGGCCGCGGTGGACACGCTGGCCACTCTGGTGCGCGGACTGGGCCAGATTGATGTGCTGATCAATTCCGCTTCGGTGTTCGATTACGACAGTGCCGACAGGCTGGATTCGGCAGACATGCAGCGCATCCTGAATATCAATCTGGTCGCCCCGGCCCTGCTGGCCTCGGTGATTGCGGAGCGTCACACGACACGCAATTCCGGCAATGTGATCAATCTTCTGGACCAGAAGCTGTTTAATCTGAACCCGGATCATTTCAGCTATACGCTGGCCAAGGCCGGGCTTCACACCGCCACGGAAACCATGGCCATGCAGTTTGCGCCGCGGGTCCGCGTCAATGCGATTGCGCCGGGCCTGACCCTGCCGGCGCCCGGCATGAGCGATGAGGAATTCGCGCGCTGGCATACGGACAATCCGATGCAGGGCGGCACATCGCCCGAGGACATTGTCCGCACGATGCGCTTCATCCTCGCCAGCCCGGCGATGACGGGGGAGACGATCCTGATGGATTCCGGCGAGCATCTGATGCGCCGTGGCCGGGATGTGTCGCAGGGGGGTTAGCGGTTACTTTCGCCCAGCTGACGGGAGCGGCGCTCGGCAGCGGCAACGGCATGGCGCATCAGTTCCGGCAGGGCGGAGCCGCCCATCATCACATCCAGCGCGGCCTGTGTGGTGCCATTGGGCGAGGTGACCTGGCGGCGCAATTCCTGCGGTGTCAGGCCGGACGCCTTCATCAGCTCGCCCGCCCCGATCAGGGTTTCAGCCGCCAGTTTTTCTGCCAGTTCGCGCGGCAGGCCGAGTGATTCCCCTGCCCCGGCGAGTGATTCCGCCAGCAGGAAGAAATAGGCCGGACCGGAACCGGATACGCCGGTCACGGCGCCCATCAGACGCTCATCATCGATCCATTCCACCTTGCCACCGACCTTCAACAAGCGGTCGGCATCGGCACGCAGGGCTTCGCCTGCCGCATTGCCGGCGCAGACGATCATGCCCTTGCCGATCGAGGTGGGGGTGTTGGGCATGGCGCGGATAACAGGCCGCTCGCCCAGCACATCGGTCAGGGCGCGGATATTGATCCCGGCCATGACCGAGATGACAAGACAGTCTTCCGGCAGGGCGGCAGCCAGATCCTCGGCGATCTCGTGAAACACTTGCGGCTTGACGGCAATCAGGGCGATTTTCACATCCTTGCCGGTGCGCGGGCCCAGCGCGTCAATGCGCTTGATGCCATGCTCGCGGACCAGGGCCGACATGTCCGCCGGCAGGCGCGGAGCACACACAATCAGGTTTTCCGGATCAATCTTGCCCTTGCCGCGAAACCAGCCCGTGGCCAGCGCGCCGCCCATGCGTCCCGCACCGATCAGCGCTATGCGGTCATCCTTTGCCAAGCGTCAGGCCTCGCCAATGGTTTCAAACATGGCTGACTGAGCCGCTTCCTCGACCGTCTTTCCGCCCCAGACAAGGAATTGGAAAGCCGGATAGAAGCGTTCGCCCGCTTCGCGAGCCGCCGAGATCAACATGGCGGCCTGTGCCGGAGACAGGGATTCGCCCGGAGGAACCGGGACGCCATGGCGCCAGACGACACCGCCATCTTCTTCCCAGACGTCGAAATGCCCGTACCAGAGCTTTTCATTGAGGCGGGTGGCCAGTTCGCAGACCTCGCGGAAACGGGCCCGCGGCGCCTTCAACTCGAGGCTGGCGCAGATATGGATGGCATCGTGATCGGGCCGCCAGGCAAACCAGATCTGGTGATCGCGCCAGGCTCCCGGCGCGGACATGTGCAGCTCACCGGATTCGTCGCGTTCATAGGGCAATTGCTCGGCGATCACCGCCTGCTCGACGGCGTCAAGCGGATCGATCTCGATGCTGGTGTTTTCTGTCGCAAGTTCCATGCGCTGTCTTTCCTCTTCGCGCCGGCTGCCCCCAATGCCCGTTGCGACCCGCTTTCAAACGAATCGTGCAGCAGACAGTGAAAAGCCTAAGGGTGGAAATTCCACCCGCGCAATAGGCTGAACGGTGGCTATCCGTGGATTAGTTCTTCTTTGCCCGGCTGGCCGGCTTTTTAGCCGTGGATTTCCGCGCTGCCGGCTTCTTTGCCGGTGCGGCGGGCTTCCTGGCTGTCTTTTCCAGAGCCTCGATGCGGGCCTTCAGGGCCTCGTTTTCCTCGCGTGCAGCCTGGGCGACGGCCTTCACCGCCTCGAATTCCTCGCGGCTGACGAAGTCCATATTGGCCGCCATCTTGTCGGCGCGCGCGCGGAAAACCGCCTGCGCTTCCTCGCCAGCAGCCTGCGCCGCAGCGAAAGCGTCCGTCATCAGATCGGCGATGTCATTCAGGAGGGGATTACGGGTCTGCATGCCTTGGCCTTCTTTCCTTACGCTCCGGTATATGCGATTTCAGGCGCTCAGATGCAATGTGACAGCCCAGCGCAGGACAATCCATGATCGAAGCTTGTCAATCGACCTTCCAGCTCCTGGACTCGGTTCTGTTCCGGATCCCGCTGGATTTCATCCGCGAGGGCTGGGGCTTCGATATCCGCTGGTATGCGCTGGCCTATATTGCCGGCCTGCTGCTGGGATGGCGCTACATGCTGGTGCTGGCACGCCGTCCGCAATTATGGGTGCCGCGCGATGGCAAGCCCAAGGGCTCGCCTTTCACGGTCGAAGATGTCGATGATCTCCTGCTGTGGGCGACAATCGGCGTCATTGGTGGCGGCCGTCTGGGCTATGTTCTGTTCTATAATACCGAGGTGATCTGGACCAATCCGCTATGGATCATCACCGGCTTCCAGGAAGGCGGGATGGCCTTCCATGGCGGGCTGATCGGTGTCGGTATCGCCATCTTCTTCGTCGCCCGCGCACGCCAGCTGGATTTGTGGCGGATTGCCGACGCGGCGGCCGTTGTCGCGCCGATCGGCCTGTTCTTCGGCCGGCTGGCCAACTTCATCAATGGTGAGCTCTGGGGCCGCGTCAGCGACGTGCCCTGGGCGATGCGCTTTGCGGGTGACCGCTTGTGCGCCCTGCGCCATCCCAGCCAGCTCTATGAAGCGGCGCTGGAAGGCGTGCTGATCTTTGTCATCGTCAATTTTGCCACCTGGAAGCACCGCTCCCTGTCGCGGCCGGGCCTCAATACGGGCCTTTTCCTCGTGATCTACGGCCTGTCGCGGGCGGTGCTGGAAACCGTTCGCGAGCCGGATGCGCACATGCCCGAAGCCCTGCGCGGCTACATCACGATGGGCATGATCCTGTCCATCCCGATGATCTTTGCCGGCGCCTGGCTGATCCATCGCGCGCTGAAGGCGGCGCCGGCGCCGGCCCCGGCGAAGAAGCCCGCAGCCTGATGTCCACGGGGATTGCGGCGAAAATCGCCGAGCGGATCCGCAATGGCGGACCGATCTCGGTGGCCGCCTTCATGACGGAGGCGATGTTCGATCCGCTGGAAGGCTATTACGCCACCAAGAACCCGATCGGCGCGGGTGAGGATTTCATCACCGCCCCGTCGGTCAGCCAGATGTTTGGAGAGCTGATCGGCCTGTGGTGTGCGCAGGTCTGGATGGATATGGGCCGGCCGTCCCGCTTCCAGCTGGTCGAGCTGGGACCGGGGACCGGCCAGATGATGTCGGACATTATCCGCGCGGGCCGGGCGGTTCCGGGTTTTCTGGATGCCGCGCAGATCACGCTGATCGAAGCCAGTGCCGCACTGAAAATGGTGCAGGGCCGCACGCTCACGCCGATGGGCGTGCAGGCAATGTGGGCCGACCGGCTGGAAAATGTGCCCGCCGGGCCGGCTATTATTCTCGGCAATGAATTCCTCGACTGCCTGCCCGTACGCCAGGCGGTGAAACAGGACGGTCACTGGCATGAGCGTCTGATCAATCTCAATGAGGATGGCGGGTTCGCATTCGTCATGGGCCCGCGCCTGGGCGTGGAGGCAGAGCTGGTGCCCGCCCCGCTGATGGATGCCCCGGACGGCACGCTGGTGGAATTGCGCCCCGGCGACCAGCAGGTGATGGATCAGCTCTCCCGGCGCTTCGCCGAACAACCCGGACGGGCGCTTTTCATCGATTACGGTCCTGCCAAGAGCGAACCGGGCGATACCTTCCAGGCCATCCGCCAGCATCAGAAGGCCGATCCGCTGGCTGACCCTGGCACGGCCGACCTGACCGCCCGGGTCGATTTCGAGCAGCTGGGCGTGTTTGCCCGCCAGGGCGGGCTCGATTTCGCCGGGCCTGTCACGCAGGGCGAGTGGCTGAAATCACTGGGACTGGAGATGCGCGCAGCGGCGCTGATCCAGTCGGCACCGGACCAGAAAACGAAAATCGCCCGCCAGGTCATGCGCCTGACTGAACCGGACCAGATGGGCGAGTTGTTCAAGGTTATGACGTTTTCCACACCGGGAATGCCGATTCCGCCGGGATTTACCGCGAACGGATGATTTAGCGGTTCATTATTCCCGGTCCTTTTGCTAGAGCCTCGCGCAGGCGCGGCAAACACAAGGCGATCCGATGGCTGGACGGACCCCTCTCAAGCTTGTTTCGGGCACTTCAAACCAGAAGCTGGCAAAAGCCATCGGCGATCATATCGATGCGCCACTGACCGGTTGCGATATCGAACGCTTTGCGGATGGCGAGATTTTCGTCCGCATTTCCGAGAATATTCGCGGTGAGGACATCTTCCTGATCCAGTCGACGTCGAAGCCGGCGAATGACTACATCATGGAATTGCTGATCTGCATCGACGCGCTGAAGCGTGCCAGCGCCAAGCGGATCACCGCCGTCATTCCCTATTTCGGTTATGCGCGTCAGGACCGGAAAACCGGTGGCCGCACGCCGATTACCGCGAAGCTGGTGGCCAATCTGATCTCCGAGGCCGGTGCCGACCGCGTGCTGACGCTGGATCTGCATGCCGGTCAGATCCAGGGCTTCTTCGACATTCCGACCGACAATCTGTTCGTGACGCCGGTGTTCGAGGACGATCTGACCCGCAATTACGACACTTCCTCGCTGATGATCGTGTCACCAGACGTTGGCGGTGTGGTCCGCGCGCGCTCGCTGGCCAGCCGGCTGGGCGCTGATATTGCCATCGTCGACAAGCGCCGACCCAAGCCCGGCCAGTCCGAAGTCATGAATATTATCGGTGATGTCGATGGCCGCGATTGCATCATCTTTGACGATATCTGCGATTCGGGCGGTACGCTCTGCAACGCTGCGGCAAAGCTGCGCGAACAGGGCGCCACCAGCGTGGCCGCCTATGTCACGCACGGCGTGCTATCCGGCAAGGCGGTGGAGCGGATTGAAAGTTCGGAGCTGTCCGAGCTGGTAATCACCGATTCCATTTCGGTCAGCGACGATGCGCTGAAAGCGAAGAAAATCCGCCAGATTTCCATCGCGCCGCTTCTGGGCGAAGCCATCCGGCGCATCGCCAATGAGGAGTCTGTGTCGAAACTCTTCGACTAGACGGTTTTCCTGTCTGCGAATCCTTTGTTGAGGCGGTTGCGCGCCCGGAATGTATCGGCTATACGCCGCGGCTCGAATTCAACTGGCTAGGGGCATGGCCCCGATGGGCCGCCCGATGCGGCCTTTCTTGTTTCAAGGATCAGACCGATGAGTGACATCGTTCTCCCCGTCGACGTTCGCGACAACACCGGTACCGGTGCCGCCCGCGCTTCGCGCCGCGACGGCTATGTTCCCGGCACGCTGTATGGCGGCAAGCTGGGCCCGGTTTCCATCGCCATTCGCGAAAATGTCCTGCGCAAGGCCATCTATTCCGGCAAGTTCCTGTCGAACATGGTGACGCTGGAGCACAAGGGCGAGAAGCAGACCGTGATCCCGAAGGACGTCCAGTTCGACCCGGTCACCGACTTCCCGCTGCATGTCGACCTGTTCCGCGTGGACGAGGACTCCGTCATCGACGTTGAAGTCACGGTTCACTTCCTGAACGAAGACAAGGCACCGGGCCTGAAGCGCGGTGGTGCACTGAACGTCGTGCGCCACTCGATCGAACTGTCCTGCCCGGCCGGCTCGATTCCGGACTCGATCGAAATCGACCTCTCCGGTATGGAGATCGGCGATTCGGTACACATTTCCGATGTGACCCTGCCTGAAAACGTCACCCCGACCATCGCTGACCGCGACTTCACCATTGCCACGATTGCCGGCGCGCGCGCTGCGATCGAGGAAGAGGAAGACGAAGCCGCCGAGGGCGAAGAGGGTGAAGCCACCGAAGCCGAAGCCGGCGAAGGTGAAGAAGGCGAAGACGAGGCCTCCGAAGACTAGTAGGGGCCTCGCCTCCCCGCATTGCACGGGGGCTTTCCATGCTGCTCATTGCGGGCCTTGGCAATCCGGACAGCAAGTACCGGTATAACCGTCATAATATCGGCTTTCTGACGCTCGACAGAATCGCCGATGACTGGCGGCTGGGCCCGTGGAAGGCGAAATTCCAGGGCGCGGCCTGTGATGGCACAATCGATACGCCCGAGGGTCCGAAAAAGGTTCTGCTCCTCAAACCCGGTACCTATTACAATGAGAGCGGCCGCGCCGTGGGCGAAGCCGCGCGCTATTACAACATCCCGGCCAGCCAGATCGTTGTCTTCCATGACGAGCTGGATCTGGCGCCCGGCAAGTTCCGCCTGAAGACCGGCGGCGGCCATGCCGGCAATAATGGCCTGCGATCCATCATGGCGCATGTCGAAGGCGATTTCCGCCGTGGCCGGATCGGTATCGGTCATCCCGGCGACAAGAATCGCGTGACCGGCTATGTGCTGTCGGATATTCCCAAGGCCGACCAGCGCTGGGCGGGTGATCTGATGGACGCAATTGCGCGCTCGGTACCGCTGCTTGCGGCGGGCGAGTTCGACGCTTTCCAGACCAAGGTAACGCATCTGGCGCCTGCGCCGGGGCAGACAGACAAGGACTAGGGATAATGGGTTTCAAATGCGGCATTGTCGGCCTGCCGAATGTGGGAAAGTCGACGCTTTTCAACGCGCTGACACAGACCGCTGCCGCGCAGGCCGCGAACTACCCCTTCTGCACGATCGAGCCGAATGTTGGCGATGTCGCCGTGCCTGAGCCGCGTCTGGCAAAAATCGCGGCCATCGCGGAGTCGAAGGAAATCATCCCGGCGCGCATGAATTTCGTCGACATTGCCGGTCTGGTGGCCGGCGCCTCCAAGGGCGAAGGCCTGGGCAATCAATTCCTCGCCAATATCCGCGAGACCGATGCGATCGCCTATGTGCTGCGCTGTTTCGAGGATGACGACATCACCCATGTCGACGGGCGCATTGATCCGCTGGCGGATCTGGAAACGGTCGAGACCGAGCTGATGCTGGCGGACATGGAAAGCCTGGAAAAGCGCCGCTCCAATCTGGAGAAAAAGGCCAGGACCGGTGACAAGGACGCCAAGGCCGCCCTGAAACTGGTTGATATCGCGCTGGAGCAATTGCAGGCCGGCAAGCCGGCCCGTTTTGCCACCATCGACAAGGAAGACGAGAAGGAATGGAGGAAGCTCCAGCTCCTCACGTCCAAGCCGGTCCTGTTCATCGCCAATGTCGATGAAGAGAGCGCGGCCGAAGGCAATGAATACTCGCAGCGCGTGATTGACAGGGCAAAGCAGGAAGATGCGGAGGCCGTCGTCATTTCGGCCAAGATCGAGAGTGAGCTGGCTCTGCTGGAAGACGATGAACGGGCGGAATATCTTGAAACCATCGGCTTGGAAGAGCCTGGTCTCGACCGGCTGATCCAGACCGGTTATTCGCTACTCGGTCTTCAGACCTATTTCACGGCGGGACCGAAAGAAGCCCGCGCCTGGACCTTCCACAAGGGCTGGACCGCACCGAAATGCGCTGGCGTAATTCACGGCGATTTCGAGAAGGGTTTCATCCGCGCCGAGACCATCGCCTATGATGATTATGTCTCCCTGGGTGGCGAAGCCGCGGCCCGCGAAGCCGGCAAGCTGCGCCAGGAAGGCAAGGAATACGTGGTCAAGGATGGCGATGTCCTGCACTTTAAATTCAATGTCTGATCTGTAATCCGCCCGTCAGTTTACGCCAAGGTCAATTCCGTCAGACAGCTCCCCGATTTGGGGAGTATTCAACATGAAACAGTCAATCCTGGCCCTCGCGGGTCTGACCCTCGCGGCCTGTTCCAACGAGCCGAGCCTGCTGGATCGTCATGTGACAGCGATGGGCGGCGAAGCCGCACTGGAATCGGTGAACGCGATCCGGCTGGAACTCGATATCACCGAGCCCACCTTCAATGTCCGCGGTGTCTATCAGGCTGAACGGCCCGATTCGATGCGCGTCGATATCTATGTCGGCGAGAATCGCGTGTTTTCGGAGGGACTGGACGATGGCGCCGGCTGGCAGATGTTTGCTGACGGGTCGATCGAAGCGACGTCGCCGGAAGGTACGCTCGCCCTGTTGCGCGGACTTCACGGCAATCTCTACGGTGCGCACGAATATGCCGCGCTGGGCCACACCATCACCGAGGGTGAACCGGCGGAGATTGATGGTGTCGTCTATCCGACGCTCGATTTCCTGATGTCCGACGGGTTCGAGGAGCGGCTCTATCTGGATCCGGAAACCTTCCTGCCGGTGCGCGATCGCAGCGAATATGCCCTGCACCCCGACGTCAATCCGGATCAGGAATTCCATGAGACCCGCCGCTCGGAATTCACGATGATCGAGGGCGTGATGTTCCCGATGCTGCAGGAAACCGTCGATCTGCGAACCGGCGAGGTCGTGCAGACGGTGCGTATTGTGTCCGTCGAGATCAATCCCGAATTCGAACCCGGCGTATTCGCGATGCCCTCGGAAGAATAATTCCTGTGCAACCGCACCTTGCCATCCTCTGGCGATAGGCGCACCAAGGTCCCTGAAAGAGGGGGCCATGAGAGAGACTGAGTATGCAGGAGAGCGTCAGCTTCTGAGCTTCTGGCAGCTGGTGACGCTGCTGGTCCTGTCTACCGGCATTGTTGCCCTGAGTATCGACATGATGCTGCCGGCCCTGCCGGCCATCGGTGCGGATTTGCAGGTCGCCGGGCCCAACAGCCAGCAATTGGTCATCACCGCCTTTCTGTTTGGTTTTGGCCTGGCCCAGCTGGTCTATGGCCCGTTATCCGATGCTTGGGGACGCAAGCCGGTCATTCTCGGCGCGCTGGCGCTCTATATCCTCGCCACCGTCTTCTGCCTTTCGGCCTGGAGTTTCGAAGTCCTGCTGGCGGGACGTTTCCTGCAAGGCCTGACCATTGCGGCAGCCCGCGTCGTGGGTACGGCGGTGGCGCGAGACCTGACCTCCGGACGGCGCATGGCGCAGGTCGTTTCCATGGCCATGATGGTGTTCATGGCAGTCCCGGTCGTGGCCCCCAGCCTGGGCCAGCTGGTCTTGCTGGTAGCGCCCTGGCGATGGATTTTCGTGGTGCTGCTGATCGCCGCATCAAGCCTTGGCATCTGGCTGGCCTATCGCCTTCCGGAAACCCTGCACGAGAAATACCGCCGCCGGCTGGATGTGAAGGGGACGCTGGGCGGTTTCCGTGAATGCCTGCGGCACCGAGCGCTGGTAGGCTACATGCTGGCCGGTGCCTGCTTCTTCGGCGGTCTCTATGCGCTGTTGAACATGTCGGAACAACTGATGGCCCGGCATTTCGATCTCGGGACCAGCTGGACTCTGGCCTTCGCGGTGATGGCGGGCTTCATGGCGATCACGAATTTCGTCAATTCGCGGCTGGTCATGCAATATGGACAGCGCCGCCTGTCGCAGGCCGCGCTGATCGGTTTCACAATCATCAGCGCCAGCCATGCCGGCCTGATCCTGACGGGAATGGACAATATCTGGACCTTCATGGTGCTGTTGTCCGCCGCCATGATGCTGATGGGGCTGATCGCTGCCAATTTTAACGCGCTGGCGATGGAGCCGGTGGGCCATATCGCCGGTACCGCTTCCGCGATTTACGGTTTTGGCACCGGCGTGATCGGCGCCCTGATCGGCATGGTGCTGGGCCAGCTCTATAACGACACCGCCCTGCCTCTGATCGGCGGGCAGACCCTGACCGGGCTTGCGGCCTTTGCCATCGTCTTTATCACTGAGCGCGGCGAATTGTTCGGTGAAGGCACCGAAGACTAGGGAGACATTCATGGCGTTTGAAACCATCGATCTGACGATCGAAGGGCCGATCGCAACCATCAAGCTCAACCGGCCACAGGCGATGAATGCCTTCACCCATGTCATGCGTGACGATGTCTGCGCGGCGCTGGACGAGACCGATGCCGATGACAATGTGCGCGCCGTGATCTTCACAGGAGCCGGGCGCGGCTTCTGCGCCGGCGCCGATCTGTCCCTGGGCGCGGAGACCTTCAACGCGGTCAGCCAGGCTAAGGAAGCCGGCGAGCTGGACGATAGCGACCCGCGCTGGCGCGACAGTGGTGGCGTGATGAATCTGCGAATCTGGGCATCGGAAAAGCCGGTCATTGCCGCCATCAACGGACCGGCGGTCGGCATCGGGGCCACCATGTTGTTACCCATGGATGTCCGCTTTGCCGTCAGGGACACGAAGATGGCGTATCCGTTCTCGCGGCGCGGCATCGCCTGGGATGGCGCAGCCAGCTGGTTCCTGCCGCGGATTGTCGGTGTTCCGACCGCAATGGACTGGGCGCTTTCGGGCCGGACCTTCAAGACCGAGGAGGCGCACGAGGCCGGGCTGATCAAGGCGCTCTATGACAGCAAGGACGAGTTGCTGGATGCGGCGAAGGCCTATGCCACAGAGCTGGCGGAAACGACGGCGCCGGTCTCGGTCGCGGTGATGCGGCAGATGGCCTGGCGGATGCTGGGCCCTGTTACGCCGATGGATGCCCACCGGATCGAATCGAAAGCCATATTGCATGCCGGGATGAGCCCGGATGCGGCCGAAGGCGTGATGAGCTTCCTTGAAAAACGTCCGCCGGACTTCCCCCTGAAAACCTCGACGGACATGCCGCCCTGGTATCCGTTCTGGGACGAGGAAGAGTACTAGAACTCCTCGACCGACAGGCTTTCATCCGTCGCACAACCGTCCAGACGCCAGCCGGCGCCCTCACCCTGCGCCAGCGTCTCTGCCAGCCAGGGCAGCAGCGCCAGTAGCTGGCCTTCCAGCGTATAAGGCGGATTGACGACGACAATGCCGGCACCGGCCAGCTTGCCCTCGCTTTCAATGTCGCGGACCCAGAGATCCGCGCGCAGCAGTTTTTCTGGCGTGGCCAGCTCTTCCTCAAACAACCATTCAGCGAGGCCGACATCGAAACGTTCCGACGCCCACAGATCCTTCAGCGGCCGCCAGAAAATCCAGGTTCCATTGGGCCATTTGGGCAGGGCCGCACGCACGGCTTCAGCCATGTGAGCCATCTCGTCGCGATGCTCGAAGGGCGGGTCGATCAGCACCACGCCGCGCTTTTCCCGCGGTGGCACCAGACCCGGCAGGGCCTTGTACCCATCACGCGCCTCGACCTTGACCCGGGCATCACGCTTGTAGCGATTGTCCAGCGTCTTTGCGTCGGCCGGGTGAAGCTCGCAAAGCTGGATGCGGTCTGTCGGGCGCAAGAGGCGCGCGGCAATTTCCGGTGATCCCGGATAGTCCTTGAGGCCGTCCGGATTCATCGCGGTCACTGCCTGCAGGAGCGGGGCAAGTGCTTCTGCGACATCCGCCGGTTTTGCGCTGGCCATCACTTTGGCGATGCCGCCTTCCCATTCCGGATTGCGCTGGGCCTCGCTGGAGGTGAGGTCATATGCGCCAATCCCCGCATGGCTGTCGATATAGCGGAAGGGTTTGTCCTTCTTCTTCAGATGCGCAAAGCATTGCGCCAGCACAGCATGCTTCAGGACATCGGCGAAGTTTCCGGCGTGGAAGGCGTGGCGATAATTCATGGCCTCGCTTTATCGTAATTTGCATAGGCAGGTGAAGGCTTTATGTTGCCGCCCAGGGTCTTGGGAGAGCTTCATGAAACGCTGGATTTCAATCGCTACCGCTATCGTTCTGGGTGCCTGTACGGCTGCTGCACAGGATGAACCGTCGTCTGTTCGCGAAGATGGTTCGCGCGTCTATGAAAGCGAAGGGCAGATCACCACCAATGGCCAGCGCGTACGCTATTCGGTGATTGCCGGCGAAACCTATATGGCTGGCGATGATGGCGAGCCCTATGCCTCGATCTTCTCGACCGCCTATATCCGCCAGGGCGTGGACGACCGGCAAAGCCGTCCGGTGGCCTTCATCTTCAATGGCGGGCCGGGCTCGGCCAGTCTGTGGCTGCATATGGGCGTGTTCGGCCCTTACCGTCTGGACCTTCCTTCCGATGCCCGCGATGACGGCGCCGCGCCCTATTCCATCATCGAGAACAATCTCTCCATCCTCGACCAGACTGACCTGGTGTTCGTTGATCCGGTCGGCACGGGCTGGAGCCGCCCGCTGGGCGAAGCCGATACGGAACGCTTCTGGGGCATTCGCGAAGATGCCCGCGTGCTGGGCGCTTTCATCCGCCGCTGGCTGACCGAGAACCGGCGCTGGAACTCGCCGAAATACCTGCTGGGCGAAAGCTATGGCACGACGCGGATCGCCGCCCTCCTCAACGAGATGCAGGGCGGCTGGACGGATGTGTCCTTCAACGGCGTGGCCCTGATCTCGACCGTGCTGGACTTCCGCTTCGACGATACCTCCGAAGGCAATGATGTCGGCTTTGTCGGCCTGATGCCGGGCTTTGCGGCTACGGCCTGGTATCATGAGCGCGTCGACCGCTCGGCCTGGAATGGTGATCTGGAAGCCTTCATCCAGGATGCGCGCGATTTTGCCTATGACACCTACATGCCCGCCCTTTTGCGCGGTGCCAGCCTGCCCGAGGAAGACCGGCGCGCCGTGGCCGCCGAGCTTTCAAGCTTTATCGGCCTGTCGGAAGATTATCTGATGCGCGCCAATCTGCGGGTCAATCTGGGCCGTTTCATGCGCGAGCTGTTGCGGGATGAAGGCCTGTCCGTGGGCCGTCTCGACAGCCGCTTTACCGGTGCCGAGGCCGATGCCGTCAGCGAGGGACCGGAATATGACCCGTCCGCCTATGGCATTGATGGCGGATATACAGCCGCCATGCTGCACTATTTCACCGACACGCTGGGCGTCGATATCACCGAGGAATATTCGGTCATCGACATTCCGACGGCGACACAGTGGGACCGCTCGATCGGCCAGGGGTCGGCCTATGTGAATGTGACGCCCTGGGTGGCCACGGCTATGCGCCAGAATTCCGATCTCGAAGTGCTGGTGGCGCAGGGCTATTACGATCTTGCCACACCGTTTTTCTCGGCCGAGCTGATGTTCAACCAGCCGGGCTTTGATCCGGACCGGGTGACCTTCAGCTATTATGAAGCCGGGCACATGATGTACATCCACCACCCCTCGCTGGAGGCTTTCGTGGCGGATGTGCGGGAGCTGATCGGCGGGGAGTAGGCGCCGGCCAACTTCCCACCTACCCACCTCATCCTGAGGCGCTCGCAAAGCGAGCCTCGAAGGAGGCTTCCAGCGAGTTGCGTGGTTCGAGGCCCGGCTTCCCCGCTTTCGCGGGGACAGGTCGCCGGGCACCTCACCATGAGGTATGTGGTTTGGGGGCTATTTGCCGCCTTGAACGGCTATTTCGCCTCCCGCACCCGGTCGCACAACAGCCAGGCCAGCACGGCCACCAGCGTGTAGCTGAGGATCGCCATCGGGCCGAACTCCTGAGCCGTGGCCGGTGGCGGTTGGAAAAAGCTGACCGAATAGAGCGCGACCAGCAGCACGCCGAAAATCCACGGGCTGATTTTGCCGAACGCACCCTTCGCCTTCGTCGCGGAGACGTAGAGCAGAAGACCCGCCGCCAGCACGCCGAATTCCAGCGTCAGGGCAATCGGCGCATTGTTCCACAGGCCAAAGCCGACCTTGGGTCCGCCCGGCCAGAGGGCGAGATCGGGCACATGGACCAACAGATCGACCAGCCAGTGCGAGAACACGGCGACACCGATCAATATCCCACCAGCGCGTTTCTGTGACCTTGCGATCAGCGACCAGACAAAGCCCAGCACCACTGACCAGACCAGCGCCATGAGGAGGGAATGCGTCCAGGGCATGTGGTAGAGGTCGAGCGGGCTGACCGCGGTGAAGCCCGGCTCGATACGAACATGCTCGATGCCGAAATAGACGAAGGCACCCCAGAGATAATCGAGGAACTGGACCGCGACGCACAGCGCCCAGACAGGCACGGCTTTCACAAAACGCGGCCCAGCGAGCGCGGGACCGTAATGACCGACGAACATGGCAAATCTCCCCAGACTTGGTGGGAGAATAGCAGATAGGCCAGGATGGTTCGAGGGCGCTTATTTCGTCATCCCGGACGGGCGTTAGACCGATCCGGGACCCAATCCGGTTGAATGACGTATCGGGATGGGTTCAGGGTTCACGCCTCCGGCGCGCCCCGGAGTGACGAATTAGCCCCCCTCAAAGCTCACCAGAGAGGCACAGGGCACGCCCAGCGCTTCGATGCGCTTTGACCCGCCCAGATCCGGCAGATCGATGACAAAGGTGGCGCCGACCACATCCGCGCCGGCGCGGCGCAAGAGCTTGATGGCCGCATCGGCGGTGCCGCCCGTGGCAATCAGGTCATCGACCAGCAGGACGCGTTCGGTCTCGGCGATGGCATCGGCGTGGATCTCGACGGCATCTGTGCCGTATTCCAGCTCGTAGGACTCTTCCAGCGTGCGGCCGGGCAGTTTGCCCTTTTTGCGAACGGGTGTGAAACCGACCGACAGCTGGTGAGCCACGGCGCCGCCCAGGATAAAGCCTCGCGCCTCGATGCCGGCCACCTTGTCGATTTTCGCACCGGCCCAGGGCTGGACCATGGCGTCGATGGCGGCGCGGAAGGCGCGCGCATCCTTCAACATCGTGGTGACATCGCGGAACATGATGCCCGGCTTGGGATAGTCGGGAATGGTCCGGATCGCGTCCTTGATGAAATCCATATCTGGCCTCTAGTGGAAGGGGGCGTCCCAAGTCTCTTCAAGCGCAGCGGTGTGCCAGTCCTTGTAGACCGGATCAGACAGCAAAGTCTCGACATAGGCGGCCGCGTCTGTGGAAAGCGGCACCTGGTAGGTGTCGAAGCGCGTGGCCACCGGCGTGAAAAACGCGTCTGCGATCGACCAGTCGCCGAACAGGAAATCTCCCTCGCCCGTCTTTACATGCGCCCACAGCGCCTGGATCGTTTCGATATCGCGCCAGCAGGCGACGCTCATATCCTTGGCGGCCTTTTCCCGCTTCAAATCCATACCGAGTTCGTTTCGCAACGCCGAAAAGCCGGAATGCATGGAGGCGGTGATCGACCGCGCCGTCGCCCGCAAAGCGGGGTCCTCGGGCCAGAGCGATGGCACCTGTTCGGCGGCCCATTCACAGATGGCGAGACTGTCCCAGATATTCCGACCGGCGGTTTCCAGAACGGGCACAGTCGCCGCTGGAGACAGGGCCAGCAGCGTGTCGCGCGTGTCCTCCTGATCGAGCGGGATGATGTTTTCCTGAAAGGCGATATTGGCCTTCTTCAACGCCAGCCAGGGGCGCAATGACCAGGTCGAGAGGCGCTTGTTGCCGATATGCAGGATGGGCGTCATTGGGTCTCTAATTCCGTTGCCCGGGCGCGGGTCAGGGCAATGCGGCAATCGGTGGCAACCGCCTCGGCATCATCACCGATGAGCAGGAGCGAAGCCCGGCGCTCGCATTCGGCATCGCGGTAAGCGATCCAGGCCGAATGCGCAGCGCCGAGCCGGCTGGCTGCATCGGCCACGCCCGGCATGTCGAGGTCAATCTCGGAGGCTTCCTGGCGGGCCGCTGCCAGTGCGGTGTCCAGATCGTCCTCGGCGGCCTCCAGAAGGCCGGACAGGCAGGAGAGAAGCGCACGGTCATCATTCATGTGCTCGGAACACTCGATCATGGGACGGATTTCCGCCCCCTGAAGGGCAAACAGGCCAAGAAGGACACTGGCGATCATCGGGGAAACCTCACTCTGGGACAGAGCTGAACGCTAGTCGGCGGATGCCGCCAAGTCCACGGCGCAGGGCTGCTGGACGTGGCGCCTAATCCACTTGCGCGATGGCGCGCTGCAGCGTGCCTTCGACGGTTGCCGCAATCAGGCCCTCGTCGAACACGACCGCGATGGAGGCTCCGTCAAATCCGGTGACCCGGCCGACATTGACACCGACCACCGACAGGCGCCCGTCCTCGAGCGTCAGAATGGGTGCGCCGGACAGGCCATGACGCGAGCCGCAATCATGGATCCGGACCCGCTGACCGCCATCCACGATGCGGTCGCTCTGCTGGAGCGTGCAGTCAGTGACCAGATGATCGCGGCCGATCAGGGCAACAGAGCGCGGCGTGATCTGGTCGGCGGCCGACCAGGCGATGGGCAGACGCCATTCCGGATGGGCGAAATCATCCTCGGTCAGGATGATCGCCCAGTCATCGAACGACGAATTCATACCCTGCGGCCGGATCACAGAAATGATGTCGTGCTGAGTGCCGAAGGCATCGACAACCCAGCACTGGCGCGGCTGTGAGGAATTGTAATAGCGCACGCCATGACCGGTGGTGATGATGACTTCCGCGCGGCGTGTGTCGCTGCCGCCCGCCAGGATGACGCCCCGGCTGCGCGAACCGCGATTGGTGGTGCCGACGCGGCAAATCACATCCACGACGGAGGAGGAAGCGCCTTCGGCGACGTCCCGCGGCACCGGCAGATTGTCGGTCGCCATGGCGCTGGCAGCGCTGAAGAACAGCCCTATCAAAGCAATGCGGAACACGCACTCACCCCCGTTACAGGACGCGCCCCGCAATGGCTCTCAGCTTTTCCACCAGCACCGGGTCGCGAGCGTGCGGTGCGGTTATGATGGCCGTATCCAGCGCGGTCTCGATCCCCTGTGGCGAGGGCGTCCGGTCCATATCGGACACCATTTCCGCGAGCCGGGCAATGCTTGTCCGGGCAATTCTGGAATTTTGTGCCATCACGGCCAGCACGGCGGGAACATCGACGGCCGCCTCTTTTTCATTCCAGCTGTCATAATCCGTGACCATGGCGATAGAGGCGTAGGGCAACTCGGCTTCGCGGGCGAGACGGGCTTCGGGCATGTTGGTCATGCCGATCACATCGCAACCCCAGGACCGGTAGAGGGCGCTTTCCGCCCTGGACGAAAACTGCGGACCTTCCATGGCCAGATAGGTGCCGCCGCGCGTAACCGGCGCTCCGGCTGCCTCTGCGGCGTCGGCGGCCAGGCCAGCGAGTCGCGAACAAACAGGTTCGGCGACCGACACATGGGCGGCGCAACCGGCTTCGAAGAAGGAGTTCACCCGCGATGTCGTGCGGTCGATATACTGGTCAACGGCAACAAAGCGGCCGGGATGCAACTCTTCCTTCAAAGACCCGCAGGCCGAGATCGACACGATATCGGTGCAGCCGGCCATTTTCAGCGCCGCAATGTTGGCGCGGAAATTGATGTGATTGGGCGGGAGACGGTGACCGGGTCCATGTCGCGGCAGGAAGACCAGTTCAGTGCCCGCCAGCGTGCCGAGGGTCAGCTCGCCTGAAGGCGCGCCCCAGGGCGTTTCCACCGCCTGTTTGCGGATGTTTTCCAGACCGGGCAGGTCATAGAGGCCGGAGCCGCCGATTATGCCGAGTTTCCAGATCATGATGTTGTTCTAGCCCTTATGGGGAAAAGAAAAAGGCCGCGGACATGCCGCGGCCTTGATCCATTTCATGGCGGCAAACCGCCTAGTGCTTCACGTTCGACCAGACCTGACGATAGGCCAGCCAGAGCAGGCCTGCGAAGATCAGAAGGAAGATGATCACGGCCAGGCCCATGCGCTTGCGGTTTTCCATGTGCGGCTCGGCCGCCCAGGCCAGGAACGCCGTCACATCGTGAGCGTATTGCTCGACCGTTTCCGGCGATCCGTCCGGATAGGAAACGATACCATCTGACAGCGGGGCTGCCATGGCGAGCACGCCGCCCGGGAAGTATTCATTGTAATGCTGTCCCGGCAGCAATTCGACGTCGTAGGGAATTTCGTCGCTATAGCCCAGCAGCAGCGAGCGGAGATATTCCGCACCGCCCGCACGGGCCTTGACGATGACCGACAGGTCCGGCGGGATTGCGCCGCCATTAGAGGCTGCCGCCTGCTGCGGATTGGCAAACGGGTTCGGGAAGCGGTCGGCTGGAACACCGGCGCGTTCGAACATGTCACCGGCATCATCCGGACCGTCCATGATCATGTATTCGCCGGCGATCGCCATCACGACCGGATTGTCGTTCGGGTTGGCCCAGCTAAGGTATTCGCCTTCATGTTCCGGATCCGGAATCAGCTCGAACGGACCGCCGGGCTGACCCAGATTGCGGAAGCTCAACTGGTCAAGGCCGTGACAGCTCGCGCAGACCTGCTGGTAAACCAGGAAGCCACGCTGCAGTTCGGCATCGTCGAACTGACCAAACGGGCCTTCCCACGACCAGTCATGCGGTTCCGGCGCATGGGCTTCGCCTTCGGCGGCCAGCGCTGGAGCGGAGACGGCGGCCAGAGCGGCCAGAGCGGTGATAAAGCGTTTCATCTTCTCTCTCCCGTCTCTACTGGGCCGCGGCGGGCTGGTCACCCAGCACGGAGGCTTCGATGCTGGCCGGGCGCTCTTTCGGTTTCTCGATGAAACCGAGCACTGGCAGGATCACCAGGAAGTAGGCGAAATAATAGGCCGTCAGAATCTGGCTCAGCGTAACGAATTGCAGCGGCGTTCCCAGCACCTGGTTGTCCGGCAGTTCGGCACCGCACCAGCCAAGGCCGAAGCAGGCGATCACGAAGATCAGGAAGAACCATTTCGCCACCGGCCGATAGCGCATCGACTTCACTTTCGAACCGTCCAGCCAGGGCAGGACGAACAGCACGCCGATGGCACCGAACATGGCCAGCACACCGCCGAGCTTGGCCGAGATCGGGCCAATATCGAAGGTGACGGCCCGCAGGATCGCGTAGAAGGGCAGGAAATACCATTCCGGAACGATATGCGCCGGGGTGGCCAGCGGGTTGGCCTCGATGAAGTTGTCAGCGTGACCGAGCGCGTTCGGCAGATAGAAGACGAAGGCCGCAAAGATCATCAGGAAGGCAACAATCGCGAACCCGTCCTTGACCGTGTAATAGGGGTGGAAGGGAAGCGTATCGCCCTTGCCCTTCACCTCGACACCGGTCGGGTTGTTGTTGCCCGGCACGTGCAGAGCCCAGATGTGCAGGATTACCAGGCCTGCAATCAGGAACGGGATCAGATAGTGCAACGAGAAGAAGCGGTTCAGCGTGGCATTGCCCACGGAGAAACCGCCCCACAGCCATTCGCGGATACCTTCACCGACAACCGGCAGAGCCCCCACGAGATTGGTAATCACCATGGCGCCCCAATAGGACATCTGGCCCCAGGGCAGCACATAGCCCATGAAGGCGGCGGCCATCATCAGCAGGTAGATCACCACGCCGATGATCCACAACATCTCGCGCGGCGCCTTGTAGGAGCCGTAATAGAGACCGCGGAACATATGCAGATAGACCGCGACGAAGAAGAAGGACGCGCCATTGGCGTGCATGGCCTGGATCAGCCAGCCATAGTTCACATCGCGGCGGATGCGTTCGACCGAGTCGAAGGCGTAATCAATGTGCGGCACATAGTGCATGGCCAGCACGACGCCGGTCAGGATCTGGATCACCAGGAAGACGGCCAGAATGCCGCCGAACGTGTACCAGTAGTTCAAATTCCGCGGGGTCGGGAAATCAACGAAGCTGTCCCAGCCCAAGCGGACGATCGGCAGACGGGCGTCCAGCCACTTTTCAATGCCGGTTTTCGGCTCATAGGTCGATTGATGGCTCATGCCACGCTCCATCCGGCAGCGGCGACTTCATCAGCGGTCGCACCCAGTTTCACAACAGCACCATCATTCTCGAAGGCGTAGGCCGGCACAGGAAGGTTTTCCGGGGCCGGGCCGCGGCGGATCCGCGCCGAGCTGTCATAGTGCGAACCGTGGCAGGGGCAGAACCAGCCATCATAATCGCCGGCGCCATTACCCAGCGGCACACAGCCGAGGTGCGTACAATTGCCCTTCACAATGAGATATTCCGGGTTCAACACGCGATTGGCGTCAGCCGCCGAAGCGTCTTCCGGCAGGTTTTCATTGCGCGCCAGATCATCAATGAGCCGGGCGGTATCACCTTCGCGCGCTTCCGCGATCTCGGTTTCCGTCCGGCGCCGGATGAAGACCGGGCCACCGCGGAACATCACGGTGATTTCCTGACCGACAGCGATCGGCGAGATATCCACCCGGATCGAGCCCAGCGCCAGCGTGTCCGCGGCCGGATTCATCTGGTCGATGAAGGGCCACAATGTCATGGCACCACCGATAACGGCAGCGCCCCCTGCAGCAATGTAAATGAAGTCCCGGCGTGTCGGTTCTTCAGTCGTATGGTCTGTCACGGCCGACCTCTTGTTGTTTGCCTGGCAATCCGGCTGCGGCCGCAGCCGGTATCCCCCGCTTGACGGATCCAGCCCCATGGGGGCATCACCGCCTCACTTAACCCGGAAGGCACTGGAGGGCGAAGCGGCAGACCGCCGCACTTCCCCCAAACCCTCGTTCAGCGCGGCTTAAAATGCGGCTCGTATTTTTTCAACCAGATATTCCGCAAAATCTCGGCGCCTCGATCCGCCTCGCTGCATGTTTTGGTGCAGGCATTGATGTGATCGAGCCCTGCGCATTCCCGCTGAATGACAAGGCCATGCGCCGGGCAGCCTTGGATTATGCGCCCCTTGCCGATTTCCGGCGGCATGATTCGTATGCGCGCTGGCAAGCTGACCGCGGTCCCGGACGCATGGTGCTTTTCACCACGCAAGGGGCAACAAATTTGTGGAATTTCAGCTTCGAGCCGGATGATCAGCTGGTTTTCGGCCGGGAATCGGCGGGTGTGCCCGAAACCGTGCATGGCGACGCCGAAGCGCGGGTCTTCATTCCCATCCGCCGTGAAGCCCGTTCGCTGAACGTGTCGATGAGCGCCGGCATCGCGCTCGCCGAAGCCATGCGCCAGCTGTCCTAGCCACCCGAGCCGTAGATCAGCCGGATGATGGCGGCCCTGTCAGGGTGATTGTTATACGCCTCGAAAATGCTGAGCATCAGATCGCAGGCAGCCAGATACTCGCTGTCATCCTGCGGCCGCGCGCCCATGGCAAAGCGGATGTCGTCTTCGTTATCATCGGTATAGATACCCGCTTCCGCTTCCATGACAGCGGCCTGTGCCGTGGCGAAATCGATCGGAATGCGCGTATCACCGGCATTGCGGACGATCATTGTCATCGCCCGTATCACCCCCCGGAATCCCTCCGCCTCGCCGACACGGGCCATCAGCACGGGGTCGATATTCTGCGGTGCGATCTGATTGTAGAAGAAGGTGTAGCAGAGCTGCGGACGGGTCCGGTTCTGCTCTCCAACATTTACCATGGCATCAAACAGGCGCTGCAAATCCTCATCGCTGGCATAGGCGCCCAGCTCGGTCATCACGCTGATGCCGATTTCTTCGCCGATGATCGCCGCTTCCTGGTAGAGGCCAGCTTCGCCATTGTTCAGGAAAGCTTGTTCCGCTCTCAGCAGGATGATAGCCGCCCGGTCCGGATAACGGTCCATATAAGCCGCCAGCAGGGGCTCCTCGCGCAGGCTGCTATTCACTTCCTCTGCCAGGTTCGCCGTCGCGAACTGGCGAAGGAATGGTCCGGTCGACAGCTGCAGATAGGGGCTAAACCAGAACAGGCCGGCAATCATGCCGGCAATCACGATCGAGGACCTGAGGAAGGTGATGAAGCGTCCGCCGAGCACATGCAGTAAAAGCGCCGGCAGAAACGCCAGCATGCCACCCAGCCCGGCCGCCAGAACAAGCGCCAGAATTTGTGAGAAATCCATCTATCCCTCCCATTCCCCGCTACGACTTTAGATAATCCTGCCTGCGGCGCAACGCCGCGCGGCGGCGCGCCTCATTTAACCGCAAAACAAGTGGGGTTTTATTCGTTTTCATATTCGGCCACGAAAGGACAAGACAATGCTGGACGGTTCGGAGACCCCCGCCATGACGCTGGTAGATGAGAAAGCCAAGGCCCGCGGCTGGTTTGAAGCCCTGCGCGACGAGATTTGCGCGGAATTCGAACGGCTGGAGGACGAAGCGCCTGCTGAGCTGTACCCGGGAGAACCCGGCCGCTTCGTGCGTGAAGCCTGGACCCGGGGCGATGGATCAGAAGACCAGGGCGGCGGTGTCGCCTCAATGATGACGGGGCGTTTGTTCGAAAAAGTCGGCGTGCACTGTTCTACGGTCTACGGCACGTTTTCAGAGCAATTCGCCAAGCAGATTCCCGGCGCCGCCGAGGATCCACGCTTCTGGGCGTCGGGCATTTCCCTGATTGCCCACATGCGCAACCCGCACGTGCCGGCGACCCATATGAACACCCGCTTCATCGCCACGACGGTCGGCTGGTTTGGCGGCGGGCTCGATCTCAATCCGACGCAGGACTATCAGCGCGACAAGTCCGCCGAGGACGCACAGACCTTCCATGCTGCCTGCAAATCTGCCTGCGACAAGCATGGCGAGGATTTCTACGAACGGTTCGACAAATGGTGTGATGAGTATTTCTGGCTGCCGCACCGTAATGAACCGCGCGGTGTCGGTGGTATTTTCTATGACCGCCACGACACCGGTAATTGGGAGGCGGATTTCGCCTTCACCCAGGATGTCGGCCGGGCCTTCCTGGAGGTCTATCCGAAAATCGTGCGCTCGCGCATGCACCAGCCCTGGACCGAGGCCGACCGCGAGGAACAGCTGATCCGACGCGGGCGGTATGCCGAGTTCAACCTGCTTTATGACCGCGGCACCAAGTTCGGCCTGGAGACCGGAGGAAATGTGAAATCCATCCTTTCTTCCATGCCGCCCGAGGCCAAATGGCCCTAGGCGCACAGCCGGTTTGCATCCAAATCGCCGCCAGATTCATCAATCATCTGACAGTCCGGTAACGCACAGCAGGTGGTTGGAGACATTGGCGGAACACACAGCAAGCCCTGAGGTAGAACGCATCGAAATGATTGTGCGGGAGCAGAGCTATGCCCCGCACCGCCACGATACCTATGTTTTCGCGCTGACCCTGTCGGGTGCCCAATGCTTCAACTATCGCGGCGAAGGGCGGGTATCCCTGCCCGGCCAGCTTGTGGTGCTGCACCCGGACGAGAAACACGATGGACGGGCGGGCACAGATGACGGTTTCCGCTATCGCGGTATTTCCATCGATCCGGCGCGGCTCCGCCCGGCTCTCGGGCGACAGCCCCTGCCCTTCATCAAGGATGGCATTACGCGCGATCGGCGGCTGGTTTCGATTATCGCATCGCTGGTTGATGATCTGGATACGCCTCTGGATACGGACGCCTTTGATGATGCGATGACGGCTTTAGCCGATGCATTGTGTGCCGCTGCGGGCTCGCCGCGCCAGCCCGCCATTGCGGACGTTGAGGCGGCCAGGCGTGCCCGCGCAATGATCCTCGAGGCTTGCTCGCAACCCGTCAGCATGGCCGAGCTGGAAGCGGGCACCGGACAGAATCGCTGGCAATTGTCCCGCGATTTTACGGCACTGTATGGCACGAGCCCCTACCGGTTCGGACAGTTGCGCCGGCTTGATCGGGCTCGCAAGCGCCTGCGCAATGGTAGCGGACTGGCCGATGCGGCCTATGCTGAAGGCTTTGCTGACCAGAGCCACTTATCGCGGCAATTCAAGAACGCTTACGGGGTAACGCCCCGCCAGTGGCAGAAGATGGCCGCCTGACGCCGCACGATCGTTCAATACCGATGGCGGGTTCCGGGGTTTTCTGGGCTTCCAATCCAACCCGGAGAAAGCCATGACTGATATCTCCTCCCCCCGGTCCCGCTTTGCCATCCTGGTCGAGCTGGGCATTGTTCTGACCGTGCTGATCGGCAGCAAGCTGCTGTTCGACCAAATCGCCTGGCGGTTCGCCGGACCGCTCTCACTTCTGTGCACGCTGATCACCATCTACTTTTTTGCACGCGGCAATCAGGAAACCGTTTCCGATTTCGGTCTGATCCGCCTGCGCAAATGGTGGTCATTTCCCCTGATCCTTCCTCAATCGGCCCTCGCAACCGTGGCGATCATCGCCAGCGGCGCCGGCATGGCCTATCTCGGCGGCGCGCTAGGCTTCTGGCCGGTCGAAGAGGTCCCGTCAGGGGTGGAGGACCGCTGGGGCAATATCGTTGGCAATTTTCCGGTTTATCTGGGCTGGCTGGCCATCGTCTGGACGTCGGCCGCCTTTGGCGAGGAAATTTTCTTCCGCAGCTATCTGATCCGCAGGGTGGAAGCCCTGTTACCGGGCGTGAAGTGGGCAGCGGCCCTGGCTGTTATTATCGCCGCGACCGGTTTCGGCATTGCCCATATGTATTATCAGGGTGTCCGAGGCCTGGTTGTCACCGGCGTTATCGGGCTTGCACTCGGCACGCTCTATCTGGTCTACAAACGCAATCTGTGGCCGCTGGTCCTGGCGCACGGTGCCGTCGATACACTGGCCTTCACCGCCATGTATCTGGACCTCGACATCTAGCGGTCCGCCAATAACGCCTCTTTCGACAGCCGGAAGCGGCTGTCGATCCAGGCCTCTTCCATGCGCCGCAGCGCTTTTCCCATTTCCGGCCCCGGTGTCAGACCGGCAGCCTTCAGGTCATCGCCGCCGACCGGAAAATCCGGCGCTGCGAAAGACAGGACATGGGCAATCGCGCCGCCCCAGCCTTCCGGCGGATCGGCCATCTTCGAGAACAGCAGGTAAAGCTGATCGGCCATGGCGTCATTGCCGTGGCGGTAGACCAGTTTTTCAAGCTCGGCGCGCACCGGCCAGACCTCTGCAATGGTCGCCGCGAGCTCTGCCTTTCCGGCCAGGCGCAAGCGCGAAGCTTCCTCGTTGGACATCTTCATCGGGCGGATCAGCCGCTCCGCCGGATCGAAAGCAGCCGCAAATCTGAGCAGCGGATCATCACCGCCGAGCGCAATGAGGCGCTCCAGCCGGTCCGTGTCCGGTGCCTGCCCGTAAAGTGCCTGTGCCACACCAGCCTGGATCATCCAGCCGAGACTGGCCACCGGGTCCGGCGCCGAGAACAGTTTACGCGTCTCCATCCAGACACGTTCTGCCGAGAGCTGAGACAGTCCATCCGTCATCTCGGCACAGGCGGTCAGCCCGTGGGCATCGGGTTCGCCCTGGCCATAGAATGCATAGAATCGGAAGAAGCGCAGGATGCGCAGATAATCCTCGGCAATGCGGTCCTGGGGCCGGCCGATAAACACTACCCTCCGGCCGGGAATGTCGGCCAGACCGCCGACCAGATCATGGATCGTGCCGTCCGGATCGGCATAAAGCGCATTGATCCGGAAATCGCGGCGCGCGGCATCCTCGGCCCAGTTCGTGGTGAAGGCGACGGTCGCCCGGCGCCCATCGGTCGAGACATCCCGGCGCAGCGTGGTGATCTCGAAAGGCTGATGGTCGGCGACTGCGGTCAGTGTGCCGTGGGCAATGCCGGTGGGGTGAACGGCTATACCGGCTGCCTCAAGCGCAGCCTGGCTGGCTTCCGGCTCGAGGACCGTTGCGATGTCGATATCAGCGACCGGCACGCCGAGCAGTGCATTGCGCACGCAACCGCCGACAAAGCGCGAGCCATCGGGAGCGGCGGCCTCGAGCGCCGCCATCACCCGCAGCGTCGCGGGGTGTGTCATCCAGTCATGATCAGCGGGGTCGAGACGGACCGTCATCATCATCCTCTTCGGACGCGCCCGTATAATCCGAGCGTTCCCCGAAATTGCGGTCGTCCGCAGCCACTTCCTCGCCCGGATTGTCGTGGAATTGCGCGCGCTCGATACCGCCCTCACCCAGCCGTGGGGGAACATAGGTGGTGTGCTCCGAATCACCTGTATCAGAGGCGAACACCAGGAAAACAAATCCCGCCGCAGCCAGGAAACCGCCAATCGCCGACAGGGCGATGACAGGTGCCGGCTTGTGCTCGGCGATCTCGGCTGTCGCCTGCATCGACAAGCGCCACAGGGCAAAGGCAATGAACGGCGTCAGGAAAAGCAGCATTTCCAGAAAAGCCAGGCGGATCATGTCTCGTCTCCAAACAGGCGCTCATACAGGGCTTTCAGCATGCCCGCAGTTGCACCCCAGATATAGCGCTCACCATAGGGCATGGCCCAGAAACGCCGGACCTGGCCGCGGAATTCGCGCTCATGACGTTCATGATTTGCCGAATCCATCAGGAATTCAAAGGGGGTTTCGAAGACCTCGGATACCTCTTGATGATCCGGCGTGACCGTGTAACCGGGCTTCACTACGCCCACAAAGGGCGTCACCTGAAAGCCGGTGACCGTCTCATACGGATCGAAACAGCCCAGCACGTCGATGAATTCGCGGCCGATACCGATTTCCTCTTCGGTCTCGCGCAAGGCGGTTTCCGTCAGGCTCTCGCCGCTTTCCCGGCGGCCACCCGGGAAGCTTATCTGGCCGGCATGCTTGGTCAGATGCGGTGCCCGCAGCGTGAACAGGAAACGCGGCGGGCCATCATGCAGGATCAGCGGCGCCAGCACCGCGGCCTGGTTCAGGACGCGCCCGGTGGGTGACGGCAGGCCATTCAGATCACCATCGCCCCGTTCGGCGACATCCAGCGGACGTTCCGGGTGATCGAGCCTTTCCTCCATCAGGACAAGAATGTCTTCGGGGCTCATTCCGCCTCGCCCAGCTTGAAATCCACACCCTTCGAGCGGACGAACAGCGTCTTGCGGCCGCGTTCCTCGCGAATGTCCGCGTTTTCCACCAGCTCGTAGAAGGCCGGGCGGTTGATCAGTGCTTCCAGCCGGCCGCGGATCAGGATGAAGGGTTCAGGTTCGCCGGTCTCCGGATCGGTCTCGACGCGAATCGGATGATCGGGACCGGCAGCCACAACATCCCCGACATTGGTGGTGAAGACGAGGACCGGCTCGCCATTTTCTGCGGCCCGATCGACCCGGACGGCCACAAAGGGCGCGGTTTCGACCGTAACGGCCTGTTTTTCCACCGGCGTCACGAGATAATGAACGCCATCGTCATCTTTTCGCAAGATACGCGCAAACAGCTTTACGAGACGGTCGCGGGTGATGCGACGTCCTTCATGCCACCAGCTGCCATCACGGCGAATAACCAGGTCCATGGTCCCGCAATGTTCGGGGTTCCATTTTTCGACCGGGGGCAGGCCGTCGCCTGCGGATTCCGCTGCCTTCAGAAGCGACTGCATCATATCATCTGCGGGCATGGACACTCCGTTTCTGCACCGTCATTCTCCACGCCCTGACGTGACCGGGCAATGGCGCGCGCTACATGTGTTCGGGATTTAGGGAGATTACCTTGGCGAGAAAACCGGCAAGTTCCACCAGCAAGACGAAAACCACAGCCAGGAAACCGGCCGCGAAGAAAGAATCGCTGGCGACCATGGATGTAGTGAAGGCTGCTGATATTGCGACCGAAAAGCTGGCGGCGACCCGCGCCTCCATCGGCAAGGTGATCTACGGCCTCGAAGACCAGATCGAGCTCTGCCTCGCGGCCATCCTGTCGGGCGGCCATGCGCTGCTGGTCGGTGCACCTGGTCTTGCCAAGACGCGGCTGGTCGAAACCATCGCCATTGCTACCGGGCTCGACACCAAGCGGATCCAGTTCACGCCGGACCTGATGCCCGCCGATATTCTTGGTTCGGAAGTGCTGGAAGAGGACAAGAGCGGCAAGCGTTCCTTCCGCTTCATTCCGGGTCCGGTTTTCTGCCGCCTGCTGATGGCCGACGAAATCAACCGCGCAAGCCCGCGCACCCAGGCCGCCCTGCTGCAGGCCATGCAGGAGCGCTATGTCACGGTGGCTGGTGAACGCCATGACCTGCCTGCGCCCTTCCATGTACTGGCGACCCAGAACCCGATCGAGCAGGAAGGCACCTATCCGCTGCCGGAAGCCCAGCTCGACCGTTTCCTGTTGCGCGTCGACATTCCCTATCCGGACCGCGGCGATGAAAAGGAAATCCTGCTGGCCACGACCGGGTCCAGCGAAGGCGAAGCGGATGCCGTTCTGTCGCCGGAGGAGATCCTCGATCTGCAGGCGCTGGTGCGCCGCATGCCGGTTGGCGAGAAAGTCGTCGATGCCATCCTCAACCTGGTGCATTCGGCGCGTCCGGATGTCAGCGTCGACAGCGACGTCCAGCATGGCGTGTCCTGGGGTCCGGGACCGCGGGCCGGTCAGGCCCTGATGCTGGCTTGCCGGGCGCGCGCGCTTCTGCAGGGCCGTCTGGCGCCGTCGACGGAAGACGTCGCAGCTCTGGCGGAACCCGTTCTGAAGCACCGCATGGCACTGTCCTTTGCCGCCCGTGCCGACGGGCTGACACTGGAATCGCTGATTTCGCGCCTCGCCACCAAAGCCGCATAAGGAAGCACAGCGCCCATGCGCTCGCCTTTTGCCCGTGATGATACCAAGCGCGCCGCCGAGCTGCGTCAGGCCGGCGAAGCCGCCTCTGCGCCGTTTGGCGAGCTGGTCGCCGAGGCCGAGCGCATCGCGGCGAGTGTGATGATGGGCGTGCACGGACAGCGCCGGCGCGGGCTGGGCGAGACCTTCTGGGAATACCGTCACCATCGCTCAGAAGATGGCGCAGCCGCGGTCGACTGGCGGATGTCGGCCAAGTCTGCTGATCTCTATGTCCGTGAAAACGAGCAGGAATCCGCGAACACGGTGTGGCTGTGGCGGGACGGATCGGCGACGATGGATTTCTCGTCCTCGCGGAATCTGCCCCTGAAGAAGGATCGTGCCGCGGTCTGCATGATCGCCATGGCGGCGCTGCTCTCTCGCGGTGGCGAACGTATCGCTGTTCTGGGTGAAAGCGCCCGGGCGCGTAGCGGCGAGCTGGGCCTGGAACGTACTTCGCTGCGCCTCGCGAGTGGACCGGGCAGCCTGGCCTCCGTCGAAGCCGCACCGATTTCCCGCTATGGCCGCGTTGTTCTGGCCAGTGACTTCCTCGATCCGATCGAGACCTGGCGCTCGCGTCTCTCGCGCTATGCCGCGATGCAGGCGGGCGGGGCTCTTTTGCGGATCATTGATCCGATGGAAGAGGATTTCCCGTTCAAGGGCCGCACCAAGTTTGAATCCGTAGATGATCGCGAGCACTTGCTGTTCGGCCGGGCCGAGGAAGCCCGCAAGGCCTACCGGCACCGCTGGCAGGAGCATGGCGACCGGCTGGCCGAGCTGGCCCGCGCCTATGGCTGGACGCTGGTGACGCATCGCACGGACCGGCCGGCAACACAGGCCGTGCTGGCATTGTATCGCGCCCTGGCGCGGGAGGTCTGAGATGTTTGCGCTCGGTCCCCTCGCCTTTGCCGCACCGCTGGCCCTGTTCGGACTTCTGACCCTGCCCATCCTGTGGCGGCTGTTGCGCGCCACACCGCCGCCGCCGCGCCGTGCGATCTTTCCGCCGCTACGTCTTCTGAAAAACGCGCCGGATGATGCCGAGACCCCGCACCATGCGCCCTGGTGGCTGATCCTCTTCCGCCTGCTGCTTGCGGCGATCGTTATCATCGCGCTGGCCCGCCCCGTCTGGCAGCCGGAACCGGAAGTGACGAATAACCGCCCGCTTCTGCTGGTGATGGATAATGGCTGGGCCTCTGCCGCTGCCTGGCGCGACATGGTGCGAGAAGCCAATTACCGGCTGGATCAGGCCGAAGAGGCGGGCCGGACCGCCGCCATCGTCTTTACGGCCGAGGATACGCCCGACGCCGAACTGGTGCTGGGCGATCCTGATACCGCCCGCCGCCAGCTGGAAGGTGAGGACGTACAGGCCTGGCCACCGAACCGTTCGGTGGCGGCTGCCCGCATCCGCCAGGCCGTGGAAAGCGGCGCGCTGGATGCGTCCATGCAGACGATCTGGCTGACCGACGGGCTGGAAACGCAAGGTGCCAGTGATCTGGCCGCCGTGCTCGATCCGCTCGGACCGGTCACCGCCATATTGCCCGGACCGGGCCGTTCGCCGCTGGCGCTCGGCACGCCGGTGGCGACACCCAATGGCTTTGCCGTAGATGTTCAGCGCGTCACCGCCGAACTGGACCGCACGGTCTCTCTGGTCGCCACAGCTCAGGATGGGCGCGCTGTCGCCCGCACCGAAATCACGTTGGCCCCCAGCGTGACCAGCGCCCGCGCCGAAATCGAATTGCCGCTGGATTTGCGCAATCGTGTCTCTGCCATACGTATCGAGGGACAGACTTCTGCCGGTGGAACACAGTTGACCGATGATGCCTGGCAGCGTCCGCGTGTCGGCGTCATCGACGCGCCGAGCGAGGATGGCCAACCGCTGCTCTCGGATCTGCACTACATCATGCGGGCCATCGAACCCTTCACCGAAGCCCGCCGCGATGATCTGGACGCCCTGCTCGAAGGCAATGTCTCGGCGCTGGTGATGATCGACGCCGCGCGCACCGACGATCCGCGCGTTCTGGAATTCGTCAATCGCGGCGGCCTGCTGATCCGTTTTGCCGGCCCGCGCCTCGCGGCGCGTCCCGACGACATGCTGCCCGTGCAATTGCGCGAAGGCGGACGCCTGTTTGGCAGCGCCCTGTCCTGGGAAGACCCTCAGAACATTGCCCCGTTCGGAGCCGATTCTCCCTTTGCCGGCCTGGCCGTTCCGGCCGAAGCTACCATTTCCCGGCAGGTATTGGCCGAACCGGGCACGGCTTCAGCGGACCGTGTGTGGGCGAGGCTCGAAGATGGCACACCGCTGGTCACAGCCATGCGCCAGGGCGATGGCTGGGTGGTCCTGTTCCATGTGACGGCCGGACCGGAATGGTCAGAGCTGCCGCTAACCGGCCTGTTCCCGCGCATGCTGCGTCGGGTGACCTCCCTGGCTCAGGGCGGGTCGGCAACCCCGTCGCAATCAGGCGCCTATGTCCTTGACCGGGCGCTGGATGGTGAGGGCCGTCTCGGCAATCCGCCGGTTTCGGCGCGCCCCGTACCATCACAGAACTGGGAGAATGCCACCGCCAGCGCGCTGACCCCTCCGGGCATCTACCGGATCGGGACCGCCAGCGCGGCACTGAATGTGCTGCGCGCCGGTGATACGCTGGAGGCGTTGCCGCGAAACCTGCCGGGCGTGACTTTCGCCAATCTGGAAGCCCCCGCCGAGCGCCGCTTTGCCGGTGCCCTGTTGGCCCTGGCGCTCTTCCTTTTTGCCATTGATGCAATCATCGCCCTGGCGCTGGCCGGGCGATTGCCGCGCCTGCGCCTGCCGCGGGGTGGTGGCGCGGTGGCGGCGGTCCTGCTGGTGGCCGGTCTGATGACCCACGCACCGCAAGCGCAGGCACAGGATGCGGACTATCTGGACAGTTTCGAGATGGAAGCCGCGCTGGATCTGCGCTTTGGCTATGTACGGACCGGCAATCGCGAGATTGATGAACGCAGCCGCGCAGGGCTTTCCGGCCTGTCCCAGCAGATCTGGCGCCGATCGGCGATGGAGCCGGAAGAGCCGATGGCGGTCAATGTCGAGGAAAACGAGCTGGTTTTCTTTCCGATCATCTACTGGCCGATCACGAATGATGCGCCGCCCCTGACCGATGAGGCTGCGGCGCGCGTGAACCGGTATATCCAGTCCGGCGGGCTGATCGTTTTCGATACGCAGGATGCCGACACGGCTGTTTCCCGCGCAGGCGCGCCGCATCCCGGCCTGATGCGGGTCCTGGAAGCCATTGATGTGCCGCCGCTGGCACAGGTCGATCCTGACCATGTGCTGACCAAATCCTTCTACCTGCTGCAGGAATTCCCGGGCCGCGTCACCGGTGGGGCTGTGTGGGTGGAGGCTGACCCTGATGGCGCCTCTCGTGATGGCACGTCCGGTGTGGTGATCGGCTCCAATGACTGGGCTTCGGCCTGGGCGGTGGATGATGCCGGACAGCCGCTCTACCCCGTCGAAGGCGGGGAGCGGGAACGCGAAATGGCCCGGCGCTTCGGCGTCAATCTGGCGATGTATGCGCTGACCGGAAACTACAAGGCCGACCAGGTTCACATCCCGGCCCTGCTGGAAAGGCTGGGACAATGAGCGCGGCGGCAACCACACTCGATTTTGCGCCGCTGATCCCGGTCTGGGCGATCAGCACGCTGGCCGTGCTGGCGCTGGCCACAACGGCCGTGGGCGCGATCCGTCGTCTGAATGGCTGGCTGTGGCGCAGCCTCTCCATACTCCTGATCAGCGCGGTGCTGATGAATCCGTCACTGGTGGAGGAGGAGCGCGAAGCCCTGCCGGATATCGCGCTGGCAATCGTCGACCGCTCGGAATCCATGGACATTCCGGGCCGGGCGGAAGCAGCCGAAGCCGCACTGGAAGCGTTGCGGCGCGAGGCCGGGAATGATCCGGAACTGGAACTGGTCGAGGCCGAGATCGGCAATGATGCCGAAGGCACTCTGGCGATCGAAGCCATGCAGGCTGCATTGGCCGGCATTCCGCGCGACCGTCTGGCCGGTGTGGTGATGGCAACCGATGGCCGCGTTCATGACATGCCGGAAGACGTCGAAGGCCTGGAGATCGGCGCGCCGGTCCATCATTTGCTGACCGGCAATCCCGAGCAGGGTGACCGCCGCCTGGTGATTGTGGAAGCCCCGCGCTACGGGCTGGTCGACGAGCCGGCAGAGTTTGTTATCCGCGTCGAGGACGACGCCATGCAGGGCACGGCAACGCTGACCTTCCGTGTCGATGGCGGCGAGCCGCAAACGGCGCGCATCACGCTGGGGCTGGATACCACCGTCACCGCGCAGATCGGTCATCGCGGCGCCAATGTGATCGAGATCGAGGTTGAACCGGGGCCCGAGGAATTGTCGCTGATCAATAATCGCGCGGCGGTGTCGGTCACCGGTGTCCGGGACCGGCTGCGCGTGTTGCTGGTCACCGGCGAGCCGCACAATGGCGCCCGCACGTGGCGCGACCTTCTGAAGTCGGACCCGTCGGTTGATCTGGTGCATTTCACCATTCTGCGTCCGCTGGACCGGGCGGATGCGACACCCGTGGATGAATTGTCCCTGATCCCTTTCCCGACCCGCGAATTGTTCGAGGAGCGGCTGGAAGAGTTCGACCTCGTGATCTTCGACCGCTATCGCCGCCGTGGGATCATGCCACCGCTCTATTTCGACTATATCGCCCGCTATGTGGACAATGGCGGCGCGTTGCTGATCACGGCCGGTCCGCCCTTTGGCCAGGCTGTTTCAATCTATCGCTCGCCACTGGCGGCCGTCATCCCGGCGCGCCCGACCGGAGTTATCGCCACGGGCGCCTATCGCCCCGAAGTGACCGATGCCGGCCAGCGCCACCCGGTCACCGCCAATCTGGCTCCGGCAGAAGACGAAGAGCCGTGGGGCGAATGGTTCCGCCGGATCGATGCCACCGTGCTGGGCGGCGAAACCCTGCTGCAGGCCCCGGATGGCGGGCCGCTTCTGGTGCTGGCACGCGCCGGGCAGGGCCGCGCTGCCGTGGTTCTGTCGGATCAGAGCTGGCTGTGGGCGCGCGGCTATCAGGGCGGCGGTCCGCATGCCGAGATGTTCCGCCGTGTGGCACACTGGCTGATGGGCGAACCGGAACTGGACGAGGAAAGACTGTCGGCTTCGGCGTTCAACGGGCAATTGCTGGCCGAGCGGACGACGCTGGCCGACACGCCGCCGCCGCTGGAACTGGAATGGCCGTCCGGGCGAACCGAAACGCTGGACATGGCGGCCACTGGTGAGCCCGGGCGTTTCTCGGCGATGACCGATGTCACCGAGCAAAGCGGACTGGTGCGGCTGCGCTCGGGCGATCTGACATCGGTGGCTGCGCTGGGCCCGCTCAATCCGCAGGAATACGCCAATCTGCGTCCGTCAACAGAGGTATTGCGTCCGCTGGTCAGGGAAAATGGCGGTGGTGCCTATGTGCTGGGTGCCTCCGCACAGCCGGACCTTCCGGGCATCCGCCGGACCCGGCTCGGGGCCGATGCGTCCGGCCGTAACTGGTACGGTTTGCAGCGTAATGAGCGCTATATCGTTCGTGGCGCGGAACGGACTCCGCTTCTGCCCGGAATACTGATCCTGCTATTGATCGTGGCGGCTCTGGGCTTTGGCTGGCGGCGCGAGGGCCAGTAAACACTCGACGCCCCTACCCCGTCTGGCCTATCCTCCTGATTCATGGTCAGCAATTCACCCCCCGGCGAAGTCATAACGCCCGATCTCGAGGAACTCGCAGATCCAGCGATCTGGCGTGGTCGCCTGGTGGAACTCTGGGAATGGCTTCAGTCGGCCCTCGTGAGCGTGGATTTCGGCGTGCAAATTGCCGCGCTTCTGGCGGCTGCGGGGCTCGCCTTCGCGCTCCGCAAGCCACTTGCCAAGATTATCGACCAGGTCTTCAGCTTCGGCTTCCTGAAACGCATCCGCGGCGATGCCGTCCGCTTTCTGACACCGGTCCTCGGCCCGGCCATGGCCTGGATTTTCCTGTCCGCTGTGCTGTTCACATTGCAGCAGCTGGAAATGGATTTTTTCTGGGTGCGGCTAGGGACAAACCTGGTGGGGGCCTGGGCGATTATCCGCTCGATCAGCGGCTTCATCTCGGAGCCCTTCTGGTCGCGGACGATCGCGATTTCCGGCTGGGCCATTGCCGCGATGAATATTCTTGGCTGGCTGGAGCCAACGACCAACTTCCTCAGCTCGCTGGGGATGAGCGTGGGCGGCGGCCGGGTATCGGTCATGTCCACCATCCAGGCCCTCGTGCTGCTGGTCGTGCTCTACTGGCTGGCTTCGAGGGCGGCCGCCATTCTGTCGTCCCGGATCAACAAGCTGCCCAGCCTGAATCCGTCGGCGCGGCTGCTGATCGGCAAGTCCGTTCAGGTTACCCTGCTCGCTTCAGCGGTGTTACTGGCGCTCTCCAGCCTCGGTATTCCGCTCGGCGCGCTGGCGATCTTCTCCGGTGCTGTCGGCCTGGGTATCGGCTTCGGACTTCAGAAGATTTTCTCCAACCTCGTATCGGGCGTGATCCTCCTGCTCGACCGCTCGATCAAGCCGGGCGATGTCATCACGCTGGAAGACACCTATGGCCGCGTGAACTCGCTCGGGATGCGCTTTGCCTCAGTGATTACGCGCGACGGGATGGAACACCTCATTCCGAACGAGGAGTTTATCACCACCAAGGTGATCAACTGGTCGTTCTCGGACCATGCGGTGAGGATCAAGCGGCCGATTGGCGTGGACTATTCCACTGATGTGCCCCGGGCGATCGAGCTGGCTATCGAGGCCTGCAGCACGGTTCCCAGAGTGCTGGGCTCACCGGCACCAAAATGCCTCCTGCGCGGGTTTGGAGACAATTCCATTGATCTGGAAATCCGCTTCTGGATCGCCGACCCGGGCCAGGGCGTGAACAATGTTGCCAGTGACGTCCTGCTGGCGGTGTGGAAGAGCTTCGCTGACAATGGCGTCGCCTTCCCATTCCCTCAGCGCGACATCCATTTCAAGGGCGGCCATCCCATCGATGTGCGGGTAACAAAGGACTGATTGTTTCCGTTTTAGAAATAAAATGCCTCCGATGCCTGCATTTCTCGCAGGTCCGCACCCCCCTATCTCCGATGCCAACGCAATACAGCGATGGAGACATTCATGATCGATATCCGTTCCTTTGACAGTCTGGGTAAATTCCGGATCGACTGGCTGAACGCCAAGCATCATTTCAGCTTCGGCGAATATCATGACCCTTCCCGCATGGGATGGGGCGCCCTGCGGGTCTGGAATGATGACGAAATCCAGCCGCAGACCGGTTTTCCCCCGCATCCCCATGCCGACATGGAAATTATCACCTATGTCCGCAATGGCGCGATCACGCACGAGGACAGCCTCGGCAACAAGGGCCGCACCGTTGCCGGCGATGTCCAGGTGATGTCGGCCGGATCCGGTATCCGTCACGCCGAATACAACAAGGAAGACGAGCTGACCCGGATCTTCCAGATCTGGATCCTTCCCGATCAGCGAGGCGGCCAACCGCGCTGGGATGCGATGGAATTTCCCAAAGGCGAGAATGCCGGAAAACTGGTGGTGCTGGCCTCGGGCGACCCTGATCGCGATGGCGGACTGATGATCCGGGCTGATGCGAAAGTGCTGGGGGCGACGTTGAAAGCCGGGCAAAGCGTCAGCTACACGCCGGAAGCGGGCCGCCATCAATACCTGGCGACGACCGCCGGTGTGGTCGAGGTCAATGGTGCAACCATGAATGCCCGCGATGGCGCCGCTATCAGGGACGTTGAAACCCTGACCATCACTGCGCTGGAGGATGCCGAGCTGGTGCTGACTGACACCCGGTAATGCATCTTCACCCTTTATGAAGCCGCGCCGGGAGATCATGATGACGTCATTCGATGGAGTGTGTCATGATCTTCCGGCGCCTTATTGCCCTTATCGGTATCCTTGTTGCCGCCCCGGCCCTGTCAGGCTGTCTGGCCATCGGCGTGACCTCCATGGTTGCCGAAACCGCGGTACGAACCACTGGCACCGTTCTGGAAACCGCCGGCAATGTCGGTGAAGCCGTGATCAAGACGGCGATCCCCGGTGATGGCGAAGATGACGAGGATAACGAGTAGCCCCCTGACAGCGCGCCCCGATCTTGTTACACTGTAACAGAGGGGACGGATTACTGAACTGGAGGAGCGCTATGCGTTATCTTATTTCTGTCCTGGGCGCGCTGATGATCGCCGCCCCGGCCTTGGCCCAGAATTTCATCGCCAACCATGCCGGCTCCCCGGTCGGACCGGTCACCGTGGCCGAAATCACGATTGGCGAGGAATTGGAGGCCAAGGGCGATGACTATGGCCGGCGTGAATTCGACCGCCTGACACGGACGCTTTCAGCCGATCTCGAACGCGAACTGCGCAGCGTCTACCTGCTAGCCGACGGCAATGCCGAAGCGATGCTGTTTGTCGTGATCGAGGATGCCACACCGAACCGGCCGACCTTCGCCCAGCAGGGCGTCTCGGGTCTGAGCTGGCAGAGCTATGGCCGTGGTGGTGCCCATATCACCGCCGAACTGCGCACGGCAGACGGCACGGTCCTCTCGACCTATGAGTACAGCTGGACAACACCGAGCATCCAGGATGCCCGTTATGCCAGCGTCTGGACCGACGCCTATCGGACTTTCGACCGCTTTGCTGCCCGCCTGGCGGATGATCTCGACGAAACGGTCAATTCGGGTTCGTAATTACTGGACGTCGCCGGAAAAGGCGGACTAGGCTTTCCTGATCCAATCAGGGGAGATTGCCATGTTGCGTACTTTTCTTGCGGCTTCGGCCCTGGCCCTGGCTGTTACGCCGGCTGCACTGCCACAGTCGGAAAGCCAGGCCGCCCAGTCTTTTGTCCGCTATTGCGTCGACGATCTGCGCGCTGACGGTTATCGGGCACCGGAAGCGGCCTGCGGCTGCGGGTTCGGTTTCATGGCGGCCCGGATGACCCGCCGTCAGATGCAGATCTTTTCACAGATGGCGCCGTATCTGAGTGATGATCAGGCCATGCAAAGCGTTGTGGCCAACATGGTCCAGAACCAGGGCGTTCAGGCACAGGAAGTCATTGATGTCGGCACGCTTCTGGAGCGGTTGGGCAATGAGCTCGACCCGTTCTGCACGCCGCTGGAGCGCTAGGGCGCGCCGATCCATTTATGGGTTTGCAGGCTGAGCGACCATTTCGGGTGCGCCAGGCAGTATTCGAAAGCCGCCCTGGCATTTTCCATCTGATCCGGCCCGTCCATGGGCTGGAGTGAGAAGCGCTTGAAATCGAGAGGCTCGAATCGGGCCGGGTCCACACCGGGCTGCGGATAGACCAGTTTCAGCTCATCCCCCCTGGTTTGCACAAGGTCCGCATCAGCCTTGGGGCTGACGGTCAGCCAGTCTATCCCTTCTGGCGCCGCAATCGTGCCATTGGTTTCAACGGCAATGTCGAAACCGGCCGACTTGAAAGCCGCAATCAGCCTGGCATCCAGCTGCAAAAGGGGCTCGCCGCCGGTGCAGACAACCAGCGGGCGCCCTCCGCCGGGCCAGTAGCCTGACACTTTCGCCGCCAGGTCTTCTGCACGGGTGAACTTCCCCCCCCCGGCACCGTCCGTGCCGACAAAATCGGTATCACAGAAATTGCAGACAGCGCTGGCCCGGTCACGTTCCAGCCCGTTCCAGAGATTGCAGCCGGCAAACCGGCAGAACACGGCCGGACGCCCGGCCTGCCCCCCCTCGCCCTGCACGGTGAGGAAGATCTCCTTGACCGAATAGGTCACCGGCTCGCCTTCCATTCAAACCAGCCCTTGGCGCGCAGTTCGCACGCCGGGCAGTCGCCGCAGCCATAGCCCCATTCGTGCCGCTGATGGCGGTCGCCGCGATAGCATGTATGGCTGTCCTCGACGATCAGCTCGACCAGCTTCCAGCCGCCCAGATCATTTGCCAGCGACCAGGTTTGTGCCTTGGTCCTGTGCATGAGCGGCGTGTCGATCGGCATTTTCCGCTCAAGGCCCAGGGTCAGCATGGATTCAACAGCATCAATCGTATTGCGCCGGCAGTCGGGATAACCGGAGTAATCGGTCTCGCACATACCGCCGGCGAGCCGGGCGAGGCCGCGCCGGTAGGCCAAAGCCGAGGCCACGGTCAGGAAAACCAGATTGCGGCCCGGTACAAAGGTGGTCGGCAGGCCGTCTTCATGCCAAGCAATTTCCATCTCCGCGGTCAACGCGCTCTCGGCGATGGCGCCATAACCTGTCAGGTCGACGATGTGATCAGGGCCCAACCGGGCGGCCCAGCCGGGTTTCAGGTCGGCCAGCGCTGTACGGACATGCTGGCGGGCCAGCAGTTCGACATCATGGCTCTGACCATAATCGAAGCCGATGGTTTCCACGCGCTCATAGCGGTCAAGCGCCCAGGCGAGAACGGTGGCGGAATCCTGTCCGCCGGAGAACAGGACCAGTGCGGAGGATGTGGCTTCAGGCTTCATGGACAGGGCTTATAGGGCTAAACACAGGGTCATGTCAGAGGTGAGTCTCATCTATACGACCTGGCCGGATATGGACAGCGCCCGCGCTGCCGCCGGCACGCTGCTGGAAGAGCAGCTGATCGCGTGCGCCAATCTCTTGCCCGGCGGCACCTCGCTGTATCGCTGGAAAGGCAAGATGCAGGCCGAACCCGAATGGGTGATGATTTTGAAAACGGCGCGCGGAACCGACTGCGCCGAGCGTGTGAAAGCCCTGCATCCCTATGAAGAACCGGCCATCCTGGAATGGCTGGTGGAGGACGATGGCAGCTCGGCGGGTTTCCTGGAATGGATCCGGTCTGAAACGCCCGGCTAACCGGCCTTGGCCATATTTCCCGAAGGGCCATCCGACAGCACGCCGGCAATGGTCTCGAACAGGCGCTGGGTGTCGATCGGCTTGGAGATGAAACCGTCCATCCCGGCAGACAGGCATTGCGCCTCGTCTTCCCGGCGGGCATTGGCTGTCAGGGCGATGATCGGCGTCATCGCCGCCGTGGTTGGCAGATCACGGATAGCCCGTGTCGCCTGTAGCCCGTCCATGACCGGCATGCGCATGTCCATCAGGATCAGGTCGAAAGCCTTGTTCTGCGCGGCCTCCAGTGCCTGTTCACCGTTTTCGGCAAACTCGACCGACCAGCCCTTGGCGACAAGGAACCCTTCGATCACGGTCCGGTTGATGGCATTATCCTCGGCGGCCAGAACCCGCAATGGACGGTTGGGCAGGCCATGCTCCGGTGATCGGGCGGCCTTGACGGGCGGGTTGTCTTCGATGGCGGTTGAAGCCGCTGAAGCAGGCTTTTCCGTCGTACGTGAATCGTGGCGTTCGAGGCTCGGCAGTTCGACCGTGAACCAGAATTTCGATCCGCCCTTGGAGCTGCGCTCATAGCCGACATGGCCGCCCATCATTTCGGCCAAGTGCCGGGTAATGGTCAGGCCCGTCGACGTTCCATCCATGATGCGGATGCCTTCGGCATCGGATTCAAAGAAATTCTTGAACAGGCGGCCTTCAGCCTCGCGCGGAACGCCGCGTCCACTGTCCTCGACCACGGCTTTCAGCCGTGCATTTCCGGAATGGATGGCGACATCCAGATAAACGTCCACCTGACCTGACGCCGTATATCGCAATGCGTTGCGGATATAGGTGAAGAGCATCTGCTTGAGCCGGGCAGAATCGCCCGCCAGAATCAAATCCTGATCCCCGGACAGATGAATGGCGAACCGCAAATCCTTGGCCTTGGCCTTGGGCTCCCAGAGCATGCGCGTATCCCGCGCCAGCCGGGCGGCCGTGATCTCGCCAGGCACCAGGGCCAACTGTCCGGATTCGATGACCGAGACATCCCGCAGGTCCCCAACGAAGCGCATCAGCATTTCGCCGGCTTCGTAGATCTGGCGGGTCTTTTTCCGTGTATCGGTATCCAGAGTATCGTCTTCGGCAATGCGCCGGGAAACGCCCATAATACCCGCCAGCGGATTCTTGATGTCATGGCTGACACTGGCCAGGAAGGCGCTCTTTGCCTTTATGGCTTCCTCACCCTTCTTGGCGGTGGCTTCATGGCGGCGGGCAAGTTCCCGCAGCGCCTTGGCCTGGGTTTCCACCCTTGTGCGCGCACCTTCCAGCGAGGCATTGGCCTCGAACGCCTCTTTCAACGTGGCACGGTAACGCGCCGAAATACGCATGGTGACAAAGAGATACAGGCCGAGGGCGCCAGCCATTGCATAGGCCTCGATACTGCCGAGTGTCACCAGCCAGGCCGCAATCAGGCTGATGGCGGGGGTATTGAAAGCAATAATGCCGATGGGCCGCGTCGCCGAGGACAGGGCGGCCCCCGCCGTCATACCGGCAACGATGAAGGCCACGGCGAAATGCGCGACCGATATCTGATTGGCCGGCAAAAGGAAGATGGCAACGCCCCAGATACTGCCGGACAGAGCGGTCAGGGCGAGAAAGAGCTTGTCCTGCAGATTGGGCAGCCTGGCACCCAGCTTGAGCGCGCGGCGCGCCAGCAACATCCGGCAGGCGGTCAGCACAACACCGGTCAGCAGCCATGCCGCGACATGCAGCCATGGCGCTGCCGTGATCAGCATGCCCGCGAGGATCAAGCCATTGATAATGTTAAGTGGAGCAGCCGATAGCCCGCTGCGGAAATAGATTTCCATGCGCGAGCGGTCGATCTCTTCGAGGGCGCCTTCGGACACATTCCGGGCGGTCTGGGCGAGCTTCTGCTCCTCCGCCTTGGCCTTTGAATCGAATTTTAATCCGAACACGCCTGTCCCCGCCGCTGGATAAAGCGAATCACTCAACCACAGAAGGGCATGAACAGGGTGGCCAGAAGGTTAATGCCACAGACATTCGGAAAATGCGGTGACGAACGCGGTCCTCATCCGGGTCTGGCATTTCCGAATGCGCGTGATCCCGCGGCGGATACAATTGCGCTGTTGCCGGCAAGAGCATGCATGCTCTGCCGGCACAGCAGGCGTTTTCCCGAGGGCCGCAAAATCGGCTAATAAGCCGCAGGATGCTGGCTCCCAATGCGGTGACAGCGCTGGCTACATGTCCAGGGGCTGATACTCCACACGTGTGACGGTGAGCTCTGCGCCCTGCTCGCTTGTAATGTCGACACTCTCGCCAATCCCGATATCAGCCGGTGTTGTCCAGCAGATCTGGCCCTCGTCATTCATGGCGCTGGTGAAGCAGTGCATCCCGTCGACCAGAGCATATGTGCCGTGATCGAAATGCTGATCACCGGCATTCGCAATGTAGTTTCCATCGGCGTCGATGGACTCAAAAATTTCCGTGCCGTCCATCACGAATGTCCAGCTCGTCTCATTAAGCGACATGGTTTGAGCAGGCGCTTCGGTCTCTGCAACAGCCGCCGTCTCGTCTCCGGATTCCGGGCTGCTGCAAGCTGCCAGCGATGCCAGGCAAAATATGGCCACAAGTTTCTTCATGATTTCCCCCTTTGAGCAGGGCAGACGATATCATCACGGCGGGGAGGTCCCAAGTTGAATCTGGATTGACCCATGCCGCGGCATCGTCCGGGCAAGACCCGCGACCGGACCTCACATCGTCATCGGTGAATGGTGGTAGCGGAGGAGAGACTTGAACTCCCGACACGCGGATTATGATTCCGCTGCTCTAACCAGCTGAGCTACTCCGCCACACCGGTGTGCGGACCCCCAAGGGCTCGCACCGGAAGGAGAGGCGATATACTTCGCTCATCCCGCTCGCGCAAGCACCTGCCAACAGGAAAACCGCAATTGGGTCATGGCCGGGCTGCCCGCACCCGCCTATGTTGCTGGTCAGCGCCGTTTTCGCGGGAGGGGAGATGAGCATCCTGGACGATAACACGCAGCCCAGGCGGATCCTGATCCTGGCGGCCCACCCGGCTCCGCGCCGGTCCGTGGCCGGCAAGGCCCTGCGCCGGGCCGCCGCCGAGGTCGAGGGCGTGACCCTCGCCGATCTCTATGCCGAATATCCGCGCCAGGATATCAATGCCGACAGGGAACAGGCCCGGCTGGAAGCCCATGATGTCATCATCTTCCTGCATCCCTTCTTCTGGTATTCGACGCCCGCCATTTTGAAGGAATGGCAGGATATCGTGCTGGAACACGGCTGGGCCTATGGCCATGAGGGAAATGCGCTGAGCGGCAAGATCTTCTTCTCCGCGTTGACAGCGGGCGGGCCCGAAACCGCCTATACGCCGGAGGGCTACAATCACTTTCCTGTCCGCACGCTTTTATCGCCGCTGGAACAGACCGCCGATCTTTGCGGCATGGTCTATCTGCCGCCGCTGACCTTCTTTGCGGCCGGTCACGCCGGGGAAGACAACCGGATCGACGAGCATGCTGCCGAATGGAAGGGCTATCTGATGGCGCTTCGCGATCACAGGCTGGATATCGAGGCGGCCCGCAAGCTGCCGCTGCTGAACGGCCAGCTGAATTCGCTGGTGAAGGGTTAGGCCATGGGCGGATTTCTTCTCGACGCGACAATCTATCTGACCGCGGCCGTTATCCTGGTGCCGATCGCCAGCCGGCTCGGCCTCGGCTCGGTGCTCGGTTATCTGATCGCCGGTGTACTGATCGGCCCGGTGCTGGGCCTCGTCGGATCGGAGACACAGGACCTGCAGCATTTTGCCGAGTTCGGTGTGGTGATGATGTTGTTCCTGATCGGGCTGGAGCTGGAACCGCGCGCCCTGTGGGACATGCGGGCGAGGCTTCTGGGCCTGGGCGGGCTGCAGGTTACCGTGACGGCCGGCATCATCGCAGCTGCGGCCATTGCATTGGGAATCTACTGGACGGTGGCGGTCGCTATCGGCCTGACCTTCGCTCTCTCTTCGACCGCCATCGTGATGCAGACGCTGAGCGAGAAATCCCTCGACAAGACCGAGGGCGGGCGCGGCAGTTTTTCCATCCTGCTCTTCCAGGACATTGCCGTCATTCCCATGCTGGCCTTCCTGCCATTACTGGCCATGCCGGATCTGATGGGATCAGGGCTGGAGCATGCGGCCGGGCATGCCGCAGATGCGGCGCATGGCGCCGCCGAGCATGGTGGAGGCGATCATGGCCCCAGTCTGAATCTGGTCGAGAATTTGCCCGGCTGGGCCTATGGACCGGTCGTGCTGGCGGCCATCGGGATCGTGGTCGGCGGCGGACGCTATCTGGTGCGCCCGCTGTTCCGCTTTATTGCGCGGTCCGGACTGCGCGAGATGTTTACCGCCTTTGCGCTCTTCCTGGTGATCGGCATCGCGCTTTTGATGACGCTGGTCGGCCTGTCGCCGGCTCTCGGAACATTCCTGGCGGGCGTGGTGCTGGCCAATTCCGAATACCGGCACGAGCTGGAAGCCGATATTGAGCCATTCCGCGGCCTGTTGATGGGCCTGTTCTTTATCACGGTCGGGGCCGGAATCAGTTTCGAGGTCTTCCTGGATGACTGGTCTTTGATCCTCGGCCTTCTGGCGGGGCTGATCGCCGCCAAGGCCGCAGTGCTGGGCATTCTGGCCCTGATCTTCAAGATCCGCGGGCGTGATCGCTGGCTGATGACCTTGGCCCTCGCCCAGGCCGGCGAATTCGGTTTTGTCCTGCTCAGCTTCAATGTCCAGAACCAGGTCATCCCGCCGGATCTTCAGCCGGTCCTGTCATTGCTGGTGGCGCTGTCCATGCTGGTCACGCCCCTGCTCTTCATTCTCTACGAGCAGGTCTTTGCCAGGAAATACACAGAACAGGAGCCCGAACGCGACGCCGACGAGATCGACCAGCGCGGGACCACCATCATTGCCGGCAATGGCCGCTTCGGACAGATCGTCCACCGCGTTTTGCGGGCCAGCGGCTATGAAATCGTTGTGCTCGAGCACAAAAGCGATTTCGTGGAGAATATGGCCAAGTTCGGGATCAAGACCTTCTATGGCGATGCCACCCGGCCTGACCTGCTGCATGCGGCGGGACTGGCCGAAGCGAAACAGTTCGTGGTGGCGATCGACGACAAGGAACAGATCACCGAGCTGGTGAAACATGTCCGCCGCGAACGGCCCGATATCCATATCGTGGCGCGGGCCATAGACCGTCATCATGTCTATCAACTCTATGCCGCGGGCGCGAATGACATCATCCGGGAAACCTTCGACAGCGCCGTCCGGGCTGCCCGCAGCGCTCTGGAAGGCCTCGGCGAGCATCCGTTCGAGGCCGAAAAGGCGGTGCGCTATTTTGTCCGCCATGACCGTGAAACGCTGATCAAGCTGGCCGAGGCCTGGCGGGAAGACGTGTCGGTGTTCGAGAATCCCGAATACATGGCCATTGCCCGGCGTCAGAACGAGATGATGGAAGACACGATGCGCAATGATCGCGAGACAGGCCGCAACAATGCGCTTGATCGCGCCTGGTCACCGCCCCCGGTCCGGCCCGAGGAAGAGGCCGATAGCAACGAGGATGATGATGCAACCCGGTGATGTCCGCATTTCCGCACCTGATCTGATCGCCTTCGGGGCCGAGGCCCTCACGCGGGCAGGGGCGCAGCCGGCCGATGCCCAGCTGGTGTCCGATCATCTGGTGACGGCCAATCTGACCGGCCATGACAGCCACGGGATCGGCCTGCTGCCGGCCTATGTGAAGCACGCCGTTGAAGGCCTGGTCGATGTGTCTGCCCGGCCGGAGATCGTGCTCGACACCGGCGCCATCGTGAAGCTGGAGGGCAAGGACAGCTGGGGCCGGATCGCCGGCGAAGCCGCCATGAAGGCCGCCTTCCCGAAAGCCGGGGAACTGGGCGCGGCGATCGTCACCCTGTCGAATGCCCATCATCTGGGCCGTATTGGCGCTTATGGCGAGATCGCCGCCAATGAAGGCTTCGTCGCCATCTTCTTCGTCAATGTCACCGACCATGATCCGATGGTCGCGCCCTATGGCGGAACCGACAGCCGGTTCGGCACCAATCCGATCTGTATCGCCCTGCCCCCGACCGGTACCAAGCCGGCCTTCCTGCTGGACATGGCGACCAGCCGGATTGCCATGGGCAAGGCCCGCGTCGCCGCGAACAAGGGGCTGCGCGTGCCGTTCGGCTCGATCATCGATGAGAACGGCTTGCCGACGGACGATCCCTCCGGATTCAAAGGCTTCGAACAGAAGGGCGCGCTGGCGCCGTTCGGTGATCACAAGGGCTATGGGCTCGCCTTTGCGGCGGAATTGCTGGCGGGTGTTCTGTCCGGAGGCGGGACCATCCAACCGGGCCATGAACGCCGCGGCGGGATCCGCAACCAGATGACCGCTATCGTGATGCAGCCCGATGCGTTTGGTGATCCCGCCACCATGGAGCGCGAGCTGGAAGCGATGTGGGATTATGCCCTCGCCTCCCCGCCCGCCGACTGGGATTCGCCTGTGGTCGCACCCGGCGATCCGGAACGCGCCCTTCGCAAGCGCCGGGCGGCGGAAGGCATTCCGCTGGACCCGGAAACGCTGAAACAGCTGAATGCGGCGGGGAAAGCCGTAGGCGTTGAGGGGGTGTTGGGGGATTAGTCCCCTTCCCTATCCCGTAAACAGCGTTAACCTCCGGCCCGAAGACTTTCGGGGAGAGTGTCATGAAACGTCTTTTCGTTGCGGCCTTTGCCGCCGCTGCGCTGACCGTCAGCGCCCATGCCCAGAACGAAATCGAGATCACACCCGCGCAGAGCAATGTCGTCTACGGCATGGTGTCGGGCGCAGCGATGCTGATGGATGTCTATGCGCCGGAAGACAGCAATGGTCTGGGCGTGGTCGTGGTGCCCGGATCCGGCTGGTACCGGCCGGAAATCTATTCGGCGCCGCAGCTCAAGGACATGGTGGGTTATGACTATATGCGCGCCGTGGTGCAGGCGCTGAATGCGGAAGGTTTTACCGCCTTTGTGATCAATCACCGGTCCTCGCCCGGCAACCGCTTTCCAGCCGCCGTGAACGATACCCGCCGCGCGGTGCGCTTCGTGCGCGCCACGGCGGAACAATGGGGTATCGATCCGCGCCACATAGCCACGCTGGGCCATTCCTCGGGTGCCAATCTGGCGACCATGGCTGCGCTGATGGATGATGCGCCGGGCGATGGCGCCGACCCGATCGACCAGACCTCTTCGGCCGTGCAGGCCGTGGTGGGAATCGCTACGCCCTTCATGCTGGCGGGTGATCCGGACACGGCCAGCGCCTATGCCGCCCAGACCATCGCGATGTATACGGGTGTACCTTTTTTCGGGATGGACAATCATTACCAGGCGGCGCCCCCTATCGCGGTGCAGGCCTCGCCGGCCAGCTATGTCGATGCCGATGATCCACCGCTTTACATGATCGACTCGCCGGACGATCCGATCGTTCCGCCCGACCAGGGTGATTACATGATCACCGTGCTGGATGAGGCCGGTGCGACCTACACCCATGTCCGCACCGAAGGCGGCGAGCATGCGCCGGATTTCGACATGGCGGCGATGGCGGCCTGGCTTGAGGGCGTGCTGGAGGAATAACTCTATTTACTTTCTCCCCCTGCTTGCGGGGGG
>NZ_JAZDRP010000005.1:0-296685 GCF_036330345.1 Hyphobacterium lacteum
TCGCCCCCCTCGTCCCTTCGGGACACTCCCCCCGCAAGCAGGGGGAGAAAAATTTCTTCAGTTCAACCCCGCCAGGGCGCGCAGATAATCCCAGGTGAAAAGCCCTGAATCATGGCCGTCATCGAAAACGATCTGGACGGCATAGCGGCCCACCGGATTGGCCGCGACGACGCCGACATTTTCCTTGCCGGTGACAATCTGCTTCTGCTCGGGCGCATGGCCCTGCACTTCGGCACTGGGTGATTCCGTGCGCAGGAGCTCGTAGGAGACCTCGCCGGTCTGCCCGTCATCGAAGGTCATGGTCAGGACCTTGCGCGAGCGCGAGAAGTCCAGCTTGGTGGGCCAGGCGTTAGTCATCTTGCTTCTGCATCCGTCAGTTCGCGGGCCTCGTCGGGCAGCATGATCGGCACACCTTCCCGGATCGGGAAGGCGAGACGTGCCTGCTTCGAGACCAGCTCATTGGCCTTGCGGTCATAGGTCAGCGGTCCGCGCGTCACCGGGCAGACAAGGACTTCAAGCAGTTTCGGATCGACATCCTTTTGCGGGGCTGTGTGTTCTTCGCTCATCTGTCCGTCTTATCCCTGGCAGGGCCGGCTTGCTAGTTCGGTGTACCGCCCGCGCCCTCGGCCAGCTTCTTTTCCAGCAGCGCGGTCATCAGATCATAGCGCATGCGCACATCCTCGGCTTCCAGAAGCGCCTGCTTTTCCTTCGCAGCGAAGGGAGCGTTCATGGCGATCTGGTCGACCACCCGGACGATCGGCGCGGCATCGACACTGGACCAGTCGCACTGGATGCCTTCATTGGCGAACCAGCCGCGTAAAAGCGCCGAGAAACGCTCGCGGTCGGCATTGATCAGCGCTTCAGGCGCGCGCCTGTCAGCATCGAATATCGACCAGTCGACCCGGGCGGTGCGATAGGGCGTTTTCTCGTCCAGCTCCTGGCGGATTTCAAAACGCGACACGCCCTGCAGGACGATGAGATAACGCCCGTCATCGGTTTCGGAATGCTGGATGATCACGCCCGCGCCGCCGACGGCCTCGATATCCGGCTTGTCCACTGCACCGCCCGCACGGGTCTGGACGATGCCGATCATCTTGTGACCGGCCATCGCATCATCCGTCATGTTGAGGTAGCGCGGCTCGAAAACGTTCAGCGGCAAAACCTCACCGGGCAGCAAGATAGCACCGCCCAGCGGAAAGAGAGGCAGGATATCCGGTAGAGTCGCCATATGACTGAGCTAGGGTGGCAAACCGCGTCTGCCAAGGGCTGGCGTCAGGCAAACAGCATGGCGGAAAGGCGGCGGCGTCCGCTCTTGGCCACGTCCGATGCAAAGCCGGCGGCCTCGAAAATCTCGAGCAAGCGGGCCTTGGCCTTGCCCTCTTCCCAGTCCTGATCGACCTCAAGAATGGCAAACAACTGGTCCGATGCGCCTTGCAGATCGCCCTTGCCCACGAGCGCATTGGCCAGCTCGAACCGGGCGTCGAAATCGTCCGGATTGGCGGCGACTTTCGCTTCCAGCTCCCCGGCTTCGCCGGCATCGCCGGCTTCCTCGTTCAGCTTCAGAGCCGTCAGAACGGCCTGAACAGAGGCATCATCCATCTTGTCTTCGGGAATATGCTGGAGCACTTCACGTGCCTTGTCAGGCTCGCCGGAGGCGATGAAAACGCGCGCCATGCCAGCGATCGGAGCCGGGTTTTCCGGATCGGACTGGGCTGCCAGCGAGAAATCCTGCGCCGCACCGCCGAGATCACCGGAATTCAGGCTTTCCTCGGCGCGCTTCAGGATGGCGGCAATCTCCGCAGCATCCGGACCGTCACCGGTCAGGCGCTTGATGAAATCATTGATCTGGCTTTCCGGCAGGGCGCCCATGAAACCATCAACCGGCTGGCCGCCCTTGAAGGCGAAAACCGCGGGAATGGACTGCACGCGCAGCTGCTGGGCGACGCCGGGATTTTCATCGATATTGACCTTGACCAGCCGCACCTTGCCGCCAGCCTTGTTGACAGCATGCTCGATCACCGGGCCGAGCTGGCGGCACGGACCGCACCAGGGTGCCCAGAAATCAACGATGACCGGCACGTCCTTTGACGGCTCGATCACATCCGCCATGAAGCTCTGATCGGTGCCATCCTTCACAAGATCGGCGGTCGCGCCCTGCGGGGCAGAGGGCTGGGCGTTCGGGTCGGTGGTGAAAAACTCGCTCATCACATAATTCCTGTCTGTCTGCCGCTTACTTGGCGCGCGGAGGCGGTCATTACAAGGTCAGTCTTCCGCCGCCAGCGCGGCAAAATCGACAATCACCGGCTCATGGCCGGTGGCCCGGGCGAATTTCAGCAGATCATCGCGGGCAATCGCCGTTGTGGCATCATTCGAGAGCGGGTGAAAATTCACCGGATCATGCTCCAGCAGGGCCCTGTCGAGAACGAAGGCGACCTGTCCGTCCCGGTCATTCATCAGCGCAAACGCCGTCACCGAGCCCGGCCGCACACCCAGCGCTTCATACAGGATCTCCTCCCGGGCGAAGGAAAACCGCTGGGCGCCCAACAGGCGGTGCAACCGGTTGACCCGGATCACGCTGTCGCCCAGTGCCGAGACCAGCACCAGCCGTCCCTTCTTGTCCTTGAGAAACAAATTCTTGGTATGCCCGCCGGGCAGGTCAGCCTTGATGGCCTCCCCCTCCTCGACGGTAAAGACAGGCTCGTGATCGGTCGTCGCATGCGCGATGCCGAGCTCGTCGAACAGCGCAAACAGGTCTTGGCGGGTCGCAGGCATATCCGGGATAAAACCGTCTCTACCGGCTGGATCAAGTGCGAATTTCCGCTAGCCTCGGCAAAGCCAGAAGGAGCGCCCGATGAGCCAGCCGATTGTCTTCTTTGCCTTCCGCAGCCCGTATTCGCGCCTTGGCCTGCACAAGCTGAAGCGCGCCGGCATCGAGGCGATCGCCATTCCCTTTACCGGCCCGCCGGACGGCGCACCCTTCTTCAATCCCACCGATTCAAAGCCCAAGCTGGAATATTATCTGGAGGACATTCCGCGCATGACCGAACGGATGGGATTGCCGCTGGCCTTTCCGGATCCGTTCGAAATCCGGGGAGATCTTCCGCTCCGCGCCTTTCACTGGGCCGATCAGCAGGGCAGAGGCTTTGATTTCGCGCTGGCCGCGTCCGAGGCCCGCTGGGGCCTGGGCAAGGATCTGGCCAGTCCGGACGTGCTGGCCGTGGTGGCATCGGAACTGGGTCTCGACCTGCCCGGCGCCGAGGAGCTGGCCTGCGACAAGCGGCTGGACGCCGAAATGGCCACGGCCCGCCAGGCGGTCCAACAACACGGCGTGTTCGGCGTCCCCTTCCTGGTCGCGGACGGGGCGAAATACTGGGGCCAGGACAGGTTCGACATCTATCTGGAGACGGTTTCGGGCTAGCTGAATCTTGCGTCTTGCCAAGCCAGCAGGTTTGCGCGATATACCCCGCCTCCCGGCGAACAGCCGGTACCCCATGTTGAGCGGGCGTAGCTCAGGGGTAGAGCGTCACCTTGCCAAGGTGAATGTCGTGAGTTCGAATCTCATCGCCCGCTCCATTCTTTCGCAATTACCATATGTTTTTCTTATAGATAGGCATGTGAGGGCGTATTTTTACCCACAATCTTACCCATGTTCATAAATGCTTGGACGCGGTCTAACTGCGGAACATTCCCAGCAGAAATCTTAAAAAGACAGCTTTGGGAGGCAATTGTCAGAGATTAAGATGCCCGCTGGGGTCGAGCAGGGACATAGATATTGTGGACCATTGTCGCGTTAAAGAAGGGGGGCGGGGGATGCTGGTCCCGCCTTTGGAGTCCCGCGAGTTTCGCCACCTCCCCTGCTCGCGCTTCTAGCGCCGCAATTTTTTGAAAACGTTACAGGACACGAACTCGCGAACCGGATGTCACTGCTGAAAACGACCGAATCGCCCCACAATATTACGCTTGGCTTTCTACTTCTGGCGTCCTCTTGAGCTGCTCCTTCGCCGCATTGGAGCGACGCCTTCTCCTGGCGAAATGATGGTAGTCCCTCCAACTGCTGGGTGCTCATCTCGAACAATTGAAGCAAACGACCTTCCTGTTTTCTTTCGTGTTTCGATAATTTTGCGAAGAGCGTCACCCGTTAGCCTTTCGCCTGCGGGTGCAACAATCAGCGTGCTAATATCAAAAGCTGCATTTTTTGGATCATCGGAAGCCGTTGAAAGTTCGATTAGAGTTTCAGGCGAAACCCTATCGATCAAGTCTTGCATTCCGGCCCCACAAAAATGGCCGCCGCGAAGCCGTTTGAAGCGGCCCGCTTTCACCGCAAAGCAGAACTCATCATATTCGCGAAAATCGAGATGGAACGAGTTGAATCTTATAAACGGCCTACCGTCAATTTGCATTTGAAAGTGGAAATGCGGGTTCTGCCCATGTTGCGAACTTGCGTGCCCCTGCCTGTCAGACTGGGCGCAGGAAAACGCCCATTCCAAATTTCTGAATCTAATGGAGTGCTCAATGAACTTGTCTGACGATTTTTCAGCAACGAGGTCATTTATATTCTGAAACAATCGTTCCGAATTTGCAGCCCAACGCAAAAAGGTATCCATATGGTGGAAAGTGGTGGTGGCGTACAATACGGGTAGGTGCTTTGGCTTGAAGCCTTTGGGCTTTAGCAACCAATGCAGGCAAGGTTTTTTGATTGAAAAGTGTGAGATTGGGTTGCCGCAAAGGCTACACCGATCATTTTTCAGCGCAGCTTCAAATTCCGCGAAATCGGCGCGCTCTTGCTTGCGATTGCTAAGTGAAAGTTCCTCGAGCTCTTCAGCTGCCAAGCCATTTAGCCGAGCTTCAATTTCCGCGATTATCCCATCATCCAGTTTCATTCTACTCCCAAAGTTGGTGAACTCTCTGGATCTCTTGACCACGGCCAATTTGCTCGAGGTTCACAGATCCTGACTTCACCCTTTTTTGACAGGCTCATCTCGATCAGCTTCCCGCCCATTCATTAGTGCCAGAAAACTGACCTTAAAAAGCATTGGCGATTTGCTGGTTGTTGATCTCCACACATTTGGACGAGCGCTGAATCGATGGCTTACAACCGCTCAACGCTCCTTCGATTGGCTGTCGGCCAAGGCAACTCTGAAACACCTGTCTAAGAAGTCTGATAGTTCGGGCTTTCCCACCGAAGCTAGACAAATTACCTCGTTTCTTGCGACAACTGCCTTGAGCACATCGCGGGTTGCTTGCTGTAAAGCATCGCCAGATGACTTCGTCGACGCGTTCAGCCAAGCTTCACCGATCGCCAAAGCTAAGCGCTGGTCCCGGACCACCGATGGTCGCTCACAAATTGCTACCATTGCGTCTTCTAGAATCCGGCTAGCCACTCCCCAGCGACTTGGATGCTCTAGGCCCCGATCAAACACTTGGCTTCTTGTCCAAAGCCGACCAAACATATTTCGGTTTCCGCCAAGTAATCGAGACCTGTTCGGATTGGGGAATCGCCAAACTGTGAAATCGGGCGCTAGATTGATCGCAAACCACATCCACACTTCATCTTCCAGCCCTTCGCCTGGGCTTACCCATTTGGCCAAAGTCTCCGCGAAATAAGAGATGCAAGCCCTGTCGAACGATGCACGCTGCTTGGTGTCAGGAAATCCAGCAGATTCAGCTAGGCGTTCAATTCCTTTCCGAAGGTCCATCATTTCCGAAACAGTCAATCTGTTTCCGCCGGGCCCCGCGAACCATACACCTTCACTGACCAACCTGCTTTGATCAAAACTGATCTGCGTATGGTCACAAATCGCTGTCAACTCCAATGCATACTGTTCAGCTAAATGGCTTCTGAGGCGTGGCATATACCGCATTGCTAATTGGCCCACCCAGCCACCAACGCCCGAGCTCTAACAGGGTCCGTGTCAAGAAAATCGTTTATGTCGGAGCAATTCGTCACACCAAAAATTTGTTGGCACCAAGCTCCGCATACGCCCTTTAGTGAATATGGGTTATCCGATGACAAATCAGACTCGCTTCGCGCCACATGTTGAATGAGCAAGAACGCCGCATCGGCCATGATTGTGTTGAGCGTCACGTCATCCGCGTTCTCAACCCGCTCCATCAGCTCTTTGTTGTCACCATTTAAAAACAAAGTAACTGCAGATTGAAAATCGAGGTCCGGGTTGCCGGCGACGTATAGCCTCCATGGCGCGCTCCGCTCGAGAGGTTTCGGAAATTCCGAGTTAAAAGAAACTACAGCCATAGGAAACTGGCGTGCGCCACCAAGCGCCGCCGAATACCGATCGGACCATAGCCGGCTTCCTTTCTCGCTCGCCGCAAGCGCAGAACTTGGCTCTGATCTATTCAACAGTACAAGTTCGAGATCAAAATGGACTCTAGTGTTCAGATCTCTAACGTCGACCTTCAATTCTATCCTCGAATCAAAGATCTCTCGTGTTTCTAGCTGCTTCTGAACTAGACAGCGACGAATTGCACCAAATCGACCTGCACCAGTCGAGATCAAGCCGTTTAGCTGCAGTAAGCTCCCAACGCCTAGTCCGCACTCGCCAGCGACGGCCTTACCGTCGAACGAAATGCGACACTGTGCTTCCAGTTTACAATTCGGCGTGAGGTCGGAAAGTTCTGCGGGCTCAGTGGCGATCGTTTCTGAACCATCGGCTGCCACTATTCGAATGACCCATGCAGACCTGGTGATAGTGTCTGGCTGTAAAACGGATAAAAAGGGGAGCTGAATGTTCATCTGCGCCACTCTAGATCAACCGCTATCGCGACAGGCTCGGGAAGCGTTACGTTGAACGTGTAGGTCCCGCTTTTCGACAATTTGGCGATCGCGCCCTTAGAAACGACGTTTCCTGCTGCGTCCATCCAGGCAATGACATCTACCTTCCCACCGTTGGGAAGTGTTTTTCCCGATGCACTTCGATCAGGACGCCCCTCTCTAACCACAAGCGGAACTGCCTTTACCGTCACTGGTTCTTGTGGGCTCACGCTACTTACTTCGACGCTAAATTCAGCGCTTATCGCGCCCGATCGCGCATCCTCGCGAAGACCTATTGGAATTGCTGATTTCTGCCGTTCCTCAACGCCAGCTTTACTTGTCCGTTGTACTGAGGCGCGCCTGTGGTCGGGCCCAGATTCGGTTGGCAAGAATCTGCCCAACCGCTTCGCAGCGCCATCGACAACATCACCTTCACCAGCGGACGGTCTGAGACTAGGCGCACCCCACGCCATCCCTTCTTCCCGTACGGCCGCCAGTGCTCGTTGGACATACTTCTTCGGTAAGGACCTTTTGGGCAGGGAGTCCACCACCCAATCGTCATGTGCAGGTGGTTCAGCCCTCGCGAACGCAGATTCTATCGCATCGTCGGTATCCGATACGAAAACTCCTGCGCTATCTACACCATCCGCCCGTCCCGAATCGAAGACAAAATACCTAACCACCAACTCTACCGGACGCATGACCGCGATATGAACCAATTGGTTTGGCACAATTGAGTTTTCGACACCACACAGCAAAGGGCTTCGGGGTTCCGCTAGCTTTCGGTGAGTCGCTATATAGCCAACACGAACAGGCGCGCGCCCCGTCGTCATTACAGGTTTGCCGTTTCCAGAACGGATTGAGGTTAAGGCGGTGACGAATGTGTCGAATGGTGGGCACTCCGAGGGGTCTGGGATTTCTATTTTCTCTCCGTCAACCTCGCAATGAAAAGTAATTGCCCGAGTATCGTCTTGTTTTGGAATAAGTTTAGGCCAAAAGTTCCAAAGCAGCACCTCACGAATGGTCCTACCTAAATCTAACGTTCCATCATCCGGATTGCCGGGAAGATCAGGGTCGAGGATGAGTATTGAGGTTCCAAATTCCTCACCTGGTCGTGGCAGGCACTCTAGCAAATCAGCGATAGCGGTCGCTTCTTGCCCCTCGGCGGGCTCGATGACGTTCTCTGCCATCCTTCCCCACCAATGCCTTCCGGTGAATCGACCTGGGCTATCGCCTTCCAGTACAGAGTAAGATCCACCGATATGACACCCCATCAGCCGGCGCACTTTCTGATCGTTGTGGGTGGTTAGGGAATCTACGAAGATCGTTCGACATCGGCTTGCATGATACAAAGATGATTTTCCGTACCCATAGGTTCCTCCACCTTGCGCCTTGTCCTGTGGTGCTCCTATGTCACGAAAGAAGTCGACAAAGTCGCTTTTTTGGCCTTGCCGGCGTGGCTGATCAGAACGGGTCGGGCCCGCAAGCCCGTCTGTTCCGAAGTCTGATATCTCTAGTATTCGTAGAGAATCGGCTTCTGTTGCTGCTGTTAAGTTTGAAAAAGAAGCGCCACTTTCGGGGGGTGGGAGCTCAGAGAGAACTACGTTCAGAACTCTACGAAGCGCGTTGCCATCTAACGTTCTGAGCCGCACATGGATATCAATACCTAAGCCCGATGCCTTGACGTCGTCCCGGCGTGCATCCCAACAGTTTTGTACGGCTTCACGTAGGACGGTTTGAAATGGATCATTTCGGGGTGTGCCCAACAGCTTCGTTGCGCCGTCTCCTGAAAATGCGCCGGTTGGCGGAAATGCTTCGCTTTGGATATCAAGCTTCACTGGTTGCCCCAGCCAATCGTGTCAAGAAATCCTGTTCCTTAGGCGGATCAAGCCGCCATTCGGAAGCATGATCCAGATCGAGATCGTACTTAACATTCGAGACGCCAGGGCGAAGTTGCCCATCAATCATCAAGTCCCTGCCCAATCGTGGGAAATCAGCCGGTACCGAATACATTCTCCGCTCCACAACGCGAAAGGCTCGCGCGTCCCAAGCTGCTCGAGCATCATTATCGAACCCGGCTGCCTCCAACCGTTTGTTTAGGTGATCCAAGTCAACAGCGTTTTCTCGCGCCGCTTCGACAAGCGCCGAAACGCGAAGTCCATTTCCGCCTACTTCTTCAAATCTGTAGTAAACGAGAAACAGCTCTTCGTCGGTTCCAGGTTCTAGCTGATCAATAGACGAAATTGTCACGATCGGCTGACCTCGACGCACACTTGCTTTTACCTCCGCAGCGATCGCCGTCCCTACGAAATCGCGCCTGTGAGGCCCGGACCCAAGCCAAGTTGCTGCTGCACGTTCGTTTTGCTCCAGCAAGTCATTCAAAAGACTGAGCTCACCTAACAAGCCAAGAACTTTCGAAAGCTCCACAGATTTTTGATTTTCACGCTGAAATAGCTGGCGGAATTCCTCGATAGTTTTTAGTACCGCAGGTTTTCCGGTTAAGCCTGAATCCAGATGACGGCAAACTTGCTCACAAAAATCCGAGAAAATGGGCTCGAGGTCTGCGGCGTTACAGCAAAGGTCAATGAATTGTCGAGGTTGGCCGTCCAAACTAAGCATGCTCAATCGGGCGTATAAATTGGGACCCGTTTCACATTCAAACCTGTTCTCTTCGAGCTTGACCGGAACCAGTAATCTTGCGGCACCGGCATCGCCGAGCGCTATTCGCACCGGCCCAACTCGAGTGTTGCAACCTAAAGGTTCCGTATCAATTCCAGATGATTCGCTCGCGCCATTTGATTGCACCCGCTCCCTAATTACTCCCCAGAAGATCTCAGGCATTTGCTTGACCTTCGGCAGGTTGCGCAGCCAAGGCTATCTGATTGGCTTCTTCAGCCTCTTGTACAGCTTCAATGAATTCTTCGTCTTCCTCGGCGGAATCTGATAAAAGCGCGTGCTCCACTGACCAATATCCCTCTGGATGATCGCGATCTGGAAATACCATTCCCACCGCGAGCACATCTGCAACTGCATCCAATGCCACCCGGTGTTCGGATGACGTTGGTGACATTCGGTCAATTGCGTACAGCATCAGAAGCGGCATTTCGGCTCCTGAATCAATTTGGATTCTCCGCCGAGCTTCTTTTATTTCATCCCATCCACTGGCTTGGTTGTCGCGGGCATCTTTTACATCAACCCAAATATCCCTAGCGCTCATAAGGCCTTTAATGTAGGCCGGCGGCGGAGCGGGCTTTATGAGGCGGGATCGATTATGGCACTTAACGGTGCCAGCCTTCCCAAGGGTAGGCATTGAGCCATTTCGAACTTGCTGGGGTTCAACGATAGCGACATTCCAATTCTCAAGGAGAGGATTGCCATCTTTGTCAGTGTCCACCTCACGAATAAATTCCAAGATATCTGAGGCTGACATTCCGATTTGGCGATCGTGAATCTGGTATCCGTCGTCGGCCTCAAGGAATCTCTCAATGACCACGCGCGGGACCGCTCGAATTACCCTATCACTCGGCATTTCAGACAACCCGGTTTGCGAAAGCGATTCCTCAATCAATCGTTCACCAGCGGTCCAGTTTCTGGCCAACCAATCCTTATCTTCATGTTCAAAGTAAAGGGTTCCGCGATGCTTGCCTGCGAAGCTAGTGCTAACTGGAGCCGCTCCCGTTAACTTCGAAGCCGCAGTAGCTCGCATACCAGGAATCATCCTAACGCGAACAGCCAGCTCGGAAGGCGTGAGACCTTTTTCAATAGCAGTTTTAATATCGTGTCGAATTTCAGCTTCCACCGTGGCCAAGTCATGGAAAGCTTGCTCGAGCTCTTTGGTCATCCAAATTCTTGGAAGATCTTCAAACCCTTCTCTGTATCCGAACCAACGTCCCATTTGCAGAAGGGTGTCGAACTGCGTCGAGGGCCGAGTGAAATAGCTGACGGTCAAGCCTTCAATAGTCAAGCCGCGAGCCAGCACCGAGCCTCCAACCACAACGTATGTCTTGGGCTTCGGATCACTTTCGTAGTCTAATCGGGTGTCACTATCCATGTTTTCGACTGCAACCTGAATGCTCTCAGCCACAAGTTTTAGTTCAGGGGTCAGCTCATCGAAATCATGTTCTGGAAGTCCGAATTGTTTTGGGTCCACCCGGTTGAATTCGCTAATGAATCTACGACGCAACCGATCCAAGGTCCCTTGGTCGTTGATGGTAAGATTTGCTATGGTTGGTTCGAGCCAATCCTCAGAAATTTTGTCTGCAATTGCTTGATGAGGGCGCGTATACAATGTGCTGTGAACCAACATTGAGGCATGTTCGCCTCTCTGCCCTCGGATCCTTCTGGCTGCGACGGCGAGAAGATAATAATCGAGTGAGTCTAATAGAGATCGCGGCAATTCAGGTTCGAACGTCTCCTTGTCTTTTCGAGCGGGACGAAGCGCTGACACTTCGTCATCCGGAACGCGCCGGATTACATCGAGCCCTGATGAATCCGGAGCCTCCGCATCGCTATCCAACTGACTACGTCCATAAAGACGCTCAGGTCCGAAATACTTGTCGCTTGTCTTTAGCGGGTAAACGAAATCCCGAGGGTAAAGGTCTTCGTGCCGCCCGGGGTCAATTCGCGGGTCGATAAGAACATTTGCAAATGGTGTCGCAGTGTAACCGACGTAAGAGCTTCGAGGTAACTTATCCAATATTTCACGGATAAACCCGTTTATTGCTGTTGTTTCCCATTCACTTCCGGCCGTGTTAATGCTGGCCTGATCGCACTCGTCATCGATTATTAGGGCGGGAAGGTCATTTAGATTGCCGCCGGAAGTCTCTTTCAAATGACCCAATACTAGCTTCAGTGGGCTGACGTTCTTTTTAATTACTAAGATTTGTGTTTGCTGTTGCATGGACTGGAAATTTCCGGCCCCAAGCCCTTTGAAATCTTGGTCTGGCTGATCGGGGGACGAAGACTTCGTGTGCTGGTACCAAAGGTTTTCGGTACCAAAAATCAAATCCTTGTCGATTCGCAATTGGGTTTGGCTTCGAAGCGCTTTTGTCAATCCAGCCAAAACTATTACTAACTTAAACCCGGCATCCGCCGCCTTGGAAATCACAGCCATCATGTTGGCTGTTTTCCCTGATTGGACATGACCCAAAACCAAGCCTCGACCACTATCAGTAGGTCCCGAAGGCGGGATCAATCGAGAAACAATCGCTGTTGAGTCTTTGTCGATGACCTTGATGACTTCGTCGTCGAAAGCAGGTTTTGCTGCCAATTTCCTACAATATTCAAACCAACGCGGGCTCTCTTCGCTTGTTCCAGGGCCAGGGTACCAAGTGTGCCCGGGATCGCCCCTTAGAATTGCGTTTGCCCTAAGGAACTCTCTCCTTTCTTCGCTTTGCCTTATCAGATTTGCTTGAGCCAGCTCCAACTTTGTTTCAAGATTTTCTAAGAAGCTCCTCTCAGCGACGGCGTCACCTTGAAGGTCAATTATAGTTTGCCGGGTATCATTTCGGACGCGCTCGACAGCCGCTTCTAGGGCGATTCCATATTCGCGCATGGCTTTTCTGATTCTGTCTTCCATAACTCACCGCAAGTAATGCAAACCCAGCTACAAGAATGTCACACACCCAAGCAATCCGCTGAAAATCAGCCTAACGAAGACACTACAGCAATCAACCTATGCGATATGTTTTGGCTAGGCCTAAAATCGCGGAAGCTGCGTTAGCCAGATCTCTTGATCACGTCCCCTCTTTGCTGATCCAATTAGAGACGGCCTTAAGCGTTTCTTCCAGTGCAAGAGCCTTCAACTCGCATTCCCACACCACATGGACGCGCCAACCAAGCTCGGCGAGCGCTTCAGAATTTCGTAGGTCCCGAGCTACATTTTCATCGAACTTTTTAGCCCAAAATTCTGCTCTTGTTCTTGGCGTGGTTGCGAACTTGCAACCCGGGTGGCGGTGCCAAAAACATCCATGAACGAAGATTGCAGACTTATATTTAGGGAGGACAATGTCTGGCTTACCTGGAAGACACTTGTCATGCAGGCGAAATCGATAGCCTTTGGCATGCAACCCGCGCCGCAACACTAGTTCTGGCTTGGTGTCTTTGTGGCCAATCCCAGCCATCATTTTCGAACGTGTTTCTTTATTTACTATATCGGCCACTGATCTATGCCCCTGGCATTCCGCCACGGTCCTGGTAGACAGTGCTAAGGTCAAGTCTGAAGGCGAATTGACATGGAAGGTGAGATTAGGGTTGTAGACCTTTTCGCTGGTCCGGGCGGCTTGGCAGAGGGCTTTTCGTCGGTTCTGAACGAAAATGGTGACAGGGTTTTCAAGGTTGTAACCTCCGTTGAGAAGGAGGCCTCTGCGCATAAAACTCTGACTCTTAGAGCTTTCACCCGACAGTTTAAATATCGACAACTTCCAGACACATACTACGAGTTTGCGAATGCACTGAGCCGCGAAGAATCTGATCGAGCTTTTTTAAAACTAAAACAAACTAATCCGGTAGAATGGGAAGCGGCTGTCTGGGAAACGCTTTATTCGCCGAAAGAACTAGGTAACCCAGCCGATGACGAAGCTGTAGGTGAGCGCCTCGAGAGTCTTTTGACGGACAAAGCTAACGGCGGCGCCGACATCGTGGTAATCGGTGGGCCGCCTTGCCAAGCGTATTCTCTTGTGGGGCGATCACGGAATCTCGGCAAAACCAGCTATGTTGCCGAAGAGGATTCAAGGCACTTTCTCTATCAAGAATATGTTCGGATTCTCGACCGCCTGTCTCCGGCCGCTTTCGTCATGGAAAATGTAAAGGGCATGCTGTCGTCCTCGATCGCCGGCAGACGAATCTTTGCTCAAGTGCGGGAAGATCTCGAGAACGCGGGCACGGTTGGCGGCGGCTACCAGCTTGTTGCTATGTCTCCCAATCGGAATGAAGGGCTACTTTTTAATGATCAGCTAGAGGATCGAGATTTCTTGATCCGATCAGAACGGCACGGGGTGCCGCAAGCGCGACACCGGATAATAATAGTTGGCATTCGTAAGGACCTTTTTCGCAAGGCAAAAATCGACCCCATGAAGACCTTCATGCCGGAAAGGTCGAAGCCATGTGCCAATGTCGGAGATGTCTTGTCGGGGCTACCCCCTCTAAGGTCAGGATTAAGCAGAGACGATTCACCAGAAAATTGGAGGAATACTGTCTTAGAAGGTATGGATCTTGTTATTCAGTCGGCATCTGGCAGTCTTATAGAAGCGGCACGAAGTGCGAAGCGTAACTTCCAAAGTTCGAATTCCATCTTGCCGCGCTCGAGCACCGAGTATCCAATTGGCTCCATCCAAAACCCGGAGCTTCGGGAATTTATCGAAGATGAAAACCTATCTATTCTCAAGGGGCACGAAACAAGGGGGCATATGGCCTCAGATATTGCTCGTTACTTTTTCTGTTCAGTATTTATGGGCTTAAATGGCCGGCCAGCAAAAGCTGACGATTTTCCTCAGAAGCTCGCGCCAAATCACAAAAATTGGTCTAGCGGTAAGTTCGCTGATCGCTTTCGTGTCCAAGGCTGGCTCAACCCGTCAACCACGATTGTGAGTCATATTGCCAAAGACGGCCACTATTTCATCCACCCCGACCCCGCACAATGTCGTAGCTTGACTGTGAGAGAAGCCGCCCGACTGCAAACATTTCCGGACAATTATCTTTTTTTGGGCAATAGGACCGAGCAATTTGTTCAAGTTGGAAACGCGGTCCCGCCTCTTCTGGCCAAGCAAATTGGAGAGGCAGTAATGGGCATTTTGCTGCCAAATCACTAGCTTTCTGCGACCGCCGCAAGCAATGGCGGTGGAGCAACAGGTTCACGCCCGCAGATGCTTGTTGCATTTGTTGCGCATCGTTAACGAGAGGGCGGCAAGTACCGGTTCCAAGCATCACAAAAATCGCTGCGCTCGTAGCCGCGCGGCGTAAGGCCTTCAACCCTTATGCCTTTGGGTGATATATCATATTGCTTCAACAATTGAGCTAGGCGCCGTTGATTGAGGGGCTTGTTATCAAGCTCGGCCCATGGTGCTTCTGGCATCGAGTTGAGGCGAGCGACCAGGGTCCGGCTTGGCAGCCTTATATCCCCTCTGAAAGACATTTTGATATCGGCCAAGAGCGAAACACCTAGGCTTGGGCTTTCCTCCTTGATGTGCGCAACATGTGCAACAGCTGCATCACGGGCTAGTTCGGGCCAGCGCCCTCCTGCGGCATCAGCAACAGCTATCAGAGGCTCCCAGACATCTGCGTTCCGATCAGTGATTTGTATCGGCATTTTGGGCGGTGGATTCATGATAGTGCCGCCGATGCTTTCGCACCACAATTCAAGGCGGTCCCGCAGGGTGTGGCCGTCGGGAGAATGAATTCGTCGACGAAAGGGCTCCACAGTTTCATGAAGGGCGCGTCGTTTCATTTTCACGACAATTGATCGCGATAAAATCGTATCCGGCAACTTTCCGAGCCCCGCCATTGCGACGGCGCAATAAGCGGGCAGCTCCTCGGTCTCAATTTCTTTGCCTTTGACAACGCATCGGCCCGCTGTTGCGCCTCGACGGTGGCCAGCGTTGAGTAACCCCCGCAACTCTTCATTGTCGCGAGCCTTAGGCCCGAAAACTGTGTCTATCTCATCGAAGAGAATCGTCGGCGTGCCATCGGGGTCGCCAACTTTACGAAAAAGGTACGCTGGACTGACGTTGATTGATTCAATTGGCCTTGGCACCAAGAGTTCTGTCACTTCCAGTGCTCGGGTTTTGCCGCTTCCTGGTTCGGGCGAGAGAAACGCCAGGCGCGGCGTGCTATCCCATGCTTCCATTATGTGCGTGTGAGCAATCCATAAAGCATGTGCAAAGGCATCGGCGTCATTAGGGTAAGAAACGAACCGTTTGAGAAAATGAACAATCTCATCAAGCAGCTGGGCTGGAGACGTTGCCGCCATTGCTAAGCCTCCGGCAAGCTCGCGAACCAAGTCTCAGCGGACTCAGCGGGGATAAGAGTTCGACGGCCGACCTTAACGCCGCGCAATTCTCCCGCCTTCAAGAGCTGATAGGTCTTCGCCCGTGAAACGCCGTAGGCACTTACAAAACGGTCAATTGTCATTGCTCGCGGAGCAATAGGTGGGGGTGACGAAATTGGTATCGAATCAGACATGTAGGCGTCTCCTGAGAATCATCTGTCATCAGTAGACACCAATTCCGGTGGAGTTGTCGTCCTACGCCCCGGTCATTGTTTTCGCTTGGCTTTTTGAGCTTCGTCTAGAAGTTCACCGAGATAAGAACTCCATTCGCACATCATTCTACGGCGACCGTCTAGGTATTCCGCGGCGTTGTAGGCGCCACGCACCTTATTGCGTTCTACGTGAGCAAGCTGGCGCTCGATCCAGTCGCGATTATATCCCTGCTCATTGAGAAGAGTTGACGCGGTTCTGCGAAAACCATGCGCCACATGATGGCGGCGATCAAAGCCAAGTGAGCGTAGGGCTTTGTTGAATGTCATGTCGCTGATGGGTTGATCGGGCTTTACTGAGGATGCGGCAATGAACGCCTGATTGCCAGTGTGTCGGCGCAATTCTTTCAAGAGCCGAATGACTTGGGGCGATAACGGCACGATGTGCTCGCGACGGAGCTTGGTTCTGATAGCCGGTATCCGCCATAGACCTTTTTCAAGATCAAACTCGTCCCATCGAGCTTCGCGCAATTCGCTGGGTCTTACGAACACATGCGCCAAGATTTCCAGACAAAGGCTGGTTACGGTCTCGCCCTCATAGGCGCGTATACAAGCCAATAAACGACCAAGCTCCTTAGGACACGTTATTGCTGCATGGCCCCCAGGTAGCGGCGCTATCAACGCGCCGCGGAGATCGTCAGCCACATTCCGAGAGGCCCGTCCCTGAGCAATCGCTAGCTGTAGAACTCGACTCGCGAACGCTCGCGCCTCATTAGCTAAAGTCCGCTTGCCGCGCGTCTCATGTTTTTGGAGAGCAGCCAACAACTGCTCCGAGGTCAGAGCGCTGATAGGTATGGCTCCGATATCGGCTCGAAGCGCGCCAAGAAAAGTCTTCTGCTTTTTCAAAGTCCGGGGCGCTGCGCCCTCAGCCTGGCGTTTAGCAATGTATGCGGAAGCCATTTGCTCAAATGTATCGGAACTGGCGAAGGCGGCGCGCAACCTCTCCTTCTTTCGTTCAACACTCGGGTCGAGCCCTAAGGCCAATACTCGCCGCATCTCGTCACGTTTCTGGCGTGCTAGCGACAGCGACACATCGGGGAAGCTGCCCAAACTGAGCATTTTCTCTCTTCCGTGAAAGCGGTAGCGAAAGCGCCAATGCTTGCCTCCGTCCGCGTTCACGAGAAGCGTTAGCCCTTTGCCATCTGCTTTCTTATAGGCGTGATCCTTTGGCCTTAGCGCTTTGATCGTTCGATCAGTTAGCTTCATATTGCCCCCAAACTATACCCGCAATTTTACCCACAAAGGGCGGAGATTGTGGTGTTACGTGGTGGACGTTGGTAGACGTTTCAAGCAGGCAATTTACAGAAATTACTATATATTTTCTGTCTTTGTAGAGTCACGTGGATGTTGACAGACTGAAGTCTGGAGCTCATCGCCCGCTCCATTCTCTGCAGGCTTTTCGGACACCCTCAGGCCTCCCGGATTGCACCAGGGGAGCGGACGGGAGAGCGCATAGGGCAGCGCCGTCAGTGGTCGAGCATGAATTAATTCATGTGGTCAGGTGAATTTCACAATGATTGGGGCTGATGCGCCTAACAAGCGAAGTCAGGCAACCACCGCATTTACCCAGCCCCCAACCAAGACCTCGCCTTCACCGCCACGCGCGATGGAACGAATCGTAGAGACTTCATTTTTGTTTTTTGCTAACGTTGGCATTTGATGCTCATGGGGGAGAGCGAATGACCAACAAGTGGGTAGCTGTGGCCGTATGCGGATTTCTTTCTGCATGCGGTGACAATCAAGTGGAGTCATCCGGCGCGCCGTCATACGAGCTGAGCGTGGAAAGGGTGAGGGGCGAAATATTCAATCCCTGGACGCTTGAAACGGACCAGCTCGAATTGAGAGCCTATCGCGGCGAAGGCCAGGAAACATTCGGCGCTCCGACCATGCGTGTGCGGCCAGGCGAGGTGCTCCGGCTGGGCGTCCAGAACAATCTGCCTGAGTGTACCGAAGAGCAAACCGCGCGGCATGAATGTTTCAATGTCACGAATATTCACACGCACGGGCTCTGGGTTTCACCGGGCGGAAATAGCGACAATGTCAACATTTCTATCAACCCCGGCTCCCGTTTCGATTTCGAATTCGCGATACCTCCCGAACACCCGGCCGGCACATTCTGGTATCATCCCCACACTCATGGCTCGACAACAATCCAGCTGGGCAGCGGGATGGCGGGAGCGCTCATCATCGAGGGCGACCGTGTTCCCACAGCGGAAACCCCCGGTGATATCGACATCCTTTTATTTGATGAGGATGCCCGACCGCTGCCTGAGCACATCCTGATGATTGGCCAGATCCAGTATGCCTGTTTCAATGAGGAAGGCCGGCCGCGGGGGTGGGAGACGCTCACACGGGAAACACCACTCTCGGAAATACCGCCGTGGACCTGCGGCGAGGATGAAGTCGGAACCGTCGAGCGTCTTTCACAAATCGGGCCGTTCCGAGAGCTGATGTCCGGGCGGGTCCTTACACTGAACGGCCTGGTCCAACCGACGCTTGAAGGTTTCGAGGCCGGCCGGTTCGAGCGGCTTCGCATGGTGCACGCGGGATTGCGGCGCAGTGCACGAATGACCGTTCGCCGCCTGGCCGACGATGCTCCGGCTCTGGCAGAAACTCCAAGGGCGGAACATGCTTCTTGGATTGGACAATATTGTACCGGTGAGGCTCAGGAACTGTTCCAGTTTGCCGATGACGGGCTGACCCGCGCCGGGATGCGGCAGGTCCATCGGGCCGACATGTATCCTGGCGCACGCATGGATGTTCTGGTTCGATTTGACGAGCCGGGCGATTATTGCCTGATCAACGATCAGACCGGTCCTCGGCAGCCCGAGGATTATCGCATTCTCGGACTGCTCGAGGTCGGCGGAGAGACGGTCGCGGAGAACGATGCGCGCACCGCCCTGACAGAACTGCTCGTGAATGGTGCGATCCGGGCGATCGACGATCCGGATGTGCGCGCCAGCGTCATCAGCGATCTTCAGGACGATCTCAGGCTGAGTCATTTCGAGTGGCACGAACCTGTCACCGACGAGGAGCTGACCGGCTATCAGACGGCCATCATGAGCATTGTCGAACATGAAGGCGGCGCGACACTCAGCATCGATGGTCAGCCCTTTGACCATCGCCGGATCGACAGGGTTCTGACGCTGGGCGCTGTGGAGGAATGGGAGGTCACCGCCAATCTCGGCCGGCATCCATTCCATATCCACGTCAATCCCTTCCAGGTGGTCAGTGTCGTCAATGAAAACGGAGAGGACGTAACCGATCCCACGACCGATGCCTATGATGCGGAATATGCCGGAATGATTGGTGGCTGGCGCGACACGATCATCGTCAAGCGCAACTATACGGTTCGCCTCCGGACACGCTATCGGAGATTTATCGGAGACTTCTTCGTGCATTGCCATTTTGCCAGCCATGGCGATGAAGGCATGATGCAGTATGTGCGCGTTGCCCTGCCGGGCACCGAGCATCGAGAGGTCCCTATGGGCCAACACTGACAGCGTGTTGTTGGGGGGCGTAGCGACTCGCGCTTGATTTGATGCCGCTAAATCCTCATTGCCAAGGTGAATGTCGTGAGTTCGGCTCTCATCGCCCGATCCATTTTCCTGCAGCGAATATATGGCGAAGGCCGCGATGACGTGCACCCTGCTGGCGCCGTGAGCTCCGCAAGCCGCTTTTTCTCATAGCGAAAAAAGATGCGCCGATTTCCAAATCGGCAAGACCACAGGGGGAAAGCAGACACAATTGTGCGACCGAATAGGGAATGGAGCTCGCATGACCCCTGCACTCGTATCACGCCATCCTGTATCGCTGGCACGGCTATCCGGCCTTGCTTACGTCATCATCATCCTGAGTGGAATTTTTGCCCAGATCGTGGTTCGTGGCGGCCTGATCGACTGGCAGGACGCGAGCGCCACGGCGCTGGCCATCCAGACGGATGATGCCCTGTTCCGGCTTGGCATACTGGCCGACTTCCTTGTTTTTGCGCTCGATATTTTTCTGGCGGTGACCTTCTACCGCCTGTTCGTGGCCGTCGACCGGGGCGTTGCCCTGTTTGCGTTATCGGCGAGGCTGGTGATGAGCGCCGTCATGGTGACGGCCCTTCTGGCCGAAACCGCCCCGCTTCTGCTTCTTGGCGATACGCCGATTGCCGGTCAGCTGGATCCGGAAGCGGCAGGCGTATGGAGTCTGGTTTTCCTCGGGCTGCACAATGAAGGCTATATTCTTGGCCTGATGCTGTTCGGACTGCATTGCGGCGCCCTGGGTATCCTGCTGACCCGCTCGCGCTATTTTCCGACCTTCCTCGGCTTGCTCATGGGCCTGTCCGGGCTCAGCTATGTCGCGCTGGGTGTGGTCCATTTCGGACTTCCCGCGCTGAGCGGCGTGGGTGGCATGCTTCTGCTTCCCGCCGCATTGCCGGAATTTGTGTTCGCCGGCTGGCTGCTTGTCCGGGGCCTTAATCGCCGCCAGTGGCAGGCGCAGATTGAAGCGGACGGCTCACATTCCGAAAGGACATGACCCGGCACGGGAACGCTGACAGGCAATGCGTGAGACAACCCGGTACGCGCAGACGCGACCGGTCAGTGCCCCACGTCCGCCTGCGCGGCTTCGAGGCTGGCGCGCACCTCTGACAGGGCTTCGGTCCAGGGGCGCAGGCCGGCGGCGACGAAATAATCATAGAGATCCATGTTTTCCGTCAGCGCATTGATGAAGGCCGGATCATCGCGCATGCCGTCAATATCGCACGCGCCGGCATAACCGACCCGCGGCTCCTCTCCGTACAAAATCGGCGTAATCCGGATCAGGCCGGGAAAGTCGCGGGTCATATTGCTGGCAATCACCGGATAGCGCTGCAGCATTTCGCGCAGACTGTCCGTTGCCTGCTCATAGCGCGACAGGGCCTGCCGGAGCCGGGCATCGCGCAATATGCCGAGACGGCCGGAGGCGACGATCTCCTCCAGCGTGGTCAGGCTGGCAATCGTGACGCCGAAATGATGAGAGGCCGCCAGGGCGAGGCATTCCGTTTCCCCCAGCGCCGCAATGTCCGGATCGTCAATCTGCTGCCAGGCGGAAACAAGATGCCCGACGCGGTCCAGCCGAGCGTTCAGCGTTGCGGAGGCGAGCTGTTCAGCCAGCCCGACATCGGCGGCCAGCCCGTCCATCATGTCCACGGCGTCGCGGCGTTCCTGCTGCGCGGCATTCCAGGCCGAAATCTGGAAGCCGATCACGACGCCGAGTATGACGATCAGGAATTCGAGAAACACCGCATAGTAATTCTGTTCGCGGATCGACCGAACCAGATTGTTCAGGATCATGTCTGGGCCTCACTGGGTGGTTCGGGACCCTCCGGCTGACCGGCGAAGAGTGGTGCCAGCGCCGGGATTTCCCGCTGCATGTGTTCGCGGAAAAGGGTTACGCGCCTGGTGTTCTTCAGATCCCGGTGATAGAGCAGCCACAAGCCGATTTCGTGCCGCGGATCGGGCTCCTGGAACCGGGAGAGCCCGGCTTCACTATCGCCGAGGAAACATGGCAGATAGCCGACGCCCAGCCCTTCCCTGATGGCCGCGAGGGTCAGCGAGGTCTCGTCCACCCAGAAGCTGTGAGCGCCCTCCGGGCAAGCCTCTCGCGTCCAGGTCCGGTGAAAATCGCAGCAATCAACCCCGATCCATTTTTCCTCGGCCGCCCCCGCCCGGACCGCATTGCAATAATCGGTGGCGCCATAGACGGTCGAGGCGATGGTTGTCAGCCTTGTCCCGATCAGGGTCTCGCCGGGACTATTGGTCTGGCGCAGCGCGATATCGGCATCGCGTTCGGCCAGCCGTACCGAGTCATTGGTTACGTCCACGCGCAGATTGATCCCCGGATGGGCCTCTGTGAAGCGGGCGAAAACCGGCATCAGAACGGTTGATGCCATGTTGGCGATGGCGGTGATGCGCAGCTCTCCCGAGGCATCCTGGCTCTGACCGCCACTGGCCGCTTCGAATGACAGCAATTCCTGTTCAATCCGGTAGGCAGAGATCCGCAGATCCTCTCCCGCCGCGGTCAGCGTGTAGCCGGTGGCGCTGCGCTCCACCAGCGGGGTGCCGACCTGTTCCTCCAGCGCATGGATGCGCCGCGAGACCGTCGAATGTTGTACGCCCAGCCGCTTGGCGGCCGCGCTGAACGAGCCCTCACGGGCGAAGGCCAGAAATATGCGGGCATCATCCCATTGCATGCGGCCAGCGGCCCCCTTGTGCATTCCTGCAAACCCGGTGTCGATTTTTCCCGGATTTTCAAAATCCTGCGCGAAGGCATGCTGATTGACAACTGCAAACCGGAGGAATGCCGCCATGTCAGCCAGCCTTTATGCCCGTCTCGGGGGTTATGATGCGATCGCGGTTTTTGCCACCCGGCTGGTGGCCAAAGCCCAAGCCGATGCCCTGCTGGGCCGCTTCTGGGCCCATCGCGGCGAAGACCGGAAGGCCCGCGAGCTGCAGATCCTGATCAACTATCTCGTTCGCGAGACCGGCGGCCAGATGCACTATACCGGCCGCGACATGGCGCTGGCCCACAAGGGTATGGGCATCAGCGAGGCGGACTGGTCGCGCTTCATCGAAATTGTCTCGGGCACAGCCAGCGAGCTGGGCGTCGGTGCGACGGAAGGCGGTGAAGTGATGGCGTTCCTTGATTCCCTGAAATCCGACATTGTTGGCGTCTGATCCCGAATCCAGGAGCGAAACGATGACTGACAAGACCGAAACCTGCACCGGCGGCTGCACCTGCGGCGAGGTCCGCTACGAGGTGCACGCCTCTCCGATGATCGTGCATGCCTGCCATTGCCGCTGGTGCCAGCGCCAGACCGGGGGGCCGCACGTCATCAATGCGCTGATCGAGGCCGAGCATGTGGTGACGACCAAGGGCGAGGTCGAGACCATCGACACCGCCTCACCCAGCGGCAAGGGGCAGATCATTGCCCGCTGTCCGAATTGCAGGGTCGCGGTCTGGAGCCATTACGATTTCCGGGGCTTGCGTGAGCGCGTGCACTTTCTGCGGGTCGGCACGCTGGACAATCCCGACCTGATGCCGCCGGACGTCCACATCTACACATCCACGAAAATGCCCTGGTACGTCATTCCTCCGGACCATTATGCGGTCGAGGAATTCTATGATCTGGCCACGACCTGGTCGCCGGAAAGCCAGCAGCGTTTCCAGGCCCTTGTCGCGGCCATGAAAGCCGGTCCCGGCTAGGACCGGCCGCATACCCTTAAAAAGGAGAGCCTCATGAAATTGCTGACATCCATTTTGTCGATCATCATCCTGCCCGCTGGCGCCGCTTTTGGCTGGCAGGCGCTCTCCACACCCACCAGCCCGGGCGCCTCAACGCCCGGATATGAATGTGCTGACGAGGAAGACGGCCGTTTTTGCGTCTGCGTCGGACTGATCGACTGCATGCGCATGCGAGACAGCGAGGTCTGCGTCCATCGCAGCGGACCGCTGGAAGGCACGGATGATTTCGAGTGTGACGATATCTTCGATGCCTGTTCCTGCACCTGGCCGCGGGAGAATCAGAGCCGGCTGCGGCACCCGGAGCGCTTTGGCGAGGCCGACACGCTGGACGCCGGGCGGCGCAATGAAGTGGTGAATGCGAGGCGTGGCCGTGATCCGCGCACGCGCAGCGGGAATGCAGAAACCGCAGCGCTGGATGGCGCCGGAAATGGCGACGATGTGCCATCGACCGCGAGATTCGATCCGGTCAGCCCGATCACCGATCCGATCGAGGACGCGCTGGCGCCGGTCGGCAGCGAGATCGGTGATGCCATCGGGAGCGTCGAAGACGGATTGGCCGACCTTCTGGGAGGATCCTCCAGCGACGAGGAAGAGCGGGATTCCATCGTCGATCACCGCACAGGCCGGACACCGCCCCGGCGCAATGAAACCGTGCCGGCCCGGCGTGGCCGTTTGCCTGCCCCGTCGGATGTATCCATTGGTGCCGATACACCGACCAGTTTCGAAATCAGCTGGCAGGACAATGCCCGGTCTGAACACGGGGTACAGGTCGAGCGCGGCATTCCGGTCCGCGAGCGCGGCGGCGTGAATTATAACTGGCGGCGCATCTTCAACAGTGAAGAGCGCGTCGACAGCCGTGTCCGGGGTACGGGTCCACGCTCGGATATTGATGACGGGCTCGTCCAGGGCACACTTTATTGCTACCGGCTAAGGGCGTATCGCTCTGATCAGACCTCCGATTATTCGGATATTGCCTGCTCGACGCTTCGATAGAAATCGGACAGGCCGGGCCTTTTCCTGCTGGACCCGGGCCGGACCTCGCGTAACATGCCGGGTTGAGAGGCGGGCCATTTGCCCGCTCGGGTTCGGGGGTGTTTTCATGGTCCGTTTTCTGGTTGCCGCATTGTCGCTTGTTCTGGGCACGGCCAGCGCTTTCGCTGCCCCTGTCGAGCTGGATGAGTACACGCAGTCGAGGCTGGAAAACGGTCAACGCGCGCAAGTCATTGTCTGGCTGGCCGCTTCTTCTCCCGAGCTCGCGGCTGACGGGCGAAGCTTCGAGGACGAGCTGCGGGACACTACAGATGACGTCATGATGCGGGTCTTCGGCCTGCCTGCCGCGCGCATGGCCGAAGCCGCTCCCGGCGACACAACCCCCCGAATTGTCAGACAGTTCAGCTTTACGCCCGTCGTTGCGATGGAGTTGTCGGCGGCAGAAATCAGCCTGCTGGCGCAGGACCCGGAAGTCCGGCGCATCGAAACCGACACGCTGGACCGGCCAATGCTGGACGAAAGTGTGCCGCTGATCGGCGCCACAACCCTGCACAGTGGCGGCAATACCGGCGCGGGCGTCGCGGTCGCCATCCTCGATACCGGGGTCGACCATGAGCATCCCATGTTTGCCGGCCGGATCACCGGATCGGCCTGTTTTTCGACAACCAGCGGCGATTCCACCAGTGTTTGCCCGGGCGGTGCGGCATCCGATACGACCACGCCGGGCGCCGGAGACAATTGCGAAGGCGAAACGAATGGTGCTGACGGTTGTACTCACGGCACCCATGTGGCCGGCATCGCCGTTGGCGGATCCTTCGTTGATCCCGACAATGGCGCGCGCACCCTGCTCGGTGTTGCGCCGGGTGCCGACATCGTTGCGGTCCAGGTCTTCTCCCGCTTTGTCAGCACGGATGCCTGCGGCAGCAGCGATCCCTGCATGCTGGGCTATACGAGCGACCAGCTGGCGGCCCTCGAATGGCTATATGCCAACCGCGCCACTCTCAATCTTGCCTCGATCAATATGAGTCTGGGGGGCGGCCGGGAAACGGCGGCCTGTCCATCCAATTCCCGGGCCTCCATCATCGCCCAGCTGCGCGCTGCCGGCATCGCCACGGTCATCGCGTCGGGAAATGAAGGTTTTTCCGACAGCGTCAGCGCACCGGGTTGCATTCCGGACGCCATTACGGTCGGCTCGACCACCAAGACCGATGCCCTGTCCAGCTTTTCGAATTCCAGCTCGCTCGTAGATGTTCTGGCACCCGGCTCGTCCATTCGCTCGGCCTTGCCGTCCATCGATGACAACGGAACAGGCCGGGCCTCGACCGCCTCCGGCACCTCCATGGCGACACCGCATGTCGCCGGGGCCGTGGCTCTTTTGCGCGCGAGCCATCCGGCGATGAGCATTGATGCCATCGAGAATGCGCTGGAAGCAACCGGCGTGCCGGTTACCAATAGCAATAACAATGTCACCACGCCGCGGATCCGCGTGGACCGGGCCGACACCCAGCTGGCCGCAGGCGGCAATGGTACGGTCGCCAGTGTGATGACCGTTAGCCCTGTGCGCGCCTTCAATGCAGCCGGAAACGGCAGTGACCCGGCCGATTACGGCACACAGGACTATACCCTGACCAATACCAGTGGCGGCTCGATCAATTGGCAGGCGGCCGGCAGCACTGACTGGCTGGTGTTGACGATTGTGCCCAATGACGGACCGCCGCCCCCCTTCGACACACCGTCCGCCGACACCGAAAGCGGGTCACTGTCGGCGGGTGCCAGCGTGACCGTCCGCGCCAGTGTCAATCCGGACGGGCTGTCCCCCGGCACCTATCAAGGCACGATTACCTTCACGGCCAATGGTCAGTCTCCGGGTTTGCAGGTAGCAGCCGCGCTGTCCGTCGGATCGACACCGCCCGTCAATGATGATTTCGTCAACGCTCTGGTTCTCAACCAGGCCACCCAGACGACGTCCTTCAACAGTGTCGGGGCGTCCAAGGAAAGCGGCGAGCCGAACCATACCAGTGGTGGCGGCGCCTCTCTCTGGTGGCTGTGGACCGCGCCTGCCACCGGTCAGGTGCGCATCGAGACCCAGTCTGCCTCCTTTGACACCATGCTGGGCGTCTATACCGGCAGTGCCGTGAACGCCCTGTCTTCGGTCGCCCAGAATGACGACATCAGCTATCCGTCCAACACGCAGAGCCGGGTCGAGTTCGAGGCTACGGTCGGAACCGTCTATGCCATCGCCGTGGACGGGTATGGCGGTGCGTCCGGCAATGCCGATCTTGCTGTCATCCTGCAAGCGGCCCCGTCGAATAATGATCTGGCCAGCCCGATGGCACTGACCGGCGCAAACGGGTCCCGGATCGTCTCCAACTTCAATGCGACACTGGAGAGCGGCGAGTCCCAGCATGGCGGTGTTGCGGGCGGCGCGTCGGTCTGGTTCTCCTGGCAGGCTCCGGCCAGCGGTCCGGTGTCCTTTACCGCGACAGGCGGTGCCAATGCCCTGCTTGCCGCCTATGACCAGAATACGCATGGCGCAACGGCACTGTCGCAATCCGCCACCGGTTCGATCAATTTCACAGCCAGTTCGGGCACGGATTACTATATCGCGCTGGACGGGGAGGCGGGTGCGCAGGGCCTGTTCACCCTGAGCTGGGCGCAGGGTCCTGATCCGGCCCACAGGCTGTTTGCCGCAGTGCTGCCGAATGCTCGTTCGGTGCAGCTGGGAACAACAGCCACCGCCTTTGCCACGGTGATCAATCCCGACAGTTTCGGCACCAGCGGCGCCAATTGCCGTATCCAGCCTCCCTCGGATTTCAACGGCGCCTTCAGCTTCCGGCGCACGGATCCGGCGACCAACCAGCCGGTGGGCAATGACGGAGACACGGTCAGTCTCGCCTCTGGCGCCAGCCAGACCTATGTGCTGTCGATGACACCGGGTGCCGTCATGAACGGCCAGGTCATCGCCCCGGTCTTCTTGTGTGATGACATCCGCCCGACCGATCCGATTCCGGGAGTGACGACCATGTCACTGACCGCGTCAGCAACCCCGGGGGCAGATATTATCTCGATTGCCGTGACGCCGTCCGCCAATGGCATACTGGCGGTGCCCGAAGGCGGCGCAGCGGCCTTCTCGGTGGCGGCGGTCAATATCGGAGCCAGCCAATCGGTGACCATCACGCCGGGCACCGGCGGCGAAACGCTGCCGCTGACCATTTCGGTCTGTGAGACCAATCCGGGAACCGGGGCGTGCATCAGCGCACAGCAATCGTCGGTGACGATGACGTTTGCGGCGAATGAGACCCGTACATTCACGGTATTCGTCAGTTCAACCGGCGCCGTCTCCTTCCTGCCCGCCACCAACCGGGTCTTCGTGACCTTTACCAATGGTTCGGACGTGACGGTTGGCGCGACCAGCGTGGCCGTGCAATCGCCGTAGGAGCCGCGCAATCCGAAAAGACCGGATCGGCATTCAATTGCCGAGAAGGCTTTCCGATGGCACGATTTCTACGTCAGTCATGCGCGACAGGTAGTCCTCCAGCCATGGCCGGTGAGCAGCGCCAACAATGATCAGTATCCTGGCGCCGGGGCGCCCTATAGCGGCCCGGCGGGCATTTGACGCCATTCCCAGATTCCGGATTTCCCACATGGCCACGCGATCCCTGCCCAACCCGTTTGATGGCAGTGCCAGAAAACTCAGCCATTGGCCGCGGACATCGAGTTCGCGATAGGCGGGCGAATTCATCCACCGGTATATTTCCATGACCGATCCGGGGCCATCAAAACTGAAGTCCTGGGTTTCAAGAAAGGCCTGCAGCGCCTCTGATTGCATCAGTGCCGGGACATGATTGCTGAGCTCTTCCTGAAAAACGCTGTCGAGGAAAAGGTCCTTGTCCTGATGATCGTCCAGCGAGTGCAGACGCGCGAGATTCAGACGGCGGGCGAGGGCAATTCCAATCGTTGTCCGCTCATTCATGCTCGACAGGCGCATGTCGAGCTGATCCGCGAGCCCGGCCGACACGCCATTGCCAGGCTGGCGTTCGGCCGGGTCCAGATAGCTCCATTGCAAGGCAGCGGAATCCGGTTCAAGTGCCGCCGCAAACAGTGCAATGGCGCGGCGCCTGTCAGACGGGTCAGGGTCGGATTCGGCAATTTGCATGGCCTCGGCGAGCGCTTCCCGACGCAGCGGGCGTGGCTCAAGGGAAACGGCTTCGGCCATGGCCAGAGCGGTTCGACCAAACGTCGCGGCGACATCCGGGTATTCCGCACTGCGGGCCTGCAGCGTCTCGATCTGCCAACCTGGCAGGCTTTCGACCACGATGACATCCGGCGCCCAGCTTTCCAGCCGATCCAGCAGCGGCGTCAGCCAGGCCGGATCGAATCCCTCCGCAGCGCTAAGATGCGACGTTCCCAGAACAACATATTGTGTCGGCTGTCCATCGATTTCCCCGACAAGGCCGGCGGGCGATATCTGCCCGGCCTGCAGAGCCAGGGCGGATGGGTTCATGGCTGCATGGCAAGCCGCTAACAGGGCGCCCACTGCTATCCGGAAGAATGTCATTGCTTTCCCCTTTGCGCGATCCTTGCTCCAATGATGCGAGGAGAGACCCGCTTGGATGTTCAAGCCGCGACTTTTCCATCTGCAACCTGCCCGGTCTTGCCGACCGGCACCGCTCTGCTAGCGTCTTTCTGCAATCAGGCAGGGGGAGCCAGTATGATGCGTCTTTCGGGGATCACCCTTCTTTCAGGAGCCATCACCGGGCTGCTGGCCGCGGCCAGCGCCGGAGCGCAATTCGACGGTCGCTATCCGCGGGTCGATGATTTCGGTCATCAGATCTATCTGGAACAGCATGAATTGCCGATCCTGGCGCATGGCGCACGCGAGCCGGCACCAGCGCCGGACGGACAACATCTGGCCTTTGCCGCCCGCGGCTGGATCTGGCTACTGGATATGGACACGGGCGTCGCCACCCAGCTGACCAGCAGTCCTGATATCGATGCGCGGCCCCGCTGGTCCCCGGACGGAACACGCCTCGCCTTTGTCCGCGATAATGGCAACGACACCATGGTCGTCGTTCGGGACATGAGAAGCGGCCGTGAAACTGTGATCGACACGTCGACCATGGATCTCGACCCGGAATTTTCCGGTGATGGCGATTATCTCTTTTACACGTCCGGTGTTGGTGGCTCGCTGGGCCTCTGGCGCTATCATCTGGCCTCCGGCGCAGAAACCATGCTGACGGACCTGCCGCAGGTGGAACGCAATGCCCGCCGCATCAACACGCGCGATGCCCTGCTCTATCTGCACGGCACCGGAGCCTACCGGTCACTGCGCCTGCGGGATTTCATCAGCGGCGAGGATGAAGCGGTCGTCGAGAACACGCTGACCTATCACCTGACCGCAGACGTCCATCCCGAACACGACGTCATCGTCTTCGCCAGCCCCACGGGGAATGACTATCACCTCTACACAATGGATTTGTCCGATCCGCGCGTGCATTCGCAGATCACTTTCGGGACAGGCTTCGCCCAGAACCCGGCCTATAGCGCGGATGGCACCATGGTCTATTTCGACGAGCCGGATGCCGACCAGCAATTCCACCTGTACGCCGTGCCGGCGTATGGTGGTGCGGTGCAGCGGGTCGCCATCACACGCTGGGATCCTGCTGCGCCTCAAGGTCAGCTGGTGATCGAAACGCGCGATGAGGCCGGCGAGCCGGTTGCGGCGCGCCTGTCGGTCGAGAGCGCAGACGGGCGCTCCATCCCGTCACCCGTCGGTCCGACCTATTACGACTCGCAGACCGGGCGGCATTATTTCTATTCGCAGGGACGGCTGCAGCTGGACGTGCCCGCCGGCCGCTATCGTGTCATCGCGGCTCGCGGGCCGATGCACATGCTGGCGCGTGGCGAAGTTCGTGTGCAGCGCGGGGGCAGCGCCGAACTCACCCTGTCACCGGAAGAAATCTGGGATGCTGCAGATGCCGGTTATGTCTCGGCGGATTATCACATCCACCTCAATGGCGATGGACAGCATCGCGCCAGTCATGCCGACACGATGGCCTCCATTCTTGGCGAGGATCTCGATCATATCGCCCCGATGTCCTGGAATCGCTGGGAGCGGCTGATCGATCGTGAAATCGTCGGAATGGAAACCGCTGAGGACGGCCACATCGTCCATCAGGCGCAGGAAGTGCGATCGCATTTCCATGGCCATATTGGCCTGATCGGTGCCAGCGAACCCTTCTTTCCGTGGTTTTTCGGACCGGCTAATCCGGCGCTCGGCGATCCGGACCTGACCAATGGCGCGGTGTTCGAACATGCCGATGCGACCGGCGGCTTTGCCACCTATGTCCACCCGATCGGTGACGATGACGGACCGTTCGCCGGGGACGCGCCATCCGGCATCCCGCTGGAAATGGTCGCCGACAGCCTGCTGGCGGACCGTGTGGGCATCGAGATGGTCTGTGCCTGGACCAGCCCGCTGGGCAATGCCGAGCTCTGGTACCGTTTTTTGAATGTCGGCCGGCCGGTCGTGGCCATGTCGGGCACGGATACCTGGACGGATTTCCACCGCACCCCGCCGCCCGGCACAGGCCGGGCCTATGTCCGCGCGATTGACCGGATTGATGATTTCGGTGCCGTGCTGGATGCGGCAATTGCCGGCGAGAGTTTTGTCACCACCGGCCCTGCCCTGGTGTTCGAGCTGGGCGATGGCAGCCGGCCCGGCGGCGTGACGTCCGCCGGCGAAACAAGCTGGCAGGTGCAGCTGGCCAGTGCCGTGGCGCTCGACCGGGTGGAGATCATCGTCAACGGTCAGGTTGTGCAATCCCTCGGCGGAATCGAGGCCGGAACCAGCACGGTGCTGAGCGGTAATATCGTTCTGCCCGAGGCGGGCTGGGTAGCGGCGCGGGCCTATACATCCGAGCGTCAGGCTGATGCCTGGCCGACCTTCCACATGCGGCCCTTTGCGCATTCCTCACCGATCTGGATCGCGGAGGTCGGCAGCACGGATCCGGCGGCAGCAGCAGCCGCCGCTGCCGATCTGATGGCCGCGCTGGATGTGTCGGAAGCCCGGGCGCTGGACGCCTATGGCGATGTCGCGATAACCCGTTTGCAGGCCCGCTTCGAAGAGGCGCGCGCCTATCTGCGCGGTTTCATGACCGAGTAGGCGGCTTCGGGAAGAGAACGGGGGTGCGGTCCCGATAGGCCTGGAAGTCCGGGTCGGACCCCCATTTTTGCTCGGCGGCCTTCTCCAGCAGCGGTACGCCGCTGACCCGCGTCAGCAGCAACATCACGAAAACCGGCGAGATCAGGACCACATATTGCGGCCCGCTCAGGATGGGCAGGGCGATAATGGCAATTCCCGTCCACAAAACGATCTCGCCGAAATAATTGGGATGGCGGGACCAGGCCCACAGGCCGGAGGTAATGAATTTCCCGGCATTCTCCGGGTCACGCCGGAAGGCGCGCTTCTGATTGTCGGCAACCACCTCGATGGCAAAACCGGTGAGCCAGAGCGCCAGTCCGGCCACCAGAAATGCATCCGCCGGCTGCGGGACGGGCGTCGAGACCACCATCAGCGCACAGGCCGCCGTCAGCGACACCCACAATCCCTGCAGCGTCCAGGTGATGAAGAAACGCGCCGGGTTCTGCTTGATCTCGTTGAAACGCTTGTCCTTGCCGTCGGCGCTGATGCGGGCAAACAGGAATGTGCCGAGCCGCAGCGCCCAGATGGCCACGCAGGCTGCCACCAGCCCGCCGCGCAAATCCACCGTACCGGCGGAATAAAGCGCAAAGCCGATCACCGCCAGATAGGTCACGGATCCTGTGAGATCGTAGAATTTCTCGGTTTTCAGGATCGCCGACGGCACAAAGACCAGCCAGTTGATGGCAAAGGCCAGTACACCGGCGCCGAGCATTACGGAATGGCCGTAGACGCGCGTATCGCCCCAACCGGCCAGCGCCATGATGCCCAGGCCGATAGCGGCCACGATGATCGCGATAATGATGGCTTTCATGGTTCTCTCCCCTGGAAGCGGAATCTGGTGCGGTCAGGCATTGAAATCAACTCGGCGAGACGCTGGCGGGCGGATGGCGGGCCACTGGCGCAGGCCTGACGTGGCTTTCCGGACGCCAATGTGACTTCTGGCATTGATCTGATATCAAGCCGGAACAGGAGACTTGCATGGCCTTCAAGGCGGATGCCGTAAAAATCAGACGCTGGCGCGAGGAGCGTCAGTGGTCGCAGGAGCACCTGGCCGATCTGGCCGGTCTCGGCCTGCGCACAGTGCAGCGGATCGAGAATGGTGAACCCGCCTCGAAAGATACGCTGATGGCGCTGGCCGCGGCCTTCAATGTTGATGCCAGTACGCTGGCGGTCGATCCGGAAACCGAGGCCCGGGACATACTTCGCGAAAAGAATGCCGCCATACGGTCTGGCATCCGGCTGTCGCTCTGGATCCATCTGGCGGGTTATGCCGTCGGCATTGCCGTCTTCACGGGCATCAGCCTTGGCATCAGCAGCGAGTATTTCGCCATGAAGTGGCCGCTGATCTGGTGGACGACGGCCGTGGTGGCGCATGCCGCCACTGCTGTGATCATTCACGTTGCGACCGGTCATGCGGACCGGTGATGACATACCCATGAATAGAGCAACGCTCCGGGCGGAGCGGGCGGACAAGCCGGCGCGCGCGTGTTAGCCTCCTGAAAAAAGGGGGAATGATGATGCGCCTGACCTATCTGATCGCCGCAGCGCTGGCGGCCTCTGGCCTGCCTGCACTCTCCGAGGCCCAACAACGGACCATGACGCGCCCGGGTTCAACCCAGACATTGCCGCTCTGCCGGGATGCCGGGCCGGGCGAACAATGCCGGACCCGCAATGGCGAGATCCGCACGCGCCCGGGAGCGCAGACCAACAATCTCGGCGGTGGCAATCCCGGCTGGGAGGTGCGCCGCGAGAATGACACCAATAATATTGGCAGCACCGACCCCGGATGGGAGGTGCGCCGCGCCGACCCGCAGGCCGAGGGTTTTACCGGAGAGGAAACCGTCTTCCCGGCGGCACCCGGCAATGACCGGTTCGGTGGTGAGGATGCAGGATGGGTGCGCGCGCCGGACGGAGGCCGGGTCAGGCCCTCTGCCGGCGGAGGCTCGTCACCGCGCCCGGAAGCCATGGAGTGCGATCTCTGCGATGATGACGAAGACCTCCCGCAAGGTCCGATCGACAACACGCCGCGCCCGCAGCCGCCCGCTCCCGAGGAGCCGAAAGACGACGAGGAAGAGGATTGCATCTGGCGCAATCCGCCCGAGGGGCCGGACCAGGAATTCTGCGACGAGTAGGGCGCTAGTCCCGTGACGGGCAGAGATCGCCCTCACAGCTTTCGGTCATGAAGGTCTCGGCATCCAGCCGCCATTCACCGTCGGTGAGTGCCCATTTGGCAGCATAGCTGCCGGCGACAAAGCCTGATTCCGGATCGGTTTCGCGGCGGCCGATCCATGTCCCGTACTCCATCGCCAGTGGCATCAGCGGCGACACCTGCACGCAATCGGGTATCCTGACATAGACGAGCCGGTCCTCTGTAATGAAATCATCCTGCCAGACCTGCAGCTGGGTCATCTCGTCGAGAAAGAGATCGCTATAGGTGCCGGCGATCAGCACCACATCCTCATTGAGGACATCGGCAATCGTGTCGAGATCACGCTCGGCAATGGCGGTGTTGAAGGCTGCACGCTGCGCCCGGATTTCGGCGGCCGCATCGCCTGCATCGCAACGATCCGCCACTGACTGCAGGGCGAAACTGCTCAAGAGTACCAGTATCATTTTTGTCCCCCTGTCCTTCCGGCCAGTCTGGTCCGAAGACAGGGAAGGGTAAAGCGCGGGTTTTGGTATCCCTCGACAGATGGGGGGCTGGCGCTAATATCCTGCTGCGGGGACAATTCCTCGAGGGGATGGAAGGAGACCGGGCCTGATGTTTCCCTGGCGTATTGTGGCCATTCTGGCCTGTGGCCTGCTGTTCGTACCGGTGGCAGAGGCCAACCGTCGCGAAGCCTTGTCCATTGAAGCTGACTATTCCGCCTCCGTCCTGATCTTCCGGGTCGGAAGGGTCTCTCTCGATGCTGATCTGGGTACTGAAAGCTACGCCGCGCGGGCGCATGTCGAGGCGGCGGGTCTGGCGGCCCTGTTTACCGATTTTTCCATCGATTCCGATGTCGAGGGCGTGTTCACCGATGCCGGCCCGCGCCCGGTGAATTACGGGCATATCGAGCGCACTGGTGACAAGACGCGGATCGTCGGTGTCGACTTCAATGAAGGCGTGGCCCGGTCCACCGCAACCCCGGCCTTTTCCTCCTGGGGCGACCCGCCGGCCAGCGAAGCTGACCGGACCGGCGTGGTCGATCCGATGACCGCGACCCTCCTCCTGTCCGAACTGGTGTCCGTTTCGACCGAACAGCCCTGCGAGGGCTCGATACCGGTGTTTGATGGCAAGCAACGCTATGATCTCAACCTGGTCTCGCGCGGCACGGATACCATCCGCACGCGCGGCTATCGCGGCGAGGTTCTGGTTTGCGATGCCTTCTACGCGCCGATCTCGGGTTATGACACGGAAGACTGGCCGGAACCGGGCGAAACCCGCCACCCCCTGCGCATGTGGATTGCACCGATTGCCGATGGCGCCTTCCTGCCCGTCCGCCTCCACACCCGCGCCGGATTTGGCGGCGTGACCGTGGAATTGCGCAGCCTGGCACTTCAATGACGCCTTGACCCAGCGTCCCTGCGCGCGATCTTGTCGGGCAAAGGGAGGGCTTCTCATGGCGGAACGCAAATACGGTGTCGTGGTCTATGGCGCGACCGGGTTTACCGGACGACTGGTGGCGGAATATCTCGACAAGACCTATCGCGGCGACCCGAAGGTCTGCTGGGCGATGGCCGGACGCTCCCTGTCGAAACTGGAAGCCGTGCGCGCCGAAATGGGTATTCCCGACAGTGTCGACCTGATCACTGCCGATGCGTCCGATCCGGAATCGCTGAAGGCGATGGCCGACAGCGCTCACGTCGTGATCACCACGGTTGGTCCATATCAGCTTTATGGCGAACCCCTGCTGGCCGCCTGTGCGGAGGCCGGCACAGATTATGTCGATCTGTGCGGAGAGCCCGCCTGGATGGCGCAGATGATCGGCAAGTATCAGGAACAGGCCGGGAAAAGCGGTGCGCGTCTGGTGTTTTCCTGCGGCTTTGACAGCGTGCCCTTCGACATGGGCGTCTGGTTCCTCCAGGCCCATGCGCAGAAAACCCTGGGCGCCATGCTGCCGCGCGTGAAAGGCCGGGTCCGAAAGATGAAAGGCACTTTCTCGGGTGGGACAGCGGCCAGCCTGACCGCCACGATTGCCGCGGTCTCTAAAGACCGCTCGCTTCTGAAACTGCTGACCAATCCGTTCTCGCTCTGCCCCGGCTATTCCGGACCGAAACAGCCTCATTCAGCCGAAGCCGAGTATGATGAGACCGCGCAATCCTGGACGGCGCCCTTCATCATGGCGCCAATCAACACCAAGAATGTGCACCGGTCGAACTTCCTCGCTGGCCACCCCTATGGCGCCGATTTCATCTATGACGAACGGATGCTGACCGGGGACGGGCCGAAAGGCGAGAAACGCGCCAAGGCCGCCGCCCGGCAGGAAAAGATCCAGAATATCATGCTGGCCATGGCGCCAACCCGCTGGCTGCTCAAGACCTTCATGCTGCCCAAGCCGGGCGAAGGCCCGGACAAGGAAGCCCGGGAAACCGGCTTTTATGATGTGCTGTTTATCGGTGAAGCGGCGGATGGACAGGTGCTGAAGGCCTCGGTGAAGGGCGACCGGGATCCGGGCTATGGCTCGACCTCGAAGATGATCTCCGAATGCGCGCTCTGCCTTCTGCAAGATATCGACCGCCAGCAAACGCCGGGCGGTGTCTGGGCACCCGCCGCGGCCATGGGCCAGGCGGTGATTGACCGGCTGCAGGCGAAGGCGGGTCTGACCTTTGCGATAGAGGGCTAGTCAGCCGTCAGCGCCTTGCGGCGGAAACTGGTCGGGGCCTCGCCCGTGGCTTCGCGGAAGGCACGGTTGAAGCTGGCAATGGAGCCATAGCCGAGATCCAGCGCGACCTGCAGGATCTGGCGACGCGCCTGTTCCGGATCGGCCAGGATTTCCTTGGCGTCCTTGACCCGGTGCGAATTGATATAGCTGGAGAAATTGCGGTATCTGAGCCCGCCATTGATAAGCTTGCGCAGACGGTGTTCGGGCGTGCCGAGCTGATCGGCGAGACTGCCGACCGTCAGACCCGGTTCAAGATAGGCGCCGGCCTGCATGGCGGCTTCGAGCCGCGCCAGCAAAGGCTTGTCCGCCGGATCGATGCGGGCGGAAACCTCGGCCGGGTCAGGCCGGTAAACGTCCGCTTGCGGCTCGACAAACATGTCATCGCGCGCCTGAAGCGCCCAGACGGCAAAGCCAAAGGACAGCACGACCAACCAGATCGATGCGCCGGTCTGGTAGGCCTGCTGCGCAGCGCCCTCCAGGGGCAACATGTCCAGTCCCATCAAGAAGATGGAGGACAGGCCGATCGAAACGGTCATCACCACCAGGAAGCGGCGGCGGCTGTCGACTAGATCATCCTTCCAGCGCGAGAAGGCGAAGACGACGGCATGGAGGATGAGCGCAATATTGATCACCTGCTTCAGCAAGGTCGCCACGCCGATCCAGGACGGTGGCTCGCTCATGAAATGCGGTGGCATGAGCAGCAGGAGCGGGATCAGCGGCACGAGATGGGAACGGCCAAAGCGGAACTGGTCGCAGAACAGGGCGAGGCAGAACCACCAGAAGAACACCCCGTCCATCCAGGACAGAGGGACCAGCGGATAATGCCAGATGCCGAACAGGTCAGCGAGCGCCGGTGACGTACAGATGATGTAGGCAAAAGCGCCGAACCCGAAGAGTGCCCCTAGCCGTCCGGCCAGCGAATGCCGGGCGCCCAGCGCCAGCACAGCACAGGTCAACAAGCACAAAGTGCCCGCTGCGGAGCGGGCAATGGCTTCGATCAGGACCAGATCACTCATGTCCGGCATCATGCGCCCTTTTGAAAAATCCTGCCAGCCTTCCCGGGATCAATTCGCGGGGAGGCTGGCAGGCCAGGGGAAGCTAGTCGCGGGCTGCGGCCAGCACCGTGCGCGTCCGTCCATCGGGGGCGATGCTCCGGGCGGCATGGATTTCATCGAGTTGCGGAGCGGCGATCTGGTCCAGCGTGCGGCTGACCGTATCGGTCACGCACAGGCGGGTGGCCGTCGCCGACATGACGCTGTGGCGGTTTTCCTGTGCACAGACCTGTTCGGCGGTATCGACGACACGCTGGTAAACGGCCGCGGCACCCGTGGGCGTTGTCAGTTCAGCCGGGGCAAAGGACAGTTCGGCGCTGGCCGGGCCATTGGCGGATACCAGCAGCAGGGCGGGGAGGAGTGCATTCAACATAATCGACCTCGTTTTTATTCGCCGCGGGGAGGCGGCTGACGAGAACAACTATGGGCAGGCACTCCACCCGATGCTTTGCGATTTCGAAAAACGCGCGATCATTTTCAGAAACAAGCAGCGTTTTTCAGAAACGCGCAGTTTTCCCTATCTCAGGCGCTGTGACCGGGCCGGAGCCAGGATCACGGCATTCAGAAGCGCCAGGTCCAGACCCAGCTGATAGGCGCGTGCGGTCGGATCCTGTGTAAAGGCGATGACGAATCCCGACCCCGTCCGGCGCGAGACCAGGAAGGGCTTGAACGCCATCTGCTCGACATTCTCGGCCCACAGATGCCCGGACGCCACAAGATCATCGGCCCCGGCAAAGCGGAACACCGTGTCGGCCTCATCCAGCGGGATCGCCGTGTAGATGTCCGAACCGGTGACCATGGCCGCCACCCCGTCCGGATAGCCGGCCGACAGGAAGCTGTCGGAATTGCCGACAATGTTCAGCAAGGCGCCGGGTGAGGAATCCGGGCGGGCATTGCGCGGTTCCAGCGCAGCCCGGAGATCGGACTCATCAGCGATCACCGAGCCCGCCACCGTGCTGCCGTCGCCATTGCCACCACCGGATGGCGTATCAGCCGCCAATTCACGGCGGATTGGCAGAAGATTGATATCGGGATCAGCAATGAAACGCGTGGCATCCCCCAGCGCAATCAGCGTGCCGCCGCTGCGCGAGAAGCGCGACAGGTTTTCGGCTCCGCTTTCACCAATCGTGCGGGAATAACCGCTGCCGCTCTGTTCAGGCAGGATCAGCACGTCGAAGCCGGAGAGGTCGGCAAAGCCGAGGCGGGATGCGCGGATTACTGTCACCGGCAGGCCATAGCGGCGCTCCAGCACATAGCGCAAACCGCCGACGGAATTGGCATCCGTGCCTTCGCCCCAGGCCATGGCAATGCGCGGCGCGACAATACCGGCAAACTGGGATGAGCCGAAATTCGGCCCCTCCTCTGTCCAGCTGGTCTCGAGACCGGCATAGACGGCCCCGATGGTGCGGGCATGCAGGCGCATCAGGCTGTCGATATTGGCCGGAGCTTCGGAGCGCGCGATGACCACCGAACCGGCGGGCCAGGTCTGCCCGTCAATCGTGAAGGCCGCGCTGGAGGTGCGCATGGCAACGCCCTCGGCCGCCAGCCGGGCAACCAGCTGGGCCTGACCGGCATCGGTCCACGGAATGACATAGCCAAACGCGCCCGAACCGGTGGCCGCCTCGATCGGATCGTCCGCCGAGACCGCGTCACCCGTCAGACCCGGACGTGAATTGCACTCGGTGGCCTCGACATTGAACATGACCGGCAATGACCAGGCCGTGACGTCATACATTTCATGGTCGAGCCCACGCACGCGGCGATCTTCCTGACCTTCGAGGAAATCTGCCGGGATCGGCGTGTCGCGTTCCAGCAGGGTCCGCGCCAACTGGCCGGCGGGCTGGTTCAGCTGGATCAGGAAACCGCCTTCTGTCAGCGCGGTACCGCACAGCGTGGTGCCGGCTTGCAGGCGGGAAATCTCGATCCCGTTGCGGGCGATCAGCCGGGCGAGTGTTTCCGCGCCCCAGCGATTGGACGCGCGCGACAGGACAATGGCGGCCGGGCCGTCATTGGTGTTTGCGGCGGCTTCGGCACGGGCCTCGTAATAGCCGCGGACAAAGCGTTCGCGATTGGCGGCTGCGACCTCGGCAGTCGACAGGCTGGCGATGAAATGATGCTCGACCCCGTCCGCATAGCTGAGATCGGTTCCGTCGCGGCGGGTCCAGACCAGGCCGCGGGCCGAGCCCTGCTCATAGGTGAAGGCCACGCCGCCCTGCAGCATCGGCCACATGTCGCCATAACCCGGATAGAAGGCGTCAAAGATCTCGCGGGTGAAATAGTCATAGCCCAGACGGTCGAACCAGCGGGCGTGGTTCTGGCCGACAATGTCCTGGGCCTCGACCTGGCCTTCGCCCAGCGCCGGGTTCACGGGCGGGGCAACCGGCGGGAAGAAGTAGGAGAGATCGCCGCCCATTTCGTGGGCATCGACAATGACCATCGGGCTCCAGGACAACATGGAAGCTGTGCGGCCACGGGTTTCCGGCTGGGACTGGATGAACCAGTCGCGGTTCATGTCGAAAAGATAGTGATTGTGGCGTCCGCCGGGCCAGGGCTGATCATGCTCGGCCGAGAAACGGTAACCGTCGGGCTGAAGCCCGCGGGCCTGGGTGAAGGAATTGACGAAACGGTTGCGGCCATCCGGGTTCTGGACCGGATCGATGATCACCAGCGCGTCTTCCAGAATAGTGTCGGTGACCGGATCATTCTGGGCCGCCAGCAGATGGTAAGCCGTGCGCAGGGCCGCATCGGTCGAGGAAATCTCGTCGCCATGTACGCCATAGGCCAGCCAGACCACGACCGGCAGATCAGCGATCAGGGCTTCACGCTGCGCGGCATTGAGACCACGCGGATCAGCGAGGCGCTGAAGATCGGTCTGAACATCGCCGATCCTGGCCATCAGCTCCGGATTGCCGATCACGGCATAGACCAGCGGGCGCCCTTCCCAGCTGGTGGCGTAATCGACGACGCGCATGCGGTCCGGGGCGGCTTCGGCCAGCTGACGCAGATAGGCAACAGCTTCCTCGGGCGGGGTGATTTCCTCTCCGAAATCATGACCATAAACCGTTTCCAGATCAGGTATGGCCGGATCATAACGCGCCTCGAGTGGCGTTGGCGCGGATTGCGCAAAAGCGGTGGCGGTGATCAGGCAGCTGGCCAGAGCGGCCGGCAGGAAACGGTTCAGCATGAAATCCCCCGGAAAATGACGTTCAGATACAAAACGGCCCGGCGGATACTGCGCCGGGCCGTCTGATTTGGCTAGTTACTCGGTGCCGTCCGGAACCGGGAAACCACGGTCGCGCATCAGCGGACCGATATTCGCATCGCGTCCGCGGAAAGCGCGATAGGCCTCGGCCGGATCAACCGAATTGCGCGGGGCGAACAGATTTTCGACCAGGCTCTGCGCCAGGTTCTGGTCATAGAAGCCGCCCGGAGCTTCAGCGAAGGCTTCTGCCGCGTCCGAGGTCAGAACGTCCGCCCACATATAACCGTAATAGCCGGCCGAATATCCCTCACCCGAGAAGATGTGGCCGAACTGGGTTGAGCGGTGACGCATCGGCAATTGCGGCGGCATTTCGAGGTCTGCAAGCGTCTGGCGCTCGAATTCCTGCGGATCAATGCCTTCCGGATCCACCGTGTGATAGGCCATGTCGACGAGGGCCGAGGCCAGATATTCGGTCGTGGCGAAGCCCTGGTTGAAGGTCGCGGCGGCCTGGATGCGTTCGACCAGCTCGTCCGGCATGGGCTCGCCGGTCTCGACATGGACGAAATAGTTCTCGATCACCGGCTCGGTGAACAGCCAGCGCTCCAGCAGCTGGGACTGGAACTCGGTATAGTCACGCACACCGCCATTCAGCGTCGGATATTCGACATTCGAGGACAGGGTGTGCAGGGCGTGGCCGAACTCGTGGAAGAAGGTGTTGGCATCATCCCAGGAGATCAGCACGGGCTCGCCCGGCGCCGGCTCGACGAAGTTGGAATTATTCGTCGACAGCGGGGTTTCCAGGCCGTCAAACGTGGTGTGTCCGCGGAAGGATGAGGCCCAGGCGCCCGAGCGCTTGCCGGTGCGGGCGAAGGGGTCGAGATACCAGACGCCGACATGCTCGCCGCTGTCGCGATCGGTCACTTCATAGACGGTGACGTCTTCATGCCAGACCGGAACGGACCCGTCCGGCACCGGCGTGAACTCGAAATTGAAGAGCTCGCCGGCCACGTAGAACATGGCCTGCAGGAGGTTATCCAGCTGCAGGTACTGGCGCACCTCGTTGGAATCGAGATCGTAGCGGTCCTGGCGGATCAGCTCCATGTAGTAGCGATAATCCCAGGGTTCGATGGTGATGCCATCGCCGCGCTCATCGGCCAGCGCCTGCATGTCTTCGACTTCTTCGGCGACACGGCCGATGGCGGCCGGCCAGACGGCTTCCATCAGCTCCATGGCGCGTTCCGGTGTTCCCGCCATGCGGTTTTCCAGGCGCCATTGCGCGTAATTGTCATAGCCCAGAAGGCCGACACGCTCGTCACGCAGCTGCAGGATTTCCGCGATGATGGCGTTGTTATCGTACTCGTCGCCATTATTGCCGCGGCTGTAATAGGTCCGCCAGACGGTCTCGCGCAGATCGCGCTCGGTGGAGAAAGTCAGGAAGGGATCCATTGAGGAACGCGTATTGGTCACGGCATATTCACCGTCCCGGCCGCGCTCGGCTGCAGCCGATGCATAGGCGTCGATGAGAGATTGCGAGAGACCTCCGAGCTGATCTTCCGTCAGATAGGTGACGTAGGATTCCTCGTCATGCAGGACATTGTTGGCGAACTGGGTATGCAGTTCCGACAGGCGCTGATTGATCTCGGCATAGCGCTCGGCGGCCTCGCCTTCCAGCGTCGCACCATTCCGGGCGAAACCGTCATAAGTGATCTGCACCAGACGCTGCTGGTCCGGACGCAGACTGTCCATTTCGGTCTCGTAGACCGTGCGGATGCGGTCAAACAGGGCCTGGTTCTGGGTGATCTGCGAATTGTAGGCCGACAGTTCCGGCGACAGGGAACGCTGCAGCTCGCGGAATTCCGGGCTCGACATGTTGGACGACCAGATGCCCCAGAAATTGAAGACGCGGCCCAGCGGTGCGCCGGCCCGCTCCATGGCGACAATCGTGTTCTCGAATGTCGGCGGTTCCGGATTATTGGCGATCTCGTCAATCTCGGCGAGGTGCGCGGCCATGCCGGCCCGCACGGCCGGGGTCAACATGTCGAGGCTGGCCTCGTCGAACTGCGGCACGCCGCCATAGGGACCGGACAGCTCGGCCAGAAGCGGGTTGGTCTCCAGCTCGGCCTGCCAGTCGAATGCCGCCTCGGCGGTTTCGTCCATGGCTGCGTCATCCGTTGTGGTTCCGGTTTCCATCGCAGTTTCGTCCATCGCGGTATCCGCATCCTCTGCGGCGGGTTCGGCACAGGCCGCCAGCGCCAGAACAGACAGGCTGGCAGACGTGATCAGAAGGCGTTTCATGACAAGGCTCCCCTTACGTCAAAACAAATCCGGCGGGACCCTAGCGCCAAGGTCCGCCAGCGCAAACGCCGCAATGCGGCTCATTGCGGAGAGTTAATGTTCAATTGGCCTGCGACTCTTTGGCGTGAGACAGAACGCCACATTTTTTCTGGGGGTTTTCCCTAGGTAGTCTGCGCGCATCTGTGGTTTTATCCACGCACAGGGAATCAAATTCTGGGGGACATTCCATGTCGCAGTCCAATGCGATGCCGGTGCGGTCTTCAGGCCTCGACGGAATGCTGATCGGTTTGATCTGCATTCTCGGCGCGTTCTGGAGTCTGATGGCTGCCGCCCGCGGCGTCGATCCGCAAATGGTGGCTCATGGCTGGCTGATGCTGGCCGGGTTCATCGCCGGCCTCTACATGCTGGTCAACGCCTATTCGGGCCATGGCCGCTATGAAGAAAGCGGCCTCTACCACGACAACGTCATCAAGGCGGGCGCCATCGCCACCATCTTCTGGGCGATCGCCGGCCTGCTGGTCGGTGTGGTCATCGCGCTGCAGCTGGCCTTCCCGGACATTTTCTATTTCGAGCAGTTCGGCTTCCTGAATTTCGGCCGCCTGCGTCCGCTGCACACCTCAGCGGTGATCTTCGCCTTCGGCGGCAATGCGCTGATCGCGACCTCCTTCTATGTCGTGCAACGCACTTCGCGGGCGCGGCTGGCGGGCGGTCTGTGGCCGTGGTTCGTCTTCTGGGGCTATCAGTTCTTCATCCTGATTGCCGCGACCGGCTATCTGATGGGCGTCACACAGGGCCAGGAATATGCCGAGCCGGAATGGTATGCCGATATCTGGCTGACCATTGTCTGGGTGGCCTATCTGGGCGTTTTCATGGGCACGCTGTGGAAGCGGAAAGAGCCGCACATCTATGTGGCCAACTGGTTCTTCCTGGCCTTCATCGTGACGGTGGCCGTCCTCCACCTGGTCAACAATCTCTCCATCCCGATCAACCCGTTCGGCTCTTTCAGCTATTCGGTGTTCTCCGGCGTGCAGAACGCGCTGACGCAATGGTGGTACGGCCATAATGCGGTAGGCTTCTTCCTCACCGCCGGCTTCCTCGGGATCATGTATTATTTCATTCCCAAGCGGGTCGAGCGGCCGGTCTATTCCTACCGCCTGTCCATCGTGCACTTCTGGACGCTGATCTTCATCTACATCTGGGCCGGTCCTCACCACCTTCACTACACGGCGCTGCCGGAATGGGCGCAGACGCTGGGCATGACCTTCTCGGTGATGCTGTGGATGCCGTCCTGGGGCGGGATGATCAACGGTCTGATGACGCTGTCAGGGGCCTGGGACAAGCTGCGCACCGATCCGGTGGTCCGGATGATGGTGGTCTCGGTCGCCTTCTACGGCATGTCGACCTTTGAAGGCCCGCTGATGAGTATCCGCGCGGTCAATGCGCTCTCCCACTACACGGACTGGACCATCGGCCATGTGCACTCCGGTGCGCTGGGCTGGGTGGGTATGATCTCCTTCGGGGCGATCTACTGCCTGGTGCCCTGGCTGTGGAAGAAGAAGGGCATGTGGAGCCGGTCCCTGATCGAGTGGCATTTCTGGCTCTCGACGCTGGGCATCCTGCTCTACATCGCGGCAATGTGGCCGTCGGGCATTACCCAGGGCCTGATGTGGCGCGCCTATAATGATCTCGGCTTCCTGGAGTATTCCTTCATCGAGACCGTCGAGGCCATGCATCCCTACTATGTCATCCGGGCCGTGGGCGGGGCGATGTACCTCGTGGGCGCCCTGTTGATGGCCTACAACATGTTCAAGACGATCACCGGCGATGTGAGCGAGACCGAAGATGTGGTCACGCCGCAGCCGCGCGCGATCCCGGCGGAATAGGAGCAGGGATAATGGCTGACACCAATACCAAACCGACCCTGCACCAGAAGCTGTTCGAGAAGAATTCGCTGATCCTGACGCTGGGCATCATCCTCACCGTCTCGGTGGGCGGGGTCATCGAGATTGCACCGCTTTTCTACCTCAACTCGACGATCGAGGAGGTGGACGGTGTGCGTCCCTACACCCCGCTGGAGCTGATGGGCCGCCAGATCTATCTGCGAGAGGGCTGCTATAACTGCCACTCCCAGATGATCCGTCCGCTGCGCGACGAGGTGGAGCGCTATGGTCATTACTCGCTGGCGGCGGAAAGCATGTATGACCGCCCCTTCCAGTGGGGATCGAAACGGACCGGGCCGGACCTGGCCCGCGTCGGCGGCCGCTATTCGGATGAATGGCACCGGGACCACCTGATCAATCCGCAGTCCGTTGTGCCGGAATCCATCATGCCGCCTTACGCATTCCTGGCGGATGCGGCGCTGGATTATTCCAACATCCAGGCGCATTTGCGGGTCAACCAGTTCCTTGGCGTTCCCTATTCGGACGAGGCCGTTGAAAGCGCCCGAACCGATCTGGAGGCGCAGCTGGATGAATTCTCCTCCGGATATGACGATCTGGTCGCCCGCTATCCGGGAGTCCAGGTCCGTGATTTCGACGGTAATGCCGGCGAGATCACCGAGATGGATGCGCTGATCGCCTATCTGCAGGTGCTGGGCACGATGGTGGATTTCTCCACTTATGAGCCCGAGGCCGCGGAAAACCAACGCTAGGAGACGCACGCATGTATGAGGCACTCGCCAGCTTTGCGCAGACCTGGGGGCTGTTATTCTTTTTCGCCGTTTTCATCGGCGTTCTGGTCTACGCCCTCTGGCCCAAGAATGGCGCCAAGTTCGAAGCTGCCGCCCGCATGCCGCTGAACGATGATGCTCCGGCCCCTCGGGACGGGGAAAAGGAATAGACCCATGTCTGAGAAAGATATCGATCAAGAGACCGGAACCGAAACCACCGGTCATGAATGGGATGGCATCAAGGAGCTGGACAATCCGCTTCCGCGCTGGTGGCTGTGGATCTTCTATGCCTGTATCGCCTGGTCTGTTGTCTACTGGGTGCTGATGCCGGCCTGGCCGGCCCCGCCCGGGATGCAGGGCAATACGACCGGGATTACCGGCAATTCCGAGCGTGTGAATGTCGCTGCCGACATGGATGCACTGCAGGCCTCGCGCTCGGAGCTCTATGGCCAGTTGCAGGCCGCCAATGGCTATTCGGCGATCGAGGCGGACCCGGTGCTGTTCCGCTTTGCGCTGGCCGCCGGGGATTCCGCCTTCGGCAATTTCTGCGCAACCTGCCACGGTGCCGGCGCGCAGGGTTTTACCGGCTATCCCAATCTCAATGATGATGAATGGCTGTGGGGCGGCTCGTTCGACGATATCCGCCACACACTGCTGGTCGGTATCCGTTCGGATCACCCGGATACGCGCTTCTCGCAAATGCCGGCCTATGGCGAGGACGGGCTTCTGACCCGCGAACAGATCAATCATGTCCGTGATTACGTGCTGAACCTGTCCGGCGAGACCGGTTTCGATGCGGCGGCTCTGGAAGAGGGCGGCGAGATCTTCGCCTCGCAATGTTCCACCTGCCATGGCGTTTCCGGCACGGGAGACCGCAGTCAGGGCGCACCGGATCTGACCGATCATATCTGGCTGTATGGCGGATCGCCCGAGCAGGTCGCGGCGACCATCTATCGCGGCCCCTACGGCGTCATGCCGGCCTGGGAAGGCCGTCTGGATGATCCGACGATCACGGCGCTGGCCACTTATGTGTATTCTCTGGGTGGCGGTGAAAGCGCTGAAGGTGGCGCGGCGGGCGAATAGCCGCATCCCCGGATCTGCCCTTTAGAGGCATTATAAGACAATGAGTTCGGCCCCCTCCTCCCCGCAGGCCGCAGACGGCGTTCGCCAACACAACGTCGATGCGGTCAATGACCCGCAAAAGCGCAAGCTCTATAAAAAGCGCGAGCCGATCTATCCCAAGCTGGTGCACGGCAAATTCCGCTTCGCCAAATGGGTATTCATGATCCTGGCGCTGGGCGCGTATTATTTCATTCCCTTCCTGCGCTGGGATCGCGGGGCCTCGGCGCCTGACCAGGCCGTGCTGATCGATTTCGAGGGCCGGCGCTTCTATTTCTTCTTCATCGAGATCTGGCCGCAGGAAATCTATTACGTCTCCGGCCTTCTGATCATCGCAGCGCTGTCACTATTCCTGGTCTCGGCCCTGTTTGGCCGGGTCTGGTGCGGCTATGCCTGCCCGCAGACGGTCTGGACCGATCTGTTCATCGCTGTCGAGCGCCTGTTCGAGGGCGACCGCAACAAGCGGATCAAGCTGGACCGGGCAAAATGGTCATTCGACAAGGCCTGGCGGAAAACCGGCAAGCACGCGGTCTGGCTGCTGATCGCGGCGGCCACGGGCGGGGCGTGGATCCTCTATTTCCACGATGCGTTCGACACGATCGGGAATTTCTTCACCGGTCAGGCCGCGATGTCGTCCTATCTCTTCTTCGGGATCCTGACCTTCACCACCTATTCGCTGGCCGGCACGATGCGCGAGCAGGTCTGCACCTATATGTGCCCCTGGCCGCGTATCCAGGCCGCGATGACCGACCGGGACGCGCTGAATGTCGCCTACCGTGTCGACCGGGGCGAGCCGCGCGGCCCCCACAAGAAGAATGAGAGCTGGGAGGGGCGGGGCGATTGTATCGATTGCAAGGCCTGTGTGGCCGCCTGCCCGATGGGGATCGATATCCGCGAAGGCTCGCAACTGGAATGCATCCAGTGTGCGCTGTGCATCGATGCCTGTGATGACATCATGAAGAAGGTGGACCGCCCGACCGGGCTGATCGCCTATGATACGGACGTCAATATCGATCGCCGCCAGCAGGGCGAGAAGCCGGTCTACCGCTTCCTGCGCCCGCGCGTGCTGGTTTACAGCTTCGCGCTGGTGATTGCCGCCTCGATCATGCTGTTCGGCCTGACAACGCGGGCGACACTGGATGTGAATGTCACCCGCGATCGCAATCCGAATTTCGTACAATTATCGGACGGGTCCGTGCGCAATGGCTATACGCTGAAAGTCATCAACCGCACGCATGCGGACGAGACCTATGCGGTCTCGATTGACGGGCCGGACGGGCTGGAATGGCGTATTCTCGGGCAGGATGCGGCCCGGGGCCTGAACGTCGATGTGCCGGCCGAGGCAACGCAGGATTTCCGTATCTTCCTGACCCTGCCGGAAGACGCCATTACCGCCGCCAATCTGCCGATTGTCTTTACCGTGACGCCGGAAGGCAGCACGGAAAGCCGGACGGCCGACACCGTATTGCTGACAGGAGCGGGACGATGATCCGCGAAATCAAGGGACGGCACGTCCTGATCGCATTACTGGTCTTTTTCGGCGTGATCATTGCCGTCGATGCCTTCTTCGTGACCACCGCCTTGCGGACCTTCCGCGGCGAGGACGAGCCGCGCTCCTATGTGCAGGGCATCCGCTATAATGATGTGCTGGAACGGCGCGAGGAGCAGGCCGGTCTGGGCTGGAGCGCGACGAGTGTGGTAACCTCCACGCGCGTCGAGATCGGCGTTGTGGATGCGCAGGATGCCCCGGTGACCGGACTTGTACTGGATGCGCGGCTGCGCCATCCCGCCGATTCCGGGCGTGATATCGAACTGGCACTGACCGAGATCAGCGCCGGGGTGTATGAAGCCGATACAGAGGTGCCGGACGGGCGCTGGACTCTGGTGGTCTCGACGCCGGAAGGCCCACCCTTCGAGCTGGAACAGGACATATGGCTGCAATAGACGCCGGTTTTGTCGATCCCGAGGCCTTTGTTCGGGAACGTGATGGCCACCAGGAGATGGACCTTCTGGTGTCCGGCGTGCATTGCGCCGGCTGTATCTCGCGCGTCGAAACCGCCATGCAGGCCTTCAAGGGCGTGCGCAAGGCGCGGTTGAATTTGTCGACCGGACGGCTGGCGCTGGAATGGGACGGACCCGCCAGCCAGGCCCATGCCATGGTCAGGAAGCTCAGCGAGATCGGCTATCCGGCTACGCCCTTCGAGCCGGAGACCGGTGCCGATCCCACCAGTCTGGAAGAAAAGCGCCTGGTCCGGGCAATGGCCGTAGCCGGATTTGCCACGGCCAACACCATGCTGTTCTCGGTCTCGGTCTGGTCCGGGGCCGATATGGGCGACATTACGCGCGATCTGTTTCACTGGCTTTCCGCGCTGATCGTCCTGCCAACCGTGGCCTATTCCGGCCGCCCCTTCTTCACCTCGGCCTGGAAGGCGCTGTCGCACCGCCAGGTGAATATGGATGTGCCGATCTCGCTGGCCGTACTGCTGGCGTGCGGCCTTTCACTCTACGAGATGTTTGCCGGAAACGGGCATACCTATTTCGATGCCGCCGCCATGCTGCTCTTCTTCCTGCTGATCGGCCGCTGGCTGGACAGCCGGCTCCGCGCCAAGGCCGGTGCCGCTGCCCGGCGGCTGGCGGCGATGCAGGCTGCGACCGCCAACCGGGTGGATGAGCAAGGTCATGTGAAGGCCGTGCCGGCGCGCGAGATCCGGCCGGGCGATACGCTGCTGATTGCCGCCGGTGAGAAAGTCGCCGTCGATGCCGAAGTGGTTTCGGGCTCCAGCCAGCTGGATGCGGCCCTCGTCACCGGCGAGACCCGCCCGCTGGAAGCGCAAAAGGGCACGGAGATCTTCTCCGGCATGGTCAATCTGGGTGCGCCGCTGACGGTGAAAGCGACGGCGCGCAAGGATGACAGCCTGCTGGCCGAGATCACACGCCTTGTTGAGGCCGGAGAGCAAAGCCGCTCGCGCTATGTGAAGCTGGCCGATATCGCCGCGCGGCTTTACGTGCCGATCGTGCACTCGCTGGCGGCGCTGACCGTCATTGGCTGGCTGATGCTGGGCGCCGAGATTGATCAGGCCATCATCAATGCCATTGCGGTGCTGATCATTACCTGCCCGTGCGCGCTGGCGTTGGCCGTTCCCGCGGTCCAGGTGGTGGCCTCCGGGCGGCTATACCGCTCGGGCATTCTGGTGAAGTCCGGCGATGCGCTGGAGCGTCTGGCCGAAGCCGATGCCGCGGCGTTCGACAAGACCGGCACGCTGACCATGGGCAAGCCGCAACTGGTCAATCGCAGCGAAATCTCCGAAGCAGACGTCCAGCTGGCCGCCATGCTGGCGCGTACCAGCCGCCATCCCCTGTCACGGGCGATTGCCGATCCGGCCGGCATGGGCAGGGCGGCAGAGAATGTCACTGAAGTGGCCGGTGGCGGTCTGGAAGCGGTCATTGATGGCGAGACCGTGCGGCTGGGATCAGCCGGCTGGCTGGGCATCGACGCGGCGGGCGATGCCGCCTCCGAGGTGTGGCTGAAAAAAGGTGATGCCGTGCCGGTGCGGTTTGCCTTTACCGATGTCGCCCGCGAGGGTGCCGGCGACGCCGTGCGCGAGGTGGAGGCGCTGGGCCTGCCCGCGCAGATCCTGTCGGGTGATCATCAAGGCGCAGTGGCCGGCATGGCCGCGCAGCTGGGGATGGATCATTTCCGCGCCGGTCTGAAGCCGGCCGAGAAGATTGCCGCTCTGACCGCAGCAAAAGAAGATGGCCGCCGCGTGCTGATGGTGGGTGACGGTATCAATGATGCCCCGGCCCTGGCTTCGGCGCATGTCTCCATGTCGCTGGCCAGCGCGTCGGATATCAGCCAGGCCGCAGCGGATTTCGTGATCCAGCGCGACCGGCTGTCAGCCATTCCCGAAGCCATCATCATTGCCCGCAAGGCCAAGCGCCGCGTGCTGGAGAATTTCGGCCTCGCCGTGATCTACAACATGATCGCCGTACCGCTGGCCGTGTTCGGTTTCGTCACACCGCTGGTCGCGGCGATCGCCATGTCGGCGTCCTCGCTGCTGGTGACGCTCAACGCGCTGAGGCTGTCTCGCTGATGGACGTGTTGATCTTTCTCATACCGATTGCCCTGGGCATGGGGCTGGTGGGCCTCGGCGCCTTCCTCTGGTCGCTGAAATCCGGACAGTATGAGGACATGGAAGGCGCCGCCCAGCGTATCCTCATTGAGGATGATGACAGGCCGCTGCCGGATCAGCCGGCAGAGGACGGGCCGCAATCAGTGCAGAAATCCTGATAGGCGCGCCAGCTGGCATGGCCCAGCCATGGAAAGACAATCGCCAGTCCGACCCCGAAGAAGGCCGTCCCGATCACCGTCCAGAAGGCGATCAGCCAGGCCCAGGTGAGCATCGGGAAGAGATTGCGGCGCACCGCGGTCACCGAAGCGATCAGCGCCGTGGCGGCATCGATCTGCTTGTCGATCAGCATGGGGAAGGAAATCGCCGAGATGGCAAAGGCGGCCAGTGCCAGCATGCCGCCTATGACCGTACCGATTACCGCCATGGCGAGGCCTGCCGGATTGCCCAGAAGCCATGAGGTGAACTCGGACAGGGTGGTATAATCCTGCGAGGCAAAATAGGCGTAGAGGAATTGCGCGATCCGCGCCCAGCCCAGCAGAAGAATGATCAGCAAGAGGCCGAGGAAGGCCACCTGGCTGATCTTCTCGCCGGACACCAGCCAGACATCGCTGAAGGTTACCGCCTTGCCTTCATCGATATGCTTGGAGATCTGGTAGATGCCGACGGCAAACAGCGGGGCGATCAGGGCAAAGCTGGACAGCGCCACCGGAATCCAGGCCGCCGCGCCGACAAACCACAAACCCAGCGACAGCGCCGCGCCGATGGCCACGAAGATCAGCCCGTATCCGATGGAGACCATGGGCGCGCGCGCCATATCGCCAGCGCCCGCCTTCAGCCAGCGCATGGGTGCGCCCGGACGGATATCATTGATTTGAACAGCAGCCATGGTCATCTCCCCTAATTCCCACAAGCATAATAGGGCGATTTTTGACTTCCGCCCAGCGGCGTAAAGCCGCGCTTTATCTCACTAAAAACTACCGCCAGTGTGCACGCCATGGAAGCCCTTGCGGAAATCAGTTTTCTCGGTGGCCTGATCGCCGGACTGGCCAGCAGCCTGCATTGTGCCGGCATGTGCGGCGGTATTGCGTCGGGCCTGATGCTGGGACTATCGCCGGATGAGAAGACCGCCACGCGGATGGGTGTCCTGATGACCGCCCAGACCGGCAAGATGATCGCCTATGTGCTGGCCGGCGCGGCGGTCGGGCTCGCCGGAACACAACTCTATGCACAGATGGATTTTTCCGCCGCCCAGGCCGTCTTCCGCTGGGGTGCGGCGATCATGCTGGTCTGGATCGGCCTGTCGCTGACGGGCTTTCTCCCCGGCATTGCCGCGCTCGACCGCTTGCTGGCGCCGATAACGAGGATCGCCCTGCGTCCGGTGCAGGCGATGGGCCCGGCTTCGCCCCTGATCGCCGGCTTGGCCTGGGGCGCTTTGCCCTGTGCCATGGTCTATGCCGCCCTGCTCTATGCGATGATTTCCGGCAGCCCGCTTCAGGGCGCGCTGGTCATGCTGGGCTTTGGCATCGGCACATTGCCATCCGTCACCGCCACGGCGCTGGGCATTGGCTGGCTGGAACGCTCCGGCCACAAGGCGCAATTCCGGCTGGCCGCGGGTCTGATCATCGCCGCGCTGGGCATGGGCATGCTGCTGGTGCCGCCGGAGGTAATCGCGGCGATGTGCGGGATTGAGGTTTAGCCCGTCTCCGGCCGGACGATGTCCGGTCCGAGATTGTGCAACACCTCGCCGGCATTGAAATCATTGGCCTCATCGCCGGACGGGTTGCGACCCATCACGATCTCGGCGGTCGCTTCATAGCGGGTGATCTCGCGATAGCGGGTGTCATCCCAGAACGGGTCGCGCCAGCCATGCCAGCCCCAGCGCGGATGGTAGTAGCGATAATCGACATAGAAGCGGGAATAGAACGGGTCGGTGTTGAAGACGGTGGTGTTTTCATCCGTGGCCCGCTGGACCACGGTGAAATGGTCATAACCCTGCGAGCGGGTCAGCTCCGCAGCGCGATAGAGCAGATAGGTCTCGACCGTCTGGCGGTCGGTCAGCGAATTGCCCGCGAAACTGATGCGGAAGCGGTCGCGCTCGATCTGTTGTTCGCTAAAGCCGTAGCGCGTCCCGTCCGCCCCGGAGGGTTGATAGGGGGTGGGCGTGGCACAGGCCGCCAGCAACAGGCCGGCCGACAATAACAGGGCAGCGATCCGCATAATGCGTCTCCTCGTCATCAATGTCCTCGCGAAAAAGAGTATGCGCCTGTCTCTGCGGTTTTTCCAGTAATGGTCATTTGGAGTTCATGGCAATCGTGCCAGTGTCCGGCCGATAGAGATCCACAAGGGGAAATCCATGTTGCGTATTCTTGCCGGCGGCATAGCCGTTATCGCGCTTTCCGCCACGGCATCCGCCCAGACGGCCGAAGAGATCATGACCGAGCGTTGCGTTGCCGAAGGCAATGCGCCCGAGCAATGCAGCTGTGCGGCGGAAGTGATCACTGACACGCTGGAAGACAATGAGGTCCGCTTCATGCTGACCATGATGCAGGATCCGCCGGAAAGCATGGAAGCCCTGCTGAGTGTCGCGGCGGAGCACTCGCTGGACCTGGAGGGCATTGCCGGTATTCGCGAGAAAATGACCGACGCCGAACCCGGCATGCGCGAGCAATGCGGTATCGAGGACGCGAACTAGCGGCGTCTATTGCAGGCGCAGATCGAGATCGACGCCGCGCCAGTCCGACGGGGTGATCAGCCCTGCATGGGCAACGCGGACGGAATGGATGACCGCCTCGATCTCGCGTTTCCAGAAATCCAGGAATTTGATCAGGCGCGGATAATCCGGTGCCCTGTCCAGAGTCTGCCAGAGGAAGCTCTGAAGCAGGCCGGGATGATCAGGCATGTGATAATAGATTTCCGCCGTTGTCAGGCGCGCGCCGGAAAGCTGCTGGATAAAGCCGATATCTGTCTTCATGACTGACCTCCCTTCCGCCGGGACGCCGTCGCCCGGCACTGGATGATCAGATCATTCCAGATAATTTCTGAATGATTTCTGAAAGATACTCTGTCAGCACTCGGCGATGAAGGCTGCCAGATCAGTCCAGATCATATTCCAACACGACGAGGGGGGGCACGGTTTGCGTCGGGCCGGACCCGTCTTCCGGCCATAGCGCCCAGGGCGCATTGGCGATGAAGAAGATGCGATCGTCCTGAACATCCAGCAGGGTGGGTTCGCCGAAATCGGCATGACCGCGCACCAGGATTTCCGTTGCGGCAACGGCCAGACCGTCTGAACCGAGGTCGATCGCCATCACCGCATTCGGATTGACGCCATTGCGGACCGCAATCAGCCGGCCATCGCGTGTGGCAGCCAGACCATCAATGCCCAGAAGGCTTTCATTGGCCGGCTGCACCAGTTGCGCCGTGCCATCGGCCAGATCGACCCGCCACAGGCCCAGCGCATAATCGGCGACATAGAGCGCGCCATCGGCCAGCGCGGCGCCCTGCAGGCTGGCAAAGCGCGGATCCTCGGAAAGAACACGCAGCGATCCCGACAGAGACGACAGGGTGTAGATGCGGTTGGCGCCGCTATCGACCAGCCAGACCATGCCGTCGCGGGTGACGAGATCGGCAAAGCGTTCGGCACCGTCGGCTTCGTAGCGGCGATAGAGATCGCCGGTCACCAGATCGAGAGCCAGCAGCGCCGTGCCGGCCTCTTCGCCCTCTTCGAGCGGGGTTTGCGGCAAAACGCCGGAGGCCACCCAGATCACCCGGTTCACATCATCGGACACAATGCCGAAGGGCGAATAGAGCCCGTCTTCGGCATCAGCGAAGACATGGGCGGAGGCCCGGTCGAAGGGCTCGACCACCAGGACGCGCCGGCCCACCACGTCGGACAGGAAGAAACGGTCGGTCTCGATCTCGACGGCCACGCCCTCGATCAGGCTGCCGGGAACATCGACCCGCAAGGCGCGCTCGGCCCGGCCAACAGGTGTGCCATTGGCGGCGATGGCCGTTTCGATCGCGCCATAGCGATCAGGATAATCCGCCCGCAGCCGTTCCGCGGTCTCGCCGAGGCGGGAGAGGTCGGCATGGATGCCCGCCGCGGCCACATCTTCGAGCGCGGTCAGCACCAGCTCGTCATTACCGCTGGCAATGCCCAGCTGAGCCATGCCGAACAGGACGGCGGGGCTGCCCGGTTGCAGGCCGAGCGCGGCCTGCATGGCCCGGCGCGCGGCTTCGAAATCACCGGCTTCGGCGGCGCGCTCGGCCTCATGGCGCAGCGAGTAGGACGTGTCGTACGGAGCCAGCGGTTCGGGCGCATCCTGCGCGAAAGCAGCGGAAGACAACAGGCACAGGGCGACGATTGAACGGATCATGCAGACACTCGGTTTTTCGCGATGGCGTATTGGACGATAATTGCGCGCGCAGCGCAGCTGACAATTTGGTGAGGCTAGTAGAGCCTGACCCGATGACCAAGCGGCGGTGGCAGGCTGCGCAGGACGTAATAGCCGGCCATTACGGCCAACACCCATCCGATAATGTAGAGACCGATTCCGGCACCCGGTACCCAGGCTTCCTGACCGTATGTTCGCATGAAGTCGTATGCGGCCTGTGTCATCAGCAGCATTCCCGGCAGCCAGATGATCATCAGAAACCACAGGAAGAGGAATGCTCCGGCTACAAGGACTTTCTGCTGGAGAGATGAGAAACCCTCCGGTTGGGCGAAATAGACAATGATCAGCAGGCACCAGACAGGCGGAAAAAGAACTGCACACAGCACCGCCCAATTGGATTGATCAGGGCTCAGCGACCACCACCCGTAAATATCCAGCAACCGGAAAACCGACGTCGCCAGGACCGGCGACAGGAGCAGAAAGGAAACAACAAGCCTTGTGATCGATCCCTTGCGGATCAACGGCTTTTGCGGAACCTCTGCGGCCTCAGTCATTCTCCCCCAATCGCTTCTTCCGCGCGGCCATGAGCTGCAGGCGCAGCGCATTCAGGCGGATGAAGCCCTGTGCGTCCTTCTGGTCGTACACATCATCTTCTTCAAATGTGACGTGTTCGAGGCTGTAAAGTGACGCCGGGGAGTGACGGCCGACCACATTCACCGAGCCCTTGAACAGGCGCAGGCGGACGTCGCCGGTGACGTATTTCTGGGAAAGATCGATCGCCGCCTGCAGCATTTCGCGTTCGGGCGAGAACCAGAAGCCTTCATACAGCATCTTGGCGTATTTCGGCATCAGCTCGTCCTTGAGGTGCATGGCGCCTCGGTCGAGCGTGATCTGCTCGATGCCCCGGTGGGCTGACATCAGGATCGTGCCGCCGGGCGTTTCATATATGCCGCGCGATTTCATTCCGACAAAACGGTTCTCGACCAGGTCGAGGCGGCCAATGCCGTGGCCGTGACCGATCTCGTTGAGTTTCTCGATGATCGCCGCCGGCGACATCTCCTCGCCATTGATGGCCACGGCATCGCCCTTGTCGAAGGAGATGACGATATATTCGGCCTCGTCTGGTGCCAGTTGCGGGGCGAGCGTGCGCTGGAAAGTGTCCTCGAAGGCCTCTGCCGACGGGTCTTCCAGATTCTTGCCCTCCGAAGAGGTGTGCCAGAGATTGGCATCAACCGAGAAGGGCGCCTCGCCGCGCTTGTCCTTGGGCACGGACAGGCCACGGCTTTCGGCATAGGCGATCAGCCTGGTGCGGGAAGTGAGGTCCCATTCCCGCCAGGGGGCGATGACTTTCAGCGACGGGTCCAGCGCGGCAAAGGCGAGCTCGAAGCGGACCTGGTCATTGCCTTTGCCTGTGGCGCCGTGGGCAACGGCGTCGGCGCCGGTCTCGTGCGCGATCTCGACGAGGCGCTTGGCAATCAGCGGGCGGGCAATCGAGGTGCCGAGCAGGTAGAGGCCTTCATAGACCGCATTTGCCCGGACCATCGGATAGATGTAGTCGCTGGCAAATTCCTCGCGCAGATCCTCGATGAAGATATGTTCCGGCTTGACCCCGGCGGCCAGCGCCTTTTCGCGCGCCGGCTCGATCTCCTCGCCCTGGCCGAGATCGGCGGTAAAGGTGACCACTTCGGCGTCATAGGCCTCCTGCAGCCATTTCACCGCAATGGAGGTGTCCAGACCGCCGGAATAGGCGAGAACAACCCGGTTGACTTCGCGCGCCATGATGCGCCTCCCGAAACAGAATTCGGGCGGAAATTATCGCAAGTGCGAAGCGGCGCAAGAGATCAATCAGCCTCGTCTGGGGAGAGGGTTTCGCGGGCCGGGTCATTCTTCCAGACGAACCAGGAATAGATGACCAGGCCGAGCGTGCTGGCCAACAGGGCCACCAGGAGGCCGATCGTCACCATTTCCGGCGGCAGGAGGAGAGCGGACGCCAGTCCTGCAGCGCCAATCAACAGATAGATCCGGCTGGCCATGCGGTGGGTCTTGTCCCAGGCAAGGTCAGACGACAGCGTCCAGGGCGTGCGGATGCCGGCAAAGAAGTTCGGCCGCGCCTTGGCGACGACCAGGCCGAGAAGCAGCATGATGATGGCAATGAAGACGCCGACCGAGCGGGCCATGGCTTCGCCCTCGATGCCGCCGCCCACCGCCGTCCAGGTGATCAGCCCCTGGCCGCCAGCCAGGGCCACAACACCGATGATCCAGCCGACAATGTACATGGGCCGGGAGCGGCGGATATTCCCACCGCGCGGGTCAATCGACGGGGCGAGGCTCATCAGGAAGGAAATCCCGATCAACAGGGCCGGCAGGAAGAGAAAGGCCTCGGCCTTCGAACCATAGCGGTTGGCCTCGCCCGACAGGCTGAAATGCACCGGTATCTGGGCGCCCGGCTCGGTATGGATCCAGCCATAGGCGGAGAAGGCAGCGGCGATAATGAAGGCAATGAGAGAGATAAGCAGGCCGAGGCGGATCATGCGCTGTCCTTTCCAATCAAATCCATGAGCAGGGCGATAGCTTCTTCCGCGGCGCCGGCATTGAGCCGGTAGCGGATGGTGGTGCCGTGGCGCTCGGCGAGGATCAGCCCCGCCTCCTTCAACGCTGCGAAATGGCCGGACATGGTGGGCTTGGACACGGGGAAGGCGCCGGCCAGATCCCCGGCCGACATCGGTCCGTCCCGCAATTTCTTCAGCACCTGGCGGCGGACCGGATGGCCCAGCGCCTTGAAAATATCGCTCATGCCCGACGGTTGACAGATATATTATTTAGCGTCAAGGCTAATTAGCAATTCAGCTAAAGAGGTTCGTCATGCGCCTGATCGCCTGTCTGCTTGCTCTCCTGACCGCGCCCGCGCTGGCCCAGAGCGATGATTATGAAGGCGATTGGTCCGGCGTTCTGAGTGCCGGGGCGCCGCTGCGCCTGGTGCTGGAAGTGCGCGGCGAGACAGCCGTGCTGATCAGCGTCGACCAGTCGGGCGCGCGGTTGCCGCTGGAGATCACGCAGCGCGATGCCGAAGGATTTGCCGGCACTATTCCCAGCGTCGGTGCGGCGCTCGATCTGAACCGGACCGGGAATGATGAATTGTCGGGCACTTTCAGGCAGGGCGGGGCCACGCTGCCGCTCAGCCTCTATCGCGGCAATGCGTTCGAGGATGGCGGTGATGTTGCGGCGGACTTCATTGTGATGTCGGGCGATGTCCGGCTGGCCGGCACGCTACTTTTGCCAGAAGGCGATGGGCCTTTCCCTGCCATCCTGCTGCTCAATGGATCAGGCTCGCAGGACCGCGATGCCAATGTGGCCGGTCAGCCGGGCTTCGCGGTTCTGGCCGACAGCCTGGCGGAGCGCGGCATTGCGACCCTGCGCATGGATGACAGAGGTATTGGCGGTTCCGATGCCGTGGCGCCAGACTCCCCCGCCGATCTGGCCGTGGATGCGGGGGCGGCGCTGTCTGCCCTGCGTGAAGCAGACGGGATTGATAACAGATGCGCCGGTATTCTGGGCCACTCCGAGGGGGGCATGATTGCTTTCCTGGCAGCAGACAGCGCTGATCCCGCCTTCATCATCAGCCTTGCCGGCATGCATATGACGATGGCGGAGACGCTTTACGACCAGTCCGAGGCGATCATCCTGGTATCGGGTGGCACACAGGCCCAGGCTGACCAGAACCGGGCGCTCCAGGATGCGATCTTCGCCATCATGCGCGATGAGACAATTGAGGATCACATGGCGGCGATGAATGCCGCGCTGGTCGAGCTGGGCTTGCCGGAAGCGGTGGCCGGCCAGCAGGCCACAATCTGGGCCCAGCCCTATGCCCGCGCCGCGCTGGATCTCGACACGGCGTCTGCCATGGCCGCCTATGAAGGGCCGGTCCATGCCTTCTTCGCCGGGATGGATCTGCAGGTGCGGGGCGTCGCGCATGCAGACCGCCTGATCGCGGCGCGCGGCGATCAACCGACCGAAGTGACGTATCTGGGCGGGCTCAACCATCTTTTCCAGCGGGCCCTGACGGGCTTGCCGCAGGAATATGCCAGCGCGCCCCACGCCATGGCACCGGAGGCGCTGGCCGCCATCGGAGAGGCGGCAGAGGCCCTGATCAATCAGGCCTGCCGGTGAGGCTCAATGCGGTTCTTCATCCAGCCGCGATGACGGACTTCCTCCACCTTCGCGCGGCCGACAGGCAGTTGTGTGCCGTCGACCAACACCAATCGAATGTCTCTTCCGGCCCTGAAATAGCCCTCGACCGCCCGGTCCGCCACCCACCAGGACCGATGCGGGCTCAGGCCGAATGCGGTGCCATTATCAGCGATATCCGCAAGCCGGCCCCGTACAAACCGCCGGCCCGTCTCCCTACGGATTTCCAGATAATGGTCCTGGGCGCGCACATATAATGTTTCCGCTCCGATGAGAGCGTCCGGATCCCGGGCAACACCGGCTGTATCCTGCCGCTGACCACGAGGTTCGAGGAAACGCTGTTCCCAGGCAAACCGCAGGAAAAGCACAAAGCCTGACACGGTCACGACCGGGGCGGCGATAAAGGGGATGAATTCTATCCACGGATCGGGATCGCGCGGCAGTAGCGGCGTGCTCTTCAGCAAGTGAATTTCGAGGCTTGCCAAAGGAATGGCGACGAGGACAGCACAAAAAGCCGAGATCCAGCCGCCAATTCTGCTGACCGGCGTAAAACGGGAAAACAGTCTTTCCAGAAAGGCTGGCTGGAAGACCAGCAAGCCTGCCACCAACAGCCAGAATACAAGGCGGTGCCAGAGGCCGAAATCATCGGTGTCGTAGGCTCCGCCAATGACATAGACCGCCGTCATAAACAGCCACACCGCCGTCAGCAGTCCGACATCATGATGCCAGACAGTTTGGCGGTGGAGGGTAGCCACCGGACTGTTCACGTCAGATCGGGACATTACACGACTTCGCTCTGTCCTCCTTTCCCTGTCACTGTCTAGGAGGGTTGTGACGCCGGCAACGGCGCAAATCGCATTCAAAACGAAAGGACATCAAAATGCGACCGACCCTGTCATCTATCCTGTTCATCCTGATCCTGGCCTGCACGACAAGCGAGGCGGGCGCCCAGGAACGCCGCGAGATTCCAGCCTATCGTGAAATTGGCCTTGCCGAAAATTCCCAAAGCCGGGCCGAGCTGCACAGCTTTCTGGACGCGTTCCGGACCGCCTGGGGCCATGAGGACACGCCAGCCCTCATGGCGCTCCATGTGGACGACACTGAATGGATCAACGCCTATGCGAGAATGTTCACAGACTCCAATTCGCTGGGGCGCTTTCTGGAAACGCGTCTCTTTCCGAACTTTGCGCCCGGGGTTTCCCGGATGGAGGCTGACAACATGCAGGCCATTTCCATTCGTTTGCTGGGCAATGACGCGGCCGTTATCCACCTGTACACTGATGGCAATCGCGGTCCGTCAGTGATTGAGGAACGGGAATTGCGTCGAACGCACATCCATCTCGTCCTGACGCGGGTCGATGAGCGTTGGCTGATTGCTCACACCGCTATCATGGACGCACGGCAGTAGCGATGCACCGGGACGCGCCTGCCCGCCGGGTGGGCGCGTTTGGTGCATGATCAGACGATCAGAACGTTCTGTCATTACCCTGCTCGGGCGACGCGGCACGCGTCCGGCGCGCCCGTCTAACGCCCTTACTCCTCCGGCAGATTCTCCAAAAAGAAGCGGATCTGGTTTTCGCCCATCACGGCGCGGACCTCGTCGGCATCCATGCCGGTGGCAAGCAGCGCATCGGTGAGCGCGGCCAGCTCCGAGGCATCGAGCGTCGCGGTGATCGTGCCGTCATAGTCCGAGCCCAGCGCCACAGCCTCCACGCCGAACAGATTCACCGCATGCTGTATCGCCCAGGCAATGCCTTGCGGGCTGTCATCACAGGTGACATCGGCCCAGAAGCCGATGCCGATCAACCCGCCGCGAGCGGCAATCCGGTTGAGGAGGTCGTCGGAAATATTGCGCGGCGTCTCGCACAGCGAGCGCACACCGGTATGGGAGATAATGAGCGGAGCATCTGTCATATCGAGCACTTCGCGCACCACGGCTTCTGAGGAATGCGCGACGTCGATGATGAAGCCCCGGTCGAGCATGTCCTGCACGGCGGCGCGGCCGAAATCCGTCAGCCCGGCATTGGACACGCCGTGCAGCGAGCCACCGAGCTCATTGTCAAAGAAGTGCTGCAGGCCGATGACGCGATAGCCCTCCTCATAAAGCCCCGGAATATTGGCAAGATCGCCTTCCAGCGGATGCGCGCCCTCGGTACCGAGTATACCGGCCACGAGATCCGGATTGGTTTCATGCGCCTCCAGCGCGGCCTCAAGGTCCGCCCGGCTTTCCACCACGACGAAATCGCCACCCGAGCGCTCTTCCGCCCGGTGCAGGCGGCGGGCATGGAAGCGGGCACGATTATAGAGCGAACCCCAGGTATCGACCGGCCAGCGCTGGGCAATCGCCAGCAGGGTGATGTCATCGCTGGTGGCCTCATTGGTCTCGTAATTCATGTTGGATGGCGTCTTGGTGACCGAGGTGAAGACCTGCAGCACGACACCACCTTCGCGCAGGCGCGGCAGATCGGTATGCCCGCGGCCATAGCGGCGGACAGGATCACGCGACCAGAGCAGAAGGTCGGAATGCAGATCCGCTACGCGTAAACTGTCATGCAGGGCCCGGCCTTCCGGCGAGATGACATAGGGGGCGTGCGGCGTGACAACATTCATCGCATCGTCGACGCGTGGCGGCAGGATAAAGAAGAAAAACCCGGCCCCGGCAAGGACCAGTACCGCACCTGCCAGCCCGGCCCACTTAAGAAATGCCCGCATTCCGTCCCTCCGGCGATTTCCGAGTCTAGCCATGCGGCTGACCGGCCGGCAAGCGTATTCGCCTTCCCTGCCAGCCGGTCCGGACTTAATTCCTTGTTAAGACTGGCCGGTTTTCTGCCTCGGCATTAACGCTTGCATAATGGCGATCCTGTAATTTTCCCGATTGAGCTAACCCACGGGACCGGGAATATGAATATCATCCAGAGGCTGATCCGCCACACAAAGGGCAATGTCGCGATGGTTGCGTCGTTGGCTTTCCCTCTGATCGTCACAATGGGCGGTGGCGCTATCGAGTTCGCGGCACGTCACAACACCGAGCAGGAATTGCAGGAAGTGCTCGACGGGGCGGTGCTGGCCGGCGTCTCCTATGATGGCAGCCAGGATGAGCGCATGGGGGAAGCGCTAGACTTTTTCGAAGCTACGCGCTTCCGGCTGGATTACGAGCCCACGGTCAGCTGGGCCTGGGATGAAAGCGGCGCCAATCCGGTCCTGACGGCCACAGCGGCGTCGCAGCGGCCCACCCTGTTTCTCGGCCTCGCCGGCATTCCAAGCTTCAACATCGAGGTGACATCGGCAGCCACCACGGCGCGCACCTGGGGCGATGCTTGCTGGATGTCGATGGACGAACACGAGAAACACACGATCGAAATGCATGACGATGTCCGCATCGAGGCGCCCAACTGCCTGTTCTATGGCAATTCCGATGACCTTGATGATGTCGTGGACCTTCACTCGTGCACCAATGTGCTGAATGCCCGCATGGTTCAGACCGTGGGCGGCGGACACCATGCCGGGGTGGATCATGACCATTGCGACGGTCCGCTAACCGACAATATTCCATCGGGAACCTTCCTGAATGCCTATGTGATCCAGGACCCGTTCGGGCATGATATCGTCAACGATGCGCTGGCCGAAGCCGCGGATTGCGATGATCCGGGATCTGACGCCCATCATGATGCGGTCCGCGTCCGTCACGGACAGGGCGGGTTCAACGGCCGGATGGAGCCCGGCACCTATTGCCGTGGCCTTACCATCGAAACCAACGCCCAACTACAACCGGGCACCTATTATCTGTTCGGTGATTTCAACATCAGTGGCGCCCGGGTCACCGGCGACGACGTGACCCTGGTCTTTGCCGAGGACGTGATTTTCGACTGGACGGATGCCACCGTCATCCTGTCAGCGCCGACGACCGGCCCGCATGAAGGCATGGCCATCCTCGGCCTCAATGACAGTGACGACAATATCTTCGATGAAAGCCTGATCGATATCGAGGGCGTGGTCTACATGCCGCTGGCCAAGCTGATCTGGGTCAATGCGGCCAGCAATTCCTACAATAATATGAGCCAGGTCCAGCATGACTGGACGGTCTGGATCGTAGAAGGCGCAAGCTGGGAAGGCGACGGAACGGTCTTCATCAATTTCCCTGAAGGCGACATCAATCCGGGCAACCGGCGCCATGCCGGCTATCCGGAAGAGCTGCGCAATATCGTTCCGGAATCCAATTCCCTGTCTGCGCGACTGGTGCGCTAGCGATATACGCAGGCTGGCGTATTTCTTGCGACGCATTGCTCCTGTTTTCCGGAGGGGCGCGTCATGTGCCAGGTTGAAACGATCAAGGTTGGCGAGCTGCCTGCGCGGCATCGCGCGCGCTGGCTGACCCTTCTCGAATCGGCCGGTTTCCAATCGCCCCTTCTGCATCCTGATTTTGCCCTTCATGTCGCCCGTCACCGGAGCGATGTGCGTATCCTGGTGGCCCGGGATGATCAGGGGCGTGAGGCCTATATGGGCGTTCACAAGACGGCGAGCGGCTGCATCCGTCCGATTGGTGGTGCCCTGTCCGATTATCATGGCTGGGTCGCCGAGCCGGGCTTTGATGCGGCCATGTCCGATCTGCTGAAGGCAGCTGACCTTGATAGCTTCCGTTATTTCGCCCTGCTGAAGCCGGGCTATGGCGTTCCCGGAGACGGCCGCGGGCTCGCGGCCGATATCAGCGCCGGCGATACGGCCAGCCTGATCCGGGCGCACAAACCATCGCGGGCCAAGCAATTCCGCCGCCTCGACCGCAAGCTGGAAAAAGAGCAGGGCGAGGTTGAACTGGTCATCGACGATGCCGATGACCGCGCCTACACGGCCCTGATGGGCTGGAAAACTGCCCAGTTCGCGGCTACCGGCCGCCACAATATTCTGGGGACTGGCTGGATTGCCGGCCTGCTGGACGATGTCCGGCGGACCCATGGAGACAGCTGGGGCGGGCAGCTGGTCACGCTTCGCGCTGGCGGCAAGCCGGTCGCGGCCGAGCTCGGCCCCTTCTGGAACGGTATTTTCCATCCCTGGATCGCAGCCTATGACGTGGATTATGCGGCCTACTCGCCGGGACACCTTCTGGTCCGCCGCCTTCTGAAGGCGATGAGCGCAGAGACCATCCGCCGCTATGATCTCGGCGCCGATGATGCGCCCTACAAACAGGAATTCGCGAATACGGAAATCGCAACCTATTCCGGCCTTGTAACAGCGGATGGCGGCTATCGCGCCCAGCCGCACCTGACCGGTCATACCATCTTCAACAAGGCGGCACGGCGCTGGGAACAGATCGTTCTCGCCGAACCCACACTGACCGGCCGCCTGGCCGGTCTTGCCGGGGCAGGCCGCGCCCTTCTGCCGGGAGCCTGATCTCACATGACCGACACTGCCTTGCATATCGGCCCGCTTGTTTCCTTCCTGGCCGCCGCCCTGATCGCCGGTCTCGCGCTTTTCGGAATGTTCTGGCGGCAATCACACGGGCTGCGCCAGCCCTTGTCCGCCCTGCCCTTCCTGGGGCTGGGCGCGGCCATCGGTGCGGGCGCCCTGTTGAGCATCTATCACAATCAGAATGGTGAGGTTCTCGGATGGCTATTTGCCTCCGAGACCGTCGATTTCGGGGTTTCCGAATACGGCATCGTGCTGGCGCTGGCCGGCATCACCGGCCTGTCCGTCGTGCTGGCCTGGCGCAGTACGGGCCTGGCCCGTCCGGTCTATGCCCTGATCGCGCTGGCCTGTTTCTTCATCGCCGGGGAGGAGCTGAGCTGGGGTCAGTGGATTTTCCACTGGTCGACGCCGGACTCGCTGGCTGAGGTCAATCTCCAGAACGAGACCAACCTCCATAATCTGGTCGATCCGCGCCTTTATGACGTGGTTTATGCCGTGATCGGCTGGGCGACATTGCTGACAGCGCTGTTCGCTGCCGGCCTGATCAACCGGTCGGCGCGGACGGGTGATTTCATTGTCTTCTATCTGCTCCGTTCCGCTGCCAGCTGGCTGCGGACGGGCCGGTTTGCCCTGCTCCTGACGCTGAGCGCTGCGGTATTGCTACAGCATGAATTGTTCGAGGAGTATGCCGAATTCGTCTTCGGCAGCGCCGCCTTCCTTTTCTTCCTTCACCTTTACCGGACGGTGCCGATGCCGTCCCGCGGGAGACTTGCCCATGCGTAATGATGCTCAAACGGTCTTTGCACCCGACGCCTTCGATGCGGACACGCGCAAGGCTTTTGGCCACACCGCCTCGTGCCACAAGCATTCGCTGGCGGAAGATCCGATGTTCACCGATGAAGGGCTGGCCAGCCTGCTGGACCGCTATCCGCGCGAGGCGATCGGCGTCTATTCCATGGGCGATACCGCCGGGAGCTGGCGCAATGGCACGCTGGGCGACATTACCGGCGCCGAGCTGGTGGAGGCTGTGAAAGCCGGCAAGCTGTGGCTGAATCTGCGCGCGTCGAACAAAAAAGACGCTTATCTGGATGAAATGAACGAACAGATTTTCGGCGAGTTGAAGCGCGCCATGCCGGGCTTCATGCCCTTCTGCAAGGATCTTGGCCTTCTGATTTCCTCGCCCGGCGCCAAGGTTTTCTACCATCTCGATGTGCCGCGCGTGATGCTGTTCCATGTGCGCGGACACAAGCGTGTCTGGGTCTATCCGCGTGAAGAACCTTTCGTGCATGCGAAGGACCTGGAAGCTGTTGTGGCTGAGAAAACCGAAGAGGAAATTCCCTATGAGGCAGCGCTGGACGAGGGCGCACAGGTGTTTGATCTCAATCCGGGTGAAATGTTGCACTGGCCGCAAAACGGTCCGCACCGGATCGAGAATGGCAATGACCTCAATGTCTCGCTCTCGATCGAGTTCATGACACCGCTGGCACTGATGCGCGCCAATGCCGTGCTGACCAATGCCTGGCTGCGTGACAAATTCGGTTATGAGGGCGGTCTGGAAGCCCGGCCTTCACTGGGCTGGCTGCCCAAGGCAGCCTTTGCGCGGGTGCTGCGGGTCATCGAGCCGCGCCATACCAAGCCGGAAATCATTCCGAAAACCTTTGTCGTGAATGCCGGCTATACCGCCTGACGGCTATAGGGCGGCTTTGGCCGCCCGGCCAGAAGCCAGTAGGTGAAGCCGCCTGCTGCACCGGCCACGGCAAACAGAAGATTGATCAGGTTCGGGGCTTCAGCCGCGCCTGAAGCGCCATAGGCCATCAAATGGATCATGCCGGCGCCAATCACTGCGCCGGCGATGGCGTCCAGCCATCCGCGCGGCAGTCTCACCAGCCGGAACAGCATGATCAGGACAAAGGCCGGGATCGCCGCAAAGGCCGCAACATAGGCCCCGACCAGGATCGACACGGCGAGGAAGGAGATCACCCCTTCCAGCGTCAGCTCGTCACCGCCTTCCGCCAGAGACAGCCCGTAGAAAACCAGCGCAATCGACAGGCCTGCGACGATGGCCGCCGCGATATAGGCCAGTGATGGACGCAATATCATTCGCCAGATAGCCGACATGAGGTCTCCTTTTGCGGCACTCTAGCGGGCGGGACCGGCTTGCCAATCCCCGGCTTTGACGCCGGCCTCTCCCCCGTTCCGGTCATCGCCCTATACTTCCTGAGAAGCGGTCTTACGGCGGCGCGATCATCGTAGTAGTAGTCGTAGGAGTCGAAATCAGAAAACCGGAGGGTTTATCCACGCCCTCCCGCCAATGGAGCGAGACAATGGCCCGTAAACTCGTGCTCATCACCGGCGCCTCATCCGGAATCGGAGAGGCCATGGCCCGGGTTTTTGCCAAGAAGGGCTGGGATCTGGCCCTCGTCGCCCGCCGCGAGGACCGGCTGAAGGCGCTGGCCGAGGAAATGAAAGCCCAGAACGGCGTCGACAGCCTGATCATTGCCGCCGACCTCGCCAAGCCGGGCGAGCCGGAACGTATCGTCGCCGAGATCGAGAAGGCCGGGCGTCATGTCGATGGCCTGGTCAATAATGCCGGTGCCGGCCAGCCGGGCTATTTCACCGAGACCGGTTGGGCCGATCAGGAACGTTTCCTGCAGCTGATGGTGACCGCCTATCTGCAGCTCATCCATCTGGTCCTGCCGGGGATGGAAGAGCGCAATTTCGGCCGCATCATCAATGTCTCTTCAGTTTCGGCGCTTTTGCCGATTGCCACCGGCCATACCCGGTTTTCCGGCACCATCTATCCGGGCGCCAAGAGCCTGCTGATCAAGGTCGCCCAGGCCATCAAGGCCGAAATGACCGGCAAGAATGTGCACGCGACTGCAGTTTGTCCCGGCTATACCTGGTCGGAATTCCACGATGTGAACGGGGCCAGGAAGTCGATCTCGCAATTGCCGTCCTACTGGATGCTGACGGCTGAAGAGGTTGCCGTTTCCGCCTATGATGCTGTCGAACGCAATGTCGCCTGCCGCGTGCCGGGCGCGTGGTACAAATTCATGACGGCCATGATGCGCATCCTGCCCGATCCTGTCGGTGAATGGCTGATTGCCCAGCAATCGCGCCGTTCCCTGCAGCGGGCTCAAGCCAGAAAGGCGTCGGCAGAATGAGCCTCCGGGACAAGCTGATCGTTGCGCTGGACCTGCCCGGTGTAGACGACGCCGAGGCGCTGACCCGGCGCTGCGGCGATGCCGTGAGCTTCTACAAGATCGGGCTTCAGCTGCTGCCGGTGGGTGGCATGGATCTGAACGAACGCCTCCGCGCCGCAGGCAAGAAGGTCTTCCTCGATTTCAAGTTGCATGACATCCCGGCCACGGTGGAGAAGGCCACCCGCTCAATTGCCTCGCGCGGCGGCGATCTGCTGACAGTCCATGCCGAGCCCGCCGTCATGCGGGCCGCTGTCGCCGGGCGTGGTGATGATCCGGATCTGAAATTGCTCGGCGTCACTGTGCTGACAGCCTATGACGACGCCATGCTGACCGAGATGGGCTATGCCTTTGGCACCCGGGACCTGGTGATGCGGCGGGTGGAACAGGCGCTGGATTGCGGCATGGATGGCGTGGTCGCCAGCCCGCTTGAAGCGGCTGAAATCCGGGAACGTTTCGGGGGTGGGTTTCTGATCGTGACGCCGGGCATCCGTCCGGCCGGGGCCGATGCCGGGGATCAGAAGCGGGTTGCCACACCCGGTGATGCGCTGAAAGCGGGTTCGACCCATCTCGTGGTCGGCCGACCGGTGAATGCGGCTGAAGATCCGGCAGAAGCCGCGCGGGACATTATTGCGGAGATGGAAGCGGTCTAATAGCCGCCATAACCTCCGCCACCATAGCCCCCGCCGCCATAACCGGCACCACCGCCGCCGCCATAGCCGCCGCCACCGTAACCACCGCCACGATAACCGCCTCCGCCATAGCCGCCGCCACCGTGACCGCCATAGCCGCCTCCGCCGCCATGGCCACCATAACCACCGCCGCCTCCATGGCCGCCATAGCCGCCACCACCGCCGCCGCCATTAAAGCGGACGCCGGTATTGACGTTGACATTGGTGTTCACATTGACGCTGGACGACGCCGTGGCCGCGGCATTGGACGCCGAGTTCGAACCGGCTCCTGCACCGGCACCCGAGAAACTGCGGCCACCACCGCCACCGGTAATGATTACCCGGCCACCACCGCCGCCGCTGAAATAGACCGGTGAGCGGCCGCCAACACCAGGGAAGATCACGCCATCATGGGTGGCATAGCGTTCACCATGACCACAGCCACCATGGTGATGGTCGTGGCAGCCACAGCTGTCATGATGGCCGCCGCCATAGCCGCCACCGGACGTTTCGCGCCAGTAACGGCCGTCCTGGCCATACCATTCACGGGCGTAACGGGTGCGGGTGTATTCGCTTTCACGGCGATAATAGCTGTCTTCGCGGACCACATAGCGCGGCCGCTCATAACGGGGCTCATGGCGCGGCGGCGTGTAACGCGGCGGCTCGTAATGCGGCGGTTCGTAATGCGGCGGGCGGCGATTGTCCGGAATGTCCACCAGCCGGCAAGGGCCCCCGCGCGCATTCCACTCGGCCTCGGTCGGAACCGGGTCAAGGATCACGCAAGGATGTCCCGGCATGCGCCGGGTGTCCGGCTCGACGCGCTCCGAATAACGCCCGGACGTTCGGCGGCCGACGGAAAACTCCGAGCGGCCAGACGTCGGCTGGCGCACATTGGCACCGCCGGGCGGGCGCGGGCTGTTGTAAACGATATCAGCCGTATCGGGGCGCGGACCGGCTCCGACATACTGACGGCCTGTGGTGATGTAGCCGCCAATACGGTTTGCTGTGTAGCCACCATCATCGCCATTGTAATGGCCCGAATACCCGCCGGAATAGTCTCCGGTATATCCGGTCGAATATTCATCTCGGTATGAACCGGAATAGGACGAAGATCCGCTGGAACGATCGACGACGCAGATCGGATCCGCGCCCGGTTCCGGGACTTCCTGGCGGGTGCCGGCCGGGCATTCCGCAAACCGGATCTGGGCGCCGGGCGGGACATCCCGGCCACCGAGCAGACGTTCATAATCCTGCGCCACGACGGGAGACGCGGCGGCAAGGGCGAGGGCGGAGGCGAGCAGCTTGTTCATTAACAAAATGCTAATGCCAAACTCGTGCCAGACGATAGGCGTTTCCCTTTCCGCGGGAATGAATCAGAAATCCGAGATGATTCCCTTGCGTTCCCAATCGCCATATCTTGTCGGCTCGGGCCCTCTCGGGCCATTGATTTCACTGGGTTTTTCTTCGCTCAACGCCGCATCCTGCTTTCGGCGTTCCTCGGCCTCCGCCAGGGCCCGTTTCGCTGCCGGGGTGAGCGGTTTGCGTGGAGCGGCGTGGTCAGGTGGATTATTCTGATGCGTCATGAAGCGGGACATAGCGCGCGAACCGCCTCCGTGCTAGTGCCCCGCCATGACAAGTGGACTTCCTGCACGGCGCGCTGCCGTCACCGCCCTTACCTTTGTTCTGACCAGCCGCACGGCGCTGGATACGGCGCTTATCCAGGCGCCCGATTTTGCCGGTCTGGATCCGCGGGACCGCGCTTTTGCCCGGCTGGTATCCGCGACGACGCTGCGCCGCCGGGGACAGATCGGGGCTGTCATGAACAAGTTAATGCAGCGCCCGCTCCCGGATGCGGCCCTGCCCGCCAGACTGATCCTGGAAACGGCTGTTGCACAGCTGGTATTCCTGGGGACCAAGCCACACGCCGCTGTTTCGGGTGCGGTCGACCTTGCCAAGTCCAGGCGCGATACGGACCGGTTCTCCGGCCTGATCAATGCTGTGCTGCGCAAGGTCGTGACACAGGGCAAAGCTGTAGCCGACGCCACACCACTGGCTGCCAATCTGCCGGCCTGGCTGCGGGAAAGCTGGTTGCGAGCCTATGGCGCGGAAACCCTGGAAGGCATTGCGGCGGCAGCCGTCAATCCGCCACCTCTGGACCTGACGCTGCGCGACCCGGACACCGCTGGCGACTGGGCCGAAAAGCTGGGGATGGAAATTCTTCCAACCGGCACGCTCCGCAAGCGCGAGATCGGGGACATCACCGCGCTGACCGGTTTCGAAGAGGGCCATTGGTGGGCACAGGATGCCGGTGCCGCCATTCCGGCGCGACTGCTCGGTGCACGCAAGGGAGAAACCGTTCTGGATCTTTGTGCTGCGCCAGGCGGAAAGACCATGCAGCTGGCCTCGACCGGTGCCGACGTGACGGCACTGGACGCCTCGCCCAAGCGCATGAAGAAAGTTGAAGAAAATCTCGAGCGAACCGGTCTCAAGGCAAGCTGCGTCACGGATGATGGTCAGGTCTGGGGCGAAGACGGAAGTTTCGATGCCATCCTTCTGGATGCCCCGTGTTCCGCTACCGGCACGCTGCGCCGCCGTCCGGATGCCGCCTGGATAAAGAATGCCGAAGATGTGCAATCTCTCCAGCCCATCCAGAACGCGCTATTCCGCAATGCAACGCGGCTCCTGAAACCCGGCGGACGACTGGTGATTTGCACCTGCTCACTGCAGCCGGAAGAAGGCGAACGCTGGCTGGAGAGCGGCCTCAGAAGGCAGGAATCGCTGGTAGTCGACCCCATCAGGCCCGAGGAAATGCCGGGGCTTGAAGCCGCCATCCTGGAAAACGGATCGGTACGCCTGACACCCGCCCTCTGGCCGGAACGGGGCGGAATTGACGGATTCTTCATTGCACGGCTGAAGAAATCGGGCGGATCGTGATGGCTTGCTTGCGCGGCCATTGGCGCCCTGTTAAGCGATTGGCATGAGCCAGAATGTGATCATCGCGCCGTCCATCCTGTCCGCAGATTTTGCGAAACTGGGAGAAGAGGTCCGCGCCATCGACACGGCCGGGGCTGACTGGATCCATATCGACGTCATGGATGGGCACTACGTGCCCAATGTGACCATCGGACCGGGCGTCGTGAAAGCACTCAAACCACACTCGGCCAAGACCTTCGACTGCCATCTCATGATCACGCCGGTGGATCCCTTCATCGAGGCTTTCGCAAAGGCCGGTGCCGACATCATTACCGCGCATCCGGAAGCCGGGCCGCACTTTCACCGGACGGTACAGGCGATCAAGGCAGCCGGCTGCAAGGCTGGCGCCGCGCTGAACCCGTCCACGCCGGAATCCGTTATCGATTATGTCCTTGACGAGCTCGACCTGGTTCTGGTGATGAGTGTCAATCCGGGATTTGGCGGTCAGAGCTTCATTTCCAGCCAGCTGCGGAAGATCGACCGGCTCGCCGGTCTCATCGAGAAACGCGGACTTGATGTGATCATCGAGGTGGATGGCGGCATCAATCCCGAGACATCGCGCCAATGCCGTGATGCGGGGGCAAAGGCGCTGGTGGCCGGCACGGCTGTGTTCAAGGGCGGGCCGGGCGCCTATGCGGATAATATCGCGGCGCTCCGCGGAGGCTGAGGCGTATGACAGGCCTGGTGCGCCTTGGAGATTATGCGCAAGCGGCAAACCGTCGATTCCGGCGCGAAATCTTCGATACGCTGAATTCGCTTGGCGCCGCCCGTTCGGTATTGTCTGGCAGCGTACCGAAAACGGCTTTTTCCCACTCGCTGAAAGACATTCGCGGGACCAGCACTGCCCGGGGCGCAGCGATTCTCAACGGCCGGTTCGGTTTTTCCGGACATGTGCTGGACGATGATGACCCGTTTTCCCAGCCCATGCCTTCACGGCGCTTTGCCCTCGCTCTTCACAGCTTTGACTGGCTGCGCGATCTGCTGGCCTGCCAGGATGCCGATGCGCCGGCGCAAGCAGGTCACCTCGTTGATTGCTGGATCAAACATTATGCCCGTTGGAACAGCTTTGCCTGGGCGCCGGAAATCAGCGCGCGGCGCCTGATCAACTGGTCATTGGCTCCTGCCGTTTTCAGGGACAATCCCGAGCGGATACAGGCCCTCCACCGACAGGCCCGGCATTTACGCCGTTCAATTCGCCATGCCCGGCCCGGACTCGACAGGCTGCGGGGCGGTGTGGCGCTTATGTTATCCGGGGCCGTGCTGGATATGGACGGGCTGCGCCAGTCCGGACAGCGGCTACTGGATACCGAATTACCACGCCAGATTCAGACCGATGGTGGTCATATCAGCCGGGCACCCTCCACTGCTGTTGAGGTTCTGACCCTTTTGACGCTGATCGATACTGCCGAAGCTCATGCGAACCGCGATACGCCGGAAAAAATCAGCAGAGCCATTGATCGTATCGCCCCGATCGTACGCTTCTTCCGCATGGGCGATGGTGGCCTTTGCTCCTTCCATGGCGGCGGCGAAGGTGATCGCCGGACGATTGACCACGCATTGGCTGCCCGCGATACCGGATCGCGATCATTCGGATTTGCCCCGAATAGCGGCTATCAGCGCATCGAGGCCGGGGGCGCTATCCTGGTAATGGATGTGGGGAAACCCGCTCAGGGTGTGGCTTCGGCGTCAGCTCATGCCAGCACCCAGGCATTCGAATTGTCTGCTGGCGGTCACCGGATCGTTGTCAATTGCGGCTGGACCGATGAGCAACCCGAAAGCTGGCGTGAGGCGGTGAGGGCGACTGCGGCCCATTCAACGCTGACCATTGAGGAAACATCCTCAGCACGGCTGATTCCGCGGGGATGGCGGCGTCAATTGATGGGGCCGCGCTTCGAGGACCAGCCTGTGCAGGTAACCGCACGCCGGAACGAGGAAGATATCGGCACCTGGCTTGAAGCGAGTCATGACGGATATCGCGAGACCTTCGGGCTTTTGCATCGGCGGCGCATTTTTCTCGCTGCGGACGGCGGAGATCTGAGGGGAGAGGACGGCCTTTACAGACCGGTCGAAGACGGCCCCCCCGACGAAGTCGACCAGCGCTTCCGGTTTGCCATCCGCTTCCATCTTCATCCGGATGTCAAAGCCTCCCTGGCTCGCGATGGCATGAGCGCTCTACTGGTTCTGGGAAATGGCGATGGCTGGCGATTCCGCACCGATGGCGGGCCAGTCCGTATCGAACGGAGCGTCTATCTTGCGTCCGGCGGCACGCCCAAACGAACCTCCCAGATCGTTGTCCAGAGCGAAGCCGAACCCTTCGGTGCCGGTGAGCGCCCGCCGAACCGGGTGCGCTGGGCCTTTCAGAGGCTGGGCCGGGTCGGCGGAACGTAAGCGTTCACGTCTTTGCGCCGGCCTCCTGGCGTGATAATCGACGCGCCATCACGACCAAGGAATCGCCCCGAAATGAGCTCTCCCGATCTTGTCACCATCCGCCGCGCCCTGATTTCCTTGTCCGATAAGGACGGACTGGAGGAACGGGCGCGCCGTCTCGTTGCGCTCGGCGTGGAAATCCTGTCGACGGGCGGCACCCTGCGCGCCCTGCAGAAGGCCGGCATCGCTGCGCGCGATGTCAGCGAGGTCACTGGCTTTCCCGAAATGATGGATGGCCGGCTGAAGACATTGCACCCCGTCGTGCATGGTGGCCTTCTTGGCCGCAGGAGCCATGAAGCCGACCGGGCCGCCATGAGCGAACACAACATCCCCGAGATTGATCTCCTCTTCGTCAATCTTTACCCGTTCGAGGCGACGGTGGATGCGGGTGAGGATTTCGAGACCTGTATCGAGAATATCGATATCGGCGGCCCCGCCATGCTGCGCGCTGCCGCAAAGAACCACCCCTTTGTCGCCGTCTGTGTCGACAATGATGATGCCGATGCGGTTCTGGATGCGATGGACGAGAATAATGGCGCCACACCGCTCACGCTCCGCAAGGCGCTGGCCGCCAAGGCCTATGCCCGCACCGGCGCCTATGATGCCGCGGTCTCCGGTTGGTTTGCTGCGCAGATCGGCGAGGCATCTCCGGATTATCGGACGTTTGGCGGCCAGCTCATCTCGACGCTGCGCTATGGGGAAAACCCTCACCAGAATGCCGCCTTCTATGCTGCGGGCTCGAAGCGACCGGGTGTTGCAACGGCCCGGATCGTTCAGGGAAAAGCGCTTTCCTATAACAATCTTGCGGACGCAGATGCGGCGTTCGAACTGGCCGCAGAATTCATCGATGAACCGGTTTGTGTCATCGTCAAGCACGCCAACCCCTGTGGTGTGGCGCTTGGCAAGACCGTCCGGGATGCCTGGGACCGGGCGCTGATGGCCGATCCGGTCTCGGCTTTCGGCGGTATCGTTGCCTTCAACCGCGAGATCGACGCAGAAACCGCTGACGCGCTGACAAACCTGTTTCTCGAAGTGATCATCGCGCCGGGCGCCAGCAAGGCGGCGCTGGAAATTCTGGCCAACAAGGCCAATCTGCGAGTCATGCTGACTGGCGAGATGCCGGATCCTTCCGAGGAGAGCTGGACCGCCAAGACGGTGGCGGGCGGCATGCTGGTGCAGGAGCGTGATCGCGGACAGGTCAACGCTGATGCGCTGAAAACCGTGACCGAGCAGCAGCCTGACGATGAAACCGTCCGGGACATGCTGTTCGCCTGGACGGTCTGCAAGCATGTGAAATCGAATGCTATTGTCTATGCCAAGGATGGCATGACCACAGGCATCGGCATGGGGCAGACCAGCCGCGTCGAAGCCGCGAGGCTGGCGGCTCGAAAGGCCGTCGATATCGCCAGGGAAAATGGCTGGGATCAACCCGCCACGATCGGCTCGGCCTGCGCATCGGACGCCTTCTTCCCGTTCGCTGACGGCCTTCTGGCGGCCGTCGAGGCTGGCGCGACAAGTGTCATCCAGCCGGGCGGTTCGGTGCGTGATGCCGATGTCATCGCCGCAGCCGAGGAAGCCGGCGTGACCATGGTCTTCACCGGCATGCGTCATTTCCGGCACTAGGCGATGCACCGCTGGCTGATCCGGACCGGCTTTGTCCTTCTGGGCGGCATCCTGGTATTTGCCGCTGCCGCAGCCCAGAGCCTGTCAGGGCTTTTCGTGCCCCAGCGGACATTGGACCAGCAGATCGATCTGATTGCGCCGGGCGTCACTGTATTCCTGCCTGAGAGAACACAGACGCCGGTTCCGGCCGCGATCTTCTTTCATGGCTGTGGCGGCCGCCGCCCCATGCATTTCGACCATGCCGAGGCCCTTCAGGATGCGGGCTTTGCGGTGCTGGTCGTGGATTCTTTTGAACCGAGAGGCATTGGCCGGCTGGAAGCGATGACGCAGGTCTGCACGGCGACCCGGTTGACGGGCCAGGAACGCGCTGCCGACGTCTTTGCCGCGATCGAGATTGCGTGGCAGACCGGTGGTGTCGACCCTGACCGGCTGGTCCTCTTCGGATGGAGTCATGGGGGCTGGAGCCTTCTTGATGCATTGAGCTATGTCAGCGACGGGATCGCGCCCCCGGCACTGGTCGCTCAATCGCTATCGCTTGATGGCGTGGCAAATGTCGTGCCGATCTATCCCTATTGTGGTTTCCCGGCCCGGGCGGCCGGACGCATGGGTTCGGGATTGCCGCCTGTCGATATGATTCTGGCAGGGCGCGACATGGTCGCGCCGTATGGCGATTGCGTCCGACTGGCAGAGCAAGCCGTAGCCAATAGGGCCGATTTCAATTTTTCCGTCTGGAACGGACTGACTCACGCCTTTGATGACACGGATGCCCCGGCGATTGATTTTCGCATGCAATATGATGCCGCCGCAGCGGAGCGGCTGCGTCTCCGCATGATCGAAATTCTCCAGGCCACACAAGACTGACTTTACCCGGGCCCGCTCCTCGCTCATCAAGGGGAAATGGGCTGGTTTTCACTCTTCGCGCTGCTTGCCGCTATCGCCGCGGCCGTATTCATTGTTCTGCGGCTGTACAAGCGTGGCCTCCTGATACCGGTGGCAAAACAGCCCCTGGAGGACATGGTGACCGCCATGCGAGAGCATACCAGGATCTATGCGCCCGAAGGCGACGGCCCGTTTCCGGCAATCATGTTGTTGCACGGGTGCGGCGGCGTGCGCCCCAACATGCCGGTCTTTGCCAGGCTGGCGGTTGATCTCGGCGTCATGGCATTCGTTCCGGATTCCCTTGGCCCACGCGGTATTTCCTATGAGGATGCTCTGGAAAGCGTCTGCACGGGGGCGCGGCTGCGGGCTCATGAGCGCACCGGGGATCTGTACGCCGTGCTGGAAATCATGCGCAACGACCCCCGTGTAGACGCCACGCGACTGGCGATCGCCGGTTGGAGCCATGGCAGCTGGACGGCGCTGGAAGCGCTGGCTCTGGATCGTGCCGGAAAATTGCCGGCCTCGCTGACGCACATCCCTTCGCAGGGGCTGGACGGTATCAGGGCGATATTTGCCATGTACCCCTATTCCAGTTTTCCGGCGCGATCGCGGCGCCTCCCCTGGACAGCGGATATTCCGGTCGAAGGCGTACTGGTTCATGGCGATACGATCTGCAATGACGAGGATGCCGTCGAAGTCTTCAAACGGCAGATCGGCTGGGGAAATGACGTCAGATGGCGCTATGTGCCGGATGCAACACACGCCTTCGACGAGCCGGATCATCATCCGACCTCAACCCTGATCTATGATGAGGAAAAGGCCCGGATCGCCCATCAGGCGTTCCAGGACTTTCTCAGACGTCATCTTCTTGCCGATCAGGGCTCTGCCGACTGAGCCAGCTCCCGCAACTGGGTTGACGCAATTGCCAGCTTGGACAAGGTCCAGGCCCCGGTGGTTTCCAGTTCCTCGAGCGCACTGTCGAAACGGCCGGCCTCGACGTCATTCTGGATACACCAGGCATCCAGTAGGTCGTCCGCCCATTCGCGCGTCGGCGCCTCGACGCCGGTCTGCAGCGTGCCCCCAGCCGATCGTGCAAAACGCATCATGGACGCAGAAATCGCCTGCTGGCTGGCATAGAGGTCCTCGATCAGGCGGCGGACCGCAAGGCGGTCCCAGTGCAGATCGGACGACACTTCCGAGCCCAGACCGCGCAATTTGTCAGTCGAGAAACGGGCGCCGGCGGCATGATAGACATAGCCGGCCGATTCCAGTGGCCAGTCCTCGCGCAAGGCCAGGTCGACAACATCTGACGATGAAGTCAGCGGCCGGAGCACAGCGATGTCATGCGCCAGATCCTTTGGTGCACCAGCCTCGACATAGGCTTCGGTGCGGGCCTCTACATGTTCCCGTTCATAGGTCGAGATGATATCGATCGCCGTTTCCCGCAGCTTGTCGACACCCGGGCGGTAGGCCTCGATCAGCTCGCGGATCGGCGTGACATTTCCACCCTCTTGAGCACGGGCACGGCGAGCGAGCCAGTAGGTCTGGCGCCGGAGGAGGCGGATAATCTCACGGTGAAGTGTAATCTGAACGCCCGCCGGAGCCCGGTTGTCGAGCTTGTTGATCCGGTCTGTCATTTCCGAGAAGCGGAAAATCTTTCGTCCGGCCTCGAATGCCCGCGCAACCTGTTCCGGGTCCGCACCGGTCGACTCGATGGCGCGGTGCACGAAGGTGGGACCGCCCAGATTGATCATGTCGTTGGCCAGCACCGTCGAAATGATTTCGCGGCGTAGCCGGTGGCTGGACATCTGATCCTCGAAGCCGGCGAGATCGTGCGGGAAATAGCCGGTCAGCATGGCTTCGAAGTGCGGATCGTCCGGCACATTCGACGCGACCAGTTTGTCAAAAGTCGTGATCTTGGCATAGGAGATCAGAACGGCCAGCTCGGGGCGGGTCAGAGCCATGCCCTGTTCTTTCAAGGCCCTCATACCGTCTCCGGTCGGCAGATTCTCGACCGCGCGATCAAGGCGCCCTGTTCTTTCGAGCCTCGCCATGAAGCGCTCATGGGCATCGACATCCGACGGTGCATCATTCTCGGCGAGCGTCAGCGCCAGGGTCTGATCGTAATTGTGCCGGAGAACATGCTCGGCAACATCATCTGTCATGCCGCCCAGCAATTTGTCGCGTGCCTCGCGGGACATATCGCCGGAGCGCAGAAGCGGGCTGAGCAGGATCTTGATGTTGACCTCATGGTCAGATGTATCGACGCCTGCAGAATTGTCGACAAAGTCGGCATTGACGCGCCCATCGGCCCGGTCGAATTCGATACGCGCCATTTGGGTGAACCCCAGATTGGCCCCTTCGCCAATCACCTTGGCACCAACCTCAGCGGCATTGATACGGATGGAATCATTCGCCTTGTCACCAACTTCCCAGTGTTGCTGGCTGGAGGCCTTCACATAGGTTCCAATCCCGCCAAACCACAGAAGTTCGACTGGCGCCCTCAGGATGGCGGACATCAGTTCCGGCGGTGAAAGCTGGGTTTCCTCTATACCGAGAAGCGCCCGGATCTCCTTCGACAGCTTGATGGATTTTTCCGAGCGCGGGAAAATTCCGCCTCCCTTGGAAATCAGCTTCTTGTCATAGTCCTGCCAGCTGGAGCGTGGCAGTTCGAAAAGGCGTTTGCGTTCCTCGAAAGCGGCCTCGCAATCGGCCGGATCCGGATCAATAAAGATATCGCGATGGTCGAAGGCAGCGACCAGCTTGATCTTGCGTGACAGGAGCATGCCATTGCCGAACACATCACCAGACATGTCACCGACGCCAGCCACCGTGAATGTCTCGTTCTGGATGTCCTTTCCGAGTTCGCGGAAATGCCGCTTGACCGATTCCCAGGCACCGCGCGCGGTAATGCCCATCTTTTTGTGGTCATAGCCGGCCGAGCCACCGGAAGCGAAAGCATCACCCAGCCAGAAATCATACTCATCGGTCGCAACGCCATTGGCGATGTCCGAGAATGTCGCCGTTCCCTTGTCAGCTGCAACGACAAGATAGGGATCTTCACCATCCCAGATAACGACATTCTCGGGATGTTCGACAACGTCCTCGGAAATGTTATCGGTGATGTCGAGCAGGCCGCGAATAAAGGTGCGATATGCGCTCTGGCCCTCTGCCAGCCATTCATCACGCGATCCGGAACGTGGCAGCTGTTTGGGATAAAAACCGCCCTTTGACCCGACCGGGACGATAACCGCATTCTTGACCTGCTGGGCTTTCACCAGCCCCAGGACCTCGGTCCGGAAATCATCCCGGCGATCCGACCAGCGCAGGCCGCCCCGCGCCACCGGTCCGAAGCGGATATGGACGCCTTCGACATTCGGGGCCCAGACAAAGATCTCGCGATAGGGCTTTGGAAGCGGCAATTCCTCGACTTCCCGGCTGGCGATCTTGAACGAGATGTGAGCCTTGGGATGCCCGTTTTCCGCCGTCTGGAAATAATTGGTCCGAAGCGTCGCTTCGAGAAGCCGCAAGAGCCGCCGGAGCACGCGGTCATGGTCGATAGACGCAACCTTCTCCAGATGGCTGCGAATCTCCTTGCCAATGCCGGCCGCCTTCTCCTTGCGGCCCTCAATGTCGAGATCAAGCGCAGGATTGAAGCGCGTGTCGAACAGGTTGAGCAATCGGCGGGCGATAGCGGGATTTTCCGCCAGCGCTTCCTCCTGGATGGCCTGTGAAGGATCAAGCCCGGTCTGCTGGCGGTAGCGCGAAAGAGCGCGTAGAACCGCTGCCTCGCGCCAGCTCACGCCTAGTATGAGGATCAGGCGATTGAAGCCGTCATCCTCTGCCTTGTTGGCGATAACGGCCAGAAGCGCGTCTTCAAATGCGGCCGAGAACTCGGAAACATCGCGATCCGCCAGCGCGTCAGACCGCATCTCGAAATCATGTATATAGACAATGGGTTCGGAGTCTGTCTCGCTGCCACGCTGCACCTCGAAGCCTGATTCCTGGATAACGTTCAGACCCATATTCTCGAGAACCGGCATGACTTCCGACAGATGGGTCGGCTCGTCCCGCCGGTAAATTTTCAGGCGAAGCGTCGAGGAATCCTCACCATCAATCCGGTAGAGGCGGGCGCCGACCTTTGTGCCGTCTGCCAACGCCTCTATCCGCATCATGTCCGCAATGCCCTGCGCCGGAGCAAACTGTTCGCGGTAACCTGCTGAAAAAGCGTGATCATAAGCCGTCAGGCGGTGACGCAACTCATCCGGCAGGCCGCGGCGGCCTTCGGCCACAAACTCGTCTTCCCATGTCCTTGCGAGCGCCACGATCTGGCGTTCAAGATCAAGGAGGTCCGGTTCCGGGTGGTCGTTGGGATTCAGACCGATAATGTAGTGCACACGGGCCAGCGGCCCGTCACCGAAATGCGGATAGAAGGCCGACATCCGCCCTTCGAACGAGGCCCGGATCAACTCGCCGGCCTGCTCCCGGACGCGGGAATTGTAGCGGTCTCGCGGTACGAAAAGCAGGCAGGAGACAAATCGGTCGAACCGGTCCCGCCGCACCAGCAATTTAGTGCGCGGACGGTCCTGCAAGTGCAGGATGCCAAGACCGATCTTGAGGAGATCATCCTCGTCGGTCTGAAACAGCTCGTCGCGCGGGTAATTCTCGACAATATTGCGGAGTTTCTTTTCCGAGTGCGTGCCGGGAATCTTGCCGGCGCGCTCGAGAACCCGGCGTACCTTGCGCCGGATCAGCGGCACATCCCGCGCCATGCGGTCATAGGCCTCGGCTGTAAACAGGCCGACAAAACGGGCCTCTCCGACAACCGCACCATCCTCGCGGTAACGCTTGACGCCAATATAATCCATGTAGACCCGGCGGTGGACGCGCGACTTGATATTGGCCTTGGCCACAATGATCGGTGATGGCTCGTTGAGGAAAGTCTCGATCGCCGGGGTCAGCAGTGCCGGCTCATTGCCCTTGCGCAGAACCTGGCGATCCGGATCCCGCAATATGCCCATACCCGAACCCGGTTGAACACTTGGCTCCCGGCTGGACATCTTGCCCTTTTCGTCGACCTCGAACTGATAGACACGGCAGCCGAGAAACGCGAAATGATCGTCGCGCAGCCAGCGCAGGAATTCGAGGGCCTCGGACTTTTCTTCTGGCCCGGCAGGCGTATTGGCATCCTCGACATGCGCAATCGCCATGTTCATCGCGGCCCGCATGCTCTTGAAGTCGTCGGTCGCCAGACGAACATCGTCCATGGCAGCCCGAACCGCCTCGGCAAGCACTTCGCGTGTGACCTCGTCGAGCGGCTCAACATGCACCTGGATCAGGCTCAGGGCCCGCCATTTATCCCCCTCGCCGTCGGGTTCGGCCGGGACGATCGGATGGAACATGGCCAGCACGTCGAGGCCCTGGGCACCGACCTCCCCCATCACCGAATCAACCAGGAAAGGTCTGTCAGGTCCGACGATTTCGATTACATCCCGGCGGATGGATGTGGCGGCTCCGTATTCCGACGGACGCGTGCGGACATGAATGGCACCATCGTCCAGCCCGCTGGCCCAATCCCAGAACTCGGCGGCCTGTTCGGCCAGCCTTGCCGCACTGATCCCGTCGAGATCCTCGGCCAGAGCATCGCCCTGGACCTGGTCAAGGAAAGTCTGTGCGGCCACATCCGGTTCGCCGCCGAATTTCTTTTGCCAGACTTTTCTGGCGGCTTTCTTGAATGTCGAGGAGGTATAGGCCTGAGCAGTAGCGACAACAGCGGTCATTGGGCGGCTCGTTTTGCGCGCAAAGAATATAACCGGCCCGCCCGATTGCGCAGCCGACAGGCTGACCGGCGTTGACCCCTTACTCCTGCAACAGGAATGGTTAATCAAGCGCAATCGACCGCGAAGTTTCAGCAAAGGGCAGAAGCGGCACCGCCGGGCGGGGACAGGGGAGTGCCCGGCGGTGCCTGCAGGCCTCCGAGGCAGGCTGGGGGGACGCACAAGAGAGGCCTGTTTCAGTTGTGCCCATCCCTGCCGGGATCAGGCTATGTAAAGGCTGGACCGGCCATCGCTGGCCCATAGTGCGGCCATCGCCGCAAGCAGAACCACGGCCAGTCCAACCGAGATAATCCGGTACATGGGGAGGCTCCGTCTCACTCGCAACGGGAATATGGTGATGATGAAAACTGATTTCATCCCCCGGTATGTCACAAGGGCGTGAGAGCTTTTGTGTCCGGAATGAAAAAGGCCGCGCCTGATCGGCGCGGCCTGTCTCTACCGGTTATCCGATTTCCTGATTTCAGGCGGCCAAAGCCTGGGCAAAGACCTCGACAGCCTCTGCAGAGGCCTCGATTCCGCGGGCGGCGAAGACTTTTCCATTCATGGAAATCGCAACGCCGGCGTCAGCAACTTCCGGCGAATTCGCGGCGGCAGCCAAAAGCGGCACGTCACCGGAAAGCGCAATCACCGGCTTGCCGTCGCCGAGAAACTTGGCGAGGGCAGCTTGCGTCGATTCTCCGATATTGTGGGAATTGCCCGGGAGTACGAGCGCGCAATAACCGTCAAACTCCATGTCGCCAACTGTCGAGGCCGGTACGAAATTGACGTCCTGCCCCTGTTCGGTCCGGCCGGTCAGCATTCCGCTGGTGTTGGACACCACGGCAACAGCAAAGCCCTGCTGCTCAAGCGGGCGTGTCGCCCGGGAAAACTCGTCGGCATCAAAATTCGGCGCGGTGACCGCGGCGATGCGGCCCAGGATAGGTTGGCGTTTACGGTTGAAGCGGTTCACTAAAACTCCTTCTACGCCCGACGTCATAGCGCGGGCGATTTCTGCTGCTTTCAATAATTGGACAGGCAGGACATAATGGTTCCTTTCTAAAAATCAACCACAGAAAGGCCTGTATCCGCACATTGATAGTGTTAATCTTCCCATCGAACACCCCCTTTGCATGGCCTTGATTTAGATATGACATGTTTATATCTACGAGCTGTCGAGAGCGCCCCGCCGGGGCGGGATTAAATATTGCGATAATACTTATAGTACAGAGGTAAGTAATTTATGTGCGGCATTGCTGGCGACTTGAAGTTTGATGGAAAACCGGCCGATCCATTGGTGCTGGACAGGATGGCGGAAGTCATGGTGCCGCGAGGACCTGACGGTGGTGGGCTTGTGCTTCGCGGCGCGGCGGGGCTGGCGCATCGCCGGCTGAAAATCATCGATCTGTCGGAGGCTGGCCGCCAACCCATGGAGGACGCCGAGCTTGGCCTGACGCTCGCCTTCAATGGCTGCATCTATAATCACCGTGAATTGCGGTCGGAACTGGAAGGAAAAGGATACCGGTTCTTCTCGACATCGGACACGGAGGTGATCCTGAAGGCTTATCACGCCTGGGGGCCACGGTGCGTCGAGCGTTTCAATGGCATGTTCGCCTTTGCCATAACCGAACGCGATAGCGGGAAAACCGTGCTGGCCCGCGACCGCATGGGGATCAAGCCACTCTATCTCGCAGATACGGAAGGCGGATTGCGTTTTGCCTCCTCGCTGCCGGCGCTTCTGGCCTCCGGTGGCATTGACCGAACGATCAGCCCGGTCGCCCTCCATCATTATTTCAGTTTCCACGCCGTCGTCCCTGCGCCACACACACTGTTCACGGGTATCCGTAAGCTGCCGCCGGCAACCCTTCTCGAAATCGCACCGGATGGACGCCAGAAACAGGAGCAATACTGGTTTCCGGATTATGATCCCCGTCCGGAAGAGGCCTCGCTCAGCGCCGAAGACTGGCGGCATCGGGTTGAAGCCGAATTGAAGGCCGCCGTCCGGCGGCGCCTTGTTGCGGACGTGCCGGTCGGTGTGCTGCTGTCCGGCGGGCTGGATTCATCGCTGATTGTCGGCCTGCTTGCGGAAGCCGGGGCAAAGGACCTCAACACCTTCTCGATCGGATTTGAAACCGTCGGAGAAGAAAAGGGCGATGAATTCGAGTACTCCGACATCGTCGCCGAACACTTCGGGACGATCCACCACAAGATTCCGGTTGAAACCGGTCGCGCCCTGCCCGCCCTTGAGCGGGCTATTGCTGCCATGTCCGAGCCGATGACTTCTCATGATTGTGTGGGCTTCTTTCTTCTCTCCGAGGAAGTGTCCAAACATGTGAAAGTCGTGCAGTCCGGTCAGGGGGCTGACGAAATCTTTGCTGGTTATCACTGGTATCCGCCAATGGAAGGCGCCAATGACCCCCTGGAAACCTACCGGAAGGCGTTCTTTGACCGGGACCAGGTCGAGATGGCAAAGCTGATCCCCGCCGGGATACTCGCCGATGACCCCTCGACAGATTTCGTGCGCGATCATTTCAACCTGAAAGGCGCGGCGGCTCCGGTCGACAAGGCCCTGCGGATCGACTCTCACATCATGCTGGTCGACGACCCGGTGAAGCGCGTCGACAACATGACGATGGCTCATGGGCTCGAAGCCCGCGTTCCTTTCCTCGATCACGAACTGGTGGAAGTTGCCGCGCGCTGTCCGGCGGACCTGAAAATGGCCGAGGGCGGCAAGGGCATCCTCAAGACCATTGCGCGCGATCACATACCGCACGCCGTCATCGACCGGCCAAAGGGATATTTCCCCATGCCGGCGCTCAAATATCTTCGCGGGCCATATCTGGACATGGTGCGGGATGCGGTCAATTCGCAAGGTTTTACCGGGCGCGGACTGGTGCAGCCCGGCTATGTCGATACTCTGCTGGACGATCCCGAAGGCCATATTACACCCCTGCGCGGATCTAAACTCTGGCAGATCGGCGTTTTGGCCCTGTGGCTGGAACAACATGACAGGATGGCCGCATGACCTCGGGCGAAAAGCCAGCCCAGCACCGCAAACGCAGCGCATCCCGGCATCGGCTGGAGCGATTGCGGCGGCGGTCAGGACTCCATCCGCCCGGCCATGACGCTGCGCAGGATGAGGGGGTTACCGTGGATTGCGGTTGGGGCCGTCTGGTCTTCTGCCAGACCTTTCCGGACAATGAGGCGATCGCCTCCGAGCTGAAAGATGAGGGCGAGAACCGGCGCGACATCGCTTTTTACGTTCGGGATCCTCACGTCCTGCTGGCCATTGCACCAACAGAGCTGTTTCTGGATCCGTCGCACACCTACCGGCTGGATCTCGGCCACTACAAGCCTGCGAGAGACCGGCCGGCTGGCTTCACCATACGGCGCCTGTCTTCTGCCAGCGATGCCGAGGCGATCAACCGGATCTATGCTGCCAACAATATGGTCCGGGTCGATCCGGACTTCCTCTGGCACAAACGGGATTCGCGGATCGTCACTGTATTTGTGGCCGAGGATAATGACAGTGGCGAAATCATCGGAACGGTGACCGGCGTTGATCATGGCCGGGCCTTTGACGACCCCGAACGCGGCAGTTCGCTGTGGTGCCTTGCAGCCGACCCCAAGGCACGCCTGGCGAAGATCGGAGAGGCGCTGACCCGGCACCTGGCGGCCTATTTCCAGGCAAGGGGTTGCAGCTTCATGGACCTCTCCGTCCTGCACGACAACAAGGCGGCCATCGGCCTCTATGAGCGCCTCGGTTTCGAGCGCGTGCCTTTTTTCGCCGTCAAACGAAAGAACCCCTTCAACGAAGAATTGTTTACCGGCCCGCCCCTGGAAGAGGCGCTCAACCCGTATGCGCGGATCATTACAAAAGAGGCGCGGCGCCGCGGGATAGCGGCCGAAGTTCTGGATGCGGAAGGCGGGTTCTTCCGGCTGACACATGGCGGCCGGTCAATTGTCTGCCGCGAAAGCCTGTCGGAACTTACAAGCGCCGTGGCCATGAGCCGTTGCGACGACAAGTCCGTCAGCCGGCGCCTGATGGAGCAGGCCGGATTGCCGGTTGCAAAGGCAGTGAATGCCAATGACTGGGACGCCGTTCTTTCGCTGATGTCCAAGGCCGGACAGGTGGTTGTCAAACCGGTCCGTGGTGAACAGGGGCGAGGCGTTACTGTGGGCATCAGTGATGAAGAGGCGCTCGAGGCTGCCGTCAGGGCCGCAAAGGACCAGTGTCCCGATGTTCTGGTCGAGACCTATGCACCAGGCGATGACCTGCGCGTCATCGTGATCGGCGGGGAAGTGGTTGCGGCAGCCCTTCGCAAACGGCCGTCCATTGTCGGGGACGGAAAAGCGCCCGTCCGGAAGCTGATCGAGGGTCTCTCACGCCGGCGCATTGCCGCCACTGATGGCGAATCCCGCATTCCGATCGACACCGAAACCGAACGCTGCGTTGCGCAAGCCGGCTACTCGCTCGACGACATCCTTCCTCAGGACGTCACCATTGATGTCCGGAAAACCGCCAATCTGCATACAGGTGGCACACTTCATGATGTCACAGAGGACCTCAGCCCGGTCATAGCGGATGCCTCCGTCAAGGCTGCCGAATGGCTGGATATACCGGTCGTTGGTCTGGATTATATTGTCAGCGACCCGGCCAGTGACTCCTTCATTTTCATTGAAGCGAATGAACGCCCCGGACTGGCCAATCACGAACCGCAACCGACCGCAGAGCGATTCATAGACTTGCTCTTTCCACAGACCGCCAAACAGAAAACGTCCGATGACCAAGCTGCCCGACATTGACGCCGAGTATCTCAAGGAGACGCTCGCCCATCTGCTCTCAATCCCCAGCCCGTCCGGCTATACCGACATTGCTGCGCGCTGGGTCACCGAGGAACTCGACCGTCTTGGCATTGAAACCGAGCTGACCCGGCGGGGCGCGATCCGCGCGCGCATCGCCGGGCGGGCCTCACAGCCCGCGAGAGGGATTATTGCCCACATCGACACGCTTGGGGCCATCGTTCGGGAGGTGAAGGAAAACGGCCGTCTGGCGTTGGCCCCGATCGGTCACTGGTCGTCCCGGTTCGCAGAGGGCGCCCGGGCAACAATCTTCTCCGATGCTGGCAGCTTCCGCGGGACAATCCTTCCGCTGAAAGCCTCGGGTCATGTCTATGCCGACGATATAGATACCCAACCCGTTAGCTGGAAGCAGGTCGAACTTCGGGTGGACATGCCCATATACAGCCGGGAAGATGCGGAACGCGCGCAGCTGGGAATTGGCGACATCGTGGCGATCGATCCTCAGCCTGAGTTCTTTGATAACGGCTTCATCGTTTCACGCCACCTTGACGACAAGGCTGGCGCGGCAGCGCTTCTGGCAGCGATCAAGGCCCTCAAGGAGGCGGATGCCGAGCCGCCGGTTGATACGATTTTCCTGTTCTCGATCTCCGAGGAAGTCGGCGTCGGCGCATCCTCCCTCCTGACCCACGACATTGCCTCCATGGTGGCGGTGGACAACGGCGCCGTCGCCCCTGGTCAGGGCTCGAAAGAAACCGGTGTCACGATTGCCATGGGGGATATGACCGGCCCCTTTGACTTTCACCTGACGCGAAAGCTCATCGGGCTCTGCGAAGAGCATGACATCCGGCATCAGCGAGACCATTTCGAGCACTACCGGTCCGACAATGCTTCGGCGGTCGAAGGGGGCGCAGATGTCCGCACGGCATTAATCACCTTCGGTCTGGACGCCAGCCATGGCTATGAACGAACCCATATCGACGCACCTTTCAGTGTAGCCCGGCTGATCGCGGCCTATGCGCTGAGTTCCGTGACCATCAAACGCGATGCCGAGGAGCTCGGCGGGCTGGAAGGTTTCCCGGATCAGCCGACCAAAGCCGCGCGGGGCTCGAAAGGCCGGCGCGCCGACTGAGGTTTCTGGCGACGGATTGTCAATACTCGCCCGTTAGTCATTTGGGGACGACGCTTTTGAGATAACAAAAGCGAGGACAGGCGCGTATGAAAACCTTTGTTCCGGCCCTGCTGGCGGCCACAATGCTCAGTTCCGTTTCTGCCATGGCCCAAGATGCCGGCGACACGATCGTGGCTGCCGTTTTGCCGTCCAGCCGGGCCGTTCAGACCGGTGAGACCGCCACGGCCTTTGCCACGATCATCAATGCCGGAAGCAGTGAAGCGGTCAATTGCCGTGTTGAAATGAGTTCTGGCGCACCGGCAGGAAGTTTCTCCTACCAGACAACCGATGCGGCGAATGTCGCGACAGGAACCCCGGACACGCCCGCAAATATTGCCCCCGGCGCTGCGCAAAGCTTCGTTTTTGCCTTCACACCCTCGGCTGAGTATGCGGGCGGAGATTTGCCACTCGTGTTCATTTGCGACAATCGCTCTGCAGCCCCGCAGACGCCGGGCGTGAACTCTTTCTGGATGAGCGCCTCGAATACCCCTGGCGCAGATATCGTTGCCGTCTCCGATTCCGGTTCGGCGGTCGGGCTCAACTCGCTCCCCGGCGTGGTGGAAACCATCGACCGCCAGCAAAATGGCGCCTTTGTCGTGGCCATCAGCAGTGTTGGCAGTGCCGCCAATCTGACGGCGCGGCCCGTTCTGAGTCATGACGGCATTACGGTGACGCCGTCTATCTGCCAGACCGATCCGGGTACCGGAAGCTGCCTTGAAGCGCCCGCGGCGAGCGTTGATTTTTCCATTGGCGCCAATGCCACAGCGAGTTTCGCGGTTTTCATACAGGATGAAGTTCCGGTTGCTTACGATCCGGCCAACAATCGCGTTGCCGTCCTGTTCGAAGAAGGCGGAGCATTGCGCGGTTCGACTTCGCTGGCGGTACGGACGCTGATGTCAGAGCCGGTGCTGCCGCAAGTGCCGTTCTTGTATGCCGATGCCGACCGGAACTACCCGCTGCACTATCTCAACGGGCCTGTGGCGGCCGCCGACAACACCCCGATCGACAACAACATAACCAATCCCGGCGCCGCGCTGGGCCGCGTGCTTTTCTACGATCGCCGCCTGTCGGCCAATAACACAACCAGCTGTGCGACCTGCCACACGCAAGCGACGGGATTTTCCGATCCGCTGGCGCTTTCGATCGGGTTTGACGGGCAGGAGACAGAACGGCATTCGCCGGGATTGTCGAACGGAAGATATTATGAGAACGGGCACTTTTTCTGGGATGAACGCGCTGACACGCTGGAAGACCAGACCCTGATCCCGATCCAGAGTGACGTCGAAATGGGGCTGACCCTGGATGAAGCTGTGGCCCGGGTCGCGGCAGAGGGTTTCTATGCCGACCTCTTCACCGATGCATTTGGCGATGCAGAGGTAACCGCCGATCGCATGGCACGGGCCATGGCCCAGTTCGTCCGCTCGCTGACCTCGTTCAATTCCACCTTCGATCAGGCCCTGAATGACGGCCCCCTGGGCTCTGCGGCGTTCCAGGCGCATTTCACGGATGAGGAATATCTGGGCCTGCAGCTATTCATGCCGGTTCCGGGATCGGCCATTACAAATGTCGGCTGCGGGGCCTGCCATAACACGCTCGCCCATGTCAGCGATGACGTCCACAATATCGGGCTCGACGCGGCCAATGACCCTGACGCCGATCCGGGCAATGGGCTGGGAGAGTTCAAGTCGCCTTCGCTTCGTAACGTCGCGGTGCGGACCCATTTCATGCATGATGGACGCTTCACGACGCTGGCGGAGGTGATCGAGCACTATAATTCCGGAGTGATTGCCAGCCCCAATCTGGATCCGCGGCTGCGCAACGGACGTAATCAGCCACAGCGGCTGAACCTGACGGCTGAGGAATCCGCCGCACTGGAGGCCTTCCTTCATACGCTAACGGACAATGATTTCCTCACTGATCCGCGGTTCTCGGATCCGTTTGTGGATTGATATCAGGCCGGAACGGCGTGGCCCAAACCGCGCCGTTCCGCCGCCAGCTGATCTGCACTGAAGAAGAACATGAGATAGATCAGCCGGCCCGTCCGCAGATCGGTTCCGAAACCGCGGCCAGCATTATGGAAATACCAGGGCCGGAACAGGATCATCCGATTGAAGCGCATCGGCACATGCATGACATGTTCCCACGCCTCGGGATTGCAGGTGTCCGGGAAGGCCTGATTGTTGACATAGTCGGAATAGGAAAGCGCGCCTGGCCGAGCCAGCTGGTCGGGCGTATGGGGCGCATGCTCCAGCCCGGAGCGCTTGTGGCGATAGAAATCCGTACCGCCCTGGCAATATTCATCCGGCGTCAGATAATAGACGCAGGTCCAGTGGCAGGCGTCGACATGAACACCGCCCCGGCCTTCATCACCTTCAAGGCTGATACGGAAGCGGGCGAAGCTGTCACCGCCAGCCGCAACGAGGCGTTCACCGAGGACATGCACGATCTGCTGCTGAAAGCCTTCAAGATTGATCTGATGGCGGGAATTACGGCCAGGATAAAGGACGTTGTCGGGCCTTGGCGGGTATTCAAGCGACAGCGCGGCCTCGCGGAACTGCTCCGCATTGTCCATAACATTATCGATGATCACCAAAGAACGGTGCATGCCAACCCCCGCGTAAGGGGTTGAACCCTAGTTTTTCAATCTTTGCTGGCATCTTTCAGGCCGATTACCGGCCGGTAAGAAAGTTAGACTCAGCGTGATTCCGATGGCGACGAAGGCAAATCGACACGCTCACCATCGCCACGCATGACGTTGACGAACAGGTCAAATTGCCGCGCAACCTCCGCCCGCACCTCCGGCGAAGGGGTTGCCGCTTCCTGAGCGCGCTCCCTTACATGCTGCGGGCAAACCGCAACTCCGGTGGTCACAAGGCTGGCGGCTGCCAATCCCAATAATAGTTTCATCGTGCCCCCTCCCCAGACGGCACAAACATTACAGACTTTTCATATTGATCCGTCAAGCGACCACAGGGTGTTATCCGGCCGCCGGTCTGATAGGGTTCCGGCTTGGACTTGGAGACTGTTTTCATGTCACATCCGGCGCTGGCCTACCGGCCGATTTTCGATGACCGCGAGACCTGTCTTGATCGTTTCCGCAATGTGAGAGCCGGCACGATGCGGCTGATCGATGGGCTGGCAGCCGAAGATATGCAGATCCAGACCATGCCGGATGTCAGTCCGACAAAATGGCATCTTGCCCATGTTACCTGGTTCTTTGAAACCTTCCTCGCGAAGCCCCGTCTGACCGGATATCAGGCGTTTGATCCGGGCTTCGGATATCTGTTCAATTCCTATTACGAACAGGTTGGTGACAAATGGCACCGGCCGGATCGTGGATTGCTATCCCGCCCGCTTCTGAACCGGATTCTGGACTATCGGAGCCATGTCGAGGCCGCGATCGAACACCTGATCAACTCGGCTTCGGACGAGGAATGGTTGCAGATTGCTCCCCTGCTCGAACTCGGCCGACAGCACGAGCAACAACATCAGGAATTGCTGCTCACTGACATCAAGCACGTCCTGTCGCTCGCACCAGAGCCCTACGCCCCGTTTAAAGGCCCGCTCGGGGAAGCGCCTGGCGCCGGTGAATCCGGATATATTGCCATGTCTGGCGGGTTGGTGGAAATCGGGGCCAGCCAGGCCGATTTCGTGTTCGACAACGAGCTGCCGCGCCACAAGCGCTGGCAGGAGGATTTCGAGATCGCCGCCCGCCCCGTTTCGAATGCGGAATTCCTCACCTTCATCGAAGATGGCGGATACCGGGATTCGCGGCTGTGGTTGTCGGATGGATGGGCCTGGGTTCGTGAAAACAAGATTTCCCATCCGCTCTATTGGCGGAAGACGGACGCCGGCTGGCAGGAATACACGCTGCATGGTCTGGCACCGCTTCAACCGGGCCTGCCCGTGTGTCATGTCTCCGCCTATGAAGCCGCAGCCTTCGCGGAATGGCAGAATGCCCGCCTGCCAACCGAGACCGAGCTGGAACTGCTGGCCCGCCGCCATCCGGCGGAAGGTGTCCTGCTGGGTTGTGGCGATCGCTATCACCCCGGCGCCCTGACGCCGGGCGACGGTGCGCAAAGTGTGTTCGGTGATGTCTGGGAGTGGTCGTCGAGCGGGTATGAGCCCTATCCGGGCTATCATCCGCCAGACGGTGCGGTCGGCGAGTACAATGGTAAATTCATGTCTGGTCAGCAGGTCTTGCGTGGCGGGTCATGCGCGACCGGGCGCAATCATATCCGGGCAACCTACCGGAATTTCTTCCCGGCCCATTCACGCTGGCAGTTCAGCGGGATAAGGCTGGCCAGACGCACCCGCCCGGCCAGCACTCTCGCGTCCGCCTGATCCCCATTACTTCGGAGGCATGCGCGCACCGGCATCGAGCCGGACGCACTCAGCATTGATGTAACCATTGGTCACCATGAAGGCGACGAGGTCCGCATACTCGGCCGGCGTTCCGAAGCGCTGCGGGAATTGCAGGTGGGATGCCAGATTGGTTTTCACTTCCGGCGGCATCTGCTGATAGATCGGCGTCTCGAAGAATCCCGGCAGGATAGTGTTTACGCGGACACCTTCACGCGCCAGATCACGCGCCATCGGCAAGGTCATGCCGTAAATCCCGCCCTTGGAGGCGGAATAGGCGACCTGTCCGATCTGACCATCCTGCGCGGCCACCGAGGCCGTATGCACGATGATGCCCCGCTCGCCACCGGCATCCGGCTCATTTGACAGCATGCCTTCGGCTGCGATGGCGGCACAGTTGAAGGAACCGATCAGATTGATGTTCACGACCAGGGCGAACTTGTCGAGTTGGTGGCGGACAATATCGCCGGACGATGACCGGCGAGCCGTCTTCTCGGCCCAGCCAATGCCGGCGCAATTGACCAGAACACGTTCCTGGCCGTGAGCTTCGCGGGCCTTGGCAAAGCCGGCTTCAACGCTAGCGGCATCCGCCACATTCACCTGGCAGAAAACTCCGCCCAGTTCGGCAGCCACGGCCTCGCCGCGTTCTGCATTCAGGTCGAAGAGGGCGACCCTTGCCCCTTCTGCGGCGAGACGGCGGGCTGTGCCTTCACCGAGACCGGAGGCGCCGCCGGTAACAATGGCGGCAGTATCATTCGTGATCTTCATGGAGCTCCCCATAAGTCCAGACTTGTCCTGAAGCCGACATAGCGCGGGAACCCGCCGAAGTGAACGGCGTTCAACGGTTTTGCTGACATCGCGTGCGGTGCTAGAGGTTTGAAGAGATCCAAACGCAGGGGATTCGCGCCATGACGTCTCAACGCTTTGCCCTTGTTCTTCATGGAGGCGCCGGTGTGCTGGCCGAGCGCTCATATCAGAAGGAAGTCGATCATATGCGCGCCCTGGCCGAGCGGTCCCGGGACATGCTGGGCGATGGCATGGCCGCTCTCGATGTCGTCGAGGCGATTGTCTACGAACTGGAAATCAGCGGGCTTTATGTTGCCGGCAAGGGTTCTTCTCCGAACACAGATAACCGGTATGAGCTGGATGCCGCCATCATGGATGGCGAGACCCGCAATGCCGGTGCCGTTGCAGCGATGGAGGGGTTTGTCTCCCCCATCCATGCCGCCCGCAAGGTGATGGAAACCACACCACATGTCATGCTCGCCGGATGGGGCGCCAACAAGCTGGCCGAGAAGGCCGGGCTGGAAAGGGTCGAGGACCCGGACAGCTATTACACGCCGGCGGCGGTGCCCGATAACCGGCCCTATGCGACCGGCACGGTCGGTTGTGTGGCACTGGATCGCGACGGGCGGCTGGCCGCGGCGACCTCGACCGGTGGCACACTGAAAAAAACACCAGGCCGGGTGGGTGACTGCCCGCTGATCGGCGCGGGGACCTGGGCTGATCAGGAAGTGGCTCTATCGTGCACAGGGCAAGGTGAGTTTTTCATTCGCTCTCTCGCCGCCGGAACCGCGGCAGCCCGTGTGCGCTATCTGCATGAGAGCCCGGAAGAGGCTTGCCGCTGGGCACTGAAGGACGTGAAGCGGCTGGGCGGAGACGGGGGGATTATTGCAGTAGGCCGCGATGGCCGCGTGGCCTTTCCGTATAATTCCCAGGGTATGAAGTGCGCGGTTCTGCATGCCGACGGGCGGATCACGTCCGGTGTGCAGGAACAGTCATGAAACCGGTCCGCCCTCTGAAGGGCTATTTCGGGATCGGCGCCGAGGAAATTTCCAAGGCCATGAATCTGGGGGCGATCTTGCGGACCGCACATGCGTTCGGCGCCAGTTTCGCTTTCACCGTCAACGCCCATCACAAAGCCCGGAAGGTCTTTGACGCCGACACTTCGCGCTCGTTGAAGAATGTTCCCTATTATGGCTGGGACACAATTGCCGACATGCGCCTGCCGGCGGGCTGTGCGCTGGTGGGAATCGAGCTGACGGATGACGCTGTGGACCTGCCGAGCTTCCGGCACCCCAGAGCGGCAGCCTATGTTCTGGGCCGCGAACGCGGCTCCCTGTCAGATGACATGCAGGCGATGTGCGATCACATCGTGCGCATTCCCACCCGGTTCTGTGTGAATGTTTCCGTCGCTGCTGCGATCACGCTCTATGACCGGACGCTGGCCATGGGCGGCTATCCCGAAAGACCCCTGATGCCGGGCGGCCCCGATCTGGCAGCAATTGAAGACTGGAATGCCCGCGGGCACTAACCCCCCAGCATGCGCTGGACAGCCCCCAGGGCACCGGTGAATTTCAGGGAACCGTCTGTTACGGCAAGCGCAATGCAGATCTCACCGGGCTCGGCAATCGGACGGTGTGTTGTTTCCGGTCCGGCCGCACAGAGATCTCCCTTGCCATACCGGCCGATGCCGTCGGCAAAAGCGCCCGTCAGGACAAGTGTGAATTCCTGGCCGTCATGCGTGTGGCTTGGCGATCCGTGTCCGGGCTCAATACGCAAAAGCTCTGCCTTGGCATTGCCTTCACTGACCAGCTCGATACGACGCACACCGGGCGCGGCGAAGCGCCACTGGGCGCCGGCTTCGAGCGCCATGTCACGAACCGGCGCCGGCAAATCCATCAGCTCGTCCAGCGCCAGACCGGCGGCACTGGCCGCGGCCGGACGAGACACGGATTTCAATCCTGCCGCTTCACCCGAACCATTTTCCAGAGCGTCGATCATCGCCATGGCAATATCGACGGCATCGTCCGACATGGTTTCGCCGGCCTCATCCTCGAACAGCGCAACAGAGGCCAGCTCTGCGTCATGCAGCGCTGCTGCTATGCCGTCATTCATGGCCGCATGGGAATCAACGAGCAGGGTCATGGGCGCGCTCAGCCGTCCGGCAGCGCGGGCAATCAGCAACTCTTCATCAATCGAAACAACAGTCATAGTCTGCGTCTATACTTGGTCTTGGAAAATTCGATATGTCGCACTTTCCCTACAGGTCAAGGGTTGCCAACGAACTAAATGTCATCGGGATCCAGTTCACCGCGAAGCTTTCCGAATGCGAGACGAATCCGTGACTTGACGGTGCCGAGGGGAACCCCTTCACGCTCGGCAATCTCGGAATGGGAAAGACCATCGAAAAAGGCGAGCCTCAGCAGGTGTACCTGATCCTCTGGCAGGTTTTTCAGCGCAGCGCGGACTCTGCTTTCCCGGTCACGTGCGTGTGCCGCCGCGTCCGGCGCTTCGGATTCCACAGGCTGCAGCAGTGGTTCGGCGGCATCGAGCTCGGGTCTTTTCGCCCGGCGGGCCATGTCGATCCGGCGGTTGCGGGCAATCCGGAATATCCAGGTCGATGCCGATGCCTGGCGGGCATCAAACTGCTTGGCTTTCCGCCAGACGGTCAGCATGACCTCCTGGGCCAGTTCTTCGGCGGCGGCATCATCGGCGGCCAGCCTCTTGAGATAGCCTTTCACGCGCGGCGCATAATACTCGAACATGGACCGGAACGCGGCACGGTCTCCGCGCGCGCAAGCCTCAACCCAGGCATCGAGCTGTTCGCGCGACGGCGTCATGTCATCATGATTTTGAGAGTCCGGCACGCCACTTCCCCGATCCGTCAGACCGGACTAACAGATAAGCCCGTGTTCCGGAAAGCGAAATCGCCATTAACTGCCCATAAAGCGCCGTATTGCAGGGATGATATGCAGGAAATCTGGCCAGAAGAGACTGTCAACATGCGCAAAACGGTTTGTGTGCTCGCCCTCATTGGCACCATAAGCAGCGCCGGCTTCGCACAGGAAGCCCAGAACCAGGGCGCCTATGGCGACTGGGTTGTCCTGACTCGGGAAACCGATGACGGGCGCGTCTGTTTTGCCGTCAGCGAACCGCAGGAAAGCTCACCGTCAAACGTCGATCACGGGTCGGTCTTTTTCGTGGTTTCCAGCTGGGCGAATGGCGCAGCGGACGAGCAACCGCGCTTTATCGCAGGATATGCCCTGCGTCCGGAAACGCCGCCGCGCGTCCGGATCGGCTCCAGCCGTTTCCAGATGTTTGCAGCGGGTCAGGACGGGTTTGTCGAGGATCTGGATGATGAGGGCGATCTGATCCGCGAAATGCGCCGCGGCGCCACGATGCGGATCGAGGCGACCAGCCAGCGCGGCACGGCGACCTCCTACCTGTTTTCGCTGCAAGGGGTGACCGCCGCCCTTCAGCGTGTCAACGCGCTTTGCTGATTATTTCGCCGGTTTGCGGAAAGGTTTGACCCGAAGCTTTATCTTGTGGTCACGAATGGCCGTAGAACCATCGGGGCGCAGTCCGCGATAATAGGTTTTCTGCCACTTTTCCTCGACCGCATGATCTTCCAGGGCGGCCAGACGCTTCATGAAATCACCGCGGCTTTTACGCCAGGTCTCGAATTGTTCGAACGTCCTGGGCTCACTGTGAATGTTCTCGATCACCGGATCGAAGCGCTCGAACACATCACGGCGGACCGGGAAGAAATGCGCAATCGCCTCTCCCGCCTCGAACCGCACCTTGCCGGGCCGCGTAAAGCGCCAGTTCATGGTGAAGGAATAGGGGCTCCAATCGGTCTCGATAACGCCGGACAGCGGCGCGATCCCATGCTTGAGACCGTTCATCGGCCCAGTCACGAACGTGTTCCAGCCCGGCGGAGTACGGATCAGGAAATGCAGCTCGAAAGTCAGGACACCGGATCCGAAATTGGCCAGCGGACCGCCGGTCAACCTTGCGCCGGGCGGCGTATCAAAACGGATAATCACATCCTCGGGCCGATTGCCGCCATTCCATTCAGCCTCGAACGCTGTTGGCGTCAGAACCTCCCAGCCATGCTGGTTGGCAATGGCCAGCGGCAGGCAGCGATAGGCAAAGCTTTCGGGCGTATCGTCCATCCATTGCCGGCGCGAATCCGCCGGACGGATGGGCGGTTCCTCGTTGGACAGGGGATAAAGTGTCAGGCGCATGCAAGAAGGGTTAGCGGCATTGAATGCCGGCTTCAATTCTCCCCCTCTCGCTTTTGCAGCCAAGATGCGATATGTCCGCGCGCCCATGACCTCTGCACTGAACATATATGACCCGTCCGCCAAGCCGGATGCCGGCCCGCCCTCCCTGGCAGGCCTGACACGGCCGCAATTGCGCGACGCAATGATGGCCGCCGGTGTCGAGGAACGGAAGGCAAAGATGCGGGCCGATCAGGCCTGGCGCTGGATCTATCATCACGGTGCGCGCGATTTCGACATGATGACGAATATCGCCAAGGATCAGCGCGCCGAGCTGGAAAAGCATTACACGCTGGACCGGCCGGAAATCGTCGAGCGCCTGATTTCGGTCGATGGAACGCGCAAATACCTGATCCGGCTGGCCCCGGGTGTGGAATGCGAGACGGTTTTCATTCCCGATGTCGGCCGGGCGGGCGCGCTGTGTGTGTCCAGCCAGGTCGGCTGCACGCTCAATTGCACCTTCTGTCATACGGGCACTCAGAAGCTGGTTCGGAATCTGACCGCGCAGGAAATCGCCGCGCAGGTGATGATTGCCCGCGACGATCTGGAAGAATGGCCGACCTCGAACGAGAACCGGCAGATCACCAATATCGTCTTCATGGGCATGGGTGAGCCGCTCTACAATCTGGATGCGGTATCCGATGCGATCGACATCATTTCCGATGGTGACGGGATCGGGATCGGCCGCCGCCGCATGACCGTCTCGACCTCCGGCGTGGTGCCGAAAATCCCGGAACTGGGCGAGCGCACCAAGGCAATGCTGGCAATCTCGCTGCATGCCACCAATGATGATCTGCGCAACGAATTGGTGCCGCTCAACAGGAAATATCCGATTGCCGAACTGATGGAGGCGATCAAGGCCTATCCGGGTCTCGGCAATTCCAATCGCGTGACCTTCGAATACGTCATGCTGAAGGGCGTTAATGACAGTCCCGCCGAGGCACGCGCGCTGGTGCAATTGCTCAAGGGCGTCCCCTCGAAGATCAATCTGATCCCGTTCAATCCCTGGCCGAACAGCCCTTATGAGTGTTCGGACTGGGAAACCATTGAGACCTTTGCCGAGATCGTGAACCGGGCGGGCTATGCCTCGCCGATCCGGACCCCGCGCGGCCGCGATATTTTCGCCGCCTGCGGTCAGTTGCGGTCGGAAAGCGAGCGCCTGCGGGCCAGCCAGCGGAAAAGCTGATGTCGTCTGCCGTTCTATACCGCTGGAAGCTGAAGGCCGGGACAGAAGAGACTTTCCGCAAGGCCTGGGCGGAAGGCACACATGTGATCCACAAGGCCTGTGCATCCTTTGGTGCGCGGCTTCATGAGGGCGCTGATGGTTTATATTGGTCCTATGCGCGCTGGCCATCGGAAGAGGCTCGCCAAGCCTGTTTTGAGTCTCACCATTTCTTCGACATGGACTGCTTCAAGACCATGCAGGCCTGCATCGAGGAGCGTTTCCCGGAAGTCGTTCTGACCCTGACAGATGACGAGCTGGCTGAGCGCAAGAGCGCCCATGATGTGCCCGTCTACGAGACAGACCGCCTGATCCTGCGGCCGGTCCGGCTGGATGATGCCGAGGCGCTGGCGCCGGCGCTGATGGACGAGGCCAACATGAAATGGTGGTCCCGCGGGGCGCTGGGCTCGGTTGATGAGGTCCGGGACTATCTGGTCTGGAATGTTCGCGGCGATGCGCTGCAGTGCTGGGTGTTTGCGCTCAACGGCGCTCCGGACGATGCGCTGGGCTGGGTTATCCTGATGGACAAGACGCCGGGTCAGGCGGAGATCGGCTATATGCAGCGCCCTGATGCGCAGGGGAATGGCTATGCGCTGGAAGCCGCAAGCAAGATGCTCGATCACGCCTTCAATGTCCGCAAGCTGCGCCGGGTCTGGGGTGATGCCGACCCGGACAATGCGGCCTCCATCCGCCTGATGGAAAAGCTGGGCATGGAATATGAGGGCCGGCTGAAAGCGAACTGGGAAACCCATATCGGCGTGCGCGACAGTGTGATCTACGGGATTGTCGCGCCCGATTCTCGCCAAAAAGACGCGTAAAAACTTCCGATCATGAGCGAGCAGCAACGCCTCAACCGCCGCAAGCGGGAGGAGAGATGGGCCGGACTGCCCATGTCCATCCACATCGCCGTGCGCGGGGCGATCGTGATGTTTGCACTGCTCGGCATTCTGGCGGTCTTCTTCTACATCGAGTCCATGCCCGACGGGGCCAGCGCCTGGGGCGAAGCCGATCTGGAAGAGCCGATCCGGCTTTTTACTTCAGAACAGATCCGTGCGCTCCGGGAAGACCCACAAGCCTGTTTTGCGGCACTGGATGGCTCGAATATGAGCTATGCGGAAGTTGAACCGCAATCGCGCACGCCGGAATGCCGCTGGCAGGCCGGCGTTCAGATTTCGACGTCCAATCTTGATTATGCCGACCCGGAACCCCCGGTCGCCTCCTGCGCACTGGCCGCAGCCCTCTATGTCTGGGAACGGGAGATCGTCGCGCCGGCCGCCGCCCGGCATCTGGATGCCGAAGTCGCGGAGATCCTGCACTATGGCACCTATAATTGCCGCCGGGAGAACTCGTCGCAGGCCGGACGCTGGTCCCAGCATGCCGGAGCCAATGCCATCGATATTTCCGGTTTCCGCCTGACCGACGGGCGGGTGATCGGCGTGCATCGCTGGGATAATGGCGGCGAGGATGCCGCTTTCCTTGTCGAGGTCCGCGACCGGTCCTGCGAGATTTTTACCGGCGTTCTTGGCCCGGACTACAATGCTGCCCATGCCGACCATTTCCATCTCGACATGGGACCGTGGGAGATCTGCTCCTAGCCGGGATCGACTGGTTCGACATTGCCGCCAATCTCGCGCGCCGGGCAGCCTTCGGCCTCGCGCCGCTCTACCATGCGATTGGCTTCGGCAATAAAGCCGGAGCGTCCGAAATTGATCTCGGCCTGCTCGAGAAAGGCGCAGCCCTCGTCCTGACGGCCACCGCCCAGCGCCAGCGAGCCCAGCCGTAATTGCTGTTCTGCCATGTTCATGGGCAGGCCCGCCGCCTCATAGAATTCCAGCGCCCGTCCGGCCCGGCGTTCGGCTTCAGCCAGGTCGCCAACCTGATAAGCGGACAGCGCCAAAGCGTCGTGCAGAAACGCGTGTGTGTCCGGTGGCACATCGCGGTCCTCGATGATCGCAAAGGCCCGGTCTGCGTGAGTGCGCGCCAACGCATCATCTCCGATAGAGGCTGCAACGCCGACTGACAGAAAAAGCGAATCCGCAAGGCTGGCCGGATCCGGAGAAACTTCCGAGGCCGCCAGGGCTTCATCAGCAAACCGGCGCGCCGCGATAAAGTCATTCCGGCGCATGGCCATCCAGCCCGCATTGCGCGCAGCGCTTTCGATCGCCCGCATGTAATTGTACTCGCGGGCGCGTTCGAGGCTCCGCTCATAGAAACGCGCGGCCGTTTCGAACTCGCCACGGGATTCCGCGATCGTGCCAAGATTGGCGAGGGTCAGCGCCGCCTGCTGGGGGTGTCCTCCGGCCTCAAGCGCCGCTTGCGCGCGGCGGTAAGCGTCTTCGGCCCGGTCCAGCTCGCCCCGGTCACGATAGAGATTACCCAGATTATTGCGCGCCAGGGCAATCCCGATTTGGTCATCCAGTTCTGCCATCAGGGATATGGCGCGCTCATAATATTGTTCGGCGGCATCGAGATCGCCGAGCGTAGAGGCCATCAGGCCGCGATTACCGAGATGCCGGGCAGCCCGGAACAGGTCGCCATTGAGATCCGCCACCTCCAGGGCCTGACCGTAGTAATCGGAAGCCGTTTCATACTCGCCGCGGCGCCAGTAGACGGCGCCAAGGCTACCCAGAATGATGGATTCCTCGCCTTCATCACCGGCCGTCCTCGCCAGCTCCAGCGCCTGAAGATGGAGGGTCTCTGCCTCTTCATCGCGCCCCTGCTCCAGATAGACGCTGCCCAGCCGGTCGATCGTGCGGCTGCTATCCGGCATCAGCTCGAGCGATTGCCGGTAGGCGGCGACGGCGCGCTCTGGATCAACAGCCTCCGCCAGAACGCCGATGGCAAAATAGCGTTGTGCTGCCGAACCCGGGTCGCGCCGCATCAGCCTGCTTGCGGTCTCCTCGATGCGGTCGAGGCCGGCCCGGGGGTCTGTCTCCATCTCGGCCAGGGCGCGCTCGATCTGCCGTTCACCGGATACGGCCAGCTGGTCGATCACTCTTTCCAGATCGCTGTCACCGCCATAATCCCCGCCGCGAGCGACAGAACGGGCCTCAAGCTGGATGGCAACGTTCGCGGCCAGCGCTGATGCTTCGGTAGGGGACAGCCCCCCGCCACCTGTTATCAGGCTGTCGAGATCGGTGATGACCCCCAGCGTGGTGGCGATCACGGCCGCGGCCGCAGCGGTCGGTGCCCAGCGCCGTTTCAACCAGCTGCGCGCAGGTATGGTGGCGTTTTTCATCGAGACCCAGACATTCATAGCAGCAACCTAACCTTCTCTTCTGAGGCGAGCCAGCTTCCGTCGGCACAATGTGGCGTGTTAACTATGTCCCGGCCCTAGGGGTGGTGTGTCATGTATCTGATGTATGTCGATGAGTCTGGTGATACCGGCCGTGAACCGGGATCCAGCCCAGCTTTCGTGCTGGGCGGGCTGATTGCGCCTTCGAGTCAGTGGAATGACATCGAGAAAAAACTGACCGATCTGCGCAAATCTCTGGGGGCGCAATACGGGCTGAAATCCGCAGACGAATTGCGGGCGTCGACGATCATGCGCAAGGGCCCCGGTGATCCGGCGCGGCGCGTTGCCCTGATCGAGGCCGCGCTGAAAGGCATCGCGGACATCAAGTCGCTGAAAGTGATCCTGACGGCGGTCCGTAAAAAGAACCTACCGCCGGAAACCGATGTGTTCCGGGCCGGCTGGTCCGCCCAGCTTGGGCATTTTGACGGGTTTCTGGCGCGATCAGGCGGACGCGGCCGCCACAGTGGCACGCAGGGCTTCGTGGTTGCCGACAAGACGCAGACGGCTCAACTGGACAAGCTGGTGAGGGCCTTGCGGCGCGAGCGGCCGGTGGCCGAGCATTATGGCTGGTTGCGGCGCAAGACGCGAATTCACAACAAGCCGCTCAAGCATGTCATCGAGCTGCCCCAGCATCAGGATTCCAAGCGCAGCCTGATGATCCAGGCGGCCGACCTATGCGCCTATGCCGTTTATCAGAAGGAAAAGCCGTCCATGGTGGTGAAAGCCAACAAGGGCGATGAGCGTTTTCTGAAGGCATTGGGGCCGGCCATCATTCGCGCCGATGGCGCCAACCGTGATGGCGTACATATTGTCGAGAATGCCGAAAGCTGAAACGGGACCGGTTGCCGGATAAAGAACGGGCGGCCGATCCGCATTGCGACAGGCCGCCCGAACATTGCTTAACCTTCTTCGGGCCTTTCGGCCGAATTCAGCTCGCAAGTACTATTATAGCACCGTGCTGTCCCGCATCAAAGTGGTTTGCGGAACAGCAAAACAAAGCGATCCGTATTGCCGCGGATCGACGGATCGAAAACCGATGTGGTGCGGCTGTCATCCGGGTTCGCCAGAAGGTCGGATTCGGCCACAAGCTCGAAACCGGCTGCGAGAACTTCCTCCCGGACGAAGGCTTCATCAATCCGGTGGTGAACGCCCGCCATGCTGTCGCCCGTGCCGTCCTCTGCGCGGTGGTCCACCACAAGAAAGACGCCGCCGGGCCGCAAGGCATCATAAATGGACCGGTTCATGGCCGCCCGATCCTCGGCTGTCGGCGTCGGAATGCCTTCAGGCTGCCAGGTCTGGTCATGATAGATGAGCATCATGAAAGCCGCATCGAGCTCGTTCTCATAACCTTCAAGAACCGAGGCCGTCGGCGTTACCAGCCGGGTCACATTACTCCGCTCTGAGGCAAGCGAAGAAATCGCTTCATCCGTCGACGGAAACCGCTGAATCAGCCAGTCCATATTTTCGGAGATCACTTCGCCATCCGCGCCGACAGCGCTCGACAGGATGCGCGAATAATAGCCGCTGCCTGCGCCCAGTTCGGCAACGCGCCAACCCGGCTGAACACCGGCAAAGGTCAGGACGTCTGCCGGATGGCGGCCCGCATCGCGGGCCGTTTCACTTTCCGGCCGCGACGGATCGTTCACCGCTGCCGAAATATGATCATTCGATTGCGTCTGTGCGGCCATTGCCATGTCATCGGCTTCAATGTCCGAATCCATCGCGTCCTCGGCCGGTGGTGCTGAACAGGCCGCGAGTGCGAGAAGAGTGGTCGATAGAACAAGAAGGCGCATCATTTTCCCCCATTAATAGATTGCATCAGTCTTGCCATCCGGGCGGACCTGACAAGGGTGAATCCGCGCACAGTTTTGTGAATGCACCATGCGGACCGGCTTTGACTTGGACCAACAGGCCGATCAGATATTGAAGCCGAGAGCGGAGGGCCCGAACATGTTGCTTCATCAATCGACCTGGCAGGAAGTCGAAGCCTATCTGGAGAATTCCCGCGGGATCATCATCCCGATCGGGTCGACAGAACAGCATGGCCCGAACGGGCTGCTTGGAACCGATGCGCTGTGTCCGGAAATCATTGCCCACGAAGCCAGCAAGGCATCGGACCTGCTGGTCGCACCGACATTCAATGTCGGTATTGCCCAGCATCATCTGGCCTTTACCGGGACGATCACGCTGCGGCCATCGACCATGCTGGCCGCGCTGCTGGACTGGATCGACAGTCTGGTGCGGCACGGATTTGACCGGATCTATTTCCTCAACGGCCATGGCGGAAATGTGCCGACCATCCAGGCGGCCATTGCCGAGAGTTATTCGGACTGGTCGCTGTCTGGCGAACCCTGCCCCTACCGGCTGGCCAGCCGGAACTGGTGGGAGCTTCCGGGCATGGCTCAGGTCTGCCGCGAGGTTTTCCCGATTGCCGATGGATCGCATGCCACCGCCTCGGAGGTTGCGGTGACCTATTATGGCTATCCGGACTCGGTGAAGTCGGTGGACATGAGCCCCAAGGTCGCGCCGGAAGGCAATTTTGCCGATGCTGCCGACTACCGGGCGACCTTCCCGGACGGCCGGATCGGGTCGGACCCTTCGCAGGCCACGCCGGAAAAAGGTGAAATCATTACCCTGGCAGCCCGGGACGCCCTGATCTCCGAAGCGACCCGGTTCTTCCAGTCGAACGACTAGGCCACGCGAATTTCGTCACCGTCTATCCGGATGGCGACGGCGGTCAGCGGATCGCCCGCAGGGCCGCCCGTACAGCTTCCCGTCAGCACGTCAAAGGTCGCCCCATGTATGGGGCAGATAATGTCCTCGTCCCTGGTCAGGAAGACCCGCCCGTCCGGCAGTGACAGAGCGCGGCCGGCGTGCGGGCAGATATTCACATAACACCGTATTTCATCGCCCTTGCGAACGAGAAAAAGCGGGGCCTCGCCTTCCCAGTCCGCTTCGCGGCCACCCGGATCGGGCAGGTCGGTAATGCGGCCCAGAAGCGTGCCAGTCGGCGGCCGCTCCATCATACCTCTCCGAAACGGGCGATGACCGGCCTGAAGCCGGTAACATTGACCTCGCGGAACAGGCCGGCCTTCGTATAGGGATCGTCTGCCAGCCAGTCGTGAACGGCCTCAAGAGTATCGAAATCCACGACCAGAAGACTGCCAATCATCTCGCCCTGTTCAGAGAGCAAAGGCCCTGCCAGCTTCAAACGGTCGCCGGCCGTATCCAGAAAGGTCAGATGGGATTCGCGGTTGGTTTTGCGAATATCGAGGTGGCCGGGCTTGTCGAGGGCACGAACGAGGAAGGTCAAATCAGTCACCTTCCGCCGTAAATGGCCGGGAGAGCAGCCGATCCATCGCATCATCGACGCTCAGCTGGCCGGCGAGAATGGCATTCATCGCCTCGCAGATCGGCATGTCAGCACCGACCTTGCCGGCCAGTTCGACAATGGCCGGTGCCGTCGCCACGCCCTCGGTCACGGCACGGCGGCCCGACAATACATCCTCGAGGCTTTCTCCCCGGCCCAATGCCATGCCGCAGGACATGTTGCGCGATTGGGATGAGGAACAGGTCAGCACCAGATCCCCCAGACCACAAAGACCCGCCAGCGTGTCGCGCTCGGCGCCGAGTGCCACAGCAAGGCGTGTCATCTCGGCAAAGCCACGGGCGATGGTTGCGGCATGGGCGGATTTGCCCAATTGGCGGCCTTCGACAATGCCACAGGCAATCGCCAGTACATTCTTGACCGCACCGCCGACTTCCGCGCCGATCAGATCGCCGGACCAGTAGGGGCGGAAGCGCGGCGTGCCGATGGCCTCCATCAGGGCATGGCCGAGGGATTTATAGCGGGTTGCCAGCGTCACGGCCGTCGGCAAGCCCTTGGCAACATCAATGGCAAAGCTGGGCCCGGACAATACCGCCGGAATCGCTGAGGGAATTTCCTCATCCAGCACCTCGGTCATGAGTTTCAGGGTCGATTGTTCAATTCCCTTGGCGCAGAGCAAAATCGGCAAGGCCTCGCTGGCATAGGGCGCGAAACTGCGCAGAACGCCCCGCAAATGCTGGGCCGGCGCAACAGCCAGTACTGCCTTGCAAGCGGAAAGGTCGGACAAATCAGCTGTAGCCGTAATCCGGTCGCTGAGCGGGGCATCCGGAAGATAGAGCGCGTTGACGTGGCCCGAATTAATGCTTTCGGCCACTTCGGCTTCGTGGGCCCAAAGTGTGACATCACGCCCGGCAACAGCGGCTGTTTGTGCCAGCGCTGTTCCCCAGGCACCCGCGCCGATCACGCCGATCTGTTGATATTCGCTCATGCCTTGGGTCCTTTCCGGCCCGAACCGATCACCGGGTCCAGCTTGGCGGAAGCCGCATCCAAAGGCCAGCGCGCCCGTGCCGGGACATCCAGCGCGTCCTGCTCGCCCTGCCGGAAATGCTCGGCTCCGGCCAGAGCAATCATGGCCGCATTGTCGGTACACCATTTCATCGGCGGCGCCAGCAGGCGGAAACCGGCGGCTTTCGCGGCATCCTCAAGCGCGGCCCGCACCGCTTTATTCGCCGCCACGCCGCCTGCCACCACCAGAACTGGAGTTAATGCGTCAGGATATGTCTCTATGAAATATTTCATAGCGTTAGACGCTCGATTGGAGAGTGTCACCGCAATTTTGTCTTGCATGGCGGCTGCCAGATCGAAAATGTCAGCAGATGACGGCGACTCGATTTTTTCCCAGATCTGGCGCGCCGCCGTCTTCAGTCCCGCGAAGGAAAACTCAAACCCCGGCCTGTTATTCAGCGGTATTGGCAATTCGAAGCGGGCGGGATTACCCGATACGGCCGCCTTCTCGAGGGCCGGGCCTCCGGGAAAGCCGAGCCCCATGACCTTGGCGGTCTTGTCAAAGGCCTCGCCGGCCGCATCGTCGAGCGTTGAGCCCAGCCGGTGATAGCGCCCGACCCCTTCCGCAATCAGCAACTGGGTATGCCCGCCGGACACCAGAAGCAGGAGATAAGGAAAGGCTAGGGGTTCGACGAGGCGCGGCGACAGCGCGTGTCCTTCCAGGTGGTTGACCGCGATCAGGGGCTTGCCGGCGCCCAGCGCCAGGCCTTTGGCGGTCATCAGCGCAGCCATCACACCGCCAACCAGGCCCGGTCCCGATGTCGCGGCGATCGCGTCGACATCGGCCAGTGTGATCCCCGCGTCGCCGAGGGTTTCTGCCACCAGCACATCCATCACCTCGGCATGGGCCCGCGCAGCAATCTCCGGGACAACGCCGCCATAAGGGGCGTGGGCTGCGGTCTGGCCCCGGACACGGTCGGCCAGCACCTCGACATGTCCTTCGGGATCAAGGCGGATAATGGCGGCGGCGGTCTCGTCGCAGCTGGACTCCAGCCCGAGCACGGTCACAGCAGCGTCTTGCCTTGGCGAGGATGTCACGTCTAACTCCATCAGGAACCCGATACTCCGCCTTTCTACCCGGAGGCAACAAGCCACAACGATGAAAGTGCTGATCACCCGATCCGAGCCTGGCGCCAGCCAGACCGCAGAGCGATTGAAGCGGCGGGGCGCCGAACCCGTCATTGCTCCCTTGCTGCGTATCCGCTTCATCGAGGATGTGGTGCAATCACTCGAAAAGACCCATGCCCTGCTGTTTACCAGCCCCAATGCCGTCCGGGCCTGGCTGGCAGACCGCAGCGAAACCGACCTGCCGGCCTTCTGCGTGGGCGATTCTACAGCTGCAGAGGCTGAAGCGGCAGGCTTCAGCAGGGTCCGGTCGGCGGGCGGAGATGTTGGTGATCTGCTTGATCTTTGCGAAGCCCGGCTCGTCCCGGGCCGACACCGGCTGCTTTATTTGCGAGGACAACATACCAGCGGAGATCTGGCCGGTGCGCTGCAAGCTCGTGGCTTCGAGGTGGATGAGGCGATCGTCTATGAAGCCGTCGCCGAGAACAAACTGCCTTTATCTGCGGCGCGCGTCATCCGCCGGAGGGAGCTGGCGGTTGCGCTCTTCCACTCGAGGCGGGCCGCCATTGCCTTTACGGCGCTGACCGAGGAGGCGGACCTGTCGGACTATCTCAATACTGTCATTGCCGTGGCCATCAGCGAGAAAGCGGCAGAAGGTCTCGTCCGTTCCGACTGGGCAGCCGTTAAGGTCGCCGAAACGCCTGATGAGACCGACATGCTGAACCGCATCGGATTTGCCCCCTAGGCAGCGCCGCGGCGGCATGGTTTCGTTAAGGCGAATCAGCCACGAGCTGAAGGATCATGACGGATTCAAACGAACCAGAACCGGTTGATGCCGAATTCGAGCCAGCCGATGACGGCCCTGCCGAGGCCGCGCCCCGCCGAAAAGCCGGGGTGGGCGGCCATGTCCTGACCTTCCTGATTGCGGCGGTCATCGGTGGCGGGATAGGCGGCTCAATCGCCTGGATGCTTGATCGCACAAACACCGATGCCGTCGATCTTTCCGGCGTTGAGTCCCGGATCGCTGCGCTGGAAGCGGCGCCGGAACCGGCCATGTTCGATCCTTCCGGACTTGAGCAGAGAGTCAGCCGCCTTGAGGCCGCCGAAACGCCTGCACCTGACCTGTCGGACATTGAAGCCCGTCTTGAGGCGCTGGAAGCCGCCGAGCCGACGGCTGGCGATCCAACAATTCCGGTGCGGGTCATCGCCCTGGAAAGCCGGGTTGGCGAGATCGAGGCTCTGGCCAACCAGGCGCTTGACCAGATTGGTGAGTTGCCCGGCGGCATGGACCCGGCTGCCGTGAGCGCGCTGCAGGAAAGGCTGGATATTCTTGAAGCCACGCCCGCTCAGTCATCCGGTATTGATCTGACACCGCTTGAGGCCCGCATTGCCGCGCTGGAGACCGCTGCGGCGCCGGAGGCTTTCGATCCGGCCGCGCTCGAGGAACGGTTGACAGTGCTGGAAACTGCGGAAGCGCCCGCCACGGATTTGTCTTCTATTGAAGCCAGACTGGATGCCCTGGAATCCCAGAGCGCAAATGCCAGCCAACCCGGCAGCACCGCCGCAACTCGGGCCCAGCGGCTCGCGGCACGCACTCTGGGTCTGCTGGCCCTGACGGAAATCGCACGAACCTCACAACCATTCGAAGCCGAGCGCGCAGCACTGACCCGCTCTTGGAGCGGCCGGTCCGAGCTGGAAACGCTGGCAGCCTATGCCCGCTCCGGCGTGGCCGATTCCAATCATTTGGCCAACAGCTTTCCCCGGGAAAGCATTGAGGCCACCATCGGGACGCGCCGCGTCTTTTTCGGGCTGATCGAATTGCGTCCCTCGGCCGGCAGTGAATCCAGCCCGCTGGCCCGGGTCATGCTGATTGACGAGCGGCTGAATGAGGGCGATCTCGCAGGTGCTGTGAGCCTTGCAACCGAGCTGGAGGGAGAGGCGCTGACCGCCGCCCAGCCATGGCTGGTCCAGGCGCAGGCACGATTGGCCGTAGATGAGGCCCTTTCCGGTCTGCGGAGCGCCCTGGTCGAGGCCGCCGCCAATGAGGGAGGTGACCCGACATGATCCGTCTGATCCTGGTTGTCCTCACAATCATCCTGGCCTGTGCCATCACGGTTTTCCTGACACTGAACCCCGGCTCTGTCAGTTTCGACTTCCTCGGCCTGTCCGGCCGCATGCCCTTTGCTCTGGCAATGGGGCTTTTCCTGATTGCGACGTTCGGCCTGCTGGTAATCTGGCGTCTGGTTCTGGGCTTGTGGACGGCACCGGATACCTTCCGGAAATTCCAGCTGCGCCGCCGCAAGGAAAAAGGCTTTGATGCGCTGGAGAACGCGCTGATCGCGGCCGCCGCGGGCGAAGGCGAGCTGGCCGTACGCCAGGCCGCCCGCGCCGATGCGCTGCTGGACCGTCCGGCCCTGTCGCGCCTTCTGGCGGCGCGAGCGGCCGAAGCCGCCGGCAATCTGCCGGGCGCAGAGGCTCATTATGAGGCCATGCTGGAAGACCCGAAATCCCGGCTGGTGGCACAGCGCGGTCTGGCCCAGATTGCCCATGATCGGGGCGCGCATGCAGAGGCGGCGAATTATGCGAAGGCGGCCTTCGACGCCTCCAAATCGGCCAGCTGGGCGTTTGATGCGTTGTTCGACGCGCAAATTGCGCAAGGTGACTGGGCTGCGGCGGCGGAAACGCTTCTGGAAGGCGAGCGGCGCAAGAAAATCCCGCAGGACCGGGCGCGCCGCCGGCGCGCCGTGGTGCTGACGGCGCAGGCGCTGGAATGCGAGAACTCGGATTCGGACATGGCCCGCGCCCTTGCCGAGAAGGCGGTCACGGCATCGCCCGGCTTTCCACCCGCTGTCGTGCTGGCGGCACGGCTTCTGGCGCCCGCCCGCAAGCACAAACGGGCCGAAGACATGATCAAGACGGCCTGGTCGAGCCAGCCGCACCCCGCACTGGCCCGCGCATTGGGCGAGTTGCGCAAGTCCGATACGAAAGCCAAACGGGCCGAGCGGCTGCGCGAGCTGGCCGCGTCGCGACCGGAACACCGCGAATCCAAGCTGGTGCTGGCCGAAGCGGCGCTGGATGAGGGACAGACCGAAGCCGCGAAATCCGTATTGGAACCTGTCCTCGGTCTGGGCACGCCTTCGGCGCGTCTGTGTGCCCTGGCCGCCCGGATGGCGCGGCAGGAAGATGACGATCCGGCGGCCCGCCGATGGATGACCCGCGCCTCGCATGCGCCGGGCGAAGCCGACTGGTCGGATATTGATGGCGAAGGCCGCGCCTTTGCCTATTCCCCAGACGACTGGAAGCGCATGGTCTATGCCTATGGTGATGAAGGCCGGCTGACTCATCCGCGCTATGAGCGCTTCGAGATTGCCGCAGGAGCGGTGCCGGAGAACGCTCTCCTGGAAGCGCCCAAGCCGGCCCGCAAGGCAGGGGCTGCGCCCGAATATGCCGCAGCGCCGCGGCCGCCTGATGATCCGGGCGTTGAAGAGGATGACGCATGAAGCCTGTCATTGTTGCGATCACCGGCGGGTCGGCCTCTGGCAAGACGACCTATGCTGATGCTTTGCGGCGGCTGCTGGATCCACTGGATGTCCGCCTGATCGGCGAAGACGAATATTATGGCGACCATGCCGATGAACCCGGATTTGATCCGGCGCGTTTCAATTTCGACGATGTTGCAGCGCATGATCATGATCTGCTGGGAGAACATCTCAAGCAGTTGAAGGCCGGCAAGGCGATTGAAGCCCCGCTCTATGACTTCATTACCCATCGGCGCCTCGGGCAGACCCGGACCGTAAAGCCTGGCGACGTCATCATTGTCGAAGGCATTCATGTTCTGGCCGACCCGGCGCTCCGCGATCTTTATGACCTGTCGATTTATGTTGATGCACCGGCTGATATCCGTCTGGCGCGGCGCCTGTTGCGAGATGTGCATGAGCGCGGGCGGAATCTCGATTCCGTTGTCACCCAGTATCTCCGGACGGTTCGCCCCATGCATCTGGCGCACACAGAACCCGGCAAAGCCGAGGCTGACATTGTCGTGGTCAATGACGCCGCCGCTGCCAGCCCGGAACTGGAAGCCCTGTCGCCCTCCTTCGACAAGCTGGCCGCCCCGGCAGCGGAGACCATTCGCAAGATGTATGAGGCGAACAAAAACCCCAACTAAACAAGGGTTTAATAATCGATTGGGGAATTCCGGATAAACCCGCCCGGCGCCAATCTCCAGGCGTCGTCTTCCGGGAGTGGAATATGCGGGTTTTCCAGCTGATCTACACCAGCCAGCCGTCAGAGGCTTTCAAACAGGATTTCCGGGCCGGGCTTGCATCCATTCTCGGGTCCTGTCGCCGGCATAATGCAAAAAGTCAGATCACCGGCGCCCTGCTGTTTGACGAACACCATTTCATCCAGTTGCTGGAAGGCGATCGGCAGAGTGTGAACGAGATATCCTCCCGTATCGCCCGGGACGGCCGTCACAGGAATACGGTGATTGTTTCGGCGGAGGAGTGCGAAGCGCGGAGCTTTCCGGCCTGGGCCATGGCTTTCATCGATATCTCGCAGACGCCGAGCCCGCTCCTGCCTCACGATATTGCCGGTGAAGCTTCACCGGCTTCGGCCAGTTCGCAAAGCCTGAAGGCCTTCATAACCACCGAAATTGCGAAGGCGCGACGGCTCGAAATTACCGGCGCGAAAGCAGCCTGATCAGGGCGCATTTGGTATATTGCAGATCGGGCGACTTGCGGTTAGGTTCCGCCGCCTTCCTACCCGGCGCCGCTTTAGCTCAGCTGGTAGAGCAACGCATTCGTAATGCGTAGGTCGCGTGTTCGAGTCACGCAAGCGGCACCATTTTCCGGCACACATTCATTCGGTTACAGACTAGCCGGGCTCAATCACGTCGATGGAGTCCAGATATCGCATTGTCATGGACAGCGTGCCGGTCGAAGCATGGGCGATGATCAATGGCCAGAGGTTGCGCCGGAACATCCAGAACATCAGGCCAAAGCCGGCGCCCATGATACCGGTGGCCAAGGCGCCGCCAAGACCCTGATAATACATGTGCCGCGCGCCGAAAATGGCGGCCTGCAACACGATCGCCAATGGCATGCGCCATCCGTCCCGGCCGCCCAGCCATTCAGTCAGCTTCAGAATGGTAAAGCCCCGGTAGATCATCTCTTCGAAAAACCCGCCATGAATGATGGCGATGCCGATCCATAACATCAGGAAAGCCGGAGAGTTGGCGATATCCGCAAAACGGTCTTCAGCGCCGGGCGCGACCGGAAGGAAGGGGGCAAGCCAGGTCTGGTAGGCCAGGGAAACGCCAACCATCACGGTCAGCATCAGCACCGTCTGCGGCAACAGTAAAAGGCCGCTTTTCCAGCCCCGGCGGAGCCTCAGCCCATAATCCGCCCATCGCTTGCCCCTGCGCCGGAGGAGCCATGTCGCCAGTAAAGTCGCGCACAGAAGGGACACCGGCCCGGCATACTTCCATGCGACGGACATCATCAATTCCTTGACGATCACGGCGGTCCCGAGGACGAGGACAAGATCGATGAGGGCCGAGAGCCTCGGCCTCGTGTCAGACATGTCTGGAGCGCTCCAGCAGGGAGTTTTCTGTCAAAGCCTGGCGCGTGCGAGTGGCGAGAGCCAGCAGGTCGATTCCCAACTCCTCGAACAGTCCGGCATAAACCTGATCAAGCTGGCGCATGACCGACTGGACCTTTTTCACGACAGGTTCAGCGTGAGCTGTCGGCTGCAGAACCGATCTTGTCCGGTCCTCCGGATCCCGCACCTGGGAGACAAGGCCCGCCTTGACCAGCTTCTTGACCCGATAGGTGGCGAGCTGGTGTGAAAGGCCGAGCTCATCAGCCAAAGCGGCAACGCTCAATCCGGATCTGTTGGCAATCAGGTAAAAGACCGAACCCAGCCGGGCATCGAAGTCGATCCCTGCCGCGTCCAGCATTTCCTGACCCTGCTCGGCCAGCACATCGTGAAGCTGGGCAATCCGGCGCGCCAGAAAGGGCCGGCCGATCTGGCAGACATAATCGTTCGAAGTTTCCGTGCCTGTATTCATGGGTCTCAAATACAAATTTTTGTATTTTAAGTCAAGCCGCGGCTCCCCTGCAGAACAACGTCCATGCCGAACCCTTCGGCGTAAGACTCGCACGGGGCCGGCCAGCGGGAGCGCTGGACAATGGCACCGAAGCCGCTTTCGAGGAGTGCGAATAGCTGTCCGTGCCGCTTTCAGCTCCAAACCGAAGCTGAAACGCCCCCTGACCCCGGAAAGCATTGACAGTTTGATCGGCTAACGCGCAGTGTCTGACGGGGATTTCGGGGAGGCGATATTGGACCGGGTGCGCTGCGGAGAACGATTCTTCTTCTATTACAGCCTGACGCTCTTCCTGATCGTTCTCGTCTTCTTTCCGCTCCATGCCGTCGTCAATTCGGATCATCTGCCGCCCTTGCGGCCAATCCTTCATGCCCATGCGCTGCTGCTGGGCAGCTGGTTCGCCCTGATTGTTGTCCAGACATGGCTGATCGGGTCCGGCCGGGCAGCGCTTCACCAGACGCTCGGCAGGATGAGTATTCTGCTCGTCGTCCTGATGCTACCTGTCGGGGTCTGGGTTTCGTACGAGAACATGCAGCGCACGGGCGCTCCGCAGATCTTTTACGGCAATTCGGTCAATGCCGTTTTCTTTGCGGTCTATTTCAGTCTGGCGCTGACCTTTCGAACAACCGGCGCCCTGCACAAGCGGTTCATGATGCTGGCCTGCCTGTCGCTGATGTTCCCGGCGCTGGCGCGCGTCGGCTATGTGTTCGGTCTCAATCCGTTTGCGGTGTTGCCCATGTGGCTGGCCCTTTTATTGGCCCTGCCGTCCTACGACTTTATCAGCGAGCGAAAGATCAAGACGGCGACGGCCGTCGGGCTGGGTCTGACCCTCCTTTATCTGGGCATACTGATTTTTATCGGCCCGCCGCCCGAAGGATAGACCATGATCCTGGCTCGACTTGCCCGCGCCCTGAGAAACCAGAACTGGCTCGCCGTCTTCCTGGAATTCATCATCGTCATTGCCGGTGTGGTGATCGGCTTTCAGATAACAGCCTGGAGCGAGGCGCGCAGCAGCTCGACACAAACCACCATATTCTATCAGAGGCTGGCCGAGGATTTGTTGACCGAAGCGGCATCGCGTACCGCGCGAATTGCCTATCTCGAGCAGGCACAACAGTATGGCGAAGGCGCCATGAACGCGCTTCTGGCAGGTGAGCCCACAGATTCCCAGCTCATCATCGACCTGTACCAGGCGAGTCAGACATGGGATTACTCCCCGCAGAGGTCGACCTATGACGAACTTCTCAACGCAGGCATTGCCAACGCCATTCCCGATGTGAATATCCGCCGCGAGCTCGCCAATATCTATCTGAATCTCGACAACTCGGCTCTGACCATTAGCGAACAGACGGCCTACCGGAACAATATCCGCCGCTTTATGCCGCATCGTTTGCAAGCCGCCGTTCGCAGCGAATGCGGGGATATCTGGGCGTTTGATGACCGCAGCCGCGTCTTCATTACATTGCCCGAGACCTGCGATCTGACGTTTTCGCCAGAGCAGCTCATGGAGATGGATGAATCAATGGCCGCCTATCCCGAGCTGGTGACCGATTTGTCCCGGCAGCTTGCAGATCTCGAAACCAAGCTGGCGACCCTGCGCTATCATATTCCGGTTATAGAGGCCTTTGCCGGGGAATTACTGGAGGCCGCGCCTTGATCCTTTCCCGGATTGCCCAAGCCCTGAAAACGCAGAACTGGCTCGCGGTCGCAATCGAGCTCCTGATTGTTATCCTGGGTGTTGTCATCGGTTTCCAGTTCACAGCCTGGAATTCCGACCGGCAGCGCGAAGCCCGCGACAGTCAGCTGATCGAACGCCTTGTGCGGGATCTGACCGCCATGCGGGAGGCACACGAAGCGACCCTGCCGGATTACGAGCGAACCTATGATGGCTGGATCGACCTGCTCCGCGCGCTCGAGACTTGCGAGCCTCTGGATACGACACAGGGCGATATCCGCTATGCGCTGGCCCGGTATCAACGGACCCAGGCGCCGCCCATCTATCGCGCCGCCTTCGACGAGATGCGGGCAGCCGGAGCCTTTTCCTCGCTGGCGAATGCCGATTTGCAGGATGCCATCGCGACTTTTTTCGCAACACTGGAGCGAGCGACGATCATAGAAGGCGCTGGCCGGATGGACCAGCTGGCAACGGCCCGCATGCTCTGGCCGCGCTTTGCCTTCTCCATGGTCGAGGATGATATTGATGCGGTCGGCGACGATGAAATCGACGTCCCGGCAGCCGCCAACACCATCGCCTTCATCGATGTGCCCGCGCATTGCGACGATCTTGAGCTGCGCGGCGTGGTCTGGGAAATGGCCGATATCAATCGCGATGGTTATTATGAATCCCTGCAGTCGCTGGAGGAAATCGACGCCATTCTCGCCGCGCTCGAGGAGGCCACGCAATGATCCTCGCCAATCTGGCCAAGGCGATCCGCGAGCAGAACTATTACGCAGTTTTCCTTGAATTCGTGATTGTGGTCGTCGGCGTGCTGCTGGCCTTCCAGATTTCGGCCTGGAGTGCCAATCGGGCCAATCGCGCACTGGCACTGGATTCGCTCGACAGACTGGCCAGCGATCTCGAGATGGAACGTGCTAACTGGCAGCACACATTGGACTATTATTCCAGTACGCGCGCGCATGCGCTGCGCGCTCTGGAAGCCTATCGCAACCCACCGGATGCTCCCGGTGAGGCGCTGTTGATCGATCTCTACCAGGCCAGCCAGCAATGGAATGTGACTGCCCGGACCGGCACTTATGACGAACTGGTCGCGACGGGCCGTATTGCCTTCATCGATGATGAGGACCTGCGAGCCCTGCTGACCAATCATTACGAGCGAACCGGCGCCCGGTCTTTGACATTGAGGGACCCCAGCGATTACCGGGAACGTATCCGAAGTGACATGGATGAGCGCGTGCAGCTCGAAATCCGGGCGCGCTGCAACGACTCCTATGTCACAGACGAATTCAACTATGTCTTCCTGCGCCTGCCGGAGTCCTGCGATCTCGATTTGCCGGTCGATCTGATGCAGCAGGAGGCCGAGCGTTTGCTTGCCATGAGCGAGATCCAGCGCTCGCTGCGGTTTCACCTGGCGATACTCGAGAGCCGCCTGGGAACGATCGAGAACGGCGTTCTTACCAGCGAAATTACCCTGGAAGCTGTCCGGGAGGCCATTGAATGATCCTCGCCAATCTGGCCCGCGCCGTTCGTGAACAGAATTATTATGCCGTCTTCATCGAGTTCGTGATTGTCATTGCGGGTGTCGTCATCGGCTTCCAGATCAGCGGCTGGCAGGCCGATCGTGCGCTGGCGCGGCAGGAAGCGCAGATCGTCCAGCGCCTGATCGGCGACTTCCGGTCCCTCGCAGAGAGTGGCGATTTCCAGGTTGAATACCATGCCCGGAATTTGCGAAGCATGGATGCCGTTCTGGCGGCGCTGAATGCGGGCGAGATTGCCGAAGACCAGGAAACGCTCTTCGTCGATGGCCTGACCTTCGCATACCAGCATGCTTCGGCACTCCAGGCATCGGCGACATTCCGGGAGATTGTCTCCAACGGGCAGCTGGGCCTGATAGACGACGAGGCGGTGCGCGCTGCGGTCATGGGATATCACGAGCGGCTCGAGGATTCCGACGACACCTTCCTGCATATCCGGCTGATGCAGACTCTCTATGTCGTTGCCTACAACCGGCATTTCCGCTGGGATCCTTCGCCGCATCCGACATCCGACTGGCGCCGCGTGGAAAGCTTTGATTTCGACACCATGCTCGCCGACCCCGAATTCTACGATGCGGCCGAGGAGCTGCGGGAATTCCAGCGTTTCTATTATGCCTGGCATGTCGGAACCCGGGAACGGGCGCAGCAGACGCTCGAACTGCTGGAAGCCTATGCAGCATCACACGGGATTGCATCATGATCCTTTCCCGCCTCAGCCAAGCCCTCCGGACGCAGAACTGGCTCGCTGTGGCGCTGGAATTCGCGATCGTCGTTCTCGGTGTGTACCTCGCCTTCCAGCTGGCGACGTGGTCGGAAGCCCGGCAGCAGGATGCCGAGGCCACCCGGCTTCAGGAGCAGCTGGAGATCGAGGTGTCCGCTGCGGTCGATGAAATCGAATCCTGGATCGCCTACCGGACGGAAGCAGTATCAGAGCTGCATGACGCCATTCTTACGATCCAGTCCAACGATCCCGAGCGGGGCCTCAGTGAACAGGAATGCGAAGCCATCTGGGGCTCGCATATCGTCATCTGGAATGATGTCCGGCTCGTCACGCTCGATGAAATCATCGCCACGGGGCGGCTTTCCATTCTCCCGGATACCCGGCTCCGGCGCGCGCTTCTCGAATACCGCAACGAGAACAGTATCGGCAATTCCAGGCGGGCTTTCATCGCGGCGGATCTGAGCAATGTCGTCGATACGTTTGCCGAAGAAATGCCCCGCTTTATTGAACCGGGTCCTACTGAAAGCAGTTGGTTGAGTGCCAACCGGGTGGACTGCCAACTCCAGCCGATCCGTGAAAACGCAACGCTGCGAAACCGGCTGATCAGCAATCTGGGGCGCACCCGCGGCATGATCGGGCTTGCGGAACAGGAGCTCGAGCACCTGAGGGTGATCCAGCGCCTTCTCGCGACCGAAGATTGAACATCTGTTTTCAGGAGTCGACCATCAGATAGTCCGGCTGGCTGCCAATCCCAGTCCTTGCCTTGACGTGCCGCGCCCTAAATGTTCCACAACGCGCACTCATCGAGGTCTGACCGGTTTGGCGCTTGCCGGGCCCGTATCGCATTTCGCGCTGATTGCGTCAGACGAGCCATACAGCGGATAGACATTATGGAATTTGGTACCGGCGTATCGCTTGCGGCCTATTTTGTTCTGATGGTCGGCATTGGTCTTTACGGATTCCGGGAATCGACCAGCGACAGTTCCGGCTATCTGCTGGGCGGACGAAAACTGGGCCCTGCGGTCACCTCCCTGTCGGCAGGGGCATCGGACATGTCGGGCTGGATGCTGCTGGGTCTGCCGGGCGCCATGTATGTCTCGGGACTGTCGGCCAGCTGGATCGCGCTGGGCCTTCTGATCGGGGCCTTCGCCAACTATCTGCTCGTGGCACCGAAGCTGCGCGTCTACACCGAACGCGCCAACGACGCGATCACCATTCCCGATTTCTTCGAGAAACGCTTCGAGGACCATTCACGCCTGCTGCGGGTCGTTTCCTCGATCGTCATCGTGGTGTTCTTCACGCTATATACGTCATCCGGAGTGGTTGCGGGCGGCAAGCTGTTCGAGAGCGCCTTCGGCTTGTCCTACTATGTCGGCCTGTTCGGCACGGCCGGTGTGGTTGTGCTCTACACGCTGTTGGGCGGGTTCATGGCGGTCTCGATGACCGATTTCGTGCAGGGCGTGATCATGTTCATTGCCCTCATCATGGTGCCTTTCGTGGCATTGACCGGCGCGGGAGGATTTGACGGGGTCTCCGCCACGCTTTCGGGCGTCAATCCGGATTTGTTGAACCTGTTCTCCGGAATGACACTGATCGGGATCATTTCCGCCATGTCCTGGGGTCTGGGTTATTTCGGCCAGCCCCACATCATTGTGCGCTTCATGGCGATCCGCTCGGTCAAGGATGTCGGCGCCGCACGGAATATCGGCATGAGCTGGATGCTGGTGACGCTGATCGGTGCCCTGTCGACCGGTCTGATCGGGCTGGCCTTCGTGACCCAGCGCGGCATTCCGCTGGATGATCCGGAGACGATTTTCATCGTTCTCGCCTCGGACCTTCTGTTCAATCCGTATATTGGCGGTTTCCTTCTGGCGGCCATTCTGGCCGCGATCATGTCGACCATCTCTTCCCAGCTTCTGGTCTCCTCCAGCTCGCTGACCGAGGATTTCTACAAGATATTCCTGCGCCGCAAGGCCGGTCAGAAAGAGCTCGTCATGGTGGGCCGAATCTGTGTCCTGGCCGTTGCGATGGTGGCCATCGCGCTGGCCTGGAACCCGGACAGTAATGTGCTCACCCTGGTCTCAAATGCCTGGGCCGGCTTCGGCGCGGCTTTCGGTCCGGTGGTTCTGCTGAGCCTCTACTGGAAGAAAATGACGCGCTGGGGCGCGCTGGCCGGCATGATTGCCGGCTCCGTCACCGTCCTGTTGTGGATCTATGTCTTCCAGCTGTCCGGAACGCTTTACGAGATTGTCCCCGGCTTCATTGCCTGCTTCACCACAATCGTTCTCGTCAGCCTGATCTCGCCCGGCCCGAAAACCTCGGTCGAGGAGACGCATGACGCTGTCGATGCGGAGCTGGGCGCCCGCTAACCGGCTCAGCCCTGCGGGCGGTTGGCGACAAGGTCGTCGACCACGCCCGGCTCGGCCAGGGTGGAGGTGTCCCCCAGCGCATCCAACTGATTCTCTGCAATCTTGCGCAGGATCCGGCGCATGATCTTGCCTGACCGCGTCTTTGGCAGAGCCGGCGCAAACTGGATCACGTCCGGGGTGGCCACCGGTCCGATCTCCTTGCGGACATGGGCCTTGAGTTCAGCTTCCATTTCCGCCGTCGGCTCGACGCCTGCATTCAGCGTGACATAGCAATAAACACCCTGCCCCTTGATATCGTGGGGGTAGCCAACCACGGCGGCCTCTGCGACATCGACGTGTTCGACCAGCGCGCTTTCAATCTCGGCCGTGCCCAGGCGATGGCCCGAAACGTTGAGCACATCATCCACCCGGCCGGTGATCCACCAGTAATGATCGGCATCCCGGCGGGCCCCGTCGCCGGTGAAGTAGAGCCCCCGATAGGTCGAGAAATAGGTCTCGGCAAAGCGCTTGTGGTCGCCATAGACGGTGCGCATCTGACCTGGCCAGGAGCGCTTGATTACCAGATTTCCGGTCAGCTCGCCCTCACCCTCGATGAAATGGCCTTCGCCGTCTACGAGGGCTGGCTCGATGCCGTACATCGGCTTTGACGCCGCGCCGGGCTTCAAATCGTGGGCACCCGGCAGAGGCGTGATCATGCAACCGCCCGTTTCGGTCTGCCACCAGGTGTCGACGATCGGACATTTTCCCTTGCCCACAACGCGGTGATACCAGGCCCAGGCCTCAGGATTGATCGGCTCGCCGACGGAGCCGAGGAGGCGCAGGCTGGAAAGGTCATGCGCCTCGACCAGCGCATCACCTTCGCGCATGAGCGCCCGCAGCGCGGTCGGTGCCGTGTAAAGCACATTGACCTTGTGCTTGTCGCAGACTTCCCAGAACCGGTCGGCTTTCGGATAAGTCGGGATGCCTTCGAAGACAAGCGTCGTGACGCCATTCGCCAGCGGGCCATAGGTCAGATAGGTGTGGCCGGTTACCCAGCCTATATCAGCCGTGCACCAGAACACCTCGCCGCGCTCAACCTCGAAGACGGTGTCAAATGTCATCGCCGCCCAAAGCAGATAACCACCCGTCGTGTGCAGAACGCCTTTCGGTTTTCCGGTCGAGCCCGATGTGTAGAGGATAAAGAGCGGATCCTCGGCATTCATCGGTTCCGGCGGGCAGTTGGCATCGACCTGAAGGGTCAGTTCGTGATGCCAGAAATCCCGTCCCTCGACCCAGCCAATGTCTGCGCCGGTATGACGGACACAAAGCACCGCCTTCACGCCGCCGGCGATCTCGATCGCCCTGTCGACATTCTCCTTCAGCGGAATCGGCTTGTTTCCGCGAACGCCCTGATCAGCGGTTATCACGAACTCGGATTCACAATCCTTGATCCGGCCCGCCAGGGAATCCGGTGAAAAACCGCCAAAAACGACGGAATGCACCGCGCCAATGCGGGTACAGGCCAGCATGGCATAGAGCGCTTCCGGGATCATCGGCATGTAGAGGGTGACGCGATCGCCCTTTGTCACGCCGATTTTCTTCAACTCGTTCGCCATACGGCAGACATGATTGTGAAGCTGACGATAGGTAATGGCGGAGTGGAGGCCGGGATTATCCCCTTCCCAGATCAGCGCGACATCGTTCCCGCGCTGATCGAGGTGCCTGTCGATACAATTATACGAAACATTGAGTACGCCATCGGCAAACCATTCGATGGAGAGATTGTCCGGATCCCAGTTGACGTTGGAAATCTCGGTCGGTGTCTTGATCCAGTCGAGGCGGCGCAATTCTTCTGTCCAGAAGGCGTCCGGCTCCTCGATCGATCGGCGATAGCGCTCCTGATACTGCTTCAGGCTGGTCCGGGAATAGGGCGCATAATCATCCGGAACAGGGACAAGCTCCGGTGCAGTCGCAAAATGGCTTTCATCCGGCATGTCATCCTCCCTCGATGCCCGCAGACGGGTCTGGCCGCAGTGAAGGCCAAGACCCGCCGGGCATCAAGCCGGGAATGTGCGGAATGCCTATTCGGCTGCAGCCCTGCCATGCTCGACATGGGCGCGGGCGGACGGGATCCGGATTTCCTCGACCATGTCGCGTATTTCTGGTGGCGGAGCCGGGGTCAACATGGCAACCGCGACCGACACGGCAAAGGCCACCAACATTCCGACCGTCCCGAAACCTTCCGGTGAGATTCCAAGGAACCATTGATCGTCCACTCCGATCGCCACGTCTGGCAGAAGTCCGGCAAGGCCTGATATGCCGATCAGCCCGGTGATCGCCGACAAAACCAGCATCAGGGGTAGCTTGCCTTTTTGATGCGTCCCGAAGTGCAGGACCAGGAGGGCGATCGCGGCCAGCAGCGCGCAGGCGCCCAGCACGACAGAGGAAAACCCGATCTTGAAATGCACAATATAGGCGGCGGTAACAACCAGGCCGGTCGTCATGCCGGCAATGGCGCCCTGCTTGTTCATGCGGGTCCAGAAAATGCCCAGCAGAATCGCCGGGAAGAAGCTGGCCGCTGCCAGCCCGAAGGCAAAGGCCACAACGGCCGCGACAAAACCGGGCGGGTTGATCCCGGCATAGATGGCCACCAGCACGGCAGCGACCGCGCCGATCCTTGCTGTCAGCAATTCCTGGGTATCACTCATTCCCTGGAAGAGAACCTTGCGGCAGAGATCGTGGGACACAGCAGATGAAATCACCATCAGCAGGCCGGCCGCCGTGGAAAGCGCAGCCGCCAGGCCACCGGCCACGACAAGGCCAATCACCCAGGAGGGCAGACCACCAATTTCCGGATTGGCGAGCACGAAGATATCGCGATCAAGCCGGGTGACCTCATTGGTTTCCGGATCTGCGCGGTACTGGATGCGCCCGTCCCCATTCCGGTCTTCAGCATCCAGAAGACCCACATCGCGCCAGTTATAGAACCATTCCGGTGTATCACCCTCGCCAAGAGAGCCCCGGTCAATCGTGCCGGCGGCGGCCTCTTCGGACCATGCACTTTCATTGACCGTGTCGATGAAATTGGCCCGCGCAAAAACCGCAACGGCGGGAGCGGTTGTGTAAAGAATGGCAATGAAAACCAGCGCCCATCCGGCTGACTTGCGGGCATCGGAGGCCTTGGGAACGGTGAAGAAGCGGATGATGACGTGCGGCAGTCCGGCCGTCCCCACCATCAGCGCCAGCGTGATGGCGAAGACGTCGATACTGTCTTTCACGCCTTGTGTGTAGGCGGTGAAGCCGAGATCCGTCAGCGTCCGGTCAAGATTCAAAAGGAGCGGTGTTCCATCCTGTGCATTCCCTATGAAGCCGAGCTGCGGGATCGGTGTCCCGGTGATCTGGAGCGACAGGAAAATCGCCGGGACCATGAAGGCAAAGATCAGCACACAATACTGGGCGACCTGCGTATAGGTAATCCCCTTCATTCCCCCCAGCGCCGCATAGAAGAGCACGATGACAGCGCCGATAATCACGCCCGCCTCGATCGGCACATGGAGGAAGTTCGAGAAGGCGATGCCGACACCGCGCATCTGTCCGGCAATGTAGGTAAAGGAAATAAACAGGGCACAGATCACCGCCACGATCCGGGCGGCCTGTGAATAGTATCGGTCGCCGACAAAGTCCGGCACGGTGAACTTGCCGAACTTGCGCAGATACGGTGCCAACAGAAGCGCCAGCAGAACGTAGCCACCTGTCCAGCCCATCAGATAGACCGACCCGTCATAGCCGGAAAAGGCGATGATCCCCGCCATGGACAGGAAGGAGGCGGCGCTCATCCAGTCAGCGGCTGTCGCCATACCGTTGAAGACGGGGGGGACATCATGGCCTGCAACATAGAAATCATTGGTCGAGGCCGCCCGCGCCCAGATCGCAATGCCTATGTAGAGGCCGAAAGTGGAAATCACGAACAGGCTGGTCCAGAAAAGCGTCGGTTCGAGGCCGAGAATCTCCATTTCGCTTCTCCTCAACCCTGATCGTCATCTATGTCGTACTTCCGCTCGATGCGGTGCATCAGGGCGGAATAGACGAAAATCAGGATGACGAAGACATAGATGGACCCCTGCTGGGCGAACCAGAACCCCAACGGGGCGCCGCCAATGGAGACATTATCGAGCAGGTCGCGGAAAAGGATGCCGGCCCCAAAGGAAACCAGCGCCCAGATCGCCAACAAAATGGCCATCAGGGTCAAATTCTCCCGCCAATAGGCCTTGAACCGGCCCTCCGAAATGTCGTGATCCGTGCCATTTCCGGCCATGTCACCCTCCCCGGGATCGTTCGGCCTGACCTTAGCCGCTCAATGCCTCTCTGCAATCCCGGAACGCGAGCGGACTGATGCAGAGATGGACTTTCCGCGGGCTTCAAAATAGGACGGGTTCCATCCTGACCGCCCCTTCTCGCGGAGTCCTCATGACGTTTTATCCGAATATAATCGCCGCCATTGGCAATACGCCGCTGGTCAAGCTGAACAAGGTCGTGCCGGACGGTGCGGCGACCATTCTGGCAAAGTGCGAATTCATGAACCCGACCGGCTCGATCAAGGACCGGATGGGTCCCTATATCATCGAGCAAGCCGAGGCCGCCGGCCTGCTGAAGCCCGGCGGTACGATCGTCGAGAACACGTCAGGCAATACCGGACAGTCCCTAGCGATGGCCGCAGCCGTAAAAGGTTATCGCTGCGTCTTCACGCTGCCCGACAAGATGAGTCAGGAAAAGATCGACATGATGCGCGCCTATGGCGCCGAAGTGGTGATCACCCCGACCGATGTGCCCGGCGACAGCCCCGATCACTATGTCAACACGGCCAAGCGCATTGCCGAGGAAACGCCGGGCGCTTTCTATGTCGACCAGTATCACTCCCAGTGGAATATCGAGGGCCATTATCACAATACGGGCCGCGAAATTTTCGAACAGACCGATGGCGGCAAGTTCGATGTGTTCATGGGCGGGACCGGCACGGGCGGAACCGTTTCCGGCGTCGGCCGCTATCTGAAGGAGCATGCGCCGGACGTGAAGATTATCGGCGTCGATCCGCTGGGCTCGGTGCACTACAACCTGTTCAAAACGGGCCGCCTGCCAGCCGCCTATGTCTATTCCGTCGAGGGGATTGGCGAAGACATTGAATGCCGGGCCATGGATTTCTCGGTCGTCGACGACATGGTCCAGATTGACGATTGGGAAAGCTTCCATGTCGGGCGGGCCCTCGTGCGCGAAGAGGGGCTGTTCTGTGGCGGTTCTTCCGGCTCCATCGTCGCAGCGGCCATTGAGGTCGCCAAGAAGATCGGCCCGGACAAGACCATTTTGGTGACGCTTTGCGACAGCGGCACGCGGTACATTTCAAAGTATCTTTCCGACAAATGGATGGAGGAAAAGGGCTTCTTCACCGATCACAAGCTGCTGGGCCAGGTCCAGGATCTGGTCACCCGGCGCTCCTCGCTGGTTGGCGATGCCAGCGCACCGGATAGCGAAATCCAGAAGCTGATGGACGAAGGCAAGCTGGACTATCTGCCACTGAAAGAGGGTGATGACTTCACGTCGATCGCAACACGCGACGGAAAGCGGCTTTCGATTGGCGGCATTCTCTATACCGAGGCCCGGATCGAGGAAATGCCACATATTCTCAAGCGCGGTGACGCCGGTCTGGTGATGACCCATGACGCCGTGGTCGGCGTGGTTACGGCCAAAGAATACAATGCCCGGATTGGTGCCTAGAAAGGACTGAAGAGATGAGCGGCGAGAACCAGCAATTTGCAACCCGGTGCATTCATGCCGGGCAGTCCCCGGATCCGACGACCGGCGCCATCATGACGCCGATCTATCAGACCTCGACCTATGTGCAGACCAGCCCGGGCGAGTTCATCGAGAATTATGACTATTCGCGTTCGGCCAATCCGACCCGGACGGCGCTGGAAGCCAATGTCGCCAGCCTGGAAGGCGGCAAGCACGGCATCGCCTTTTCTTCCGGCGTGGCGTCGCTGGCGGCCTGCATCCATCTGCTGAAATCCGGCGATCATGTGTTGCTGTGCGATGATGTCTATGGCGGCACGTTCCGCATGTTCAACAATGTCTTCGCGCAGCTGGGAATCCAGTTCTCACGTGTCGACATGACCGATCTCGATGCCACGCGCGCAGCCATGACGGACCAGACGAAGCTGGTCTGGCTGGAAACGCCGACCAATCCGACGCTGAAAGTGATCGATATCGAGGCTGTCGCGCAGATTGCCCACGATCACGGCGCGCTCTGCGTGGCCGACAACACGTTTGCCTCTCCCTATCTCCAGAATCCGCTGGCACTGGGCGCGGATATCGTCTCGCACTCGTGCACCAAATATCTGGGCGGCCATTCCGATCTGGTTGGCGGCATTCTGCTGACGTCCAGCAGCGAGCTCGCAGAGAAGCTGCACTATGTCCAGAACGCGGTGGGCGCGGTCCCGGCCCCGATGGATTGTTTCCTGCTTCTGCGCTCGACCAAGACGCTGCACGTGCGGATGGAACGCCATTGCGAGAATGCCGGCAAGATCGCTGACTGGCTGACCGGTCAGGACGGCATCGAACGCGTGATCTATCCCGGTCTCGACAGCCATCCCCAGCACAGGATTGCGGCCAAGCAGATGCGGGGTTTCGGCGGCATGATCACAATGACGCTGAAAGGCGGCTTGCCGGCCTCCCGGCGTTTCCTTGAAACGTTGAAACTCTTCTCTCTGGCCGAGAGCCTGGGCGGCGTGGAATCGCTGGTGGAACACCCGGCGATCATGACCCATGCCTCGGTCGATGCCGACAAGCGGGCCGCTTTGGGCATTGATGACGGGTTGGTACGCCTGTCCTGCGGGATCGAGGATGCCGGCGATCTGATCGCCGATCTCGAACAGGCTCTGGACGCTGCAAAGACTGTCTAGGTCGCGGCAGCGTCGAGGCGTTTCCGGATGATGTTCCAGTAGCGGGTCGGCAGGATCCGCTCCATCCACATGATGGTATGGGCGTCGCGGCCGACAAAGACGCGCGGCTTGCGGCGTTCGACCCCCCGCAGGATGATGTCTGCCGCTTTTGGCGGCGGCATGATCAAGGCCTGGTCGGCGATTTTCTGTCCCTGCTCATATTCCTCGTCGCTGACACCGGCACCCCGCTCGGCCTTCTTGGCAATATTCGTGGCAATGCCGCCCGGGTGAACCGTGGTGACGCCGATCGGCGTGTCCGCCAATTCATGCCGCAACGCCATGGTAAAGCCACGGACGCCGAATTTGGCGGCTGAATAGGCGGTTTGTCCGGCCGGTGCGATGACGCCATAGATCGAGGAAATATTGGTGATGTGACCCTCGCCCGTCTCGCGAATGAGCGGAAGGAAGGCCCGGGTCATACGGATAACGCCTTGCAGATTAATATTGATGACGCGGTCGAATTGTTCCGCCGTAACCTGATCGAACGACCCGCCCAGCGCGACCCCGGCATTGTTGAAGAGCAGATGCGCTTCGCCATGCGTCTTGCGGACCTCATCGGCAAAGGCATTGATGGCGGCCTCGTCGCTGACATCGACGACGTGCGTCGTAACCCGGCGATCATTCGAGCGCAGCTCTGCCGCCACCGCTTCAAGACCCTCGGCATTGACGTCGGCGAGGACCAGATTGCAGCCCCGTTGGGCGAGATTCCTGGCCAGAGCCGCGCCAATGCCACTGGCAGCACCAGTGACGATCGCGGTCTTACCGGCAAAGTCGAGGCGGCTCATTCCGCGGCCTCGCGCACCGGCGTTTCCTTGCTGACCGGACCGGCGTGCCGGAACTGCATGGCGCCGTCATCAATCCTGCCAAAGCGGATCGCCATCATGTCGGCGAAATAGTTCATGTGAACCTGCCAGGGCGCTTTCGGCCCCTGCGCGGGGAGGGTGTGGCGGGCTCGTTGGAAATAGCCGGAATCAAGCAGGCGCAAGGGCTCGCGCGGCATGTCCGGATCCGGGACGGGTACCGCGTAATCGGTGCCGGTCCTGTCGAGATGCTTCAGCGTCCGGCAAACGCGTTCGCAGGTCAGATCAATCTTCAGCGTCCAGGACGCATTCGTGTAGCCAAACGCCATGGCCATGTTCGGAATGTCGCTGACCATCATGCCGCGATAGACGACATGATCCGGCGGGTCGACCAGCTCGCCATCGACATTGAGAATGATGCCGCCCATCAACTGCAGATTCAGGCCCGTCGCCGGGATGATCAGGTCAGCCTCCAGATGCTCACCGGATTTCAACTGGATGCCGGTCCCGGTGAAGTGATCGATATGGTCGGTAACGACCGAGGCCTTGCCCTCGCGGATCGGCGTAAAGAAATCGCCATCCGGCGCGGCACAGAAGCGTTGATCCCAAGGCTTGTAGGCCGGAGAGAAGTGCTTGTTGACATCAACATCCGGTCCCAGCGCTTCCTGCGCCTGCTTCAGGACGGCTTTTTTGACCATGTCCGGAAAGCGCTGCGCCATCTGGAAAATGAAGATGGTCTGCAGGATGTTCTTATAGCGGGTGATGGCATAGGCCATCTTGGCCGGCAGGACCTTGCGCAGGAAATTGGCGGTGCGATCCACGGTTGGCCGGGCAGCGATATAGGTCGGAGACCGCTGCAGCATGGTCACGTGTTCCGCCTTGTCCGCCATGGACGGCAGAAGGGTGACGGCCGTCGCTCCGGAACCGATGATCACGATCTTCTTGCCGGAGTAATCGTAATTCTCGTCCCATTTCTGCGGGTGAATGAAATCGCCCTTGAAGTTTTCGACGCCTTCGAATTCAGGCAGATAGCCCTGATCGTAACGGTAATAGCCGGACGCAAGGAAGAGGAAGCGGGCAACATGCTCCTCCACGCCTTCCGGCCCTTTGGCCTTCACCGTCCAGCGCGCGGTTTCCGAATTCCAGCTGGCCGCTACCGCTTTTCGTCCGAAGCGGAGATGGTCGAACATGCCGTCGTCGCGGGCGGTTTCTGTCACATAATTCCTGATTGACGGTCCGTCCGCGAAGACCTTGCCATCCACCCAGGGTTTGAAGGCATAGCCAAACGTGTACATGTCGCTGTCAGAGCGGATGCCGGGATAGCGGAACAGATCCCACGTCCCGCCGATCTGTTCGCGGGCCTCGAGGATGCGATAGGTTTTGCCAGGACAACGCTCCAGAAGATGGTGCGCCATGCCGATGCCGGAGACACCGGCCCCGACGATCAGGACATCCACTTCGCTCTCAGCCATTCCGCCCTCTCCCAAGGTGGTGAACGCCGTTCACTATGCCAATCAGAATCTCTCCGTCAAACACTCTGCACTGCGAGACGCCAACAGGCAGGATTGCGCACCGCACCGTCGCTGCCGCAGCTTTCCGGTGCTCGTTTTTTTTGCCCGGTTTTCAAAAAAGGGCCTTTAAAACTTGCGGCGCCCTGATCTATCCTCCGGTGGGGAAACACGGGGAGAGACCATGAATTCAGTTGCTATTCTTATGGCTGCGGCCATTCAGAGCTATGGGCCTGTCGATATCAATGGATGGGAGCTCCGTGGCGCCAATAATAGTGACGGCACCTATGTCTGCTCGGCGTCGATTCCCTATCGCAGCGGAATTTCGCTGGCTTTCGTCCGTTCATCCTCGACCTTCCGGATCGCCTTGCAGAACGAGGCCTGGCAGCTGCAGGAAGGGGAGCGATATTCGTTGACCATCCGCATCGATAACCGGTTCAACCAGTCGGTCACGGCCCATGCGTCAGGCGATCAGACCCTGGCGATCGATTATGACTGGGTGCCGAATTCCTCGCTGGAGAATGCCCTGATCTACGGAAATATTCTTTATGTGAATGCCCAGCAGGCGGATTTCCAGTTCGAGCTGACGAATTCCTCCAGGGCCATCCCGGCGCTCAATTCCTGTCTGCAGGCCGGTAGCCGCAATCCGTTTTCGTCCGGACCCAAATAGGTCCGATATTGCGTTGCTGCATGGCTGTGCTAACTCCCCTCTTTCGCGAGGGGTGTTACTCAATTTCACCTGAATGGGGAGTTCAATGATTTCACACTTGTTTGCTGCAGTGCTCTTGCAGGCCGCAACCGATCCGCTGATCGAAAACGCGCTTCAGGTCTCCGGACCGGAAGGTGAATACGTCGTCTATTTCGAGGCCGATGGCAGCTATTCCACGAATGTGGGTATATCCGGAAACTGGCACATGGAAGGTGATCAGTTCTGCGTTGCGCGCGCCACAGGCGAAGCCAACTGCCAGCCGCTGATGGACGATCTCTCGGTCGGCGACAGCTGGACTGGCCAGAATGCCAATGGTGATGACGTCACCTTCACGCTGGTCGCCCGCGACTAGCCAAACCTGTTTTCACCGGCCGCCTGTGTGTGCCGGATCAGTCTTGAGTCCCGTACCGCCGCCTGGCGGTGCGGGACGGCGTCTTTCTGGTAGACCGGGTCGGTGACCATCTCCAGAAAGGCTGCAGCCGATGGATAACGGGCGATAAAGGCAATGTCCCAGAGCCCGTCCGGCGGTCCGATCAATACAAGCTGCGGCTGCCCGCGCCAGATGATCTCTCCGCCCACGCGCTGGAAAACCGGTGCGCTGAACCTGCCGTAATTCGCATAGGCCTCGGCCCCGGAAACGGATTGGCCATCCGGATAACGTGCCTGATCGTGCAAGCGGATGAGGTTGAGCATATCGATCGGCTGATTGCGGGGCAGGGCCTTGAACGCCTCGAAGGCTGCGCGTTCCGGGTCGACATGATTCATCTTTCTGCCTCCATTCATCCGGTGTGACGTCAACCTAATGGCTTATCCACGGATCAGAAAACCTACATTCCGATTTCTGATGACGGAATCCGGCAACCCTGTTAACCCTGTTTCAGGGGAGAATAGATGCGTCGGACGACAGAGATACTCTGCGCCGGATGCGTGGCCGTGACAGGCCTGTGCGCAGGTCTTGCCGGGCCTGCCGTATCCGATCAGCCTGAATGGGACCCGCACGCGGCCGTGCTGGCATCCTTTGAGAATGATACACCGCCAAGCGTTTCGAGTGCGACAGCCCGGACTGCGACCGCGGTGATGAGTGTTCGCCAGGCCTACAGTGACGATTTCGGCGCCAACCGGACCCGGTTCGTCCTGGCCGATCCGCCAGGACCCGGGGAAATTGTCCTGGAAGGCGAAACGCTGACGGAAGAAGCTTTCCAGAGAGCGTCTTTTGCCGATCTGCCCGAAGCGCGGACAACCACGAATGTGCGGCTGGCGGCGCCTGTGGCCAATCCGGCCGGAGATACTGTGGTGACGCCTTATGCGGGCGTTTCACTGACACCCGAGGGTACGGAAGCGCGCGTCGGGGCAAGGTTGCGGATCGGCGATGGGCGCGGTTCGGATTCCAGATGGTATCTGTTCGCGGCAGCCGAACGGCAGGCGCTGTTCTATGATGCCAATGCGATCGGCCGGCCGCTTCAGGCGATTGATGTCACCCCGTACACGGTTATCGGCGATGCCCAGGGCGGGGTCGCCTACCGGGTGAGCGACAGCACCGACATTGCCTTTGCCTATGTCCGGCGCAGCTGGGCCTATCGTTATGGCGTGGACGAGTGGGAAGAAGACGAGGATTTCGCGGCGATTTCCATCGTTTCGCGCTGGTAGTCAGTCCTCTGCCCTGAGCACGGCGAGCGCCTGTTCCCGCTGCAGCCTTATCGCCGTTTCGGTATAGAGCCGTGTTGCCAGATCATCCCGTTCCTGAAGTTGAGGCAGGATGGCGCCGAGATAGGCCTGCATGGCCGCGGGCGACAACGAAGCGTCAACCGGCTTTCCCGCCAGCTTCAGGTAAAGATCCTCATAGCTCTCGACCGCATTGGCAAAATCCGCTTCTGCCCGGACCCGCGCACTGACCCTGGCGGCGTCCTGCCAATCCACCGCCTTTATCTCGCCCGCCAGCGCGTCCGGTGTCGGGATGCGGTCGATCACGCTGAAACCGAAATTGGCCCGGCGCAGGGTCTCGAAACGGTCGGTCGTGACCCGCGGGCCGATACGGCCATAATCAGACAGGATCACGGCGCAGCCCGAGGCCATGGCTTCCAGGGCTGCGCGCGCTTTGGCAAAGACCAGACCATAACCGGGCAGATCCTTCTCTGGCGCCCGCATCACCTCTCCGGCGGCACCGGCAAACTCCAGTGACAGGCCATTCGCCTCACAGGCCTGCCGGAAGGGGTCGAGTTCCGCCGGGGTTGCAATATTGGAAATCAGCAGGGCCCGGCGCTGCCGGTCCGGATCGTCGCGGGCCACAGCGGCCGCCGTGAACCTTTTCAGATCAACGCCATTGGGAATGATCACAATTGTGTCCGAAGCAATCTCCTGCCCGGCCAGAAAGTCAAAGCAGGGCTGGTCGACGGCGACATGGGCCAGAATGTTGGGAAAGCGGGCCAGCGGCGCTTCCTGCCAGGGCTTGACGCCATGGCAGACGGAGATGGCGGGTGTTTGCGGAAACGCCATGCAGGCGAGTGCTGTTACCGGGTGATGGTGGCAATGCAGAATGTCCGGAGCGCTCACCGGTGTCAGATCATCGGTGACGGCAATCCCGGCCTGGCGGATCTCTTCGGCAACGCTTCCCAGCAGCGGCGAAAAGCAGACCGGTTCATGGCCGCGGGCCTTCAGCCCGATCGCCAGGTCACGGACATAGAGCTCGGTTCCGGCGCGGCGATCCAGCGCATGATTGGTGATGAGGATTTTCACGCCGGTTGCATCATCGCCGCCAGAAGCGGCCGGAGATGATCCCGGTAGGTCAGGGCCGAGGCGTATTTGCCTTCGCGCACGCGCTGGCGGCCATGCCGCTCGAAGAAGGGCTGGTCCGCCTCGAAAGTGCGGTCATAGCGCGGCCAGTCGAGCGCGGGCCTCAGGATTTCGCAGCCCTGTGCAGGCTCTCCATAAAGCGCCAGAAGATGACCCGCCTCCTGTGCCAGCTGCTCACCGGCCAGCGCGATATATTGCCGGATCATATCCAGCTTCCATGCAAGCGCCCCGCGATCGAGGCTGAAATCCATGCAATCGCCGGGGGTCGCATGGCCGTAATCGGCAGGATCTGCGTCCAGAGCGATATCATAGACGTCGAGTCCATGACGGTTTCCCGCCCTGACAGCGATGAAATGGCAAATATCATGCGCCGGATTATAACCCTCGGCTGCGTCGGTGATCAGAAATCGCGGCTGCATGATTTCAATCACCCGGTCGAGCTCAAGCGCCAGCGCGCCGATCAGCCGCTCATCGTGCCGGTGCAGGCCTGCATACAATTCGGCGTCCGGGATAAAGGGAAAATCCACGCGTTCCGGCAGGCCCGATTGCTTCAGAAGCCCGGCGGTCAGCGGAATTCGGGAATGGCCGGTCGAACCGGATGCATCCGTCAGATAAAGGCAGGCGGCCTCCAGTTGGCCCAGCGTATGGAGAATGCGCAGCTCATGACCTGGGTGGGCGAAAATCGCCAGTGGTGCATTTGCCTGCGCCAAGTTGAAAAACCCCCTATATACCCGACCGGATGAATTTGCCGCTGTGCCCGATTTTCATCATGGGCAAGGGCAGGATGAAAGAGGAATTACACCGATGGCTGCGATCTGGCACGGCGGCAAAGCGCCGCTCGAGGAAATGAACGCCTCTCACGACCGGACCATGATGGGCGCTATCGGGATCGAACTGACGGAGTTTGGCGATGACTGGGTGCGCGGCAAGATGCCGGTCGACAAACGCACCCACCAGCCTTTCGGTCTCCTCCATGGCGGAGCTTCCGTGGCGCTCGCCGAAACGCTGGCCTCTGTGGGCGCCTTCTCCACCGTTGACCCGGAGACCCATGCCGCTGTTGGCATGGAAATCAATGCCAATCATGTCCGCCCGGTCCGTGAGGGCTGGGTCTATGGCGAAGCCAGGATCGAATCCCGTGGCCGGACCACGCAGGTCTGGACGATCCGCATCACCAATGAAAAGGGCAAGCTGGTCTGCCTGTCCCGTTGCACGATGGCGATCGTCCGGACGGGGACGCTCAAGGACTGATCAGTGGGCCTCGCCCCAATGCGCGCCGGCCCTCGCATCCACTTCCAGCGGAACAGATATGTCGATGGCCGGCAGAGCCGCACCTGACATCACCTTCTTTGCCAGGGCGATCATGTCGTCCGCCTCGTGTTCAGGGACTTCGAAGACCAGTTCATCATGCACCTGCAACAGCATGCGGGCGTCCAGACCAGCCTTGTCGATCGCGCCCGGCAGGCGGATCATCGCGCGGCGGATGATATCAGCGGCCGAGCCCTGGATCGGAGCATTGATCGCCTGACGCTCGGCGAACTGGCGCATGTTCGGATTCTTGTCCTTGATCGAGGGCAGGTGCGCACGGCGGCCGAAGATTGTCTCGACATAACCCCTGGCTTTCACCTCTTCACGCTTTTCATCCATATAGGTTTTAACGCCCGGGAATTTCTCGAAATATTTCTCGATGAAGGTTTTCGCTTCGTCCCGCTCGATGCCGAGATTATTGGCAAGACCGAAGGCGGATATCCCGTAGATGATCCCGAAATTGATCGCCTTGGCCTTGCGCCGGACCATCGGGTCCATGCCCTCGACCGGAACGCCAAACATTTCCGACGCCGTCATGGCGTGAATATCATCGCCGCGGCGGAAGGCCTCTTTGAGGGCGGCGACATCGGCGATGTGAGCCAGCAGGCGCAGCTCGATCTGGGAATAGTCGGCAGCGACAATGACATTGCCCGGCTCGGCCACGAAGGCCTCGCGGATCTTGCGGCCCTCCTCGCTGCGGATCGGGATGTTCATCAGATTGGGATCGGAGGAGGCCAGCCGGCCAGTCGACGTCGAAGCCAGAGAAAACGAGGTATGAACCCGGCCGGTGTCCGGATTGATGGCGGCGCCCAGCGCATCGGCATAGGTGGATTTCAGCTTGGCATAGCTTCGCCAGGAGAGAATGGCCTGGGGCAATTCATGGCCCTCATTGGCAAGCCCTTCCAGCACAGACACATCCGTTGACCAGGCCCCGGTCTTGGTCTTCTTGCCGCCGGGCAGTCCCATCTCGTCAAACAGGATCTCGCCCAGCTGTTTGGGGCTGCCGAGATTGAATTTCGAGCCGGCCAGCTCATGGGCCTTGTCCTCATACTCGGCCATTTTCTGGGCGAAATCCGAGGACATGCGGGATAATTGCGCCTTGTCGACCTTCACGCCCGCCAGCTCCATGCCAGAGAGAATCTGTGGCATGGGGCGCTCAATGGTTTCGTAAAGCGTCAGCTTGCCCTTGGGGGCGATACTGGGCTTGAGGATTTCCCAGAGCCGCAGCGTGACATCGGCATCCTCGGCGGCATATTCGGTGGCCTTGGCCAGGTCGACTTCGGCAAAACTGATCTGGCTTTTGCCGCTGCCGCAGACTTCCTTGAAGCTCAAAGGCGTATGGCCAAGGTGCAGCTCGGAAAGCTCATCCATGCCATGCCCGTGCAGCCCGCTTTCCAGCACATAGGAGAGCAGCATGGTGTCGTCATAGGGCGCCACGCGGATGCCATAACGCGACAGGACGGCGAGATCATATTTGATGTTCTGGCCGATCTTGAGGACGGATTTGTCCTCCAGAAGCGGTTTCAGCGCCGCGATGGCCTGATCCATGGGAATCTGTTCGGGACGGTCGCCTCCGCCCAGCAAATCCCCTGCTGTGCCATGGTCGAGCGGGATATAGCAGGCCTTGCCCGGCGCTGTCGCCAGAGACACGCCGACCAGTTTCGAAGCCACCGCCGAGAGGCTGTCGGTCTCGGTATCGACGGCGATGATGCCGGCGGCATGGCTGGCCTCGATCCATTTTTCCAGATCGGCGAGTTTGGTCACGTACTCATATTTTGTCCGGTCAACCGGTGCGGTGGCATCACCTGTGGCATCCGCGACCGGCCCGCCCAGCGCTTCCTCTACGCGGCGCGTAATGGTGCGGAATTCCATCTCCTTGAGGAAGCCGACCAGCGTATCCGGATCAGGATCGGCGGTTCCGAATTCGTCCAGACCATTCTCGACCGGCACATCGGTTTTCAGGGTCACCAATTCTTTGGAAATCCGGGCCTTGTCAGCAAACTCGATCAGGTTCTCGCGGCGCTTGTTCTGCTTGATCTCTTCGGCTCGGGAGAGAAGCGTTTCGAGATCACCATATTCCCCGATCAGCTGACTGGCGGTTTTCGGACCGATGCCCGGAACACCGGGAACATTGTCGGTCGAATCGCCCATCAGCGATTGCACCTCGATTACCTTGTCCGGACCCACGCCGAATTTCTCGACCACGCCGGCCGGATCGATGCGCTTGTTCTTCATCGTGTCGAACATGGTGACGCGGTCGCCGACCAGCTGCATCAAATCCTTGTCCGAGGAGACGATGGTGACCTTGGCCCCCTTGGCCTCGGCCTGACGGGCATAGGTGGCGATCAGATCGTCGGCCTCATAGCCCTCCATCTCGATACAGGGTGTACCAAAGGCGCGCGTGGCATCGCGGATGATGGAGAATTGCGGCACCAAGTCTTCCGGGGCGGGCGGGCGGTGCGCCTTGTAGTCCGGATAGATATCGTTACGAAAGGACTTGCCGGAATAGTCAAAAATAACAGCAAGATGGCTGGGCTCATCCTCGCCCTTGAGGTCTTCCAAGAGCTTCCACAGCATGTTGCAGAAGCCCTGGACCGCGCCGACCGGCGTCCCATCCGAGCGGGTGAGCGGCGGCAGCGCATGATAGGCCCGGAAAATATAGCCCGACCCGTCAATCAGATAGACATGAGAGGTCGCGTCGACCTTGCGTTCCACCGCCATTGGGCTGCCCTTCCTCGCTTGTGGCACAAGCTAGGTTGGGTTGCCGGGAGAGGCAATTGGCGGGTGCGGCTAACCCGGGAACGCCACGCCGCTCAGCAGGCTCGCCACCAGCGCAATGATGGGGGCTGCTATAAGGTTTATCCGGAAGCCTGCCTTCATCATCTGACCCATGCGCGCCGCGCCGGAGGCGTAGACGATGGCGTTGGGCGCTGTGGCCACCGGCAGCATGAAGGCGCAACTCGCGGCCAGAGCCACCGGCACGATCAGGTGCGCAGGCGGCACGCCGGCTTCGATCGCTACGGCGGCGAGTACAGGCAGGAAGCCGGAGACGGTGGCCACATTGCTGGTGAGTTCGGTTAAGAACACTACAATCAATGCGAGGATCAGAACGGTCACGGGCAAAGGCAAAGCCGCGACCCAAGCCAGGTGAGACCCAATCCATTCCGCCAGACCAGTCGCTTGAATGGCAGCAGCGAGCGAGAGACCGCCGCCGAACAAGATGATCACTGCCCAAGGGAGACGCTGAACAGTCTCCCAATCCATCAAAGCTTGGCCCTTTTTGTCTTTGCCGCCTGCGGGGATGAGAAACATGGCCAAAGCGCCGGCCATGGCGATTTGCGCATTGCCTAGCGCCAAGGTGATGGGCAAATCGAGCGAAGCGCTGATCCAAGCCAGTAGTGGATTCCAGCCAAACTCCATTTCCGGATCAGGATGACCGATCAAGAAGCCGGGCAATTCCCGGCCCATCCACAAAATCGCCACCGCCGAAAAGGCGAGCGCGACCCGCAGTTCAGGTGTGGTCATCCGGCCCAGCTTGCGCTTTTGGTCCAATACGACCTCACGGCCTGCGGCGCTGGGCGCGTGGCCGGAAACCTTGAACACCCATCGAGTTAAGATCAGCCACATGGAGGGAATGATCAAAAGGGCGGCGGGCACGCCCAGCATCATCCATTGGGGAAAGCTGATCGTCTCGCCGTATTCGCGTTCCATAAAGCCCATGGCGATCAGATTGGTCGGCGTGCCCACCGGCGTCATGATCCCGCCGACCGAGGCGGCGTATGCCACGGCGAGCGCTAGCGCGGGTGCAAAAATCTTAGCATCCAAGCCTTCATCGCCCACAGCTTCCGCCACCTTCAGCGCGATGGGGATCATCATCAGCGTAGTCGCCGTGTTGGAGATCCACATGGACAAGAGCGCGCTCGCCGCCATGAAGCCGAGCACCATCAAGGCGGGTTTGGATCCGAAGGCGGCGACGACGTTTAAGGCGATGCGGGCGTGAAGATTCCAGCGCTCGATGGCCAAAGCGACGATGAAGCCGCCCAGCAGCAGCATGACGATAGGATCAGCGTAAGGCGCGGCGGCCGCAAGCGTTTCGATAATGCCCAGGAACGGAAAGATGGCGAGGGGAACGAGTGCTGTCGCTGCAATCGGAATGGCCTCGGTGGCCCACCAAGTCGCCATCAGCAGCGCCAGCGAAGCCAGCAGCCAGGCTTCTCGGGAAAGGCCGTCCGGCAAGGGCAGGAATTGCAGGCCGAGAGCGAGGACAAGGCCGGTAATCAGGCCGATATTCTGGGCGGGATTACGGGCCATCAAGGAAATCTAGCTGGACGTATCCGCCGGACCGCCCCGGGCGACGAAACGCCGATCGCAATAGCCGCATTCGACATAGCCCCTGTCCCGGTCCATTTCATAATAGACTTTCGGGTGTCCGAGTGCGCCACCGCCGCCATCACAGGAGACGCGGTGCTGTTCGGTCAGGACGATCTCGGGCGGTTGCGGTGCGGCCATGACAGGGCTCCGATAGACAGGCGGGTTCGAGGCGCATAGTTATGGCCCTGACCCCGCAGCGTCAATCAGGACATGTTGCATGACCGAACTTCCCGAATTTGCCCTCGAGGCGATCGACCTGAAGAAAACCTACAAGGGCGGCAAGGAAGCCCTGAAAGGCGTGACGCTGCGCATTCGTCGCGGATCGATCTTCGGCCTTCTGGGGCCGAACGGGGCCGGGAAGTCGACCTTCATCAATATCTTTGCCGGCCTCGTGAACAAGACATCCGGCCAGGCGTCAATCTGGGGCCGTGACATTGATCGCGAGCCGCGCAATGCTCGCGCGGCCATCGGGATTGTGCCCCAGGAAATCAATATGGACGTGTTTTTCACGCCCTATGAAACACTGGAATTGATGGCCGGTTTCTATGGGGTTCCGAAATCGGAACGCCGGTCCGAAGAGATTCTGGCGGCGGTGGGGCTGAGCGACAAACGCGATGCCTATGTGCGTCAGCTGTCGGGCGGTATGAAGCGGCGCCTGCTGGTCGCCAAAGCGCTGGTCCACAACCCGCCCATCCTGGTTCTGGACGAGCCGACAGCCGGGGTGGATATCGAATTGCGCCGCCAGTTATGGGCCTATGTCCGCGAACTGCATGCGGCCGGGACAACGATTGTTCTGACGACGCATTATCTCGAAGAAGCGCAGGAGCTGTGCGACGAGATCGCGATCGTCGATCATGGCGAGGTGATTGCCTGCGAGCCGAAAGAAGCGCTCCTGAAGCGGATGGATACAAAGACGCTGGTGATTGATCCGGTGGAGCCGCTCACTGAAGTGCCGGCGGCGCTGGGAGATTTTCAGGCGGAGATCCGTCAGGGTGGTTCGCTAGCGATCTCCTACAAGTTTGGCCAGGAATCGGTGGCGGAAATCATCGAGAAGTATAATGCGTCGGGAGCCAGGATTGCAGATCTGCGGACCGAAGAACCTGATCTTGAAGACGTTTTCATGGCCCTGACCTACCAACGCGGGGAAAGCGCCGCCTGATCCGGCCTTGATTTGGCCTCATGCGGGGAGGAGACTGCCCGCTATCGGGAGGCCAATATGAGAACCTTACGCCATATCTTTGCGCTGATTGTGTCGGCCGGGGTCTTTTTGTTCCTGACCTATGTCTTCGGCATTTTCATGAACCCGCAGGGCCAGGGGGGCTGGATTGCCGCGCTGGTGCTGATCACGACGGCCGGCATTGGTTGCGTTCTGCTTTATGGCTGGATCGCCCGCGGCGGCCCGTCCCATCTCGACCGCCGCGTGCGGACCGATACGGGCTCGCTTGGCCTTGGCCTTTCAGGTGTGGGCATAGCGGCCAGCCGCCGCCGGCGGGATGATACGGATGATCCCAGCGATGATGATGGCGGTGGCGACGATCCCGATGCTGATCTTCGTGGCTGGGGCTGATTAGCCCGCATTGAGCCGGCGGCAGATATCATCAAGCTGATCGAGCTTTGAATAGCGAATGGTGACCGCGCCGGCTTCGCCCGACTTTCCGTGACCATGATCGATTTCGACCTTCAGGCCGAGACGATGGGAGAGGTCGTCTTCCAGGGCCCGCGTGTCGGCGTCCTTGGATGGGCCGGTGGATTTCGTCTCAGGCGCCTTGCCGGCGGCGGGGGCTTTCGCCAGCGCTTCGGCCTGGCGGACACTCAGACCCTGTGCCGCAATATTATCGGCCAGAACAGCGGCATTCTCGCTGGTTGCAATGGCGCGTGCATGGCCCATGGACAGGCGCCCGGCAGCAAGGTGCTCGAGGACGCTGTCCGGCAGTGAAAGCAAGCGCATCATGTTGGCAACATGGCTGCGGCTCTTGCCGACAGCGCGTGCGATTTCTTCCTGTGTATGCTCGAAACGGTCGACAAGCTGTCTGTAGGCGCGCGCCTCTTCGACGGGGTTGAGGTCGGCGCGCTGGACGTTCTCGACAATCGCGATTTCCAGGGTCTCGCGGTCGGTGAGCTCACGGACAAGGACCGGGATTTCGTGCAGTTTGGCGAGTTGTGCGGCGCGCCAGCGGCGTTCGCCGGCGACAATCTGATAGCCCCCCTCGGCCAGCGGCCTAACGAGAACCGGCTGCAGCAGGCCCTTCTCGGTGATCGAGGCGGCCAGTGCCTTGAGATCGTCTTCGGCGAAAATCCGCCTTGGCTGGTCGGGATTGGGCTGAATTTCCTCGATGGGAATGAGGGATGCGTTCCTGGGAGAATCCGCAGTTTTATCAGTGACATCGCCGTCATTCAGAAGGGCGGAGAGGCCGCGGCCCAGACCGCGAGTACGTTCGGCGCTCATGCCGGAACCCTTTCAATATCAAGAGCTTGCCGCTTTTCCTGTTGAACAATCTCCTTGGCCAGAGACAGGTAAGCCTGGCTGCCTGTGCAATGGAGATCATAGAGCAGGACCGGCTTGCCGAAGGAAGGGGCCTCGGAGACCCGGACATTGCGGGGGATGAGAGTCTTGTAAACCTGATCGCCGAAATGTTCGCGGACGTCGGCCTCGACCTGGCCGGATAGATTGTTGCGGCCATCATACATGGTCAGAACGACACCCTGCAGGGCGAGCTTCGGGTTGAGATTGGTGCGGACGAGATCAATCGTGCGCATGAGCTGGCTCAATCCCTCCAGCGCAAAGAATTCGCACTGGAGCGGAACCAGAACAGAGTCAGCAGATGTCAAAGCATTGACCGTCAAGAGATTGAGGGACGGTGGACAGTCGATGAGTACATAATCGTAATGTTGGCCGGCATCCTCGAGACGTTTGCGAAGGCGGTCTATGGCGTGGCGCATGCGATAGGAGCGGCGCGGCGCAGCCGCGAGTTCAAGCTCGGCGCCTGAAAGATCCGGATCCGAGGGGACCAGAGACAGGCCGGGCACAAGCGTATCGACCAGGGCGCGCTCCAGTGGCTGCTCGCCCACCAGCACGTCATAGGTGGTGACCTTACGCTCGGCCGGCGGGACGCCCAGCCCTGTCGAGGCATTGCCCTGCGGGTCGAGATCGAGGATGACGACCTGCTTTCCGATGGCTGCCAGCGCCGTGCCGAGATTGATGGTCGTGGTGGTCTTGCCAACGCCGCCTTTCTGGTTGGCGATGGCGATGACTTTTGGAGGCCGGTTACGCTGGATGTCTGGCATGTCGGTTTCCCTTCTTCGGCCGGATGGCGGACAAGCGAAGTATGACTCCATCGTCGCTGGTCAGACTCGGCAGAACATCTTCATCGAAGGTCCAGTATTTACGGGCATCCGTCAATTCCTGACGGTAGCGCTGTCCCTTCGGAAAGAGGCATATACCCTCGCTTTTCAACAGGGGAAAAGTATACCAGAGGAGCTTGTCCAGCGCGGCGACGGCCCGTGCCGTGATCACGTCAAACCTGTTCTCGGGATCCAACGCCTCGATACGGCAATTTTCTATACGCCCCGGCGCACCGGTGACCTCCAGCGAGCGCTCTATAAAACGGGCTTTCTTTCCAACGGATTCGACCATGAGAAGAGTGGATTCGGAAAGGCCACAATCTTTCATGGCGAGGGCAATCGCGATACCGGGGATTCCGGCACCGGCGCCGAAGTCCAGCCAGCTTTTTCCATTCTCCGGTGCGTGATCGAGCAGCTGGATTCCGTCGAGCGCATGGCGTTTCCAGAAATCGGCCATGGTCGAGCGTCCGACCAGGTTGGTGGTGCGATTGGTCTCGTCGAGCAGCAAACGCCAGCGCTCGAAAGCCTCGAGTGTTTCACGTGAAACACCGGTCGCTTTCTGGAAGTCCTCTGACGTAAAGCTCACCTAGCCGGCCTTTCGCGATGATTTCAGATGGGCCAGGATGGCTGTTATGGCACCGGGCGTCACCCCTTCGATCCGGCTGGCTTGTCCCAAAGTCTGAGGCCGGGCCGCCATCAGCTTCTCGCGCGCCTCCGCCGACAAACCGCCGACAGACGCATAGTCGAATTCGTCGGGCAGTTTGATGGCCTCATCCTTGCGAAAGGCGAGGATGTCAGCTTCCTGGCGTTCCAGATAATGAGCGTAAACAGCCTCAATCGACAATTGCTCGGCGATGGGTGGGTCAATATCCAACAGGGCCGGATCGAGCCCGGCAATGTCATCCCACTTAACATCAGCATAGCTCAGTAATTCCATCGCGGTTCGGCGGCGGCCATCCTGATTGACCTTTAAACCCGCGCGCGCCGCTTCGGGAGGAGTCAGGGATACTCGGGCAAGAGCCTCGCGGCCCTCATCAAGCTGAGTCATCTTGAGTCTGTATGACTCGATTCTGCGATCCGAAACGCCACCCAACTCAATGGCAAGAGGAGTCAATCGCTGGTCAGCATTATCCGCGCGAAGGGTCAGGCGATACTCAGCCCGGCTGGTAAACATCCGATATGGCTCACTGACACCTCGAGTCACGAGGTCATCAATGAGGACGCCGATATAGGCGTCCGACCGGCCAAGAATAACCGGAGCCAGACCAGCGGCGCGGCGGGCGGCATTAATCCCCGCCATCAGGCCCTGCGCGGCGGCCTCCTCATAACCGGTCGTGCCGTTGATCTGACCGGCCAGATAAAGGCCGGGCGCCGCCCGGACCTCGAGTGCCGGTGTCAATTCACGCGGATCGACATAGTCATATTCAATGGCATAGCCGTAACGGGCCACGCTGACAGACTCGAGGCCAGGTATGGTTTCCAGGAAGGCCTGCTGGACGTCATCGGGCAAGGATGTCGAAATACCATTCGGATAAACCAGATCGCTGTCGAGACCTTCAGGCTCGAGGAAAATCTGATGGCTATCCTTGTCGGCGAAACGGTGGATCTTGTCCTCGATAGACGGACAATAGCGCGGCCCCCGGCCGGAAATCCCGCCACTATAGACGGCCGACTTGTCCAGGTTAGCGGCAATGATCGCATGGGTTTCCGGTGTTGTTTCCGTAATCCCGCACGCAATCTGCGGCACCACAATCGCTTCGGTCACGAACGAGAACGGTACGGGTTTGTCATCGGCCGGCTGCACATCCAGCCGGGACCAGTCTATGCTGTCCCTGTAGAGGCGGGCGGGCGTTCCGGTCTTCAGCCGGCCCATCCGCAAACCCAGGCCGTAAAGGCGGTCCGAAAGCCCGATCGCCGGCTTTTCACCGAACCGGCCCGCAGGAATGCGTTCGAGGCCACGATGGATCACACCCTTGAGGAAAGTCCCCGTGGTAAGCACGATTGCGCTGGCTTCCCAACGCCGCCCGTCTTCTGCAACGACGCCGGTGACTTTGCCATGATCATCACAGATCAGATCCTCAATTGATGCTGCTTCGATCGCGAGATTCGCCGTTCCCACCAATTCAGCCTGCATGGCTTCGCGATAAAGCCTCCGGTCCGATTGGGTGCGAGGCCCCCGAACCGCCGGCCCCTTGGACCGGTTGAGCAAGCGAAACTGAATACCGGAGACGTCGGCTATGCGGCCCATAATCCCGTCCATGGCATCGATTTCGCGAACCAGATGCCCCTTGCCGAGGCCGCCAATGGCCGGGTTACAGGACATTTCTCCGATCGTCGCCGGATCATGCGTCAAGAGCAGGGTTCGCGCCCCCAGACGCGCACTGGCCGCCGCAGCTTCGCAACCGGCATGACCGCCGCCGATGACAATGACATCCCAATTCGCGGACATCTTTTCAGGCTCCATTTCGGGGCGCGCTATGTAGGCGCAAACCCCGCGCGAGTCGAGGCCCTGAAGGTTCCACGTGAAACAATCAGGCTATTTTCCGATACAGAACCGCGAGAACACCTCGTCGAGCACATCCTCCACATCAATCCGGCCCGTCAGACTCTCAAGCGCCCGTACCGCCAACCGAATATCCTCGCCAGCGAGCTCGGGATCACCAAAGCGCAGTCGCGCCCGCTGCAAAGCGTCTCGCGCCCCTGAAACGCTGAGCCGGTGACGAAGCCGGGACAATGCGGGCATTTCCCTTTGCCCCAGCCGCTCGCTCACAACCGCCTTCAGCCTGGCTTCGAGATCACCGAGCCCCTGCCCGGACTGCGTGGAAATCACCAGATCGGGCCCGATAGAGTCAGGAAGAGTCAGAGACAAACCGAGGTCAGCTTTAGCAAAAACCAGAAAGTCCGATTTCTGCAGAACTGGAGTCATCTCCTGATTCCAATCGCCCGACCCATCGAGCAACCCAACCACAAAGTCCGCAGAGTCAGCATGAGTCAAAGCCCGGCGCACGCCCTCCTTTTCGACGACATCATCGGTATCCCGCAGGCCGGCCGTGTCAGCGAGAGTCACGACAAACCCACCCAACTCCAGGCGGATTTCCACCACATCGCGCGTGGTTCCGGGAATGTCTGTCACGATCGCCGCTTCACGACCGGCCAGTGCATTGAGCAGGCTGGACTTGCCCGCATTGGGCGGACCGATAATCGCAATCCGGAAACCTTCACGTACCCGCTCTCCGCGGTGATCATCATCCAGATGTGCGCCCAGCGCATTGATCAATTCATCAATGACCGGCAGTGCTGTTGCGGCCAGCGCCTCCGGCACCCCCTCCTCGTCCGGAAAATCAATCTCACCCTCGATAGCGGCCATGATCGAGATCAGCTGGCGGCGCCATCCCTCATACAGATCCCGTAGCGCACCCGTCATCTGGGAAAGCGCCTGTTCCCGCTGTGCGCTGGTTTCGGCATCGACAAGGTCCGCCAGACCTTCGGCCTGGGTCAGATCAATGCGGCCATTCTCATAGGCGCGGCGGGTAAACTCCCCCGGCTCGGCCAGACGGGCGCCGAGTTCGGACAAGCGGGCCGAAACACCCTCGATCACGGCGGTTCCGCCATGGATCTGGAGTTCGGCACTGTCTTCGCCAGTAAAGCTGGCGGGGCCCGGAAACCAGAGGATCAGACCCTCGTCCAGCAAACGGCCATCCTCTGCGAGGATTTTCCGCAATGCAGCCTGCCGGGGTGAAGGGAGTGCCCTCTGGATAGCTGCCGATACGATATTTCCGCTGTCCGGACCTGAAAGGCGCAAGACTGCCACGCCGGAACGCCCCGGCGGGGTGGCCAGGGCAAAAATCGTATCTCCGGCCATCTTTCTAGTCTTTCGACGCGGGGCCGGCCTGGCGCATCAAATTCATGAACTGATCCTGCATCTGCCCACCAAAGCTCATCCAGTTGCGCATCAGCACATCGGGATCCAGAGATGACATGTTTTCCTGCATCCGCCGGGTCATCTCGGAGACCATCATCTCGTTGACCGGTGTCACATCCGGCAGGCCAAAAAAACTGCGCGCCTCCTCGGGCGTGCAATCAATGTCGATCTTGACCTTCATCCTGGCCTCACTTGCTGTCTTGTTCAGGACCTATAACTTGCCCCGTATCGAGTCCAAATAGCAATGATGAGGACAAACCATGACCTCCAGCACCATTACGATTCATTCGCCTGATGGCGAGTTTACCGCCTACCGCGCCGCCCCGAAGAGCGGAAAGGGACCGGCAATCGTCGTCCTGCAGGAGATATTCGGCGTTAACAAGGTCATGCGTGACATCTGCGATGACCTGGCCGATCAGGGATATGTTGCGATCTGTCCGGACCTGTTCTGGCGCATCGAACCCAATGTCGACATTACAGACAAATCTCAGGCCGAATGGGACAAGGCCTTTGATTTATTTGGTAAATTCAACATAGAGACCGGGCTGAAGGATATTGCCGAGACCGTTGATCTGGCCCGCCGTGACAAGGATGGGACCGGAAAGGTCGGCGCCATCGGTTACTGCCTGGGCGGTTTGCTGGCCTATCTGACAGCCTGCCGGACAGATGTCGAGGCCGCGGTTGGATATTATGGGGTCAACATACCGAAATATCTGCAGGAATCGGAGAACATTCACGGCCACCTCATGCTGCATGTCGCAGGGAAGGACCAGTTCGTTGATGCTGCTGCCCAGAAAGTCATGCATGACGGGCTCGACGATAATCCGCACGTGACTCTTCATGATTATCCGGCTCAGGATCACGCATTCGCCCGAACCGGTGGGGATCATTTCGATCCGGAAGCCGCCGATCTCGCCAATACCCGCACCCGCGCCTTTCTTCAGGCTCATATCGGATAAGCCATGATTGCCACCCTTCTCGCCATTTCCCTGCAGGCCCAACCCGTTATTCCGCCGATCGGGGAATTGCTGGATTGCGCCCGCGAGGCCGATGCCACCCTGGTGGCCATTCATCGCGCGGGTGGGTTTGCGCCGGGTATTCCGGAAAATTCGCTGGCTGGAATCCGGGCGGCGGGCGAGATGGGTGCGGCCATGGTCGAGATCGATCTGCGCCTTTCGAGCGATGGTCATGTTGTTCTCATGCACGATAGAACGCTGGATCGGACCACAAATGGCACCGGCAATGTCGCTGATCATACGCTGGAGGAATTGCGGGCCTTGCGACTCGAAGACGCCAATGGGCGCCGCACCAATCAGTTGATTCCTACGCTCTCCGAAGCCTTCGAGGCGGCCCGCGCCGCCGGCGTCTATCTAGAACTGGATCTCAAGGAAATCGGTCCCGGTGAGGCCGCCCGGCTGGCTGTTGAAGCCGGCATGGCGTCACAGTCGATGATCATTGTCTATGATGTCGCGGATGCAGATCCGATCCAGGCTGTTACGACCGACATCGGCATTTCCCTCCCCTTCACCGACCATGATGAGGTGCTCAGCAGCGAGCTGGACGTCTCAGGGCTGATGAGCTGGGTGGGACGCGGCGTGCCGGATGCCCATACCGAGTATTTTCTGACCGGACAGGGTATCGAAACCGCGATGCACGATTTTCCGGGCGAGGAAGCCGGCACCATCGATTATGCCTTCATCGATGAACGGCATATCGAGGTTCTGGCGACGGATGATCCGGAAGCCGCACTGGCCGCTTTCGGCCCCTGGCAACGCTATTGCGGTATCGAGTGATCAGTCGGCGGATGCTTTCTGCCAGCTCTCCAGCGCAGTGATCTGCTTGAAATAGTCCTTCACATTGTCCGGGACATTGTCGAACTTTCTCACCAGCTTCATCAGGTAGAGCATGTAGACAACCGACATGTCTGCCAGCGTCAGGCGGTCACCGGCGAGGAATTCCCGGCCATCCGCAAGGCCGCGTTCCGAAATCAGCCGTGCGTGCTTGTTGAATTCGCCGACCGCCCAGTGGCCAAGTGCGGGATTGCGCTGGTCTTCGGGCAGAAGGGCTGTATGCGCCAGGGTCAGATTGACGGCCATCGCCATCGTGGCTTCGCCGAAATGCAACCATTCCAGATAACGGGCGAAATCCGGCTCGTCTTTCGTTACGGTCAGCGGTGTCGGGCCGTATTTGTCGGTCAGATACTGGGTCATCGCGACCGATTCCAGCATCACGGTATCGCCATCCTTCAAGGCCGGGATTTTCTGTATCGGATTGACGGCGCGATAATCCTCGCCGCCGACATTACCGCGATCAAAGGCCGGGCGCTCCAGCTTATAGGGCAGGCCCATTTCCTCCATCACCCAGCGCGGCCGGATCGCCCGCGTCATGGGCGCATGATAGAGCGTAATATCTGGCTGGGTCATAAATCGGCCCTATGTGTTCATGGAATCGAAGAAGTCGGAATTCGTCTTCGTTTCCTTGAGTTTGGACAGAAGGAAGTCGATTGCATCCTGGGCACCCATCGGGTTGAGGATGCGGCGCAGGACATAGGTCTTCTGCAGATCGACCTTGTCGACCAGAAGCTCTTCCTTACGGGTGCCGGACTTGAGAATATCGATCGCCGGGAAGACACGCTTGTCGGCGACCTTGCGGTCCAGCACGATTTCCGAGTTACCAGTGCCCTTGAATTCCTCGAAGATCACTTCATCCATACGCGAGCCGGTATCGATCAGCGCGGTCGCTATGATGGACAGTGATCCGCCATTCTCGATATTCCGTGCGGCGCCGAAGAAGCGCTTCGGACGCTGCAGGGCATTGGCATCGACACCACCGGTCAACACCTTGCCCGAAGACGGGACGACCGTGTTGTAGGCACGGCCGAGACGGGTGATCGAGTCGAGCAGGATCACAACATCGCGGCCATGTTCGACAAGGCGCTTGGCCTTCTCGATCACCATATCTGCGACCTGCACGTGGCGCGTCGCCGGTTCGTCAAAGGTCGAGGAAATCACCTCGCCCTTCACCGTCCGCTGCATATCGGTCACTTCTTCCGGACGCTCGTCGATCAGAAGGACGATGAGATAACAATTCGGGTGATTTGTCTCGATCGCATGGGCGATATTCTGGAGGATCATCGTCTTACCGGTCCGCGGCGGTGCCACGATCAGGGCGCGCTGTCCCTTACCGATTGGCGAGACGATGTCGATCACCCGGCCGGTCTTGTCCTTCTTGGTCGGGTCCGGCAGTTCGAGATTGAAACGCTCTTCGGGATAAAGCGGTGTCAGATTGTCGAAATGAACCTTGTGACGGGCCTGTTCCGGATCCGTGAAATTGATCGCCGAGATTTTCAGCAAGGCAAAATAGCGTTCACCATTGCGCGGCGACCGGATCTCGCCTTCCACCGTATCGCCGGTCCGCAGGCCGAATTTCTTGATCTGGTTGGGCGAAACATAGATGTCATCCGGGCCGGCCAGATAATTGGCTTCCGGAGACCGCAGGAAGCCGAAGCCATCCTGGAGAATTTCCAGAGTGCCACCGCCATAAATCTCGACGCCGCGCTGGGCGACTTCCTTGAGAATGGCAAACATCATGCCCTGTTTGCGCATGGTTGCGGCATTCTCGATATCGAGGGCCTCCGCAATCTGCAGCAATTCAGTGGGCTTCTTCTCTTTCAATTCCTGGAGCGACATGCGCTCCAGCCCGGCCAGAGACGGCGGCAGGGTTTTGGGTTCATCATCAATGTCGGCGTCAGTATCGCCGTCATTTTCATTTTCGAGATCGTCGTCTTCGGACTCGATATCGTCATTCGTATCAGACATGGAACTCACTTGGTTCTGTAATTGATCCGGGGCGCAAGGCTGTTTGCCGGACGGATTCCGCCTGTGCAGGCAGCCTTGAAACGGGTTTGTAAGGGTCGATGGGCTCGCCTTTGATGGCGCTCACCATGAGAAAGGAATTCCGAGCAATCGGAACTTTCCTGACGAGTGACATACGCCCTGCCGGTCGTCAAGACAGAACTAGTTCAGGGCGACAGTCGCAATCAGAACAATCACAATCGCCAGAACAGCCGGAATCTCGTTGTAAATCCGGTATTTGCGCTGAGACCAGTCATTATTCCCAGCCTCAAAGCGCTTCTTCCTGACAGCGAATATATGGTGAAGGCCGGTCATCAGGACAATGGCCGCGAACTTCACCATCCAGTCCCATTGATGGAAAATGACCCAGCCGCCAGCGCGTTCGGCATTGGACCAGATCAGCAATAATCCGAATATCCAGGCCGCAATCATCGCCGGGTTCATGATGAATTTCAGAAGGCGATGTTCCTGGAGCTTCAACACGGTATCCAGTTCACCACCCGGCTGGGCCTCGCAATGATAGACAAAGAGGCGCGGCAGATAGAGCAATCCCGCCATCCAGGCGATCACCGCCAGAATATGAAACCCGCGAAACCAGTCATAGGCCGCCAGAACAAAATCAGACATTTTCACCTGTCCGGTTGGGGCATTTGCCGAAACCTGCCGGGCAAATCCGCTTTCCGCAAGGCGGCTTCAAGCCCTGGTCTCCCTGCAAGGCCTCTATCGCAAGATCGGCAAGACCGTCGATAAATGCCTGTGCGAGACCGAGGGCCGGCACACGATAATATCCCGGAATGCCGTTTTCTTCTGCCAGGAGCGCATATTCCTCGTCCAGCTCGACAAGGGTTTCAATGTGCTCGGAGACAAAGGCGATGGGCGTCAGAATAATCGATTTTCCATCAGCTGCCGCTGCTTCGATCGCTTCTTCTGTCGATGGTCCGATCCATTTCAGAGGACCAACACGCGACTGATAGCAGATCTGCCAGTCTGAGAGCTCCGGCAAATGTTTCATGACCGCGGCTGAAGTCTGCTCGATCTGCCATTGATAGGGATCACCGTCACGGACGGTTTTTTCGGGTAAGCCGTGCGCCGACAGCAGAATACGGGCATTGGCCGGTTTTCCGGCCTTTTCCCAAGTCTCCCCGATCAGCTGCGCATGTGCCGCGATCAATCCCTTCTCTTCAGGATAACAGCATATTGTCCGGGCAACACCGCCACCGGCCTTTTCCCAACCGGTCAGGGACGATCCTGTCGTCGAGGTCGAAAATTGCGGATAGAGGGGCAGCAGAACGATTTCATCAGGCGCCCAGGCTTCAACTTCTCGAACCGTATCCTCGAGGAATGGATGCCAGTAGCGCATGGCGATGAAGCTCCTGAACATCTCGCCCGGCTGCTTTTTCTCCAGCGCCGAAATCAGGGCGTCTGCCTGCTTTTTTGTTTCCGGCAAGAGCGGCGATCCACCGCCCATTTTCTCGTAATTCTTCCGGGCTTCCGGCGTCCGTGTGGTCGAAATCAGCCAGGCCAGGAATTCGCGGATCGGACCCGGGGCGCCAATAATCGCTGGATCCCTGAAAAGATTGCGCAGGAAGGGTTTGACGTCATCGGGACCATCCGGTCCTCCGAGATTGAACAGGACCACGGCAATCTTGCGCGCCATTTCAATGACCTTTTATCCGCTTAACGAGGCGCTGCACGTTCTCGATGGGCACATCCGGCGTTATGCCATGACCCAGATTGAAGATATGCGGGCGTCCCGAGTAGGCTGAAATGATCCGATCAACCTCTCCGTCAAGCGCATGACCGCCGGCCCGCAGGACGGCCGGATCCAGCTGGCCCTGCAACGGCATGCCAGACGGCAGTTCGCTCACAGCCCATTCGGTATTGAGGCTATGATCCAGCGCCAGCGCCGTTACACCCGCTCTGTCGGCATATCCAAGATAGTTCGGCCCCGCCCCTTTCGGGAAACCGATGATCGGCACATCAATCCCGGCCGCACGAACCCCGTCGACGATTTTGCGGGTAGGACGGATAACCAGATCCTCGAACATGGGTGGCGGCAGCCCTTCAGCCCAGCTGTCAAACAGCTTCAGGACGTCTGCTCCCGCCCTGGCCTGCATCACCAGATAGCGAATGGTGGCCTCCGACAGCAGATCGAGAAGGCGCTGCATGGCTTCAGGGTGTTCCCAGTAAAGACGACGGGCATTCCAGCGGTCCTTGGATCCACCCCCCTCGATCATATAGGTAGCGACTGTCCAGGGTGACCCGGCAAAACCGATCAGTGTGGTTTCCCCGGGAAGCTGCTTTGACAGTCGTGCCACGGTTTCACCGACCGGACCCAGAATTGTCTCGACATCACCAACGCTCATGCCGGCAATGTCTTCTGCTGACAACGGATCGAGCTTTGGTCCCTCGCCGGTTTCGAACCAGACTCTCCGGCCGAGGGCCATTGGTACCAAAAGGATATCGGCGAACAGAATGGCCGCATCGAAACCGAAGCGCTCGATCGGTTGCAGGGTGACAGCTGTTGCCTTCTCAGGTGTCAGACAGAAGTCGATAAAGTTGCGGGCTGTGGCGCGGACCTCGCGGTATTCCGGCAGGTAGCGCCCGGCCTGACGCATCAGCCAGACCGGTGGCCGTTCCGGTATGACTCCGGATAAGACATCAAGGATTATCTTGCTCATGAGCCGAGGGTTAGGCGTCTCCACCCTGGAAGGCAATCCGGGTTAACCACATGCCTATCTAATTCCTATTATCTGATTTGAATATTGAGAGAGTCGTTGTGATGTGGGTAGCGGTGAATAATGCCGTTTTCCCCGAAATCCACAGCTGGCAAGCCCGTTTGTAAATTTTCGAATGGCATTCTGTTTAGATTGCGTAAAACTTAATATTTGCAATTTTTTCAGATATATAATTGATTTCATTTCTGGAAAAACGGGGTTATTCGCGGGTATAAGTGTTAATTGAAATAGGTTGGCCCTTTTGGATCCACAGCTGTGTCAGGGTGTGAATTCGTATTGGACAAGCCGGGCAGCTATCCTCAATGATCAGACCGAACCTGGCCGTCATCGCCGAAGGTGTTAACGACAGGCCAACTTGTTAACACTTGGTTAACCCCTGGCGGGTGTGAAGACGACATGATTTCCAGCGCAGGCAAAGGCCGCAAATTCCACGTTCATCTGGTCTCGGATTCAACCGGTGAAACGCTGGGTGAGGTGATGCGGGCCTCGGTCGCCCAATTCGATGGCGTCGAGGTAATCGAACACCTATATGCGCTGGTGCGCTCGCCCCGGCAGATGGAAAGGGCGTTGGAGGAAATCGAACGCGCGCCCGGCGTCGTAATGTATACCGTCGTTTCAGCCGATATGCGCCGCCGTCTCGAAGACCATTGCCAGAAAGTCGGTATTCCGGCGATTGCCATTCTCGATCCGATTATCGCGACCCTGTCAGGCTATCTGGCCCTGCCGCCATCAAGCCGGGCCGGAGCTCAACATGATCTTGATGCCCAGTACTATGAGCGGATCGAGGCCCTGAACTATGCCATCATGCATGATGATGGCCAGGGCGGAAACCTTGAAGGCGCCGATGTTGTTCTGCTGGGCGTCAGCCGGACATCAAAGACACCAACCTGCATCTATCTGGCTCATCGCGGTGTCAAGGCGGCGAATATTCCCCTTGTCCGTGGAGGAGAAACACCTGCCGGCGTCATCGGGTTGAAGAAACCGCTGATTATCGGCCTGACGGCATCGCCCGAACGGATTGTCCAGATCCGCCGCAACCGCCTTCTCTCGCTCAACGAAGACCGCGATACCGAATATGTCGATGATGTCTCGGTGAAGGATGAGATTATTGCCGCGAAACGCATGTTTGCGCGCCATGGATGGCCGACGATTGATGTGACACGCCGCTCTGTCGAGGAAACGGCCGCAAAAATCCTCAACCTCGTAAATGACCGCAAGGCGAATGGTGCATGACCCGGCTCATTCTCGCTTCTGGAAGCCAGATCCGCCGCAAGATCCTGGAAAACGCCAAGATTCCTTTTGCAGTCAAAACGTCTGGCGTGGATGAAGATGCCATCAAACAGGCCTGGACCGGCACGGATCCCACCGAGCTGGCTCTCCTTCTGGCAGAAGCGAAGGCTGGTGCGGTTTCCGCAGAATCCGATCAGCTCGTGCTGGGGGCTGACCAGGTTCTCGGCCTTGATGGCGAGATGTTCGACAAGGCCAAATCCGCCGGGGAAGCAAGGGACCGGCTTTTGCACCTGCGGGGAAAGACGCACACGCTTCATTGTGGTCTGGCCGCGGTTCGCGCGGGCGAGGTGATCTGGCGGCACCGGCAGGAAAGCCATTTGAAGGTGCGCGATTTCTCGGACGATTATCTCGATCATTACCTGAAGGCAGCCGGAGATGTGCTGACCGCCAGTGTTGGCGCTTACGCTTATGAGGAGCTCGGCGCTCAGCTGTTCGACGCGGTAGACGGCGATTATTACGCCATTCTCGGATTACCGCTTTTGCCAGTGCTTGATCTCCTCCGGCAGGAAGGTGTGTTGGAGCGATGATCAGCGGCCGCACCCGTATTGCCGGGGTGATCGGCTCGCCCATTGCGCATTCGCTTTCGCCGCTCCTGATGAATAGCTGGATTGCGGCGCAGGGCCTGGACGCTGCGTATATCGCCCTCCCTGCCGCCAGAAATTTCGGTGCAGACGATTTCCGGGCGCTGGCCCGGTCCGGTCTTGCCGGATTGAATGTAACCCTTCCCTTCAAGACCCTGGCCCTTGAGGTGGCCGACGAGGCCAACGCTACGGCTATAGCGGCCGGCGCTGCCAATCTTCTCCTGTTTCGCGATGGCCGCATCGCGGCCGACAATACCGATATTGAAGGTGTCTCCGCAGCGCTGTCAGAAGCCGGCTGCGGGAGTTCCGGGAAATCGGTTCTTGTCCTCGGCGCGGGCGGCGTTGCCCGTGCGGTTTGTGTGGCAGCACAGGCCGGAGGTGCCAGGACGATCATCATTGCCAACCGGACACGCGAACGCGCCGCAACGCTCTCGCGAATGTTCAGGACCGCCAGAAGTACCGACTGGAGCGAGCGGCAGGCGGCGGCCCGCGAGGCAGACATTATTGTCAATGCGACCAGTCTCGGTCTCGATGGGGTTTCGGATCCGCAAATCGACTGGCAGACCTGTAAGTCCGGCACCCTTGTCTTTGATACGGTTTACACGCCGTCGCATCGGCCTTTCATGGATAGCGCCAGATCTGCGGGACTGAGGACGGTCGACGGGCTTTCCATGCTGATCGCTCAGGCCCGGCCATCTTTCACCGCTCTTTTCGGGAGCCCGGTTCCTGATGCGCCTGATGCGGAAGACCTGTTGAGAAAGGCCCTGTCATCATGAGCCCTTACAAGCTCGGCCTGACCGGTTCGATCGGTATGGGAAAATCCACAACGGCGAAAATGTTTGCCGAGGCCGGCATTCCCGTTTTCGATTCCGACGCTGTCGTCCACGCGCTCTATGCCGCCGGTGGAGACGCGGTCGCGCCGGTCGAGGCGGCTTTTCCGGGTGTGGTGACCCGGACCGGAATCTCGCGGGAAAAATTGTCGGAGGCTCTCGCAAGGGATCCATCGGGATTCGACAGGTTGAATGCGATTGTTCATCCGCTGGTCGCGGCCCGCCGCGCGGATTTTCTCGAGGCGGCGGCCAAAAGCGGTCAGGATCTGGTCATCTTTGACATTCCGCTTCTGTTCGAAACCGGTGGTGAGGCCTGGGTGGACGGGGTTCTGGTGGTCACCGCACCAGCCGATATTCAGGCGGCTCGTGTTCTGGAGCGCCCGGGCATGACCCGGGAAAAGTTTGCGCAAATTCTTTCCCGACAGATGCCTGATGAGGAAAAGCGGAATCGGGCCGACTTCATTATCGACACCTCCAAAGGCTTCGATTTCGCCCGTAAAGCTGTGGATGAGCTGATTGCCAAATTGAGCCATCAGTCAAATCACGGCACACACTGACCCATGCGGGAAATTGTCTTCGATACCGAAACGACAGGGCTGGATCCCCAGACGGGAGACCGGATCACCGAACTGGGCTGCGTCGAGGTCGAGGATTTCATTCCAACCGGCCGAACCTGGCACGCCTATGTGAATCCGCAGCGCTCTATCCCCGAAAAAGTGACCGAGATCACCGGGCTGACAGCAGAGTTCCTTGCCGACAAACCGCTCTTTGCTGATGTCGCCGATGGTTTTCTGGAATTCGTCGGCGATGCCCGTGTCGTGGCGCACAACGCTCCTTTCGACCGCGGTTTCATCAATATGGAGCTGACCAGGATCGGCAAGCCGATCATCGAGAATGACCGCTGGGTGGATACAGTTGTCATCGCGCGAAAGAAATTTCCGGGCGCGCACGCTTCGCTGGATGCTCTTTGCAAGCGTTTTGGTATTTCGCTGGAAACCCGTGACAAGCACGGTGCCATCATTGACGCCCTGCTTCTGGCGGACGTCTATCTTGAACTGAATGGCGGCCGCGAAAGGGCGCTCGACCTGTCAGATGACAGAGGCGAGGCGGGCGGAAGCGTCACTTTCCCGAAACGCCCGGCCCGGCCCGAACCGCTGGTCACGCGCCTCACAATGGAAGAGCGTGAAGCGCATGAAGCCTTCGTTGCCACGCTGGGAGAGAGCCCGATCTGGAAATCAGGCGGGCTGATCTGACTTACTGAACCGGTGCGGCACCCTCAGGTGCCTGGCCACCCGCTTGCTGGCGGGCAAGCTGTTGGCGGTAGAGACCGGCAAAATCGATCGGCTCCAGCATCAGCGGCGGGAAACCACCATCGCGTGTTGCATCAGCAAAGACGCGGCGGGCATAGGGGAAGAGCAGCCGCGGGCATTCAACCAGCAGCATGGGCTGACGCGCAGCATCGTCGAAATTCAGCAATTCGAAGAGACCGCTATAGGAAAGCTCGCAGATGAAGGTCGTCTCGTCACCGCGCTTGGCCTGGGCCGACATGATGATGGTGACTTCATACGCATTGTCTTCCATGCCGCGGGCCTGGACATCGATGTTGATATCGATGTTCGGCTGGGCCTGGTTCGCGCGAAGCGTGACGGGCGCACCCGGGTTCTCGAAGGACAGATCCTTCACATACTGAACCAGCATGCGCATTGACGGCATGTTCTGGGGATTATTGTCCTGCGGATTTCCGCCTGTTTCCGGCGTATCAGCCATGCTCGTCTCTCCAGCGCGTTTGGGGCAGGCCATCTGTCTGCGACTGCCACATGAAGGCGGGCGGGTAACATGTGCGCGAAGCCGGGGCAAGACGCAGGCTGCGGGCTGACTCAGAGCGCAAGCCACCCTATGTTATGGTGATCACAGATCGTGTCGGAGATTCAGAGCAAGTCCATGGAGGTCATTACCCTTCTCATCGCCGCAGGTGCCGCTGCCTTTTTCGGCTATCGGCTGTTTACCGTGCTGGGCCGTAAAACCGGCCATACGCCGGATTTACGGCCTGTAACACCTTCGGAAGACGATGCGGGCAATCCGGCAGAATTGTCCCCCGCCATGGCGGACGGTGAAGCCCGGTCCAGCTGGGTGGTTGATATGGATCCCGCAGAATTCCTCGACGGTGCCAGGAAAGCCTATGCGCTGATTGTGGAAGGGTTTGCGAAAGGCGACCGCGAGGCGCTCCGGCCCCTGCTGAGCACCAATGTTTATGGCCGCTATGAAAAGGCTATTTCCGAGCGCGAGAAAAACCAGCAGGTTTCGGTCACCGAAATCGAGCGCATTGCCGAAGCAAAGCTTCTGGAAAGCACGCGCGATGAAGGCGTCTTCCGGGTGAAAGTCCGGTTCAAGGCGGACATCTCAACCGAAACGAAAGACAAGGACGGCAACGTCGTGTCCGGTGACCTCACACGCCTGACCACGGTGGAAGAGATCTGGACCTTCGAAAAGGATGCCAACAGCCGTGACCCCAACTGGAAACTTGCCGGTGTTCGTACGGCTTAGCGCGATTGCGCTCGGCCTTTTCCTGCTGTCCTGCGAGCGTGCGCCGGAGCCGGCTCCCGAACCCGAACCTGAAATAACCGAGCCGCCAGCGCCGGTGGCCGGTGATCTGGTTTTTGAAGGCCTCGACTGGTCTGAAGTGCCGGGCTGGCCTGAGATGGATACCGGTCCGGCCATGGCAGCCTTTGGCAGATCCTGTGCGGCCATGGGGCAGCTCCCGCCCGGTCTTCCCATGTCGGAGCGCGCGCCTCTTGCCGGCCCGGTGGGCGACTGGCAGGCGGTTTGCCGCGACCGTGACGCAACCGATCCGCAAGCCTTTTTCGAAACCCGGTTTGTTCCGGTGCGAGTGCGGACCGAAAGCGCCGAAACCGGTCTGCTGACCGGCTATTATGAACCCATGCTGGAGGTCCGGCATGAGCCGGACGCCGAGTTCTCCCACCCGATCCGCGCGAGGCCGGATGATCTGCTGATGGCTGATCTTGGCGCCTTCTCCGAGGAACTTTCGGGACACCGCATCATGGGAATGGTCGATGGCAACCGCTTTGTCCCTTACCGGTCGCGGAACCAGATCGAACTGGCGGAAAGTGGTGAACCTCTTGCCTGGGGCCGGCCTATTGATGTTTTCTTTCTGCAAATTCAGGGTTCAGGGCGGCTGGTCTTCGAGGGTGGAGAGACCGTCAGGGCAGCCTTTGCGGCTCATAATGGCCTGCCCTATGCCTCGATAGGACGAGAGCTGGTCGCACGCGGGGAACTGGAATTGCACCAGGCGTCCAAGGCCGGAATCGAGGCCTGGCTGGAGGCGAACGGACCCGCTGCGACGGCAGAGCTGTTTTCCATCAACCGCCGCTACATCTTTTTCGGACTGGAAAACCTGCCCGATCCGGATCTGGGCCCCAGAGGCGGGTCTGGCTTGCCGTTGACGCCGATGGGCTCGATCGCGGTGGATCCGTCCTTCCTGCCCTATGGGGTGCCGGTCATTCTGGGCGCTGACCTGCCGGATGCGCCGGCTTGGCGGGGCATGCTTGTGACGCAGGATACTGGCGGGGCCATTACCGGACCCATGCGGGGCGATCTTTTCTACGGTTGGGGTGAGACAGCAGAGCGCCGCGCGGGCTCGACCCGTTCGCAGGCCGATTGGATTATTCTTCTGCCCCATGCCGTTGCCGAGCGGCTTTTGCCTCCGGCATGAAAAAGCGCACCCTGCGTCCGGACGAACGCCAGATCTGGCGCAAGGTGACCGAAACGGTCAAACCGATCCGGCCGCATGACAGTGATAGTGGCGAGAATTTCGGAGAGCTGATTGATCCGCCGGCGGTCACCGGCACGGGACGCTCCAGGTCGACGGTGAAGGCTGCGCCAGCAACACCAAGATCGCCGGCGCCTCCTCAGGACCGCTCTGCCGAACGCCGCCTGCGCCGCGGGCGAGTAGCTATTGATGCCCGTATTGATCTTCATGGCATGACACAGGATGCCGCCCGTACGGCGCTGGGGCATTTCCTGCATGGCGCCCGGTCGCGAGGTTTCCGCTGTGTGCTGGTGATTACCGGCAAGGGCAAGACCAGTGCACGGGAAAGAGCGCCCGGAGAGGCGCTTCCGGGTGTGATCAAGCGGCGATTCCCGGAATGGCTCTCCGAGCCGGAATTGCGCCATCTGGTATCAGGCTATTCGCCGGCCCATCGCAGACATGGCGGGGATGGAGCGTATTATGTGATGATCCGCAGCGGGCTCAGAGAATGAATTTCGAGAGATCGGCATCCTGGACAAGGTCGCCAACAGCCTTACGAACATATTCCTTGTCGATGGAGATTGTCTCACCTGCCCGGTCCGACGCAGTAAAGGAAACTTCCTCGACCAATTTCTCCATAATCGTCTGAAGCCGGCGCGCGCCGATATTCTCGACACTTTCATTGACCTGGGCTGACAGCTCGGCGATCTCGTCAATAGCTTCGTCGGAGAATTCCAGCGTTACGTCTTCGGTGCCGATCAGCGCCGTATACTGCCTGATAAGGCTGGCTTCCGGTTCGGTCAGGATACGTTTGAAATCGTCCTTGGTCAGGGCCCTCAGTTCGACCCGGATCGGAAGCCGGCCCTGAAGCTCGGGCAGCATGTCGGACGGCTTCGCAATGTGGAAGGCGCCGGAGGCGATGAAGAGGATGTGGTCGGTCTTCACAGGGCCGTGCTTGGTCGACACTGTGGTGCCTTCGATGAGTGGCAACAGATCGCGCTGGACGCCTTCGCGCGACACATCAGCACCGCGCGCGTCGGAGCGGGCCGTGATCTTGTCGATCTCGTCGAGAAAAACGATACCGTCATTTTCCGCGAGCTGGATCGCTTCGCTGGCTATTGCGCCCTCATCGATCAGCTTGTCGGCCTCCTCGGCGATCAGGGGCTCATAGGCTTCGCGAACCGTAGTGCGGATCCGTTTCGATTTGCCGCCGAACCCTTTGCCGAAAATGTCCGAAAGATTCAGCACGCCGGCACCACCGGGCATGCCCGGAATGTCCAGCTGCTGGAAAGGTGAAGCGGTTTCGGCCAGATCGATCTCGATTTCCTTATCGTCCAGCTCGCCATCGCGAAGACGTTTGCGGAAGCTGTCCTTAGTTGCGTCCCCGGCATTGGTGCCGACAAGCGCCTGAAGCACACGGTCTTCCGCAGCGGCATGAGCGCGGGCCTTCACGGCTTCGCGCTTTTCCTCGCGGACCATCGAAATGGCAACTTCTACCAGATCCCGGGCGATCTGGTCCACATCGCGGCCAACATAACCGACCTCTGTAAACTTGGTCGCTTCGATCTTGATGAACGGTGCCCTGGCGAGCTTGGCCAGGCGCCGGGATATTTCGGTCTTGCCGACGCCGGTCGGGCCGATCATCAGAATATTCTTGGGCGTGACTTCCTCGCGCAGACCGGCGTCCAGCTGACGCCGCCGCCAGCGATTGCGCAAGGCTATGGCAACGGCCCTTTTGGCATCCTTCTGACCGATAATGTGGCGGTCGAGTTCCGAGACAATTTCGCGCGGTGAAAAATCGGTCATGGGCAGAGCGGTCTTTCCGGTCTAGATGATTATCGGATTTAGTCCCGGCCACACCATTCTACAAAGCCCTGAACTGAGAAATGTCATGACCCAAGCCGCGCGCCCACGCTTTCATCTGGCCTTTCCCGTTCATGATCTGGAAGCGGCCCGTCAGTTCTATGGCGGCCTGCTGGGTTGTCCTGAAGGCCGCGAGGATCCCGGGCACTGGATCGACTTTGATCTGTTCGGCCACCAGGTGGTTGCACATTATGCGCCCGAGGAGTGTAGCGGTGCCATCGCCAATGATGTTGACGGAAAAAAGGTTCCGGTGCGTCATTTCGGCCTGCTGATGCAATGGGACGATTGGGAAGACCTGGCCAACAGGCTTCAGGCCGAGGGCGCCGACTTCCTGATCGACCCTTATGTGCGTTTTGCCGGGAAGCCCGGCGAACAGGGGACATTTTTCGTAATTGATCCGAGCGGAAATGCGCTGGAATTCAAGACCTTCCGCGACGATAGCCAGATCTTTGCGCGCTAGTTTTCCATAATTTCTATGGTCAGCTGGTCATTGGTGTAGACGCAGATACGCGCTGCGATAGCCATGGCCTTGCGGGCGAGTACCTCGGCATCATCTTCATATTCCATGAGGGCGCGGGCCGCCGACAGGGCGTAATTGCCGCCGGATCCGACGGCGACGACGCCGTCTTCCGGCTCCAGCACGTCACCGGCACCGGTAATCAGAAAGGTTGTTTCCTTGTCACCGACGATCAGCATGGCGTCGAGCCTGCGGAGATACCGGTCCGTCCGCCAGTCCTTGGCCAGCTCGACGCAGGCCCGGGCGAGTTGACCGGAATGCTTTTCCAGCTTGGACTCCAGACGTTCGAACAAGGCGAAAGCATCTGCCGTGGCGCCAGCAAAACCGGCGACCACCTTGCCACCGGCCAGCCGCCTCACCTTCTTGGCATTGCCTTTCATGACGGTCGGCCCGACGGATACCTGGCCGTCTCCGGCAAGAACAAACTTGCCGTTCTTGCGTACGCCAAGAATGGTGGTACCGCGCCAGCCGGGGCCTTCCTGCGTGGATGTCATGATCGTCTCCGCATGCCTTTGCATACAGGGTCCGATTGCTGGAAGGTCAGGTCAAGCCGTTCTTGTCAGGCGGATGCGACAGAAATCTCGTCAGCGATGCTGGCGCGGGCGTAGGATTCGAACTCGTCAGCCGGTACCGGCTTCGAGAACAGATAGCCCTGGGCCAGGGTGGCGCCTTCTTCACGCAGAGCCGCCAATTGCTCGGAGGTTTCGACGCCTTCCGCAACGGTTTTCAGCTTCAATGCCCGCGCGAGCGCCAGGATGGTGTCGACCACGGCGCGAGAGTGTGGATCCCGTGACATGGAACGGACAAAGCTCTGGTCGATCTTGAAGACGTCGAAGGGCATCCGCGTCAGATAGGACAGGGATGAGTGACCGGTGCCAAAGTCATCAATGGCGAATTTGACGCCGCGGTCGCGCAGCGGCTGGATCTGATCGATCACCCGTTGCGGATCGCGCATGGCAGTGGATTCGGTCAGTTCGATTTCCAGCAATTCCGGTGAAAGCCCCGTCTGCTCGAGAATTTCGAGGACATTGTCAGCAAAACCCGGGCGCTCGAACTGCATGGCCGAGACATTGACGGCTACCGGCAAGCGCAAGCCATGGCTGGCCCAATCCGCGGCCTGCTCGCAGGCGGCGCGCATCACCCAGTCGCCAATCTCCACAATCAGGCCGGATTCTTCTGCCGCATCAATGAAATGACCGGGCGAGAGGAGGCCTGATGTCGGATGGTTCCAGCGCACCAGTGCTTCGGATCCGGCAATCACACCATCATTCATCCGCACTTTCGGCTGATAGAAGACTGTCAGCTGGTTCTTTTTCACGGCATCGCGCAGTTCATTCTCCAGCACCAGACGCTCGAAGGCAGACTGGTTCATCGACTGTTCGAAGAAGTGTACGGCATTACCGCCGGACTGTTTGGCATGGGCCATGGCCAGATCGGCGTGACGCAGAAGGCTTTCCGGTTCAGCGCCATCCTGCGGGAAAACAGCGACGCCCACACTGATGCCAAGGAAAACCTGGTGTCCCGAGACATCAAACGGGCGGCTGATAGCGCCGATGATCTGCTGGGCAAAGCGGGCGATATCCGCCGAATTGTCGATATGCGGGATCAGCAGGGTGAATTCGTCACCGCCCAGACGCGCGACCATTGACGGCTCGCCCTGACCCCCCTTGGCGAGATCAAAACCCCGAGCCGATTCCCGCAAGCGGCGAGCTACCATTTCCAGCAGCCGGTCGCCTTCGCCGATTCCCAGGGAATCATTCACGCGCTTGAACCGGTCGAGATCCAGGAACATGACAGCGCCGCTGGTATTGTCTTCGACAGCCTTGCGGGTGACGCGTTCCACTTCCTTGCGGAAGCGTTCGCGATTGGGCAGTTCGGTCACCATGTCGACATAAGCCAGCCGGTGAATCCGTTTAAGGTTTGAATCGATCCGGGACAGCATGCGGTTGAAGGCATTGGCCAGAACTTCCAGCTCGTCACCGGTTTTGACATTGATGCGGACATCCAGTGATTTTGACGAAGCGGTGCGAGCGGCCTCTATCAGATGGCCAATGGGCCGCAATGAGAAGAAGACCAGCGCGCCGGCAATCGGCAACAGGATCAACAGGGCTGCAATTGCCGTCAGCGTATGACGCTGGAAAGCCGCCCGTGCTGCAGCCCGCAATTCGTCCATCGGGGATTCCGTGTAGACGACACCCGTGAGGCGCCCGGCAGAACTGTAGACCGGCGCAGCCACATGAACCTGACTGCCGCGGATTTCTGTTCGTGTCTCGCCGGATCCGATCGCCATGACGACCAGGGGATCAGTCGCAAGTCCGGTCGCGTCGGCATTGGCGGGATTGCTGTGTACCAGCATGCGGCGGCGGGCATCCGCGATGAAGGCCAGATTGATGTCAGCGCGGTCTACAATCTGGGCGACACGCGCTTGCAGGCGGACCCGGTCATCCGATGTAATGTCTTCGGACACATTCAGCGCCAGAAGCTGCGCCTTCAGGCCGGCCCGCTCGATCAGCATGGCTTCATGCTCGCGCCGGTCACTGCGATTTTCGATCACCATGAGGATGGCTGCGGTGACAATCATCAGCAGCGCCGTCATCACTGTGAATTTCACAGTCAGGGAGCGCATGAAGCGCGAGATGAGGCTGTGAAGCGGTGCCATAAAGCGCCCTTAGTCCCGTTTCCTCCGGCACGAAGCGGCACAGACAACCAAACTGATCTGTTGGGAAAGTCCGTCGATAATCACGTCCCGCCACCCGGAAATTTCTTTTCGTTCGGCGCAAACGTGACAGAAAGGGTTTGAAACGTGGTTAAAATCCCGATCAGGTTTCGTTAACGGGTCCTGTCAGCATTTGATCGACACGGTTAACGTCCCGGCAAGACCTAGGCACCGCCAAGAGAGATACCGGCTTTTCCGGCCAACCCTTTCAGGCTGACATTCGGACGAGCGCCGATATGTGAAATAATCTCGGCAGCGGCGATGGCGCCAAGCCGACCGCAGACCTCAAGATCCAGCCCTTTGGCCAGGCCGGTCAGCATTCCGGCCGCAAACAGATCGCCTGCCCCAGTCGTGTCGACAACCTTGCTGACCGGCTCTGCAGCGATGGCCGTGGTCTGGCCATCACGGATCAGAACAGCTCCCTTCTCTGACCGGGTAATGGCGGCGATACGGGTTTCTGCCGTTACTGCTGTCAGCGCCTCATCAAAATTATCTGTCTCGTAAAGCGAGAGCAGTTCGGCCTCATTGGCAAACAGGATATCAATGTGATTACGAACCAGCTGACGGAATGCGGCGCGGTGCCGGTCAACACAAAAGCTGTCGGAGAGCGTTAAGGATGTCAGGCGATTGGCGGCCCGGGCGATTTCAGAAGCCCGGACAAAGGCCGCCTTGGCCTCGTCGCGGTCGAACAGATAGCCTTCAAGATAGGTGATCCGGGACGCAGCGATCTTCTCGGCGTCAATATCCTCCTCGGAGAAGAAGACAGAGGCACCCAGGAAGGTCGACATGGACCGCTGGGCATCCGGCGTCACATTGATCAGACAACGCGCCGTCAACGGACCTTCTGCCAGGGGAGCGGTCTTGTAATCGACACCGGCGGCATTGAGGTCGTGGCGAAAAATCTCGCCCAGCTCGTCCTTGGCCACCTTTCCGATATAGGCGCCCTTTGCGCCGAAAGAGGCGATACCTGCAAGCGTATTCGCGGCGGATCCCCCGGAAATTTCCTGACCCGGTGCCATGGCACCATAGAGCTGCTCGGCCCGGGCTTCGTCGATCAGCGTCATGGCGCCTTTCTCGATGGACTGGCTGGCCAGGAAAGCGTCGTCACAGGAGGCGATCACATCGACGATCGCATTACCGACACCGATCACGTCATAGAGGGCCTGGCTCATTCTGGGGCTCCCGCTTTCCGGAGTAAAAAGGATGTGAGCGGCCTAGCGCGGGCCCGTCCGCCCTGCAAGCTTGCAGACTGTTTCCCGAAGAGCTAACCGGCAAGCCATGAGACGCATCGCTTTTCTGACCGCCACCTGCATGATCGAAAGCCACCCGGATGCCCGTGAGGACGCCTGGGAACACACGCTGGAATTCGCGGCACTCCAACCCGCCTGCAAGGCCCGGATGATCGAGCTGGAAGAATGCGTCTGGGATGATCCGGATTTTGATCCGGGTGATTATGAGGCCGTGATCATCGGGACGTGCTGGGACTACATGCAGAAACCCGAGGCCTTCATCGAAACGCTGTCGCGAATAAGCACAAGGGTCCCATTGCTGAATCCGCTGGAAACCGTGGTGTGGAATGCCGACAAATCCTATCTTAGGGATCTCGCAGATCAGGGTGTGCCCACGATTCCAACGGTCTGGGCCGAGGCTGCAACCGGTGAAGCCATCAGTGCGGCTTTCGACGCGCTTGAGGCGGACGATGTGGTGATCAAGCCGCGGATCGGCGCCAGTGCCTGGCGGCAGGCCCGGCTGAAGCGGGGCGAGGCCATGCCTCCGGCCGATCAGCTCCCCCCGGGAGCCTGCCTGATCCAGCCTTTTCTGAAGGCGGCTGAGAGCGAAGGCGAGCTGACGCTGCTTTTCTTTGACCGGATCTTTTCCCACGGCCTCGTCAAGCGGCCAAAGCCGGGCGATTACCGCACACAATCCATGTATGGCGCGAAAGAGGAGAGGGCCGACCCGCCAAATGATGCGCTGGATGTGGCGCAGGCGGCCCTGGCGGCGGTCGACGGTCCTTTGCTTTACGCGCGCGTTGACATGATGCGTGGCGCGGATGGCGGCTGGAATGTGATGGAGCTGGAGCTGATCGAACCCTATCTGTATCCCGAGCAGGGCGAGTTTCTGGGCGCATATTTCGCTGCCGCTCTTGACCGGCTGTTAGCAAAAACCCGGCTAGCTTCATGACATAACCCTGAAATCCGGTCATCATGACCGGACGTCACCAGGAGTGAATGTCCGATGCGCGCCTTCCTCATCCCCCTTTCGCTGTTTGCGCTGGCCGCCTGCGCGACGACCGGCAATTCCAGCGATCGGATCGAAATATCCGAAGGGCCGTGCTTTGGCGCCTGCCCGATCTACGAGCTGGTCGTAACACCGGACGATCATTACGAGCTGGACGGCCAACGCTTTACCCGCATCAATGGATTTTCGGAGGGTGACCTTCCTCGCGGCAGCTTCGTGCAGATGCGCGATCTGCTGGACCGAGCGGACTTTTTCCGGCTGCCGGAGAATTACACATTCAGCAATCCTGATGTCTGTCCGGGACCGGAACTGTCCGACATGCCGTCCATCACCATCACCTACACAACCCGCCGCGGGTCGCACACGGTGACCTGGTATCAGGGCTGCCGGGCTCCAAATATGCGCGATCTGCGCGACGGGCTGCGGGATGCGTTCGGCTATGAGGATATTGTCCGGCCGGGTTAGGCAGGCGTCTTCTCGTCAAACCGGCAAAGATCGGCGACGGCACAATTTCCGCAATCCGGCTTGCGCGCCTTGCAGGTATAGCGCCCGTGAAGGATCAGCCAGTGATGGGCGCCCTTCAGATATTGTGACGGCGTGATTTTCTCGAGCTTCAGCTCGACCTCCAGCGGATTCTTTCCGGGCGCAAGGCCGGTCCGGTTCGAGACCCGGAAAATATGGGTGTCGACGGCAATCGTGGGCTCCCCAAAGGCTTCATTCATCACCACATTGGCCGTCTTCCGGCCAACGCCGGGGAGCGTCTCCAATTCCTCGCGAGTTTGCGGAACTTCGCCGCCGAAATCCTCGAGGATCATTCTGGATAGCGCGAAAACATTCTTGGCCTTGTTCCGGAACAGACCGATGGTCTTGATGTGTTCGCGAATGCCATCCTCACCCAGGGCCAGCATCTTTTCCGGCGTATCGGCGACAGCGAAAAGGTTCTTTGTGGCCTTGTTGACCCCGACATCGGTGGCTTGCGCTGACAGGGCAACAGCGACAACCAGCGTAAACGGATTGACATAGTCGAGCTCGGTCGCGGGCTCGGGACGCACTTCCGCCAGGCGGGCAAAGAAATCTGTGGCCTCTTCCGTTGTGAAAGGTGCGGGTTTCTTCTTTCGCGGCATGCAGCGCTCCGGATCCAATAGGTTGAAATCTAGCGTGCGGTGGAGGCCAAAAGCCAGAGCGCAACACCGGCCAGCAACACGGACAGGATCCGCCGCGCCAGCCTGAACCGGGCCGGATGATCGATCAGTCCGTGCAGATGACTGGCGGCGACCACAAGCCCGAGATGGACAAAGGTCGCGATGATAGCGGACAGGATGGCCAGAAAGACGGCCTGTATCGCGATCGCGCCATCGCGGTCGATGAATTGGGGAAGGACGGACACATAGAAGATGGCCGCCTTGGGGTTCAGCACATTGATCGTGAAGCCGTGAAATGCGTGGCGGGCTGATGATTTCCCGATCCGCGCAGCCGAACTTTCTCCGGCCTCGCGCCAACCTTCCCAGGCCAGGAATAAAAGGAACCCACACCCGCCCCATCGCAGGATTTCAAACAGAACCGGATTGCTCTCGACCAGCGCCGCAAGCCCCAAGGCTGACGCGAGGGCAATGGTCAGAAGGCCCAGGCCGATACCGGCTGTCGCGGCAAGGCCGGCGCGCCGGCCTTCAGAGGCACTCATAATGGTCAGCCAGACCATGTTCGGACCGGGCGTTAATTCCATCAGCAGCACAGTCAGGAAAAAAAGCAGAAGAGCGGCGAGATCAGGCATTCCTGAACGCCTACGGCAAACACTTGCGATCGTCACGCGACTTTCCCCGCCCCGGTCCTATAATCCGATCCATGCGCAATCTGATCGAAACCTGCCCCGCCGAACCGGGTTTGCCAGACGCTCCGGAGGAGCCGCTTTTCATGGATGCCGTTCTGGCGCCCAACCGGTCCTTGCCGAATCCGGGATTTATCGTCCTGATGGCGGTGCTTTGTGGCGTCAGCTTCGCAGCCGGGCTGGCCTATTGGCGGATGGGCGCCTGGCCGATCCCCTTCTTTTTCGGCCTGGATGTGGCGCTGGTCTGGATGGCGTTCAAAGTCAGTTATCGCGACGGCCGCCGAAGGGAAATCATCCGGATTGCGCGCGATCGTATCCTGGTTCATCGCCAGCACCCGAACGGGGCGGTTCGTCATTATGTTCTGCCCACGGCATGGACAAAAGTGAGGGTGCATGAGGCCGGAAAGCATGATGCGGCCATTGAATTATCGGCGTCCGGAAAGAGGCTGATCGTCGGCAGCTTCCTCAGTCCGGCGGAGCGGCCGGATCTCGGAGAGGCGATCGGGCGGGCCATCAGGAAGGCCACACTGCCGGCGCCGCAAGAATCGGGTGGCGCAGGGCACTTTCTTGCTTCATCAGGAAGCCATGATGACTTCAAACGATCCGATCCCGTATGATCTTTATGCCGCCGAGCGTGATTTTGACAGGATCAGCGATGCGCTCAGTTTTCTGGGCGATTTCTGGCGCGATCATCCCGATCTGGACTCTGCTGCGCGGTCGGCAGGGCTTTCACCGCATCATTTCCAGCGGATCTTTTCGCGCTGGGTTGGTGTGAGTCCCAAGAAATATGTCGGCGCGCTGGCCCATTCTGCGGCGCGCGAGGCGATTGATGGCGGCGCCAACATTCTGGATGCCAGCTTCGAGGCGGGCCTGTCCGGGCCGGGCCGGTTGCATGACCTGTTCATCGCCCATGAGCAGGTGACACCGGGTCAGGCCAGGGCAAAAGGCGCGGGCCTCGGTTTTCTCTGGGGCACAGCCCCGACACCGTTCGGGAATGGCGTGTTTCTTGTCGCGCCGCGCGGCCTGTCGGCGCTGGCTTTTGCTGATCCCAGTGTCGAATCTGCGTTTGAAGACCTCCGCGCGCGCTATCCTGCCGCCGAGTATGTCCGCGATGATGGCGAAGCCCTGCGCTGGGCGGAGCGTATTTTTGCCGAAGGCGACGGGCCGATCCCTCTGGCTCTTTATGGAACGCCGTGGCAGAGGCAGGTCTGGCGGGCTCTACTGACCATACCGGCCGGTCAGACGGTCACTTATCGGGATATTGCCGCGGAAGTCTGCACCCCGAAAGCGTCACGGGCGGTCGGCGCGGCTGTTGGCGCCAATCCCGTCAGCTGGCTGATCCCCTGTCACCGGGTTCTGGCATCGGACGGACGCCTGACCGGTTATCACTGGGGTGTGAATCGCAAGCGCGCCATGCTGGCGTATGAGGCGGCAAGCGCCTAGATAGTTCGCATGATCAATCCTTTTGCCGTTGCCGGAATTGTTGCCGCGCTAATAGCGGTCCTGCTGGTTTTGCGCTGGTTCATTGCTGTTGCCGGATTGCGCAGCGATGCCCGTTCTGAATACGCTGCCCGGCAGGGTGACCGGCCGCAGACCATCGAGGGGGTCGATCAGCCGACCTTCGTCAGGATCTACGTTGATGGACACGCCCCCCGCTGGACGCTTTATGCCGCTGCAACGCTCATCGCCGCTATTCTGATTACGCCCTTTGCACTCTATGCGCTGTTTGCCTTCTGGGACTGGATTATCGTGGTTCTGGACGCCGGAGAGTGGTTCGCACCGGGCTATTATCCCTGGATGTTCTATCTGTTCTTCGGCCTGATCGGTGCCTGGGCTTTATGTGGCTATGTCGCCGCCCGCTTTCACCACCGCCGGGCACCCGAAGCCTTCCAGGCAGCCCTGATGCGGGCGAGAGGCGAGCCGCTGGATGATGTTGTCATTCGTCGCGGGCGGCCTAAATGGGCTCGCCGGGCCAGTGTGATCGCCGCACAAAGAGAAAATAGCGAGGACTGACGATGGAATATCTCCACACCATGATCCGGATCAGCGATGTCGATGAATCGCTGCGCTTTTTCTGTGACGGCCTGGGGCTGCAGGAGATCCGCCGCTATGACAGCGAGGCGGGACGGTTCACGCTGATCTTTCTCGCCAGCCGTGACGATATGAAACGCGGTGGATTTACGGGCGAGGAAAGCCCGATTCCTTCAGGCCTCCCGACGATTGAACTGACCCACAACTGGGATCCGGAGGAGTATTCCGGTGGCCGGAATTTCGGTCACCTCGCCTATCGCGTCCAGGATATCTATGCCGTCTGCTCCCATCTCGCGGGTATGGGATATACGATCCATCGGCCACCGCGGGACGGCCGCATGGCCTTCGTCAAATCGCCGGACGGCATTTCGGTCGAGCTGTTGCAATCGGGCGAGGCGCGGGAACCCCAAGAACCCTGGGCGTCCATGGAAAACAGCGGCAGCTGGTAGTCAGGCCCGAAGCCGGATTTTGCGAATCCGTTCAGCCCTTAAATGATGCAGCCTGTCATCTACTGACAATGTTAGAATCGACATTTCGCCGATCGGGGTGACAGAGACGGCGCGGCCTTCGATTTCACGATCTTCTTCATCGAGATCGACATAGATTATCCGGACGGGATGGCCGGTCTCCATGGCCTTCCGGAAGGCCGACAGCACCGCCTCCACCGGCCTCAATTTGTCAGTAAGTGACAGCAACGGGTGGGTTTCCAGCCTTGAAACCCGCTGATGGCCCAGCATTTTCTCGAGGGTTTCCTGGGCTCTTTCGGCATCCTCAGCAGCATCTTCATCTGCCGTCAAAGCGATTAGCCTTGCGCCGCGCCAAAGAATTTGTGCCTGGCGCCAGGTGAGTGAGATCGGTGGCGGGCCGTCATCCGGTGCCAGCCAATATCCCAAACCGGCCTCGCCCTCGATGGGAACGCCGGAATCAATGAGCTTGGCCATGTCACGATAGATGGTCCGCTCCGAGACTTTGAAACGCTCGGCAATCTGATGCGCGGTCAAGGAACCGGGGATCGCGGCCTTGAGAACGCGGACAATTTCGACGAGACGGCGGGCGCGGCTCATGTCACCTCCTGACGAAAACTCTTGTCTCGCGTCTGTCAGGCCAGGTCAAGCAGGGGATTGCGCTGTCGCGTAAGGAAAGGCTGCTAGCCGCCAATAATGTCGCGCATGGCATAAAGGCCGGGTTTTTGACGGAGCAGCCATTGGCTGGCAGTGAGGGCGCCAATGGCAAAGACCCGGCGATCGAAAGCCCGGTGACTGATCGATATCTCCTCGAAATCGCCCAGAAAACGGACATCATGGTCACCGATAACCGCCCCGCCGCGCTGGGACGCAAAACCGATAGTGCCCGGAGTGCGGCGGCCCGACCTCGTACTGCGGCCACGTTCGGCGACCATATCCAGTATCTGCTGACGGGCCTTGGCGATCGTTTCGCCCAATATCATGGCGGTTCCCGACGGCGCATCTGCCTTGTAACGGTGGTGGGTTTCGCTGATCTCTGCATCCCACTTTTCCATGGGAAGGCCCGCAGCGGCCGTTGCAACAAGCATTTCCACCAAAGCGATGCCGATCGAGAAATTGCGCGAGGCGAGAACCGGCATGCGCTCGGCGGCCAGGTGCAGGGCATCGGTCTGATCGGCCGACAGGCCCGTCACGCCGCAAATCAGGGCCGGCCCCCCCAGATCGGCGAGCCGGCGGGCGATAGCGGCCGAGGTTTCGGGTGCGGAGGCATCAATGACGACATCGGCACCCTCAAGGGCGTCCTCGAGGCGGATAACGCTGGTGCGGCCTATCCAGTCGGTGCCGGCCAGTTCGCCGAGATCCTTTTCCACATGATCCGAATCCGAGCGGACGACGCCGCCCACCAGTTCGAAGCGTTCATCCTGTATGGCTTCTCGCGCTATTGCCGATCCAAGTCGTCCACCGGCTCCGACAATGGTCAGTTTTATGGTCATGGTGAGCGCTTCCCGGCTGAGCCTGTTTACAGAATCGTATTTCACTCTCTCTACAGGCTATTAACAAGCCTGCACATTCTCCTTCCGCGTGTCCCCCTATTATAAGAACTGGAATTCGGTTCTATTTTATAGTAACCAACAAATAGCTGATTCGTTTCAACTTTCAGGTCGAGCCTGTGAGCAATTGGTTAAAAGAACAGGACGATGTCGCTGCCAGTGAGGCGGGCGTGCGTCCCGCAATGCAGGCGCGGAGCCGTGCGACACGCAAGCGGATTCTGAAAGTTCTCGACCGCGCGCTGAAGGATCAGAGCATCGATTCTCTTACCGTTGCCGACATAGCCCGCGCTGCGAAATCGTCGGTGGGCGCCTTCTATGGCCGCTTTGCGGACAAGGCCGCTGCCATGGACGCGCTTTACGCAGACCGGATGGAGGAACTGGTTGAAAAGCTGGCGGCAGCCAACCAGGACGCGCGCCGGCACCGGGATGTTCACCGCTGGATCGGCAGCCTCTCAACCGAATGCCTTGAGCATGCTCTGGCCAACCGGTCGCTTCTGGCGCGTCTGGCCGGCCGGACGAGCGATCTCGCCGTGCCTCCGCCCGCGTTTGAAGCGGATCTCGCTCAAACCCTGAATGTCCTGAAAATCAAACCGCCACACTTTGCGCCAATGGCGGCAGATTTCATGATCCGGCTTATTCTGGGCCTCAGCCGCGATGGCGCCTTGTTCCAGGGCGATCTCGATCAACGGCCCGAGGCAAGGAAAACCTACGCATCGGATATCCAGAAAGCCGCTCTCTGGTATCTGACGGCTCCGTCCGCCTAGACGCTCGGGCGACCGTCCTCGCTGGTCAGGTCGTCCCAGAAACGCTTGGCCTTGCCGATAAAACCATCGGATTCCGGGTTACAATTTCCGCCCGATAGTTCGCAGAACTCCTCGAGCAGCTCTTTTTGCCGGTCTGTCAGGTTCCTCGGGGTTTCCACATATAGCTCGACAATCATGTCACCACGAGGCCCGCCCCGCAGGCGCGGCATGCCTTTGCCCTTGAGCCGCATGCGCTTGCCGGTCTGGGAGCCCGAGGGGATTTTCAAATCAGCCTTGCCGCCATCAATCACCGGGCAACAGATCGTTCCGCCCAGAGCGGCCGTCACCATGGGAACGGTGGCGCGGCAATACAGATTGGGGCCGTCCCGCTCGAACAACTCATCATGCTTGAGGGAGACGAAAATATAGAGATCGCCCCTGGGTCCGCCGCGCGCGCCGGACTCGCCCTCTCCGGCCAGACGGATGCGCATGCCGTCCTCAACGCCGGCCGGGATGTCGACATCCAGTGTGCGAACCTTGCGAACATGGCCAACGCCATCGCATTCATTGCAGGGGGTTGTCACGGTCTTGCCCTGACCACCGCAACGCGGACAGGTCTGACGGATACGGAACATGCCGTTCCCGGCGGTGATCACCCCGGCTCCGGCGCATTGTGGGCAGGTTTCCAGCGAGGTTCCCGGCTCGGCGCCGTTACCATCGCAGCGCTCGCAGGTCAGATTGGTCGGAACCTTCAGGGTCGTGGACTTGCCGCCAAAAGCATCCTGAAGCGAAATCTCCAGATCATAGCGGAGATCGGAACCGCGGCTCGGCCCGCTACTCCTGCGTCCACCGGCCCTGCGTCCGCCCATACCGCCGAAGACATCACCAAACACCTGTTCGAAAATGTCGGCGAAATCAGCATTCTGTGCACCGGCTCCAAACGGACCCTGACCGCCACCCATGCCGCCTTCGAAGGCCGCATGGCCCATCTGGTCATAGGCAGCGCGTTTCTGGGGGTCAGACAGAACAGCATAGGCTTCGCCGACTTCCTTGAAGCGGGCCTCGGCCTCTGCATCATCCGGATTCCGGTCCGGGTGATATTGCATGGCCAGCTTGCGGTAGGCGCTTTTCAACGCCTTCTCGTCGACCGAACGGTCAACCCCGAGCACTTCGTAATAATCACGCTTGGCCATGGAACACCCCGAATGGACCGGCGCACCCTAAGGTGCGCCAGCCAGTCTTGCAGAAAGTCTTAAGCGCTTTCTTTCTTGTCGCCGTCGCTAGTGTCGTCGCCATCAACCTCGGAATATTCCGCGTCGACAACATCGTCATCCTGCTCGGGCGTCTCGTCATCATTCGACGCTTCCGATTGCTGGGCCGCATACATGGCCTCGCCCAGCTTCATGGCGGCCTGGACCAGAGCCTGGGTCTTGGCCTGGATTTCAGAGGCGTCCTCGCCATCCTTCACGGATTTCAGCTCGTCGGCAGCCGCATTGATGGCGTTCTTTTCCTCTTCGCCGACCTTGTCGCCGAACTCTTCGAGTTGCTTCTCGGTCTGATGGAGCAGGGCTTCCGCATTATTGCGGGCCTCGACCAGCTCCTTGCGCTTCTTGTCGGCGTCGGCATTGGCCTCGGCGTCCTTCACCATCTGATCGATATCGGCATCGGACAGACCGCCAGAGGCCTGGATACGGATCTGCTGCTCCTTGCCCGTTGCCTTGTCCTTCGCCGACACGTTGACGATACCGTTGGCATCAATGTCGAAGGTGACCTCGATTTGCGGCATGCCGCGCGGTGCCGGCGGAATACCCATCAGATCAAACTGGCCCAGCAGCTTGTTATCGGCGGCCATCTGACGCTCGCCCTGGAAGACCTTGATGGTCACGGCCTGCTGGTTGTCTTCAGCCGTCGAGAAGGTCTGGGACTTCTTGGTCGGAATGGTCGTGTTACGTTCGATGAGCGAGGTGAAAACACCGCCCAGCGTCTCGATTCCCAGCGACAGCGGGGTCACGTCGAGCAGCAGAACGTCTTTCACATCACCTTGCAGGACACCCGCCTGGATGGCGGCGCCCATGGCCACGACCTCGTCCGGGTTCACACCCTTGTGCGGTTCCTTGCCGAAGAAGCCCTGAACAGCTTCCTGGACCTTGGGCATGCGGGTCATGCCGCCGACCAGAACCACATCGTCAATGTCGGAAGGCGACAGGCCGGCATCCTTCAGCGCCTTCTTGCAAGGTTCGATCGTGCGCTTGACCAGATCCTCGACCAGCGCTTCCAGCTTGGCGCGGGAGAGCTTCATGGTCAGGTGTTTCGGACCTGAGGCGTCTGCCGTGATAAAGGGCAAATTCACTTCATAGGAGGAAGCAGACGACAGTTCCTTCTTGGCCTTTTCGGCCTCTTCCTTCAGGCGCTGAAGCGCCAGCTTGTCCTGGCGGAGATCGATCGAATTCTCTTTCTTGAACTCGTCAGCAAGGTAATCGACGATCCGGAGGTCAAAATCCTCACCGCCCAGGAAGGTGTCACCATTGGTGGCCTTCACCTCGAACACGCCGTCCCCGATTTCCAGCACGGACACGTCAAACGTGCCGCCGCCGAGGTCGTAGACCGCAATCGTCTTGTTTTCACCCTTGTCGAGACCATAGGCGAGGGCTGCCGCGGTTGGCTCGTTTATGATCCGCAGCACTTCCAGACCGGCAATCTTGCCGGCATCCTTGGTGGCCTGACGCTGTGCGTCATCAAAATAGGCCGGAACCGTGATCACGGCCTTTTCGACCTTGTCGCCAAGATAGGATTCGGCGGTTTCCTTCATTTTCTGGAGAATGAAGGCCGAAATCTCGGACGGAGAATACTTCCTGTCGCGGCCCTGAACCCAGGCATCGTTATTATCGGATGCCACGATCTTGTAGGGCACCATGCCGGCGTCCTTCTTGACCATCGGATCGTCCATATTGCGGCCGATCAGACGCTTGATCGCGAAAAAGGTCTGCTCCGGATTGGTTACAGCCTGGCGCTTGGCCGGCTGGCCGATCAGGCGCTCACCATCCTCGGTGAAAGCCACAACCGACGGCGTGGTACGCACACCTTCGGAATTCTCGATGACCTTGGCGCTGCCGCCGTCCATGACCGCGACACACGAGTTTGTGGTCCCCAGGTCGATACCAATCACTTTGCTCATGACGTATGCGTCTCCGTTTTTGTCGGGCGAGGCTTTCTTGAACATCCGGGCAGCCCGTAGCGCTATCCGGCGTGATGAAAACCCCCCACGGGTTCAGGCCCTGTCGCCTGCTTCATCTGTTACCGATTGCCGGTTTCCCGGCTCGTTTGCGGAGATAGGAAGCCAGAACAGCGCCCGCAAGGGCAAAAGACGAATCATTTCAGGCGCGGTTCAGGCGTTTTTTGACTATGATGTGCGGGAGAAAAGGGAGGTCGGGATGAAAATCCACAAATTGTGTGTGGTTGCCTGCGTGCTGGCAGTTCCGGCACCGGCCATTGCGCAGGACAATGGAAGTGGCGCACCCGTATCCGATGAAGCGCGCTCAGGTATGGAAATTTCGCTGGGCAGTGATTTTTCAAACGTCGCTGTCCATACAGACAGCAGCGCGGACAGCGCGGCGGACAGTGCTGGCGCGCGGGCCTTTTCCAACGGGCGTGATATCACCCTGGGTGAAGCCGGTAGCCCGGATACCGGGCTGATGGGTCATGAGTTGTCGCATGTGATCCAGCAGCGCTCGTCCGCCAATCCGCAATCGTCGGAAGGCAGCGAAGACGCGGAGACTACAGGCGAAGCCGAAGAGCGCGTTCCGGCCAGGCTGCGCCACCGCAACCGCAATATCGATGAGGAGGGTGAGCCGCGCCGGCGTCAGCGGGTGCCGGACTGACGCAATTTACGGGTGGATTTCCGCGCCCAAAGGGCCATCTTGCCCGGCATGAGCGGCGGATTTCCAGACGGTTTCAGATATCTGCCCGGCTATTTTGACCGGGATCAGCAAAAGGCGCTGGTTGATGCGGTAATGGCGGCAACGCAATCTGCCCCTTTCTTCACACCCCGCATGCCGCGCACCGGTCAGCCGATGAGTGTGACGATGACGAATTTCGGTCCGCTGGGCTGGGTGACCGACAAGGAGATAGGCTATCGCTATGAGCCGGCCCATCCGAAAACCGGCGCGCCCTGGCCGGAGCCGCCCGGCCTGCTGACCGGCCTCTGGGATTCGGTTGCTGACTATCCGGCGCGTTTCGAGGCCTGCCTCGTCAATTACTACACAGGAGCCTCGCGGATGGGCTTGCATATCGACCGGGACGAGGAAGCCACCGATGCCGCCGTGGTGTCGGTCTCGCTGGGCGACAAGGCGCGTTTCCGGCTGGGCGGCCCGGAGCGCAAGGGCAAGACCCGCTCCTTCATTGTGTCCTCCGGAGATGTGATCGTCCTCGGCGGTGACGCCCGGCGCTGCTATCACGGCGTTGACCGGATCTATCCGGGTACATCAACCCTGGTGCCGCAGGGTGGCCGGCTGAACCTCACCATGCGAAGGGTGACTCTGCCCTAGGCAAATGCCAGCCGGAGCAGCGTTCCGAGCACGGCCAGTGTGAAAGGCGGAAAGAAGACCTTCACCACCCTCACCGCCCAGCTTTCCGGAAGAAAGAAGATGTCCCGGGCCCAACCCTCATCCATTCCCATGAGCCGCCGCGCCCGGGTCTGTAGAAAACAGCGCCCACGGTTGATCAGCAGGCCGGCGAGAATGGTGAAAGGCGCGACCAGCGACCAGATGGCGGCCGTGCGCCCGGCACCGCTGACGGCAAATATTGCCAGGCAGGCGAGTGCAGCGAGGCAGGCACCGAAGATTACTGTGTGCGCCAACCTCAGCCAGAAGAGCTGGATTTCCGGAGACATTCGCCGCGCTTACTCCGCCAGCTCCTGCATGATGGCTTCGGCGCGGTCGAGACGAAGCTCCGGCGTCTGGTCTTCTGCGCCCAGGGCCAGCTGACCCGCCTTCCATTCCATCGCCATGGAGACCCGGGCCCGGCCGGAGGGATGATCAAAGAAGATGAATTCTTCCCAATAACCCGGATCGATCTTGCGGTAGGAGGCCAGGCGTAAGGAGACCGTGGCAAATCCGTCGGGCTCACGAGCAGCATTCAGGCCGAACAGGTCGGCCTCGGCCTCATTGGTCCGGATCACCGTGTTGAAGACCGGCGTCATGATGAAGAAATAAACCGACAGGCAGGCCGCCAGCAGGGGCAGGCCGGCAATATCGGATATGCCGGAAATCCCCCAATTCCTGCCAAAACGCGCATTGACCGCGTTGAACATCCAGTTGGTGAAGGCAAAGCCGATGGCCAGGACAACTCCGAAGATGGTGAACATCTCCCAGAGATGATTGAGCGCGTAATGGCCCATTTCATGGCCCATCACGGCTAGCACCTCGTCAGGATCGGTATTCTCTATCAGCGTGTCTGACAGGGCGATGCGGGTCGTGCCGAACAGGCCGTTCACATTGGCCGTGATCCGGTTGGACTGGCGGGAAACATCAAAAACGTAGACGTCGTCGGCCGGAATCCCGTTGGCTTCGGCGATGGCGAGAATGTCGGCGCGCAGCTCGCCTTCTTCCATCGGCGTGTATTCGTTGAACAACGGGTCGATATAGACCGGCGCGACAAAGATCATCATTGCCAGCAAAATGACGGAAACGCCGGCGCCCCAGATCCACCAGGCCGATTTGGCAATTCGCAGGACGATATAGAAGATCGTCAGGAAGACGGCGGCCATCACCATGCCCATGACGAGGCCGATCAGTTGCTCATTCAGCCAGGCGCCCATCGTCATGGTCGACAGACCGTATTCATGCTCGCGGAAATAGTTTTGCCAGATGGTCAGCGGGAAGAGGACAAGCGTTGTGACCAGCGTGTAGGCCGCTGCATATACGGCCACGGTGAGGGATTTTGATTTCACAACGCCCTGAACCCGGTCGCGCAGGCCCTTTGAAAAGCCGGTCTGGAGCAGCAGGAAGGCCATGGCGAGCCCGGCGAGCAGATTAACCAGGATCAGCCAGTATCCGCCTTCGAAATAGGCGTCCGATCGCGCCCGGGCGGCAGCATCCATGGTGGCGATATAGGCGTCGGTGGCAGCAGACGGGTCAAAGCCCGCAGCGGCATTGGTGGCCAGCATCCATTCGGTCATGGCTGAGTTCTCCCCTGTGCTGGGTGACAGGGGAGGCCAATATCCTCGGAAAATCAATGGCCGGGAAAACCTAGGCCTTTACATCCACGCCCGACCCCGGTTCCGATGTATCAGGGGCCTCGTCCGCAGCCGCACCGCCCGCCGAGACCGCCACCATGGCGGCGCGCAAAATGCGCTCCCCGATGACATAGCCGGGTGCGAAGCTGGCCGCGATCCTGCCGGCCGGCTGATCGGACGGTATCTGGGCCGTGGCCTGGTGGCGATTGGGGTCGAACGCCTCGCCGGGCTGCGGGTCGATTTTCTTCACGCCATGGCGTTCCAGTGTCGACAAGAGCGATTTCTCTGTCAGCTCGACACCGTCAACAAGGGTTTTCGCTGCGCCTTCCATGGCCTCGGCCTGAGCGGCCTGCAGAGCGCGGGAGAGGTTGTCGGCAACGTTCAACACGTCTCCAGCAAAACGCGAAATGGCATATTCGCGGGCATCCTTGACGTCTTTTTCGGCGCGCCGGCGGGTATTCTGGATTTCCGCGGCGGTCCGCATCAGCTTGTCGCGCGTGTCTTCCAGTTCAGCCTGAAGGGCGCGAACCGCATCTTCCGGGGACGGGTCGCCCGCTTCGGCAATTGCGGCCTCGGCTTCCTCGAGAGCCGCCTTTTCAGCAGCCTCGATTTCCTCGATGCGGTCCTCGATCGGCATATCGTCTTTGTCTTCAGCCATTTTTGTCCTCTGCCCGTCTAGCTGCGGGATTTGTCCAGTAACCGGCCCACGACGCGGGCGGTATAATCAACCATCGGGATGACGCGCGCATAGTTCAGCCGCGTCGGGCCAATCACGCCCAGCGCGCCGACAATACGCCGGTCGCTATCCATATAGGGAGCCACGATGACACTTGAACCCGACAAGGAGAAAAGCGGGTTCTCGGCGCCGATGAACAGGCGCACGCCTTCGGCTTCACGCGCCTTGTCCAGAAGGGCAATCAGCCCCTCCTTGCGCTCCATCTCGTCGAACAGCATGCGAATGCGTTCGAGGTCCTCGGCGGCCTGAAGATTATCCAGAAGCTGGGCCTGACCGCGGATGATCAGGGCCCGGTCCTTACCGCCTGACCAGTCTGCCAACCCCATTTCCACGAGGGATTGTGCGGCCTCGTCCAGAGCGGCGCGCCGTTCGGTGAGCTCGGCTCGTATTTCGTCACCCGCCTCTTTCAGTGTCCTGCCCTTGAGCCGCGCTGACAGATAGTTTCCGGCCTCGACCAGGGCGGATGGCGGAAGGCCTTCCGGGGCCACCATCATTCTGTTCTCTACCGTTCCGTCGGCACCCACGAGGATGGCCAGGGTCTCGCGAGCGGACACGGGCACGAATTCAACATGCCGCAGCGGGCTTTCGCGCGATGGAGAGGTGACCAGCCCGGCACCACCGGCCAGTCCGGCCAACATGGAGGAGGCTTCCGACAGCACATCCTTGACGCTCCGGCTGGTGGCCGCGACGCGCGATTCAATGACCGCCCGGTCTTCGGCCGCCGGCTCGCCAACCTGCAAGAGGCCGTCGACGAACAGGCGCAGTCCGGCATGGGTCGGCAGCCGGCCGGCACTCTGGTGGGGGGCGGTCAAAAGGCCGATGGAGGCCAGATCCGACATGGTGTTCCGGATCGACGCCGGCGACAGATCAACACCCTCCCGCCGTGACAGGGTGCGGGAGCCAACCGGATCGCCGGTATCGAGATAGGCCTCGACGATCTCACGGAATATCATTCGCGAGCGATCATCAAGGTCGGTCAGGCTGGGCGTGGTCCGGTATTCCTGTGACATGGCGCCCATCAGTTAGGACATGGCGCTGTAGTGTTCAATTCCGCGCTGCCGTTGTACGTGGTTTACGCCGCGCTCCGGCGAGGCTAGACGGGCGGGCATAATTTCAAGGGAGTGACGGGATGAGACCCTATGGCCGCGCGCATGATGCGCTCCGCGATGTTGTGATCGAGACCGGGGTTTCTCCCTATGCCGAAGGCTCCTGCCTGATCAAATGCGGCAATACTCACGTCCTTTGCACGGCGACGGTCGAGGAAAACGTTCCACCATGGATGCGTAATTCCGGCAAGGGCTGGGTGACGGCGGAATACGGCATGCTGCCGCGGGCCACGCATACCCGCATGCGTCGGGAAGCCTCGTCGGGGAAGCAGTCCGGCCGAACCCAGGAAATCCAGCGCCTCATCGGTCGATCGCTTCGGGCGGTCGTTGATCTGAAGGCTCTTGGCGAACGTCAGATCACGCTGGACTGCGATGTCATCCAGGCGGATGGCGGAACGCGGACCGCGGCGATCACCGGGGCCTGGGTGGCGCTGAAACTGGCGATCAACTGGCTGATCGAGGAGGGCGTCCTGAAGTCCGATCCCGTCTATGGCCAGCTGGCAGCGGTATCGTGTGGCGTGGTTGGCGGCACGGCCCGGCTCGATCTGGAATATGAGGAAGACAGCCAGGCCGAGACCGATGCGAATTTTGTACTGACCGTTGATGGTGGAATCGTCGAGATCCAGGCCACAGCCGAAGACAAGCCGCTGCCGGAGGCCGATTTCGCGGAATTGTTTGCGCTGGCGCGCAAGGGTGTCGCAGAGCTAGGCGAAATCCAGAAATCCGTATTATAAGGGAAAAAGAAGCAGCGGGAGCGCGCTGGGGGGCTGGAAAAGGCCCGATCGGCGCTCTTGGGAAGGGGCGTATATGCCGATCAGGCCCGCTCCCGCTGCTTCTTCACCAACCGGCCGGGGACCGTCCGGGGTGTTTCGTGTCCGGTTCAGGCGTCTGTGCCGTCACCGTCCTCATCATCGTCGAAGCTCAGAAGGTCGCCGGGCTGGCATTCCAGCACCTCGCATAACGCTTCCAGCGTCGAAAATCTCACTGCCTTGGCTTTTCCTGTCTTGAGGATGGACAGGTTGGCCATTGTGATGCCGACCCGGTCGCACAGCTCTGTCAGGGACATGCGGCGCTCGAGAAGCATCCTGTCGAGGGTGACGCGAATAGGCATGGGTCCGCGCCTCCCTAAATCGTCAGTTTCTGTTCCTGGCGCATCCTGGCTCCTTCACGAAGGACTTCGGACAACACCAGCAAGGCGGCCACGGCGAACCATGAGCCAAGGTTCAGATCGAACTGGGACAATTCCACCCCGCCGATCCGGTATCCAAAGACGGCCAGCGAGATCGCGACCAGTCCCTGGGCGGCATAACGAACGACCTGATAGACCGCAATCGCTGCCGCAATGACCCGGAGGTGCCCTGCATTTTCAGGGACAAACGGGTCCCCTGCAATCAGCGTCCGGACAATCAGCCTGAGGCGATGGACAATCACCAACAAGGCCAGGATTTCTGCCACGACCAGCGGCAGGAGGATGACCAGATCAACGACGCTTCTCAGCGAGTTGGCGGCCGATTCCGGGATCCAGCCGAATAGCTGAAGCCCGAAGACAAGGGTGGCGCCCAGGAAGCCGACAGCGCTGATGAACAGCACGGCCCACAACAGGTACCAGACAATATCGAGTAGCCATTTAAGCCCCCCGATCATCGGTCCGGGTTTGCTTGCCTCCATTTGACCCCTTACCCCCTTTGAGGCTCCCGGCGGCGCCTCGCGCTACCGCCGGGACCTGACTATGCTCATGCGACCGTCGAGGTCAGAGCGGCAACAATGCCGGAACCAACCGCGATGATGAGGAACATGTTGATGGCAGCTGCTGCGAAGAACCGCACTGCACCATTTTCGGACCTGACCATTTCCATCTCTCCTGTGTTTCGTTTCAATCGACCAGAGTGTTTTGTTTTGTTATCCGGACGATCATTTCGCCGTCCGTGGATTTATCGATAAACATAAAATTCAGCGGGCGCAAGCAAAAATATCGTTTTTCGATATGAATTTTTCGAAAGGCGATAAAAAACGGGGGTGAAAACACGCGTGTCAGAGGCGAAAACCTGGGTTCTTGCATCCCATAATCAAGGCAAAATCAAAGAGATAGCGGATCTGTTGGCGCCGTTCGGCATTCAACTGCAATCCGCTGCAGATTTTTCACTTCCCGAGCCGGAAGAGACCGAGCCGGACTTCGCCGGAAATGCCATTCTGAAGGCGAGAGCTGCCAGCGAGGCGACCGGATTGCCGGCTTTGGCCGATGATTCCGGCCTGTGTGTGACGGCGCTTGACGGTGCTCCGGGAATCTATTCGGCCCGCTGGGCCGGAGAGCCGCGCGATTTCGGTGTTGCAATGCGGCGGGTGCATGATGAGCTCGAACAGTGCGGGTCGGCTGACCGGAGCGCAGCCTTTGTCTGCGTTCTCGCCCTGGCCTTCTCCGATGGCGCGGTGCGGACATTCGAGGGCCGCGTCAGCGGCGAGATCGTCTGGCCGCCGCGCGGCGATGGCGGTTTCGGCTATGATCCGGTCTTCCGGCCCGAGGGTGAAAGCCGGGTTTTTGCTGAAATGAGCCGCGAGGAGAAAGCCGGAATGAGCCACAGGGCGCGCGCCCTGGCCAGGCTTGTGGCGGAAGAGTTCGGAGATGACTGACGCTCCGCTGGGTCTTTATGTGCACTGGCCGTATTGCGCGCGGATCTGTCCCTATTGCGACTTCAATGTCTACAAGGCGCGCGGCGATGATGAAGCTCTGTTCCAGAGCTTGGTCGCGGATCTCGGCTATTGGGCCGAGCGGCTCGAACGCCGCTCTCTCGTCTCCATCCATTTCGGGGGCGGCACACCCTCGCTCATGACGCCGGCGCAGATCGGCGAGCTGATTGGCAAGGCGGAATTGATGTTCGGCTTTGCGCCGTTGATCGAAATCGGGCTCGAAGCCAACCCGAATGATTCCGACGGGTTCGAGGGTTTCCGGGCGGCTGGCATCAACCGCCTGTCTCTGGGTGTACAGAGCTTTCAGGACGACGCGCTTGTGGCGCTGGGCCGTGATCATGATGGCGCCGCGGCGCATCGATCCCATGAGCTGGCCCGCAAAAATTTCGATGCCGTGTCACTGGATCTCATCTATGCGCGCGAGGGCCAGACCTTGGCAGACTGGGAGGCCGAGCTGACAGCAATTCTGTCCGAACAGCCCGGCCATGTGTCGGCCTATCAGCTGACGATCGAGCCCGGGACAGCATTTGACCGGCGCGTGGCGCGGGGCGAGCTGATTCCTCCCGGAGACTCGCTGGGGGCCGAGCTTTACACCCTGACCCAGACGCTTTGCGCGGATGCTGGCATGACCGGTTACGAGATTTCCAATCATTGCCGTGAAGGCCAGTCCTCACGCCACAACCGGCTCTACTGGGAGGGGGCTGACTGGATCGGGATTGGTCCGGGCGCTCATGGCCGCATGGGTAATTTCCGCAGTGGCGGGCGAGTGGCCAGTACGACCGTTCTGAAGCCGGCCGCTTATATAGAGCAGGTCACCCGTACGGGCTGTGGTTCGGATATCGAGACTCTGTCCGCTCTGGATGAGGCGCGGGAGCGGATCCTGATGGGCCTGCGGATTTCGGACGGGCTTGATATCGACCGCATCACCGCCCTGACCGGCCATTCCATCGACCTCGAAGAGGCGGGCCGCCTCGAGCGTCAGGGGCTGATCGGGATCGATGACCGCATTGTGCGGCTCACGCCGGACGGGCGGCTCTATGCCGATGGTATCGCCCAGCTGCTTTGCCCGTAGGCGGGATCAGAAAATATCCGGCTCGAACTGGCGCGGCGCGGGATCAATGACGCGGAAGGAATCGCGGCGCACCTCATAAACGGCCAGGCCGCGCTCGATCTGCCCGTCCGCACGGAAACGGAACAGGCCATCTGCGCCATAGAAACCCTCCGGATCCTCCAGCGCTTCGCGGCTGACATCACCCTCATTGGCAAAGTAGATGGCCAACAGGACGGCGTCGTAGGCGTGGCTGGATATCCGCGAGGGCTCGTCTCCGAAGGCGGCCTCATATTCAGCTACATAGGCTTGATGAGCCTCTGCATCCGGACCGGCAAACCAGCCACCATGAAGGACTGGCTCGCGGCGGGTCTCTTCATTATTCCAGAGACCGGTGCCGAGGAAACGCACAATCAGCGGGTCGATCTCGTGATAGGGCAGCAGCGGGCCGAGGGTTCGCAGGCGGGTTCCGCCTTCCGGCAGCATGACCGCCTGGAAAGGCGCGTCAGCCGAGGGCTGCCAGTCGCTTGAGCGGAACTCCAGCGCGGCTTCAGCCTCAAGACTGGTAAAGCCCAGCTCGGCCAGACGCCGGGCGGCCGAGGTCATGGCCTCGACCCCGCCAACATAGGTTTCCTCTGCCGTCAGATAACCACCACTCTGCTCGGCTGAATCCTGCAGCGCATTCCGGACCGTTGCTCCATACGCCCCTCCCGGACCGATGAAGGCATAGCGTTCAACGCCCAGCCGGGATGTATATTCGACAATGCGGGCGACTTCCTGTTGAGGCGGCAGGCTGAGCAGATAAACGCCATTCCCGGCCATGCTGGTGTCGGTCGAGAACGCCAGCACGGGCACATCATAGCGGCTTGCAACTTCACCGGCTGCGCCGGCGGCGGCTCCGAAAAGCGGACCGAGAATGATATCGGCGCCATCATCAATGGCCGCCTGGGCGGCCTCCCGTGCGCCCTCCGCCGTACCGCCCGTATCCTTCGGGATCAGGACCAGCGTGTCCGGGCCGTGCTGGAAGAGTGCGAGCTCGGCTGCGCGCAGAAGATTGGCGGCCTCGGCCCGTGCCGCCGAATTGGGATGACTGAAGGGCAATAGCAGAGCCGCGCGAGTCAGCTCGCGATTATCCAGATGCCGCGGAATCACGCCCCCTGTACGCTCGACGACCGGCTGTTCGACGACCGGCGGCTCGATTACGGGCTGCTCGACGACTGGTGGTGGCGGCGGCGGCGGTGGTGGCGGCGGCGCAGATGTTGTCGCACACGCAGAAACCAGCAAAGTACCGGCCACCGAAATGGCGGAAATGACCACCGGTCTTGGTAAGCCACGCCAGAAGCGCAAAGATGCAGGAAGAATCATGTCCGAGCCGCCTTCACATATTCCCGGCGAAGCTAGCCGCCGCGCGCCCGCGCCGCAACCGCCCGAGCCGGGCCTCAACATTGTTTCCACGCCGATCGGCAATCTTCGCGACATCACGCTCCGGGCGCTGGATGCTTTGGCAGGTGCCGATCGCATCTATGCCGAGGACACACGCATCGCGGCCAGATTGCTCGATGCTTACGGGATTAGCGCCAGAGTCTTGCCATATCACGACCATAACGGGGCAAAGATGCGGCCCGGCATTCTCGAAGCCCTGGCGGCTGGCGAGCGCGTTGTCCTGATCTCCGATGCCGGAACGCCGCTGATTTCCGATCCCGGATACAAGCTTGTGCGCGAGGCCGTCGAGGCGGGCCATCCCGTTCGTGCCCTGCCTGGCGCCTCGGCCTTGCTGACCGGGCTGGCTGCTGCCGGCCTGCCCAGTGACGCCTTTTTCTTTGCCGGTTTCCTGCCGCCGAAATCAGGAGCCCGCCGCAACCGGCTCAGCGAGCTGGCCACTGTCCCCGGTACGCTGGTTTTCTATGAAACCGGCCCTCGTATCGCCGCATGTCTTGTCGATGTTGCCGCTGCACTGGGTAACCGGGATGTCGTGGTCGCGCGAGAACTGACCAAGAAGTTCGAGGAATACCGGCGGGGTCCGGCGTCGGAAATTGCCCGGCATTATGAGGAAGCCGGAGCGCCCAGAGGTGAAATCACACTGATAGTGGCCCCGCCGGGTGAGCCGTCCGCCAGTGATGTGGATGTCGACGCCGAACTGGCCGCCCTGATCCCGTCAGAGGGTGTAAAGGGCGCGGCCTCGCTGTTGGCGCAACAGACAGGCCTCAACAAGCGCGATCTTTATGCCCGCGCCCAGGCGATCAAGGACGGCAAGGCGTGAGCGCCCGAAGACAGGAAGCCGAAAGCCGTGGCCGCCGCGCCGAGGATCTGGCGGCGTTATGGTTGTTCCTGAAAGGGTATCGCATTCTCGGCCGGCGCGAAAAAACCGGCAGTGGCGAGCTGGATATTGTGGCGCGCAAGGGCAATGTGCTGGCCATTGTCGAGGTAAAGGCGCGCACCACGGTGGAGTCCGGCCTGCAGGCTGTCAGCTGGCATCAGCAGCAACGTATTGTTCGCGGGACGTCCAGCTTCATCGGCCGGCGGCGGGATCTTGCCAATCTGGCAATCCGCTATGATCTGATGATTGTGCGGCCCTGGCGGCTGCCGCGCCATGAGCGGCAATTCTTCAGCGCGGACGGGCCGCGCGCGATGGACTTTAATTGAACGGAATCATTTCGGCAGATAGGCTCGTGCCGGGCTGTCGCCTTTCGAGGATGAAGAAATGAAATCTGCCTTTCTACCGGCCGCCCTGGCCATGCTTCTCTCCGCGTGTGCGGCCATGCAGCCAGAGCGCTCCATTGGACGTGATATCGATGATGCGAGTGCTTCACTGTCCATCAAGGCGGCGATGACCCGCGCCGAGGGCTATGCGCTGGAAGGGGTGGATGTCGAGGTGACCGACGGTGTTGCGCTTCTGACCGGAACGGCCCCGCGCGAGGACGACCGGCGTCAGGCGGAATGTCTGGCCTGGTCAGCGCTGGCTGTCCGGGCGGTGGAGAACGAGGTCACTATATCCAATCCCTCGACGATAAGGGACGGCGCCCGTGACGCCTGGATCACCCAGCAAGTCCGCGCCCGCCTGCTTCGGGACCGGTCGGTGCGCAGCGTGAATTATAATGTGGAGGCCGAGAACGGCCGGGTTTTCCTTCTCGGCGTGGCGCGTACGCAGGGCGAACTCGAGCGCGCCGCCCAGCATGCGGCACTCGTTGATGGTGTAACCGAGGTCGTCACCTTTGTACGGGTGACCGGTGAAGCCAGCGAGACCGTTTCCCGCGGTGAACGCCAGGCTGCGGCCTGCGGCGGTGAGGCGATTCCGGTCAATGAGGATGTCCCGGGGCTGGAGCCGCCAGAAGATCTGCGCACCGCGCCGGTCACGCCGATCGACTAGACAGGACAAATCCGAATGAGCCTTCGCATTGCGGTCCAGATGGACCCGATCTCCACCGTCGACATTAATGGCGATACCAGTTTTGCCTTCATCGAGGCTGCGCAGGCGCGCGGCCACAAGGTCTGGACCTATCAGCCGAAACACCTGTCCTGGGAAATGGGACGGATTACGGCCCGCGCGCGGCCTGTCACCGTTCAGCGCGTGAAGGAAAAGCCCGGTATCGAGGGCGACCCGGAAGTGCTGGATCTGGCCGGTGACGTGGATGTCATCCTGATGCGGCAGGACCCGCCCTTCGACATGTCCTACATCACGGCCTGCCATGTGCTGGAATTTCTCAAGGGCACAACGCTGGTTCTGAATGACCCGCAATGGGTGAGGTCCAATCCGGAGAAGATCCTGCCGCTGGAATTTCCTGATTTGATTCCACCGACGCTGATCTCGCGTGATGTCGAGGCGATCAAAGCTTTCCGGAAACAATACAAGGATATCATCCTCAAACCGCTCTATGGCAATGGCGGGGCGGGCGTGTTCCGGGTGAAGCCGGACGATGGAAACTTCTCATCCATTGTGGAGATGTTTGCCGGCATCAATCGGGAACCGATCGTCGCCCAGGCCTTCCTTCCGGATGTCAGTGCCGGTGACCGCCGCGTCATCCTGATCGAAGGCGAGCCGGTCGGGGTGATCAACCGGGTGCCGCAACCGGGCGAAACCCGTTCCAACATGCATGTTGGCGGGCGTGCGGAAGCGGCCGATCTGAGTGCGGTCGACCGGCATATCTGCGAGGTCATCGGTCCGGTTCTGAAGGAGCGCGGCCTGGTTTTCGCCGGCATCGATGTCATTGGCGACCGGCTCACCGAGATCAATGTCACCTCCCCTACCGGCGTGCAGGAGCTGAAGCGCTTTTCCGGCGTCGATGCCGCGGTGCTGTTCTGGGATGCTGTGGAGGCGCGCCTGGCCGGGTAATTCCGACACAACCTTGACTTTAGTCTGATTTTCGTTCCTATTATGTTCCTGTTTTGATCGTCGGCGTTCCAGCCTGTGGAAAACTGACGATATACCAACGGGTTATCGCGGTGATGGCCCGGTATCGGGAGCGGGAACATGGCGGCGGGCACAAAGACAATTGCTTTTGAAGGGGCCGAGGCGCGCCGCGTCGAGGTGGAGGCGCAATTCACGGGCGGCCAGCCGGCTTTCATGGTGGTTGGCCTCGCCGACAAGGCCGTCGCCGAAAGCCGGGAGCGCGTGCGCGCTGCCTTTGCTGCCATTGGCCTGTCATTGCCGCCGGGACGAGTGATCGTCAATCTCGCCCCGGCTGACCGGCCCAAGGAAGGCGCGCATTTTGATCTGCCCATCGCGATCTGCCTGATGGCGGCGATGGACGTCATTCCCCCGGATGCCGCTGCCGATCATCTGGCCATGGGAGAGCTCGGCCTCGATGGTTCGATCAATGCCACGCCGGGGGCCCTTCCCGCGGCGATGGCCGCCAGCCGTCACGATCTCGGCTTTATCTGTCCGGAAGCCTGTGGGCCGGAAGCGGCATGGGCCGGCGGTGATCTGTCGATCCTGGCGCCGGCCTCGCTGATCCAGCTGGTCAATCATTTCAAGGGACGCCAGATGCTGTCCCGGCCCGTGCCCGGCGATCTGATCGATGCTCGCCCGGATCTCGATCTGAAGGATGTGAAAGGACAGGAAAGTGCCAAGCGGGCGCTCGAGATCGCTGCGGCGGGATCGCATAACCTCCTGATGACCGGTCCGCCCGGCTCTGGAAAATCGATGATGGCGGCCCGGCTGCCCGGCCTTCTCCCGCCCCTTTCAGCCGAAGAATTGCTGGACGTTTCCATGATCGCCTCGGTGGCGGGCCTGTTGGAGCGTGGGCGCCTGACCCGGTCGCGCCCTTTCCGCTCCCCGCACCATTCCGCCTCGATGGCCGCCATGGTTGGCGGCGGTCAGCGGGCCAAGCCGGGCGAAGCCTCGCTGGCGCATCATGGCGTTCTCTTCCTCGACGAGCTGCCGGAGTTTCACCCGCAAGTGCTGGACAGTCTGCGCCAGCCACTGGAAACCGGGGAAATCGTCGTGGCGCGCGCCAATGCTCATATCGCCTATCCCGCCCGCTTCCAGCTGGTCGCGGCGATGAATCCCTGCCGTTGCGGCTGGGCCGGCGCGAATGGCGAAGCCTGCAAGCGCGGACCGCGGTGTGCGGCCGATTATCAGGCGCGGGTGTCGGGTCCGTTGATGGATCGCATTGATCTGCATGTCGAAGTGCCGCCGGTGACGCCGGCCGATCTGGCCCTGCCGTCGCCGCCAGAAGGGACAGAGGAGGCCGCGACACGGGTGGCCCTGGCCCGCACCGCGCAGGCCGAGCGCGGACGCCTCAATTCGCAGCTGACAACCGATCTGATTGATCATGTTGCCGAACCGGACCGGGGTGGTCAGCAACTGATCAACCAGGCGGCGGAACTGATGGGCCTGACGGCGCGCGGCTATCATCGCGTTCTCAGGGTGGCCCGGACCATCGCTGATCTCGACGGGTCGGACGGTGTGCGGCGGGTGCATGTGGCTGAAGCCCTGTCGCTGCGCCGGGCAGCGCCGGGTGGAGAGATGCGTGCGGCGTCCGGGCGCGCCATGCGGACCGTTTGAAATCGCAGCGCTTCCTTAACCGGTTTCAGCGTAAACCCGCATCAATGACCGACACTCGAACACCCCCGGTTCCGGCGGAAAATGATGCCGCCCTCATCGCGCTGGACGCTGCCGGCGAGATGGCCATGCTGCGGGCGGGCGATGGACGCGTCGTTTTCGTCAACCACGCTTTTCTGTCGGCCTTCGGCGGAAAGCGATCAGACTGGACCGGCCGATGGTTTGCGGTCGCGCCGGCCGGCCCCGTTGACCGGGGCTCAAGGCGTTTTGAAGCCCTGATGCGTACGCGTTCCGGCAATCGCTGGATCGAGTGGGATGAGCGCCCGGTGGACAGTGGCGGCTCCATCTCCATTGGCCGCGATGTGACGGACAAGCGCGATGCCGATGCCGAGCGGCGCGAAGCCGAAGATGCCCGCACCCGCTTTTTTGCTTCGGTCACGCATGAGCTGAGAACGCCGCTGGCCGGCGTAAAGGGCGTGGCGGATCTGTTGGCAATGACATCGCTGCAGCCGGACCAGCGCGAATATGTCCGCGCCGTATCCGACAGCGCGATGCACGGGCTGCAGCTCATCGACGAGATTCTTGACCTGTCCCGCCTCGAAGCCGGCCATGTCGATTTGCGGCCGGAACCGGTTCGCCCATCCGACCTGGCACGCCAGGCCGTCGAATTGCTGGCACCACGGGCAGGCGAGAAAAACCTGGCGATCGCTAGCGTGATCCGGGAAAGTGCGCCGGAAGAGGTTCTGGCCGATGTCGCCCGCGTGCGGCAGATCCTATTCAACCTGCTCGGCAATGCCGTGAAATTCACATCCGAGGGTGGCTGCTGGGTCGAATTGTCCGGCGATATCGACAGCGAGAACCGGGCCCGTCTGATCATCACAGTGCGCGATACCGGTCCGGGTATCGAGCCGTCAGATCAAGCCAAGATTTTCGACCATTTCGAGCGCGGTAGTGGTGAAGCGCAGCTGCGCGAGAGTGGCGCCGGGCTGGGTCTGTCTATGGTCAAGAAACTGGTCGAAGCCATGGATGGCGAGATCGGTCTGGAAAGCGCGCCGGGCGAAGGGGCTTCCTTCTGGGCAGCTCTGCCGCTACCTATTCGCAAGGGCGTCAGAACCGACCGGCCGCTGGCAGGTCAGGTGGTTATGGTCGCCTCTCCGTCGTCTGTCATCCGCAATGCCTTGTCTGCGCAGATCCTGGCGCTGGGCGGAGATGCGCGCACGCTTTCCAACCCTGAACGGTTAAGCTCTGCCTCCGGAATGACGCTGCTTCTGGATGCCAAGTGGTCTGCCCATGCGCAGGGCTGCGGCGCACGGAAGGTGCTGATCCTGACGGAGGCGGCCGAGAAAGACCGAGTGCGGGACAATCCACCACCGGGCGCAGATGGCTGGCTGGTGATGCCGGTACGGCGTCAGAGCCTGGAAAGGTTCATTGCCAGCGAGGTGCCGGGGCAGGGCAGTGAAGCCGGCTGGCTGGAAGGCGAGGGCTGGCCGCTGGCGGGGCTGCGTGTGCTTGTTGCCGAGGATGATCCGGTGAACGGGTTGATCGCTGAACGGACGCTGACCCGGCTGGGCGCTTCGCCCGAACGCGCTCATGATGGCCGCGAGGCACTGGATCGCCTTCGGGCCGGGGGACTGGACGCTGCGCTGATCGACCTCCGCATGCCGGAAATAGACGGGCCGGGCGTTGCCCGCACCATACGCGAAGAAGGCTTCAATCTGCCGCTGATCGCCTTGACGGCCAATACGTCGGAAACCGACCGGCGGGCCTGTCTGGAAGCCGGCATGAATGCCTTCCTGACCAAGCCGGTCAATCCCGAGACGCTCACAGCTACGCTACTGAGCTTGTCGAAAGCGCAAAAGCGTTTCAGGGTCGTCTCCGGATAAGGCGGAGACCTGCTCATGACGGATGTGGCCCAGCCCGAGCGCAATAATCGCTGGGCAGATTCCCTGCGGATATATGCAAAGCCGGTCATGCTCTCGATGCTGATCCTTGGATTTGCGTCCGGACTGCCGCTGATGATGGTCTTCCAGAAACTGTCATTCTGGCTGCGCGCAGAGGGGATCGACCGCTCTACCATTGGCTTCATCTACTGGGTGACGATTGCCTATACGATCAAATGGATGTGGTCTCCTGCGGTAGACCGAATCCCGATCCCATTTCTGACGAACAAACTGGGCCGCCGGCGGAGCTGGATGTTGCTGGCCATTGCGGGAACGATGGTCGGGCTTCTGGTTATCGGCTTCTCGCGCCCCTCGGAGGCGCTTTGGGTCACTTTGGCAGGAGCCATGATCCTGGCCTATTCCGGAGCAACTCTGGATATCTCGATTGATGCCTGGCGGATCGAAAGCGCCGAGAATGACAATCAGGCCAACATGGCGGCCGCCTATGTCATGGGATATCGAGGCGCCATCATGTTTGCCGGATTCGGTCTTGCGATTGCTGAATGGACGAGTTGGCAGATATCTTTTTCGGTCATGTCGCTGACCATGGGAATAACGGCCTTTCTCATTCTTTTCATGAAGGAGCCGCCACGTGATCCGTCCGTTCTGCTGCCGGATATGGGAATCGCTCAGCGCTTTGCGACGGCGATCATTGATCCCTTCAAGCAATTCATTGGTCGGCTAGGCCCGTGGATCGTGCCTGTATTTCTACTCATCAGCATCTATCGCATGAGTGATTTCACCATGGGTATCATGGCAAGTCCGCTTTATGCTGACCTTGGCTATGGAGGTGACATTATTGGCGGGATTCAAGGTGGCCCAGGTATTCTTGCCACTATAGCCGGCGGTTTTTTCGGAGGGCTGATCGCTTTCCGATTCGGGGTTCTGAAGGCCATGGTCGTCGGCGGGGCCATCACGCTTGTCACCAACGGGGCGTACGCTTGGTTGGCGCAGACCGGTGTGCCAGAAGACGCTTGGCGTGTCGCGATTGCGATCGTCGGTGACAACATTGCAGGTGGCTTTGTCGGAACCGTGTTCATCGCCTATCTGTCATCGCTCACAGACCCTGCAAATGCGGCAACGCAATACGCCCTGTTGTCCTCTCTCTATGCCTTCGTGAATAAAATCCTCGCGGGGTTCTCCGGTGTACTGGCGGATACTGTCGGCTATATGAATTTCTTCCTTATCACGGCCAGTTATGCTGTGCCGGCCACTCTGCTTGTGATTTTGATAATGACCTTCGGCTCACCCGCCGCCAAGGGGCAGGTCCCGACGGGAAAGGAAGCTGAAAGTTAACCCTATTCCGCTGCCAGGGCCTCTGCCGACAGATCATAGGCTGCCAGCGCGGCCAGCGTGACGATCTCGGTGACCGGTGCGCCCAGCCGGGCGATCTGGACCGGCTTTTCGAAGCCGAGCAGCATGGGCCCGAGAACCGTGGCCCCGGCGCCGGCACCCATCAGGCGCGTGGCGATGGAGGCCGAGTGAATGGCTGGCATTACCATGACATTGGCCGGGCCGGTCATGCGCGAAAATGGATAGAGCAGCTTGTGTGCCGGATCGAGCGCGACATCGGCAGCCATCTCCCCCTCGTACTCGAAGTCGACCCCGCGCTCATCGAGCATGTTGACGGCTGCCTGGATCTTTTCAGAACGCTGGCCCGCTGGATTGCCAAAGGTCGAGTAGGAGAGAAACGCCACACGCGGTTCGAACCCGAAGCGCCGGGCGGCCGCCGCGGCTTCGCAGGCGATATCGGCGAGTGCCTCGGAATCCGGGAATTCGGTGACATTGGTGTCGGCAATAAAGAGCGTCCGGTTCTTGGCGAGCACGATGGACATGCCGATCACACGCTCATCCTCGGCGGGATCCAGTACCCGGCCGATATCCTTGAGTGCGGCGTCGTAATTGCGCGTCACGCCGGTGACCATGCCGTCAGCATCGCCCAGCTTGACCATGCAGGCCGAGAAAACGTTGCGGTCATTATTGACCAGGCGCTGGACATCGCGTTTCAGGAATCCCTCGCGCTGGAGCCGGTGATAGAGGAAGTCGGCATAGTCCGAATTGCGCTCCGACAGGCGGGCATTGACGATTTTCAAAGCGTCTTCCGGGACCCCGACCAGGCGCATATTGGCACGGGTCTGCTCCTCGCGGCCAACCAGGATCGCCTCGCCCAGCTCCTGGGTCTGGAAGGCAAAGGCGGCGCGGATGACAGACGGCTCCTCGCCTTCGGCGAAGACAACGCGCTTTCCTTTTCCGGCTACGGCACCCTGGATCCGCTGCAGCAGTGAAGCCGTCGGGTCCAAACGCCGGGCCAGGGAGGCCTTGTAGGCTTTCATGTCCTCTATCGGGCGGCGGGCGACCCCGGTATCCATCGCAGCTTGCGCCACATAGGGCGGGACATAGGAAATCAGGCGCGGGTCAAACGGGGACGGGATGATGTAGTCGCGGCCGAAGCTCGGTCGCTGGCCATGATAGGCTGCCGCCACCTCATCGGGCACATCTTCCTTGGCGAGATTGGCCAGAGCATGGGCGCAGGCAATTTTCATTTCTTCATTGATGGTGCGCGCCCGCACATCCAGCGCCCCACGGAAAATATAGGGGAAGCCGAGGACATTATTGACCTGGTTGGGATAATCCGAGCGTCCCGTCGCCATGATTGCATCCTTGCGGATCTTGCGGACGACTTCCGGGCGGATTTCGGGCTCCGGATTGGCCATGGCGAAGATAATCGGATCTTTCGCCATCGACTTGACCATGTCCTCATCGACAGCGCCGGCTACCGACAGGCCGAGGAAACAGTCAGCGCCTTTCAGCGCTTCGGCCAGGGTGCGCGCCTTGGTGGGCGCCGCATGAGCGGCTTTCCACTGGTTCATTCCGTCCTCGCGGCCCTGATAGATCGGCCCGCGTGAGTCACACAGGATGCAATTGGCGGCCTTGACCCCCATCGCCTTCAGGAGTTCCAGGACCGCGATTCCCGCGGCTCCGGCGCCATTGACGACGACTTTCAGCTTTGAAATGTCCCGCCTGGTGATCTCGCAGGCATTGATGATACCCGCTGCGGCAATGATGGCCGTTCCGTGCTGGTCGTCATGGAAAACCGGAATATCCAGCCGCTCACGCAGCTTCTGCTCGATGATGAAGCAGTCCGGGCCCTTGATGTCTTCCAGATTGATGCCGCCAAAAGTTTCACCAAACCGGGCGACACATTCGATGAATTGATCCGGGTCGTCCTCGGAGACTTCAATGTCCATGCCGTCGATATCGGCAAAGCGTTTGAACAGGACCGCCTTGCCTTCCATCACGGGCTTTGACGCCATTGGCCCCAGATTGCCAAGCCCCAGAATGGCCGTGCCGTTTGAGACCACGGCCACCATGTTGCCTTTGGACGTGTATTCGTAGACGGCGTCAGGATCGGCCGCGATGGCCTTCACTGGTGCTGCGACACCGGGCGAATAGGCGAGGGAAAGATCGCGCTGGGTCGCCATCGGTTTGGTCGGCTGAAGGGCGAGCTTGCCCCGCGTCGGCTGGCTGTGAAATCTCAGCGCGTCTTCATCGCCCACGGGGCTTGTGCGATCAGGCATTCTTGCAATCCGGAATAACAGTCGGTGTATCTGGTGTGAAACTAACGCCGCCTGTTCCCGACGCAAGCGTCATGACCGCTTGCAGAGGACGCGAATCCCCGCCAGTTTCTCGCCGATCATGCTGCCGTCAGACCTTCAAGACAGACACTTTCCCAGCCCGGAAGGCGCAACGCCGATGATGGCGCAATTCCTCGCCCTGCGTGAGGATACGCCGAAGGATGCGCTGCTCTTCTATCGTATGGGTGATTTCTACGAGCTGTTCTTCGACGATGCGCGCCGCGCTTCCGAAGCACTCGACATCGCGCTGACCCAGCGCGGGCAGCACCAGGGTGAACCCATTCCCATGTGTGGCGTGCCGGCGGCAACCGCCGAAGCCTATCTGGCCCGGTTGATCAAGGCCGGCTTCAAAGTGGCAGTCGGGGAGCAGCTGGAAGATCCGGCCGCCGCCAAGGCGCGGGGATCCAAGACGGTGGAACGCGGACTGACCAGGATCGTCACACCCGGAACCCTGACCGAGGATTCCCTGCTGGATGCGCGCAGCTCCAACCGGATTGCGGCGCTGTCTGAGACGGCTGGCGGCGGCACCGCTCTGGCCTGGGCCGAAGTGTCGACAGGGGAGTTCGCGGTCAGCGAGATCGATTCCGGGCAATTGGCAGCCGAGATCAGCGCGCTGAACCCGGCTGAATTACTGGTGCGTGAGGAAAGCTATACGGCCGCGCGCGACTGGGTGCCGGCAGGACGGATCACGCCGCAGGCCCGCGCCAAGTTTGATGCGAAGTCTGGCGAGCGGCGATTGAAGGAGCGCTTCAGTGTTCAGTCGCTGGAGGCCTTTGGCAGTTTTTCGGCAGCCGAACTGGCCGCGTTGGGCGCCTTGCTGGACTATCTGGAGCTGGCGCAAGCCGGCGCACCGGCCAAGCTGTCGCCGCCGCGTCAGGTTCAGCCCGGGCATACGCTTCTGATCGACCCGGCAACGCGGGCGAGCCTGGAGATCGACCGGACGCTGACAGGCGACCGCAAGGGATCCTTGCTGGACTGTATCGATGAAACCGTCACGGCGCCGGGCGCGCGCTTGCTGGCCGCACGGCTAACCCGGCCGTCAACCGATCTCGCGGCGATCCGAAACCGTCATGATTTGCTGGCGCACTTCATCGATTCTCCGGTGACCGAAAGGGTCCGGGAGCGATTGAAGGCGGCCGGCGACCTAGAGCGCGCGGCCACACGATTGGTGCTGTCGCGTAGCGGGCCCCGCGATCTGGCGGCATTGCGTCGCGGTCTTGCCGAAGCGCAGACCCTGTCCGCTCTTCTGCTGGAAACGCCGGGAATTGATGCGCCCGGACATCTTGGCAGTCTGGCAGAGATGTTGAACGTCTCCGCCAGGGCAGAGCTGGCGGCCTTGCAGCACGATCTGGAAGCGGCGCTTGTCGACGAGCCAGGGCTCGCTGCCCGGGATGGCGGTTTCATTGCCGCGGGGTGGATTGCCGCGCTGGATGAAGCGCGGGCGCTGCGGGATGATTCCCGGAAGCTGATTGCCGGTCTCCAGCAGACCTATGGAGAGGCCAGCGGTGTTTCCAACCTGAAGATCAAGCACAACAATGTGCTGGGTTATTTCGTCGAGGTGACGGCGAAGAATGCCGATCCGCTGATGGCGGACGAGGCCTTCATTCATCGTCAGACCATGGCCAATGCGGTGCGGTTCACAACGACCGAACTCGGTGCTCTTGAATCGAAGATCGCCGGAGCGGCAGACCGCGCGCTGGCGCTTGAGCTGGAAGCCTTTTCCGGGTTTCGCGACCGGGTCGAGGCGCAGGCGGAAACCATCCGGTCAATTGCCCGGGCGCTGGCAGAGATTGATGTGGCCTGTGCGAATGCGCAATTGGCGCAGGATCGAAACTGGGCACGGCCGGATCTTGGTGAGACACCGGTATTTACGATTGTCAGCGGCCGGCATCCGGTCGTGGAAGCATCGCTGAAGGCCCAGGGCGAGGCCGGGTTCACCCCGAATGATTGCCGGCTATCGGATGACGCGGAGCGGCTGCTTCTGGTGACCGGTCCGAACATGGCCGGTAAATCGACCTATCTTCGTCAGAACGCGTTGATGCTGATCCTCGCCCAGGCCGGGCTTTACGTTCCGGCCAGTGAAGCCCGGATCGGTATCGCCGACCGGTTGTTCTCGCGGGTCGGGGCGGCGGATGATCTGGCGCGTGGCCGCTCGACCTTCATGAACGAGATGGTCGAGACCTCGGCGATCCTCAATCAGGCGACGGCGCGCAGCTTTGTCATTCTCGATGAGGTTGGCCGCGGCACATCCACCTTTGACGGCCTGTCCATTGCCTGGGCTGCCGCCGAGCATCTGCATGAGGTCAATCGCTGCCGGGCCCTATTCGCCACGCATTATCACGAGCTGACCCGGTTGGCAGAGGATCTGGACCATGCCGGCAATGTCAGCCTCAAAGCCCGCGAATGGAAAGGCGAGCTGGTCTTCCTACACCAGATTGCCGAAGGTCCGGCTGACAAGTCATACGGGATCGAGGTGGCGCGCCGGGCAGGCCTTCCGAAGGCTGCCATTGCCCGCGCGAAGACCATTCTCGAGCGGCTGGAAAGCGAGGACGCCCCGTCGGCGGCGCTGGCTGAATTGCCACTGTTCTCTGCAACACCCATGGCGCAGGAGAGCAAGCCTTCACTTGTTTCCGAGCGTTTGAAGCGGGTCGTGCCGGACGAGTTGAGCCCGCGTGACGCGCTGGAATGTCTCTATGAGCTGAAGCGGCTGGCAGACGAAGAGAGTGAGTGACGCGTTGAGCGGCAAGCGATAGGCTCGGGCGATGCTGGTTTCCGCCCTGCCTGCCTCCCTCGATGGACTAAAGCTCCGCGCCGAGCTTGCGGCAGCTCTGGGAGATAAATCCTGGCAGGATATGCCGGCACGCAATGCGGCAATTGCTCGTATCCGCTCGGCGATCGAGGCCGGCCGGGCGGCCGCGAAAGACAAGCTGAAAGGATCAACCGGCGGGCTGGAATCGGCACGGTTCCTATCAGGCGTCATGAATGCCGTTCTGGCGGCGGTCTATGATTCCATTGCCATGGAAGCAGGCGATGCCGCCCAGGGCATCTCGATGACGGCGATCGGCGGATATGGTGCCGGGGAGCTTGCGCCGCGTTCGGATATCGACCTCCTCTTCCTGAAGCCCAAGCGCGCCGGCAAGGCGCATGAGGCTTTTCTGGAACAGCTGATCTATGTGCTTTGGGACTGCGGGCTAGATGTCGGCGGCGGTGCTGTGCGGACGGTAGACGAAACGCTGGATGTTGCCCGCGACAATATTGGCGAGCGGACGTCGCTGCTTTCGCTTCGGCACCTTGCGGGAAATCCCGGTCTTTCAGAAATGTTGCGGCGGAAGCTGCGCGAGGAAGCTCTGTCAAAGGGCGCTGCCTTCGTGGAAGCCAAGCTCGAGGAACGCGATGCGCGGATATCCAAGGCGGGAGCCTCACGCTACACGGTCGAGCCGAACGTCAAGGAATCCAAGGGTGGTTTGAGAGATTTGCAGCTGCTGCGCTGGTTGGCGCAGTTTCTCTATGGTGCCGATGCCTTCGAGCGCTGGGTGTCCTCCGGGCTGATGACGGTCACCGATGTCGAGAAATATCTCAGGGCGTCCGATTTTTTCTGGACGGTCCGTTTTCACATTCACGACATTATCGACGGCAAGGATGACCGGCTGACGTTCGATATCCAGCCTGAAATCGCGGCCCGGATGGGCTTTGATGATGCCGAGGCCGAAAGCGCTGTCGAACGCTTCATGCGGCGTTACTTCCTGACCGCCATGGATGTGGGAAGCCTGACCCGCCTTGTCTGCGCCAAGCTGGAATCCGACCACCGCAAGTCCCGGCCGCGCGGTCTGGCGCGTTTCCTTCCGGAATCCGATGCGCTGGGCGATCCGGTCGATGAAGCTTTCAAGCTGGTAGACGGACGGATCGATTTTGCCGATCCGTCGGAGATCGAGAATGATCCTGTCCTGCTGATGCGCCTGTTCTGGGCCGCCTCGGCCATGGGTGCCGATCTGCATCCGGATGCCTTTGCAGTTGTCGGGCAGAATATTCGCCGTGTGGACGATGAATTCCGCTCCGATCCACGCGCTGTGAGGGTGTTCTTTTCCATCCTGCTGGATTCAGGCGCTCCGCAGCTGGTTCTGCGTCTGATGACGGAGGCGGGCCTTCTCGGGAAATTTCTCCCCGAATTTGGTGAGATCGTCGCGCGTACCCAGTTCAACATGTATCACCGCTATACGGTGGACGAGCACACGCTGCACCTGGTGGGCTTGTTGCGCGATATCGAGAACGGGGATTTGCAAGGAGACCATCCCGTTGCCAGCAGGATAGTTCACGAGATCAAGAACCGGCGTGCCCTGCATCTCGCGGCGCTTCTTCATGATACCGGAAAGGGCAGGGGCGATCAGTGTGTCGAAGGCGCCGAGCAAGCCCGGACTGCGTGTACACGTCTTGGCTTGCCATCCGCCGAAGTCGAACTGGTGGCCTGGCTGGTCCGGACCCATCTTCTGATGAGCGATACGGCCCAGCGCCGTGACATCGGCGATCCGAAAACCGTCATCGAGTTTGCGCGTGAGGTCGGTACGCTGGAGCGTCTCAATCTTCTGACCATCCTGACGGTTATCGATATCCGGGCAGTGGGCCCCGGCATCTGGAATGGTTGGAAAGGTCAATTACTGCGGGATCTCTACTCTGCGACGCGGTCGGTTCTGGAAAGCGACGCTTCCAGCGATGCGGAGGCAGAGGTTCGTACCATTCTCAAGGCACAAGCGGATGAATCCCGCGCGGCGTTCCGGGAAAAGATTGGCCGTGTCGACGAGGGTTTTGCCGAACGCTGGACGACGGATCTGGACGATGCCTACTGGTTGTCCTTTTCCGAAGCCGACCGGCTGCGGCATGCGGCCTTTGTTCGCGCCGCCAAGGACAGGGGTGATGTCGTTGCTGCCACGGCGCGGATCGACAAGCGGCGGGCGGCCACTGAAGTCATGGTCATTGCGCCGGACAGGGAACGTCTGTTTGCCGATATAGTCGGCGTGCTGGCTGAGTTGGGGGCGAATGTCGTTGGTGCGCAGGTCTCGACGACGGCATCGGGTGATGCCTTCGATGTTTTTTATGTTCAGGACTCCTCCGGCAATCCTTATGGCATTGAGCGGGGGCGGGCGCGGGATGCGCTGGCAGAACGCGTACGGCGTGCGGCTTCAGGATCGAAGACGCGGGCGGCCAAACCGGCAGTGGCGCGTCTCACCCGGCGGGCTGCGGCCTTCACGGTGACACCGTCGGTTTCAGTGGATTCAAGCGCGGCTGAAACGGCAACCCTGATCGAGGCATCCGGACGGGACCGGCCAGGACTTCTGGCAGATTTGTCGGAAGCGATTGCCGATGCGGGGCTGGCCCTGCAATCGGCGCGGATCGATGGCTATGGTGAGCGTGCGACCGACGTATTCTATGTGCTCAGGGACGGAAAAAAGCTGGAGGACTCCGCTGACCGTGAGGCGGTGAGGGAAAGTTTGCTGGACGTGCTGGCACAGGAAGAAGAACGCGTGGCCAAGCGGGCCAGAACCCGCGGTCTCGCCCGGGCCCGCGCCAGTGCGGGCCGCTAGAGCATGAAGATACTGCGCTCCACCCTGGTGATAGGCGGGCTGACGGCGGTCAGCCGGGTTCTGGGGTTTGTCCGCGAGATGTTGCTCGCGGCGGCACTGGGAACCGGACCGGTGATCAACGCTTTTGTCATCGCTTTCCGCTTTCCAAACCTGTTCCGCCGCTTCTTTGCCGAGGGCGCATTCAACTCGGCCTATGTGCCGCTCTATACGCGGACGCTGGAAGGGGATGGGGAAGCCGAGGCGCTGCAGTTTGCCCGGGATACGCTGTCCCTGATGATTGTGGTGCTGTCGGTCTTTACCGTGGCAGCGCAGGTGTTCATGCCGGCCATCATGCGCTGGCTGGCCCCCGGCTTTGTGGATGATCCCGGCCTGTTCGGGATGGCGGTTCTGTTCACCCAGATTACCATGCCCTATCTGCTCCTTGTCTCGCTGACTGCGATGATGGGCGGCACGCTGAATGCGCATGACCGGTTTGCCCTGTCGGCGGCGGCTCCGATTGCACTGAATGTGATCATGGTCGCGGTTTTGCTGCTGGCGCCGGACGATGCTGCTGAAACGGGCCTATGGATCACAATTGCGGTGCCGGTGTCGGGAGTGGTCCAGGCAGCGATCCTGTACTGGGGTTGCCGCCGCGCAGGCATCAGGTTGTCTCTCCGGCTTCCCCGGATAACGCCGAAAATCCGCCGGCTGCTGATCCTTGGTATACCTGGGGCCATTGCTGGCGGCGTGACCCAGATCAATATCGTTGTCAGCCAGCTTATCGCGACCTTCCAGGATGGCGCGGTCGCACTGCTCTACTATGCCGACCGGCTCTATCAGCTGCCGCTGGGCGTGATCGGGATCGCGATGGGTGTTGCCCTGTTGCCGACCCTTTCCCGGCAGCTAAGGGCAGACGATACGGGCGGGGCCGAGGACACGATCAACCGGGCAATCGAAATCTCGATGGCGCTGACCCTGCCTGCCGCCGCCGCCTTGCTGGCCATGCCCGGCCTGCTGGTCGAGGGGCTGTTCCAGCGCGGGGCTTTCACGGCGGAGGATACGGAGAGCACGCGCCTTGCGGTTCAGCTGTTCGCAATCGGCCTGCCGGCCTTTGTCCTGATCAAGGTTTTCTCGCCCGGTTTTTTTGCCCGCGAGGATACGGCAACGCCCATGGTGTTTGCCGCGATATCGATGCTGTTCAACATCGCCGTGGGCGCAGCGCTGTTCTTCTGGATCCGTGAATTTGCTCCCGATCGCGGCCATGTCGGCCTGGCAGCGGCAACCTCCCTGGCGGGATGGATCAATGCCGGTCTGCTGGCAATCTTCCTGGCGCGCCGGGGCGGGTTGAAGCCCGACCGCCGCCTGATGTCGGCCTTGCCGCGTCTTGTGATCGCGGCGGCGCTGGCCGGCGGGGTGATGTGGGGGCTGGATCTCTACAAGGCTGAACTGGCGCATTTTGTGTTCGAATCCCGTCTGCTGACAGCCATTCTGGCGTCGGGTGCGGGACTGGTGATCTACGCGATCCTGGCGCTGGTCACGCGGGGTTTGCGGATTTCGGAGTTGCGAAGCGCGTTTTCCCGTGGCTAAACCCGGCGCTCGCACCAGACCGCAAGAGTAAGCCATGACCGACGCTCCGACCTATTCCGGCCCTGAACGCATCCTGTCCGGCATGCAGCCGACGGGAAATCTGCATCTTGGAAATTATCTCGGCGCACTGGTGAACTGGGTCAAGCTGCAGGACCGTGGCGCGGAGTGTTTCTATTGCGCGGTCGACATGCATGCGATCACCATGCCGCATGACCCGGCCGAATTACCGGGAGCCGTGCGCTCGGTGGCCGCTGCCTACATGGCGGGCGGCGTCGATCCGGAACGCTCGTCCATCTTTGCCCAGAGCGCTGTTCCCGCCCATGCCGAACTGGCTTGGATCCTCCAGTGTGTGGCCCGTCTGGGCTGGATGGAGCGCATGACGCAGTTCAAGGACAAGTCGGGATCCGACCGTGAGCGTGCCAGCGTCGGCATTTTCACCTACCCGGTGCTGATGGCGGCGGACATTCTTGTCTACAAGGCCACGCATGTGCCCGTCGGGCAGGACCAGAAACAGCATCTCGAGCTGGCGCGCGACATCGCGGCCCGCTTCATGCGCGATTATGACTGCGAGGGCTTCTGGCCGCTGCCCGAGCCGATCATCGAGGGTGCCGGCACGCGCATCATGTCGCTGAAGGACGGAAACAAGAAGATGTCCAAGTCGGACCCGTCGGATCTGGCCCGCATCAATCTGACCGATGATGCCGACACGATTGCCCGCAAGGTGAAGAAGGCGAAGACCGATCCGGAACCTCTGCCGGAAACCGTCGAGGGTCTCGAAGGCCGCCCGGAAGCCGGCAATCTGGTGGGGATTTATGCGGCTCTGGCCGGCTCCAATAAGGAGGCTGTCATTGCCGAGTTCGGTGGACAGGGTTTTGGTGCCTTCAAGCCGGCTCTGGCAGAGCTTGCCGTGGCAAAACTCGCGCCTGTAGTGGACGAGTATAATCGGCTGATGGGCGATCCGGCGGAAATTGATCGCATTCTCGAAGCTGGCGCCGAGCGGGCCCGCGAAGTGGCCGCTCCTGTGCTCGCCGACGCCAAGCGCATGGTCGGTTTCTGGGGTTAAAACGCCGCATGGCGTTGGCCGATTTCCGGGTCTAGCAAGTTGCAAACACGGAGATCCCTGTCATGCGCCTTCTTCTTTTGACCCTTCCTGCCCTTGTCCTGACGGCGTGCGGAAATCCGCAATCTGAGCCAGCTGCGGAGATAGACCATTCGGGGCATGGCGACATGGCCGGCACGATGATCGGCAGCGAGAGTGACGGGCCCGTCGCTCAACAGGAAACCGCGATCGACATTCGCGCCAGCTGGATGCGGCCCCACCCGGAAGGCCGCGATGTTACGGCAGCCTATGTTGTCGTACGCCTCAGCGAAGGCACGGAGGATCTGTTGACAGAAGTGCGGATCGACGAGGCGGAGCGCGTCGAGATCCACGGTCATTTCGTCGGCGCTGATGGTGTGATGCAGATGCGCGAGATCGGCCCGCAGCCGGTGACCGATGAAGGCCCGCTGGTTTTTACGCCGGGCGGCCGGCATCTGATGGTCTTTGGCCTGGCACCGGTTTCCGAGGGTGAAACGGTCAATGGCACGCTGGTTTTCCAGAATGCCGGTGAAGTGCCCGTCACCCTGGCTGTGCGCTCCATGCCGCCGGGCATGCCGACCGAGTACTAGGCTTTCCCGGCGTAAATGTCCGGATCATAGGGTTTTGGCGCGCGCGGTTTGAACATCCAGGCCAGATAGACGCCAATGATGATACCGGGAATGCCGCCAGCAAAGAGCGGACTTTCCTCGAGCGCCAGATAGATGGCAAAACCGCCGCCCATCAGCGCAATCAGAAGCCCCAGGCCGGACATGACGAAGCCGAACCAGAGCGGTTGGCCCTCGACAAAGCGGATTGTCTCGCCGAAGGGTGCAAGTGTCCGGTGGACGCAGGCATTGAAGGCCAGAAACCGGTCGGCCTGGTTTTTCCAGACGCCGATGGACGTCCAGGCTCTCGATCCGAAAATGACGCGGGTACCGTCCTTTCCGGTAATCCGGCAGACGATCTGGCTGTCGCGGCCAGCCATTTCCACACCCATGCGGACTTCAACGATATCGGTGAAGGCAATGGCCCGCTTCAGCGTGCCGTTCTCCGATACGCTGATCCGCGTGTCTTCGAGGGCAATCAATTGTTCAGGAGAGGCGGCATTGCGCCGGTCAGTGTAGGTTACTTGCGTCATCAGGCGCATTCCTATCTGGACGAAACGCCCGTGTCAGGCCAATTCTATGCATATGAGCGAGCATCGCAGAAAATTTCTGGTCATTGCCGATCAGAGCGAGGAGTGCCGCACGGCGCTATACTTTGCCGCCAGGCGGGCGAAGGCAACAGATTGCGGGCTGGTCCTGCTGGCTGTCATAGAGCCATCCAACTTCGACCACTGGATCGGCGTGTCTGAAACCATGCGCCGTGAGGCCGAGGAGCAGGCGACCGAATTGCTCGACACAATGGCCGAAGACGCAGAAGCGGTGATGGGTGAGCGGCCTGAACTGGTTCTCCGCGAGGATGAGAAGCGTGATGCTCTGGCCAAGCTGATCGAAGAAGATGATCACATATCGATCCTCATTCTCGGCGCAAAAGAATCGGGTGAAGGCCCCGGCCCGCTGGTGGCCTTGCTGGCGCGTGGCCGCAGCCTGATGGGCGCGCGGCCGGTCCCGGTAACGGTTGTTCCGGGCGGTTTGTCCCGAGAAGCCATTGATGCCCTTACGTAGAGAAGGGTTGCGGTCAGTGCGCTAAAGCGCCATTTGAGACGCTTCCGAAACAGGACGCGATCATGTTTATCCAGACCGAACCGACGCCGAACCCGAACACCATGAAGTTTCTCCCCGGCCGGGAGATTGCGCCGGAAGCCCCGCGCGAATTCACCACGCCGGAAGAGGCAGAGATGTCTGCGCTGGCGAAAGAGCTGTTCGCCGTTGACGGTGTGACGGGTGTGTTTTGCGGCGCAGATTATGTTTCGGTGTCGAAGGACGAGACGGTGGATTGGCCGCACATCAAGCCGGCGATTTTTGGCGCGCTGATGGATGTGCTGCAGTCCGGCGCGCCACTGTTCGCCGATTCTGACGGCGAAGCGGAGTATGACGCCGACAGTGGTCCGGCCAAGGAAATCAAGGAAATCATCGACACCCGCGTCCGCCCTGCTGTGGCGCGGGATGGTGGCGACATCATCTTCAAGGGCTTTGACCAGCAGACCGGTGTCGTGGCCCTGGTCATGCGCGGTGCCTGTGCCGGGTGTCCGTCCTCGACCCTGACCCTGAAGGCCGGGATCGAGAATCTGTTGAAGCATTATGTGCCCGAAGTGCGGGAAGTGGTCGCCGTCGGATAAGAACTTTTTCCATTCCGGAGGTTAAAAAAACCGGCAGGCCGCACTATCTCACCGTTCCAACGCAAGAACGGTGGCTGTCATGCTCGATACGCAATACGAAAATGCCAATGCTCTGGATAAGGCTGCAATTGATCAGCTGTTCCTGAATGCGCGAACCCATACAGCCTGGACAGAACGGAAAATCTCCGAGGATACGCTGCGGGAGCTTTATGACCTGACGCGTATGGGGCCGACGAGCATGAACAACTCGCCGGCCCGGTTCCTGTTCCTGACGTCCGCGGACTCGAAGGCCAGACTGAAACCGCATCTTTCCGTGGGAAACGTCGATAAGACCATGGCAGCGCCGGTAACGGTGATCGTGGCGTGGGACCGGGAGTTCTATGAGCGCATGCCGGAGCTTTTCCCTCATTCCGAGGCAGCCCGCGACATCATGAAGGCGGGTGCCGAGGTCAATGGTTTTCGAAATGGCACGCTCCAGGCCGCTTATCTGATACTCGGCGCCCGGGCGCTGGGCCTGGATACCGGGCCGATGTCCGGCTTCTCTATCGAAGGGGTCGACAGGGAATTCTTCGCCAATGATCCGGAGCGCTCCAACTGGACCACGAACTTCCTCGTCAATCTCGGCTATGGATCGGGTGAGAACCAGAAGCCGCGCCTGCCGCGCCTTTCATTCGACGAGGCTGCTGCAATCCTTTAAACCCCGCAGCGATGCGGATACTGGCAATTGATACGACCGGTCCGGCCTGTTCTGTGGCGCTTCGCCTGCCCGGACCGGCGGATCACGTTTCCAGCGAAACAATGGCTCGCGGCCAGGCCGAGCGGCTGGCGCCGATGGTTCGGGATCTTCTGGCCGAGGTCGGCCTTGCGCCATCCGGTATCGACCGGATTGGTGCGGCTGTTGGCCCCGGCAGTTTTGCCGGAAGCCGGATCGGTGTGGCGTTTGCGCGCGGACTGGCGCTGGCGACGGGGGCGGAGTGTATTGGCATTTCAAACCTCCAATGGTGGGCCAGTTCAGCCGAAATGCCGGAAGCGGGATCCGTTCTTGTTGTCCATGACGCCAGGCGCGGCGAGGTCGTGCTCCAGGGTTTTGACCCGAACGGTCCGCTGGCGGCCGCCGAGACCCGGCCGATGGAAGATGCGCGAGCCGCTCTGGCGGCTTCGCCGGGCAACGGAGCGCATCGGGTGCTGACCGGAACGGGCGCTCACTTACTGGATGGCGGACCGGAAAGACAGCCGCCCCGGCTGGCGGCCTTGCTTGATCTGATCGAGGCCGCGAAACCCCCATTCCACCCTCCCAAGCCATTCTATGCGCGCCCCCCTGATGCGAAATTGCCGGGAGGCCGGGAGGCGTGACCGTAAAGCCTGTTGCAAAATCCGATTGCGGAAAGCTGGCCGCGCTGCATGCCCGCTGTTTTCCATCGGGCTGGCCGGCGGCGGAGATCGCGCGGCTGATCAGCGAAACGGGTGTGATTGCGTTGAAAGCCGGGGATGATGAGCCCACGGGTTTCATCCTCGTCCGCCGGGTGGCCGATGAAGCGGAAATCCTGACGCTCGCTGTTGATCCTGAACATCGCCGCCATGGTCACGCCCGGGCTCTGTTGACGAGTGCAAGCGAAATCCTGATCGCGTCGGGTACTCTCAAATTCTTCCTCGAAGTGTCCGGGGGCAATACTGCGGCAATCAGCCTCTATTCGTTGGCGGGTTTCAGCCAGGCCGGGCGCCGGCGGGCCTATTATTCGGATGGAAGTGATGCTCTGGTGATGGAAAAGACACTCGCGCAATAGACGAAGCGCTGGCGTGGGCTTATGTGTGAAGACATGAATGCACGGGAACACAGCATGCCGGACCGGATCGAGAAGCTCTGCATCGAAAAAGGCCTGCGAATGACGGACCAGCGCCGCGTTATCGCGCGCATTCTGTCGACGGCAGATGACCACCCCGACGCTGAGGAATTGCATCGCAGGGCGGCCGCCGAAGATGACCGGATTTCGCTCGCCACCGTCTACCGTACGGTACGCCTGTTTGAAGAGGCCGGCATCATCGAGCGCCATGATTTCCGTGATGGCCGGGCCCGCTATGAAGAGGCCAGTGATGATCATCACGACCATCTGATTGATCTCAGGTCCGGCGAGGTGATCGAGTTTGTGAATGAGGAGATCGAGCGCCTTCAGGAAGCGGTCGCCCGCAAACTGGGTTACAGGCTCGTCGATCACCGCCTGGAGTTGTATGCCGTTCCTCTTGAGGCCGACGACAAGAAGTAGGCCTTTCGAGGAGATGTCATGATGTCCCGGAAGCCCGGCCGGCACGCACTCGCGTTTATTTTCATTACCGTGCTGGTCGACATGATCGGGCTCGGGATCATCATTCCCGTCCTGCCGCAGCTGATCATGGATTTGACCGGGCTCGAGGAGCCCCGCGCCATCCTGTGGGGCGGCGCTCTCGCGACACTCTACGCCTTCATGCAGTTTGTGTGCGCGCCCATAGTTGGAAATCTTTCGGACCGGTTTGGCCGCCGGCCCGTCCTGATGTTCTCGCTGGCCGGGTTCTCTATTGACTATCTGGTCATGGGGTTAGCCCCCTATCTCTGGGTGCTTTTTATTGGCCGGGCCCTGTCCGGCCTGTTTGGCGCCACCTACACGACAGCAGGAGCGTTCATTGCCGATGTTTCCCCGGCTCATAAACGCGGAGCCAATTTTGCGCTGATTGGCGCAGCCTTTGGCCTCGGTTTCACGATCGGGCCGGTCATTGGCGGCTTCCTTGGCGCTGTGGATCACCGCTTGCCATTTTTTGTTGCCGCCGGTCTCGGTTTCGCGAACCTGATATATGGCTTCCTTGTCCTTCCGGAGACTCTTGCTCCGGAGAACCGCCGGCCTTTCCGTTTCCGGAATGCCAACCCGTTCGGTGCAATGCTGCAGATGCGGCAATTCCCGATTGTCTTCGGCCTGCTCGGCGCTTTTGCCCTTTTCTATCTGGGCCATGCCTCATTGCCGACCGTATGGTCCTATTATGGGCCCTACAAGTTTGGCTGGACCGAGCTGGAGGTCGGGATATCGCTGGGCGTGGTCGGTGTGACAACGGCTTTCGTTCAAGGTTTCCTTGCCAGAAAAGCCATTCCGATGCTTGGCCCCAAGCGCGCGGCCGTTATCGGCTTCACCATTGCGGCAGCTGCCTATTGGGGCTATGCGCTCGCGCCGAATTCGCTGGCCATGTACACGGTCATTGTACTGGGCGCACTTGCCGGCATTGGCGGGCCAGCCATTCAGGGTATCATGTCCAATCAGGTCCCCGCCAACATGCAGGGCGCGCTGTCAGGCTCGACAACCAGCCTGTCATCGCTCATGACGGTGTTCGGACCCGGATTGATGAGTGTCATCTTCAACCGGTTTGCCGCGAGCGACGCGTCGTTTTATTTCCCCGGCGCGCCATTTGCGCTGGCGGGGGTGCTGACGCTGGTTGCAGTTGTAATCATAGCCCGCGTGATCGGGCGGCATGAGGTGGCTGCCTAGGCAGGGCTTGCGAATGCGGCCCGTTTCCATCATAACCCGCGCCTCTTTGGCGAAACCGGTTTGACCATGGCGCTCGAGCGCAAGAAGCTTTTTATCAAGACCTATGGCTGTCAGATGAATGTCTATGACAGCGAGCGCATGCGCGACGTGCTGGCGCCGCTCGGCTATGAGCCGTCGGACATGCCCGATGATGCCGACCTGGTCATTCTCAATACCTGCCATATCCGGGAGAAGGCGGCCGAGAAGGTCTATTCCGAGCTGGGCCGTCTGCGCCCGCTCAAGGAAGGCAAGTCGGAAACCGCCAGCCCGATGACGATTGCGGTTGCGGGTTGTGTCGCCCAGGCCGAAGGCGAGGAAATCATGCGCCGGGCACCGGTCGTCGATCTGGTGGTCGGACCGCAGACCTATCACAAGCTGCCGGAGCTGATTGCCCAGACCCATCGCGCCCGCGGTGAGCGGCTGGAAACCGAGTTTGAGCCCGTCGCCAAGTTCGACGCGCTCGCCGGGGACCGTCAGGTAGAGGGCTATTCTGCCTTCCTCACCGTGCAGGAAGGTTGCGACAAGTTCTGCACTTTCTGTGTCGTGCCGTATACGCGCGGTGCGGAATGGTCGCGGCCGGTGGACCAGATTGTCGCCGAAGCGCGTCAACTGGCGGCCAAGGGCGTGCGCGAAATCACGCTGCTGGGTCAGAATGTCAACGCCTATCATGGCGAGCCACCCTCTGGCCGTGAGGCGGACGGGCCATGGGGTCTGGGCCGGTTGTTGCGGCATCTGGCGCTGATCGGCGGTCTCGACCGGATCCGCTATACGACCTCGCATCCCAATGACATGGATGACGAGCTGATTGCGGCGCATGGCGACCTCGACGCCCTTATGCCGTATCTGCATCTGCCCGTGCAGTCCTGTTCGGACAAGGTGCTGAAGGCGATGAACCGGCGCCATACATTCGAGGATTACGCCCTGCTGATCGAGCGCATCCGGGCAGCTCGGCCGGATATCGCGATTTCAGGCGACTTCATTGTCGGCTTTCCGGGTGAAACCGATGCCGATTTTGAAGCGACACTTCAGGGTGTCCGCGAGATCAATTATGCGTCGGCCTTCTCCTTCAAGTATTCACGCCGTCCCGGAACGCCGGGGGCAGCGCTTCCGATGCAGGTGCCGGAGGAGGTCTCCAGCCAGCGTCTGGCGGCTTTGCAGGCCTTGCTGGAATCCCAGCAGACGGATTTCAACCGGCAACAGATCGGACGCCGCCTGCCAGTCCTGTTTGAACGGGCTGGCCGCGAGCCGGGTCAGCTGCATGGCCGCTCACCCTATCTTCAGGCCATCCATTGCGATGCGCCTTCAGGGCTGATTGGGCAGATCGCCGAGGTCGAGATTGCCGGTGCAACCCGCAATTCGCTGACCGGCAAGCTGGCCGAGAAAGCAGGCGCTGCTTGACCGCTTCCCGCAATTCCCGTTCCCGCCAGACCCGGCCCCGGAAAGATCCCGTCGAAACCCTGCATTTTGACGACGCCGATCGTGTGCGTTTGCTGGCGGGTGCCGCTGACCGGCACCTGATCCTGATCGAGGAGGAGCTGGGTGTGCGCCTGGCAGCCCCCGGTGGCGGCCAGATACAGGTTAGCGCACCGGAGCCGCGCCTGCGGCTCGAAGCCAAGCGGATCCTGAACCGGCTCTATTCGCGTCTTGAACATCAGATGAGCTGTGACGAGGCCGATGTGCGCTCCGTTCTCCATCATGACGATGCCGAGGCGAAAGCGGCCGATTCCACGGTTATCCGTGTGCCGCGGGGTGCCAGCTTCATGGCGCGTACGCCGAAGCAGGCGGACTATATCCGGGCGCTGAACGATACGGCGGGTTGCGATCTGATTTTCGGCGTCGGTCCGGCCGGGACCGGCAAGACGCTGCTGGCCGTGGCGTATGGCGCCGCGCAGCTGGCGATGAAGGCGGCGGATCGTCTGATTATCACGCGCCCGGCCGTCGAGGCTGGCGAGAAGCTGGGTTTCCTGCCCGGCGATCTCGCCGAGAAGGTCGACCCCTACCTGTTGCCGGTCTGGGACGCGCTGAGCGATTCCCTCGGGCGGACGCAGATGGAAAAGCTGCGCGAGGACAAGCGGATCGAAGTGGCGCCTCTGGCCTTCATGCGGGGACGCACACTCAACCGGGCGATCGTCATTGTTGACGAGGCGCAGAACGCCACACGCGCGCAGATGCGCATGGTGCTCACCCGGTTGGGAGAGGGGTCGCGGATGATCGTTACCGGTGATCCGACACAGACCGATCTGGATCATCGCCAACCGTCCGGTCTGCCAGAAGCGCTCGATATCCTGGAAGGCGACAAGGCCGTCAGGATCATCCGGTTCGACCGCCGGGATGTCGTCCGTCACGATCTCGTGGGCCGCATTGTCGATGCGTATGAAAAGCGGGACGCTGATGGAAAAGCCTGACGGGCTCGACATAGCGGTATTGGTGGAAAGCGAAAATTGGCCGGAATCCGGGCGGTTGGAAACGCTTTGCCACCGGGCCATTTCGTCTGTCATCCGGCGGTTGGGCCGATCGGGCTGTGGTGACGTCTGCATCCTGTTCACTGACGATGACGCCATGAAGGCGCTGAACGCGCAATTCCGCGACAAGCCCACCCCGACGAACGTTTTGTCTTTTCCTGCGCATGCGCGTGATGAGGGGCGTGCGGGTGATATTGCGCTGGGCCGGGAAACAGTCTTCCGTGAAGCAGCGGAAAAGGCTATCGAGGTTGAGGACCATATTGTGCATCTGGTTATTCATGGTTTTCTTCATCTGCAAGGCTATGATCACCAGACCGACATGGAAGCAGAAGAGATGGAATCGGTTGAGCGCGGAACGCTCCAGGATCTGGGTATCGCCGACCCCTATGAGGACCGGCGATGAGTGACGACCCCCAAAGCCGAAGTTGGCGCGCCCGCCTCGGGCGACTTCTGGGCCAAAATGACCCGGCTACGGAAACCGACGGCAATGGTTTCGCGGCCAATGTGCAGCTGTTCGACCAGATGCAGGTGGCCGATGTGATGGTGCCGAGGGCCGACATTGTCGGTATCGAGGTCGACACGCCGCTCGGCGAATTGATTCCTGCCTTCGCCGATGCCGCCCACTCGCGCCTTCCGATCTATCGGGAATCCCTGGACGACCCGGTCGGCATCGCTCACATCAAGGATGTGTTGGCGCAGCTGGTTCCGGTGGTTTCCGATCCATCGGGAAACTGGGGCGAACGCAAGATCCTAGAAGAAATCCGCCGACCGCTATTGTTTGCGCCGCCTTCGATGAAGGCCATTGATCTGCTTTTGCGGATGCAGGCGCGCCGCATGCACCTGGCCCTGGTTGTGGATGAGTATGGCGGCACTGACGGGCTGGTCACGCTGGAAGACCTTCTGGAACCGATTGTTGGCGACATCGAGGACGAGCACGATGATGCGGCGGCTCCGGGAATCGTGCCGAAAGGCAATGGGGTCTGGGTTGCCGATGCGCGCGCAACGATTGACGAGCTGGAGGCGATCGCCGGTCAACAAATCCTCGATGACGAGGATGACGATGAGGTCGATACGCTCGGCGGGCTGGTCTTCATGCTGGCCGGACGCATTCCCGAGCGCGGCGAGATGATTCCCCATCCGCGCGGGTTCGAATTTGAAGTGCTCGATGCCGATCCGCGCCGTATCAAGCGGCTGCGTATCCGCCGCCGGCCGCGCAAGGAGGCGTCATCAAAGAGCTGGGAGCCCGCATGACGCTGACACAGGTCATGGGGCAGCTGAGACACCATCTGGCTCCGGATAATATCCGGGATCATCTGATGGGGCTCCCGAAATGGCCTGCGGCGCTGGTTCTGTTCTCGCTCGGTCTGTTTTCCGGCCTTTCGGCCTCACCGATCCATTTCTTCCCGGCGCTCGCTTTCGGCCTGACCGGACTGGTCTGGGCCCTGGATGGATCTATGCAGACCGACCGGCCAGGGCGATCCGGTTTCTGGCGCGCCTTTTTTTTCGCCTGGGCCTATCTGGGCATCGGCGTGTTCTGGGTCGCTTTTGCCTTCTGGAACCGGGGCGGCGCTTTCGTTTTTTTCGGGCCGCTTGTGGCTGTTTTCGGGGCGGCGTTTCTGGCGGCTTTCTGGGGGCTGGCCGGCGCTGCTTATGCCAGGCTCAAACTCAGCGGCCCGGTGAGGGTCATTGCGCTGGCTGTCTTGTTGCTGGCGGCGGAAGCGGCAAAGGGTCTGCCCTTTACGCAGTTTTCCTGGAATCTTCCGGCTCACATCTTTCCAGCGGGCGGAGCCGTATCCCAGTCGGCAGCCTGGTTCGGTGTCTGGGGGCTCAGCTTTCTGACGCTCCTGATGTTCACCAGCCCGGCGACGCTGGCGGGCCCCGGTCACGAAACACACAAGCGATTGCCGGTCCTTATCAGCCTGCTCGTGCTGGCCTCGCTTTATGCCGGTGGGACACAGCGCCTTATGCGGGCCCAGGACGGCTATCAGCCGGATCTGGTTTTCCGGATGGTCACGGTGGATGTGGATCAGCAAGTGAAATGGGGCCCTGGCGGCGAAGATCTCATGCGCCGGCGTTATCTCGAGCTGACCGCCGCCGAAGGCGTCGAAAATGTTACCCATGTCATCTGGCCGGAAGGCGCCTTGCCTCTATTCCTTCTGGAGGACGGGCCGGCGATTGCTGCGCTGACGGAAATTCTCAACCGGGACCAGGTGCTGCTGGCCGGCACGCCCCGCCGCGAACGGCATGAAGGCAATGAGACCCGCTATTACAATTCGCTGATCGCCATATCCTTCGACGAGGACCGGCCCCGGGTTCGCGGGCTTTACGACAAGGTCTATCTGGTTCCGTTCGGTGAGTATGTGCCGTTGAGCGGCCTGGTCGCGTCCCTGGGTGTTTCGTCATTGCAGGAGCTGGTCGCGGGCTATTCTCCGGGATCGGAAATCGTGGTGATGGACAATACAGGCGCGCCTGCGTTTACCCCGCTGATCTGTTACGAGGTCGTTTTTTCCGGTCTCGTTCCGCAGGGCGCGGACCGGCCGGACTGGATTTTGAACATATCCAATGATGCCTGGTTCGGGCCCACAGCAGGTCCGCGGCAGCATCTGAACATCACGCGATTTCAGGCGATCGAGACGGGACTGCCGGTCATCCGGGTGGCTTCGAGGGGATATTCCGGCACCATCGATGCCTACGGGCGTATGCCTGTAAGGGTCGACCGCCGGTATGAGGGCGCGACGGATGTCCGGCTCCCGTCCCCGGCGGCCCGGACCCTCTATACAATGACTTCCGGGTTGTTTTTCTGGGCTTTTTACATCTTAAGTATATTAATTATTTCTGCGATTGTCATTCAACGTCAAATGCGGCGCTAAAAAATCGCAGTAATTGATGAATTTAGACTTCGTCTTACAAAAAATTTAAGATACTTGATAATGCGAGGGACTTGTCACAAACTCTTCATAGCCGGGGGATGGCCATGAAACGTAATCCGCGTGAAGCAAACCAGATTGATGCCCATGTCGGGTCGCGAGTCAGATTGCGCCGTCAGCTGCTCAAGATGAGCCAGGAGAAGCTGGGCGATGAACTCGGGGTGACATTCCAGCAGGTCCAGAAATATGAGCGCGGCGCCAACAGAATTGGTGCCAGCCGTCTTTTCAGCCTGTCCAAGGTTCTTGATGTTCCGGTGAGTTTTTTCTTCGACGGCCTGTCCGGCGTGACCGCCGACGGTGTGGCGGAGACCGAGCAAAGCCCCGTCATTTACGACTTCATCCAGAGTTCTGACGGCGTTTCCCTGGCCGAGGCCTTTTCCCGTATCAAGACGCCGAAAGTCCGCCGCCGCGTTCTGGAACTCGTCCGTTCGCTCGCCGATGAGGACGAAGCCGAGAACGGCAAGGGCTGACAAAAAAGCAGCAAAATGGCGCCTATCAGTTGCGCGCCCCCGCTGAAGCGCGTAATCGGCTCATCATATAAAGAAGTCTTTATATGAAAGGCAGAGTCCTGTGAGCCGGAATTCCTACATCTTCACATCCGAGAGCGTGTCCGAAGGCCATCCTGACAAGGTCTGCGACCGCATTTCCGATGCCGTGGTCGACCTGTTCCTTGGCCGTGATCCGGAGGCCCGAGTGGCCTGCGAAACCCTGACCACGACCAACCGGATTGTGCTGGCAGGCGAAGTGCGGTCAGCCAACCCGGTCGAACAAGACGAGATCGAGGGCGTGGCACGCGCGGCTGTCCGGGATATCGGCTACGAACAGGATGGCTTCCACTGGCGCCATGCCGACTTCCAGAATTTCCTGCATGAGCAATCCGCCGACATTGCGATGGGCGTTGATGCGGCGGGAAACAAGGATGAGGGTGCTGGCGACCAGGGGATCATGTTCGGATATGCGACGGACGAGACGCCGGAATTGATGCCGGCGCCGATTCTCTACTCGCACCAGATCCTCAAAGAGATGGCGCGCCAGCGCAAAAGCGGCGAACGGCCCGAATTCGAGCCGGACGCCAAATCACAGGTGACACTGCGGTATGAAAACGGCCAGCCGGTCGGTGTTACTTCGGTCGTCGTTTCAACCCAGCACCGCAGCGGCCTCACGCCGGAGGATGTGCGCGAGCTGGTGCGCCCCGTCGTGACAAGCGTTCTGCCAGACGGGTGGTTCCCGCCTGAAGAGGAATTCTACGTCAATCCGACGGGCAATTTTGTCATTGGCGGCCCGGATGGGGATGCCGGCCTGACCGGCCGCAAGATTATCGTCGATACTTATGGCGGCGCTGCGCCCCATGGCGGCGGCGCATTCTCGGGCAAGGATCCGACCAAGGTGGACCGCTCGGCCGCCTATGCCTGCCGCTGGCTGGCGAAGAATGTCGTGGCAGCCGGCCTGTCGAAGAAGTGTACGATCCAGGTGTCCTATGCGATCGGTGTTTCCAAGCCACTGTCGCTCTATGTCGACTTTCACGGGACCGGCAAGGTTGATGAAGCGAAGCTGGAAGATGCGCTGATGCAGATTGCCAATCTGTCGCCGCGCGGCATTCGCGAGCGCCTTGGCCTGTCACGCCCGATCTATGCGCGCACCGCCGCTTACGGCCATTTCGGCCGGACGCCGGACGATGATGGTGGCTTTTCCTGGGAAAAACTCGACCTGGTCGATGAGCTCAAAACCCTCGCCTGAGGACAAGCGTCTGCGGACGTTCGGACGAACCAAGTCGCGCACCCTCTCGGCGCGGCAGCAGGCGCTTGTTGACGCGTTTCTCCCCCGGATTGCGATCCCTGAGACGGGTCCGGTCATTCCGGCGGACCTTGTCCCCGCCAAACGCGAATACGTCCTTGAGATCGGTTTCGGCGGCGGCGAGCATCTCAGCGGGCAGGCGGCGCGCAATCCGGATACAGGTTATCTGGGCGTCGAACCCTTCATCAACGGGGTCGCCAAGGCGCTGACCCAGATTGACGAGGCCGGTCTGACCAATGTCCGCCTGTTCGAAGGTGATGCCCGCGAGGTGATGGAGCGGATGCCGGATCAGTGTCTCGACCGGATATTCCTGCTCTTTCCGGACCCCTGGCCGAAGGCTCGACATGCCAAGCGGCGCTTTGTGCAGGATGAAACCGCTGCGGAGTTCGTGCGCGTGCTGAAGCCCAGAGGCGCGCTGCGCGTTGCCACGGACGTCAAGGCATATGCTGACCACGCATTATGGATCCTGCGCGGCCATCCGGACCTTGAATGGCAGGCGAAGGCGGCCGCCGATTGGCGGGAGCCGCCAGCCGATCATCTGACGACCCGATACGAAACCAAGAAGCTCGGCGATTGCGCGCCGGTGTTTTTTGATTTCGTTCGCGTGTGACCCAATCCTTGCGCTTTTTGCCATAGGGGCGTATATCCCTGCCAACACGTTCGATTGACGTTGGATAACGTCTGTCGGCGGCTCCGGTCCGGAGCCGCCGTTTTTGTTGGCGAAAAGGAGGTCCGCGCTTGCGTACACGGACTGCCCAGGATGATGCGATCTACAAGCTGGCTGCCCCGATTGCCGAGGCGCTGGACATGGAGATCGTGCGAATCCGGGTGAAGTCGGGCAAGCGCCAGACCGTTCAGATCATGGCCGAGAAATCCGACGGCACGATGGATGTCGAGGATTGCGCCAGCCTGTCGCGGGGCCTGTCGGAAGTCCTCGAGGAAACCGACCCGATCCGCGGCGAGTACAATCTGGAAGTCTCCTCGCCGGGCATTGACCGGCCTTTGACGGCCCCGGCGCATTTCGAGCGCTGGGCAGGCTTCAAGGCGAAACTGGAACTCGATCGCCTGGTCGAGGGCCGCAAGAAATTTACCGGGCAGCTCGCCGGCTTCGAAGACAATTCGGTGCTCATTGATCTGCCCAATGAGGACGAGACGGCGCTGATCCCGTTTGACTGGATTGCAGATGCCAAGCTGGTCCTGACCGATGAATTGATGAAAGCCGATCTGGCCGCGCGTGGCGGTCCGGCCCCTGAAGACAACAGCAGTGGAGAAACGCCATGAATATCGGCGTGAGTGCAAACAAGACCGAGATGCTCGCCATCGCCCGGGCCGTGGCCCACGAGAAGTCGATCGATGAAAGTATCGTGATCGAGGCGATCGAGGAGGCGATCGAGAAGGCGGCCCGCTCGCGCTATGGCGCCGAACTGGATATCCGCGCCAAGATCGACCCGCAAACGGGCGAGATGTCTCTGACCCGCTGTACGACAGTGGTCGAAGAGGTCGAGAACGAGGCCCAGGAAATGAGCCTCGCTGAAGCGAAGAAAATCGACAAGGCTGCCGAGATCGGCACGGTCTTCTCCGAAGAGCTGCCGCCGATCGAGTTCGGCCGCGTGGCTTCGATGACCGCCAAGCAGGTGATCACGCAGAAAGTGCGCGATGCCGAGCGCGAACGTCAGTTCGAAGAATACAAGGACCGGGTCGGCGAGATCATCAACGGTATCGTCAAGCGCGTCGAATACGGCAATGTGTTTGTCGATATCGGCCGCGCCGAAGGCATTATCCGTCGCAATGACGGTATTCCGCGCGAAAACCTGAAGAATGGCGATCGCGTTCGCGCTTACATTTACGATGTCCGCCGCGAGACGCGCGGCCCGCAGATCTTCCTGTCGCGCGCCCATCCTGACTTCATGGCAGCCCTGTTCGCGCAGGAAGTTCCGGAAGTCTATGAAGGCATTATCGAGATTCCGGCCGTGGCTCGCGATCCGGGGTCGCGCGCCAAGATCGCTGTGATTTCCAATGATGGTTCGATTGATCCGGTCGGTGCCTGTGTCGGTATGCGCGGTTCGCGCGTGCAGGCGGTTGTGTCTGAACTGGCCGGTGAGAAGATCGATATCATTCCATGGAATCACGATCCGGCGACCTTCATCGTCAATGCGCTGCAACCGGCGGAAGTGGCCAAAGTGGTGCTGGACGAAGACGATCAGCGGATCGAAGTCGTGGTCCCGGATGACCAGCTTTCGCTGGCGATCGGCCGCCGCGGCCAGAATGTCCGCCTGGCCTCGCAGCTGACCGGCTGGTCGATCGACATTCTGACCGAGCAGGAAGAATCCGAGCGCCGTCAGAAGGAATTTGCCGAGCGCACTGCGATCTTCATGGAGGCGCTGGACGTTGACGAGGTCATCGCCCAGCTGCTGGCGACGGAAGGCTTCGAGAGTGTCGAGGAACTGGCCTATGTCGATCTGGGCGAGATTGCCATTATCGAGGGCTTTGACGATGACACGGCTGTCGAGATCCAGACCCGCGCGCGGGAGCATCTGGACAAGGTGGCTGCCGAGCAGGATGCCAAGCGGACCGAACTGGGCGTCGAGGATGCCTTGCTTGAGATCGACGGTGTCGATCTAGCCATGGCTGTGAAGCTCGGCGAAGCCGGTGTGAAGTCGGCCGACGATCTGGCCGGGTATACGCCGGATGATCTGCGCGGCTGGTTCGAGACCCGTGATGGCGAGCGCGTGCGTGAGCCGGGCATTCTCGAGGAATTCGAGCTGAGCCAGGAAGATGCCGAGATGCTGATCCTGAAGGCGCGCGTCGCGGCGGGCTGGATTTCCGAGGAAGACCTGCCGCAGCCGGAAGTCGAGGAAGCAGAAGAAGGTGGTGAAGAGATGGATATCGATATCAGCGATATGGATCTCGATGCGCTGGAAGCTGAAGCCGCCGCTTTGGGTGTCGATCTGGATGCACCGGCCGAGGCCGAAGAGGAACGGGAGTAGAAAGGGCCGGACGTGCGCGAACGCCGCTGTGTTGTCACTCAGCAGAGTGGGCCGGAAGACGGGTTGATCCGTTTTGTGGCAGGGCCGGACGGGACTATTGTTCCGGATATCTCTGCCAAGCTGCCTGGCCGCGGTGCCTGGGTCACAGCCCGCGCGGACCATCTGGCGGAGGCGGTGAAGAAAGGGCGGCTGGCGCGCGCTCTGGACGGCGCAAAAGCGGGCGATGATCTGGCGGATCAGATCGTTTCGCTGCTTGGCGCCAAAGCCCTTTCCCTGCTGGGCCTGGCCCGGCGTGCGGGTGGGCTGGCCATTGGAATGGATGCCGCCCGGCTGGCCTTGAAGGCCAAACGGCCGGCATGGCGTGTAGAAGCGGCGGATGGCGCGCCCGATGGTCGCCAGAAGCTGGACCGCCTGACGGCGGCGAATTGGGGAGAAATACCGGTTGCCGGATGTTTCTCTGCCGGGGAATTGGGACGGGCATTGGGCCGCGATCATGTGGTCCATGCCGTTCTGGCAGAAGGGCCGCATGCGCGGTCTTTCGGCGAAGTGATGACGAAGCTTTCCGGCTTCCGGGAAATCGATCCCGGACGGAAAGCAGGCGAGAGTGGTTGAATCCGGCTTGAAGCTGGCTAGGTTAGCGGGCCTTCAAGCCTTGATGGACTTGAAATCGGGACGTTGGTTGAACGGCTGCCGGCGATTTCCCTCAGTATAGCCGTGTTGAAAGGTTCGCATGAGCGACAACGACGATCGTAATCAGGGTGGTTCTGGCCGCCGGCCCCTCTCGCTGAACCGCGGGGGACCCGGAACCGTGCAGCAAAGCTTTGCGCGCGGCCGCTCCAAGTCTGTGGTAGTCGAGAAGAAGCGCAAGCGGGTTGTGACGCCGCAATCCGGCGGTGCCGGTAGCGCGTCAGGCGGTAAGCCGGCGGCCAAAGCCGGTGCGCCCAAGAAGGCTGAATCCGCTCTTGCCGCAAAAGCACGTGAGCTGGGCCTGTCCGAGGAAGAACTGGTCGCCCGCCAGCGCGCTATCCAGCGTGCCCGTGCTGAAGCCGCCCAGAAGGAAGAGCGCCGCAAGACGGAAGAAGCTGAACGGGTCCGCCGCGCGGAAGAAGAACAGCGCCTTCTGGAAGAAAAACAGCGCCGCGAAGCTGAAGAAGCGGCCGAGGCCGAACGCAAGCGCGCCGAAGCCGAAGCAGCAGCTGCCGCTGCTGAAGCGGCCTCCAAAGTACAGCCCGATGATGTGGCGCCGGCTCGCAAGGAAGCGCCAAAACCCAAGGACAAGCCGCGCAAGGATGAGGATGGCGACGCCGACTCCCTGCTGGAATCCATGGGTGGCCGCGTCAAGAAGAAGGGCGCTGGTGGTCCGGGCCGGGCAACCCCAGAGAAAACCCGCACCAAGAACGACCGTGGCCGTCAGAAGGGCAAGCTGACGATCCAGAACATTCTTGATGGTGATGAAGATCGCCAGCGTTCGCTGGCGTCGGTCCGCCGTGCGCGCGAACGTGAAAAGCAGCGCCGCGAACAGGGCGGTGAGCGTGACAAGATCCAGCGCGAAGTCGTTCTGCCGGAAGCCATTACGGTCCAGGACCTGGCGGCCCGTATGGCGGAACGCGCCGCAGATGTTGTGAAATACCTGATGAAACAGGGCCAGATGGTCCGCGTGAACGACGTGCTCGATAGCGATACGGCCGAGCTGATCATCGAGGATTTCGGTCACATTGCGAAACGGGTGTCCGAATCCGATGTCGAAGAAGGCTTTATTGATAGCGACGACCCGGAAGAGGCGAAGAAGCCCCGTCCGCCGGTTGTGACCGTCATGGGCCATGTCGACCATGGCAAGACCTCACTGCTCGATGCCTTGCGGGAAACCGATGTCGCTGCCGGTGAAGCCGGGGGCATTACCCAGCATATCGGCGCCTATCAGGTGAAGCTGAAATCCGGCGACCGGATCACCTTCCTCGATACGCCGGGCCACGCCGCGTTCTCGGCCATGCGTTCGCGTGGGGCCCAGGCGACCGACATTGTCATTCTGGTGGTGGCGGCTGATGACGGCGTGATGCCGCAGACGATTGAGGCCATCAAACACGCTCAGGCCGCGAATGCGCCAATCATTGTTGCGGTCAACAAGATGGACCGTGAAGGCGCCAATCCGCAGAAAGTCCTGACCGATCTCCTGCAACACGAGGTGATCGTGGAAAGCATGGGTGGTGAGGTTCAGGCGATTGAAGTCTCGGCTCTGAAGAAGACCGGCCTGAATGATCTGACCGATGCGATCACCATGCAGGCTGAACTGCTCGAACTGACCGCCAATCCCGACCGTCCTGCGGATGGTGTGGTGGTGGAAAGCCAAGTTGAACAGGGCCGGGGCTCGGTGGCAACCGTTCTGGTCAAACGCGGCACGCTGAAGCGTGGTGACATTGTTGTCGCCGGCTCGCAGTGGGGCCGTGTCCGGGCGCTTATCGACGAGCGCAACCAGCAGCTCAAATCCATCGGCCCGTCGCAACCGGCCGAGATTCTCGGCCTGGACGGTGCGCCGGAACCGGGTGAATTGTTCGCCGTTGTCGATAGCGAGGCCCGTGCCCGCGAGATTGTCGATTACCGCCAGCGCCAGAAGCGTCAGTCGGCATCGGCTGCCGGTACCGGCGGGGCATCGCTTGAACAGATGCTGGCCCGCCTGAAAACGAGCGAGAGCCAGGAAGTCCCGCTGGTCGTCAAAGCCGACGTGCAGGGCTCCGCCGAGGCGATCGCCCAGTCAGTCGAGAAGATTGGCAATGACGAGGTGAAGGCGCGGGTCATTCATGGCGCAGCAGGCGGCGTGAATGAATCCGACATCCTGTTGGCCAAGGCCTCGGGCGCGCCCGTCTTCGCCTTCAATGTCCGCGCCAACAAGCAGGCCCGCGAGCTGGCCGAGAAGGAAGGCGTTGAGATCCGCTATTACTCGGTGATCTATGATCTGATCGACGATGTGAAAGCGACGCTGGAAGGTATGCTGGCGCCCGAGAAACGCGAGACGTTTATCGGCTACGCCGAGATCCTTGAGGTGTTCAACATTTCCAAGACCGGCAAGGTGGCCGGCTGTAGAGTCACCGAGGGCGTTGTGAAGCGCGGCTCGGGCGTGCGCCTCCTGCGTGACGACACGGTGATCCATGAAGGCAAGCTGAAAACGCTCAAACGCTTCAAGGACGAGGTTCCGGAAGTCCGCTCCGGCATGGAGTGCGGCATGGCCTTCGAGAATTACGAGGACATCCAGAAGGGCGACCTCATCGAATGCTTCGAGGTCGAGGAAATCGAGCGCAAGCTCTAATATGAAAAGCCCCGCTCCGGCGGGGCTTTTTTTATCCGGAGAACAAAAGGTGCGGAAATACCAGATTGTGCTCCTGATTCTCGGGTCGCTCGTGCTGGGACTGGCTGTGCTGGCCGCCGTGATCGCCGGTTTCTCCGAGTTCGTGTTCCGCGATGACGCGTCCGACGATTTCCTGGTTTCCGCTTCCGTGTCGGGATTTCTCGGCGGCGTGTTCCTCATATTCGGCCAGGGCGCCCGGCCCGAGATCAATCATCATGGCGCGGTCGGCCTGACTGCCGGTGCCTGGCTCGGAATACCGCTCCTGGCCGCCATTCCCTTCCTGGGCGACGCCGGTGGACTGGACTGGACGAATGCCGTTTTCGAATCCGTTTCCGGCATCACCACGACCGGGTCCACCGTCATTACCAATCTCGACGAGACGGCGCCGTCCATTCTTCTCTGGAGGGCTATTCTCCAGTGGATTGGCGGGATCGGCATTATCGGGCTGTCGATTGCCGTCCTGCCTTTCCTGCGGGTCGGCGGCATGCAGCTTTTCCATATGGAATCCTCCGACACATCGCGCGATCGCGTTGTCGCTCAGCCGGGTCATCTGGCGGCCTATATCGCGCTCCTCTACGCCGGGCTGACCCTGCTCTGCATGATCGGCTATGCGATGACCGGCATGAACGGGTTCGATGCGCTGACGCACGCCATGACGACGGTCTCGACTGGCGGGTATTCCACTTATGATGCCTCGATGGGCGCCTTCTCTCCCGATGCGCAGTGGGTGGCGATTGTCTTCATGCTTTCCGGCGCCATTCCGTTTCTTGCCTATGTGAGGCTCGTCAGCCGGTTCAACCGGCGAAACGGCATGTTCGAAGAAGTCTCCGGCTTCCTGCTGATTGTGGCCGGCTTCACCCTTCTGCTCATCATCGCCGAGTTCCCTGATGGGCTCGGCTTCATGCAGGAATTGCGGCAGGCCCTGTTCTCGACCGTTTCGGTGATTACCACGACCGGATATTCCGCTGGTGATTATCAGGACTGGGGGCCGTTGGCCGTGGTCTCGATTTTCATCCTGACCTTTCTGGGCGGCTGTGCTGGATCAACGGCCGGCGGGTTCAAGACCTTTCGCTTGCAGATCGCGATGAAGGCCGTCGCGCGCGCCCTCAACCGGGCCTCGCTGCCCAGCTCGGTGACAACAGAACGCCATGCCGGCAAGAATCTCTCCGATGAGGACATCGCTTCGGTCACCCTGTTCGGCGGGCTTTATGTCAGCACCTTTGCTCTCGCCGCCATTCTGCTCGCAGGCATGGGGCTGGATTTCGAGACCGCGATCACCGCCTCGGCAACGGCGCTGGCCAATGTCGGCCCCGGTCTGGGCGATATCATCGGTCCGTCGGGGAATTTCGCAGCGCTCTCGGATGCCGCGAAATGGTTGCTGTGTGCGGTGATGTTGCTTGGGCGGCTGGAGATCGTGGTGATCCTGTTGCTCTTTACGCCGCGCTTCTGGCTCCGCTAGTTGGCGCTTTCCGGCACCAATCCCTGCTCGGCCCCTTCATAGTCAGCAAAGTCATATTGTTCGACAACCAGCCCATCGCGCAGATGGATGACTGTTGTCTGGGCGGCTGACCATTGAAAGACCATGCCTTCCTGCTGGGTCGGATAGGTCGCATTCACCCGCCCCATGTAGACATAGCGGTCATTGCTCTCGAAAACAGTGTCCCATTCGAAATTCAGACCGATCGGATTGTTATTGGAATCAAACTCGCGAAGGGCAGCCATGATGTCTTCGCGGCCGTGATGCAAGAGGCCGGCCTCGCCGAGCCCTGTTGCTGTCGGGTCTGAAAAGACGACATCCTCGGCAAGGAATGGCTCCATCGCATCGAAGTCTGCCGCCGAATAGGCGGCCATATAGGCATTGATGATGGAGTTGTCGGTCAGCGGCGCAGGCTCGCCTCCCAGCGATTGCGCGCCCTCGAAATCGGTATAGTCGCGATGCTCGACAACCATCCCGTTCGCGACGGTGACAATGGTGATGATGGGGAAGTTGTAGCTGACCTGATTGTCCGGTGCGCCATAGGTCACGTCGATAGAGCCGTCGTAAATTACCCGGCCCGGCGATTCATAGGTCCGGTCAAAATGGTATTGCGCGTCCGTCACGCCCCAGGAGCGGACGCCGGCCAGAATCGCGTCTGCACCCTGCCAGTTGATCGGATTGCCGAAACTCTCGCGTCCCAAGGAAGTCGGGTCGATAAATACCGAATTCTGGTCCAGCAGGGACCGCATGGCCTCAAAATTCTGCGCCTGATAGGCCGTCAGCCAGGCTTCGGCCGTTTGCCGGGTCGGCGTTACGTCCTGGGCCAACCCACCGGCCTGCACCGCGAAGGCGAGCGCCAGGCCAGATAGGGCCAATCTGATATCTGTCATGGTCAGTTTTCCTGTTCTGATGCCGTATCGCCGGCGGGTTCAATAAACTCCTCGGCGCCGCGGTAATCCGCAAAATCAGTGTGATCGATGATATGGCCGTCCGCGACGGTGACGGTGATCACGACTGGAGACCGCCAGTGATAGACCCGGCCATCCTGAAGCCGGAACCGCGCATCCATTGCACCGGAGAAAACGGCCACATTGTTGGATTCAAAAGACACGGCGGGCACGAAGCCGAGGTCAAACGCGCCGCGTCCGGCCAGTTGCCGGAACCCCTCGATGACCTCGGCGCGCCCGACGCGCTGCGGCTGTCCCGCCGGTGCGGTTCGGTCGATAAAGGTGATGTCGTCCGCTGCAAGCAGGTCCATCGTATCGACATCGAGCCGGTTGTAGGCGTCCACATAGGCCCGCGCGACCCGCAACGCCTCCGTTTCACTTTCCTGTGCAAATGAATTGCCGGATATGATTGCAAATAGAATGAAAATTCCAACAGTACGCATGATCTTCCAAAAGCCCTTTGTTTTTTTAAAAGAAACCACGCGCTTTAACCGGGGGAAAATCACAAAAATGCGAGATCGCTGAATTTTTGCTGCCGGTCTTGTCATGCCAGACAGAAGAGGTTAGACCGCGCGCCCTTCGCAAGACGGTTGGCCCGGTTCGAGCCCGGGCAATCGGGAGAGAGGTTTCATGACCCGCCATGGTTCGCCGCAAGACGGCGCCAAAATGCCATCACAAAGACAATTACGCGCCGGGGAGCTGGTGCGGCATGCTCTGGTGGACATTCTGCGCCGAGAGGAATTACGGGATGAGGCGCTGAAAGGCGTCGACATAACGATCACCGAAGTGCGGGCCTCGCCGGATCTGAAAACGGCAAGGGTTTACGTCGCGCCGCTGGGCCATGGCGACCGCGAGGCTGTGGCAGCGGGAATGAACAGGTGCGCCGGCTTTCTGCGCGGCCGGCTGGGCAAGGCCATCGACATGAAATTCACGCCGGAATTGCGCTTTATCGCGGACGATCGTTTCGATCAGGCCAGCCGCATTGATGCACTGCTGGCCCAGCCAAATGTCCGGCGCGACCTCGACCCGGGTCTGGCAGACGGGGACGAGGAGTAATGGGGCGCCGCAAAAAGGGTCAGGACATTCATGGCTGGGTGCTGCTGGACAAGCCCTATGACATGAGTTCGACCGAGGCAGTCTCGAAAGTCCGGCGCCTGTTCGATGCAAAAAAGGCCGGGCATGCGGGAACGCTGGATCCGCTGGCCACGGGGCTTTTGCCGATTGCGCTGGGTGAGGCCACCAAGACCGTGCCGGTGGCCCAGGAAGGCGACAAGACCTATCGCTTCACGGTCCGTTGGGGCGTCACGACGGACACGCTGGATGCCGAGGGCGAAATCATTGCCCGCTCGGACGTCAGGCCCGACAGGCCAGCGATTGAGGCGCTTCTCCCTGAATTTACAGGTGAAATCGAACAGGTACCGCCGAAATTCTCGGCCATCAAGGTGGATGGCGAGCGGGCCTATGATCTGGCGCGTGACGGGGTGGATGTCGAGCTGAAAGCCCGGCCGGTCCGGATCGAACGCCTTGAGGTCATCGAGACTCCTTCGGCCGATGAAACAGTATTCGAAATGGATTGCGGCAAGGGGACTTACGTCCGCAGCCTGGCGCGTGATCTTGCTGCCGCGCTGGGCACGGAGGGCCACATATCCAATCTTCGCCGGACCCGCGTTGGCGGTTTCGGGGAAAGTGCTGCCATATCACTGGACGTATTGACTGATTTGGCCCATAAGGGCCGCGCTTTTGAGGGGCTTGCCCCGGTTGAGACCGCGCTGGACGACATCCCGGCGCTGGCCGTGACCGAGGATGAAGCCCATCAAATTCGTCAGGGACGGGCCATCGTCCTGCTTCCGCGCATTGCGCAGGAGCTCCGCGCTCTCAGACGCCCCCGAGACATTTCCGGCAAAGACGGGTCTCGCATGGCGGTTGCGATGAACGGTGAGATGGCTGTCGCTCTTGGCGAGGCCCAGGCCGGTAAATTCCAGCCGTCCCGGGTCTTCAACCATAACGCCTAGAGCCCGAATAGAGGGCAAAGAAAGGATACCCGATGTCGATTACGCAAGAGCGCAAAGGCGCGCTTATCAACGAGTTCGCGCAAGGCAAGGCCGATACCGGCTCGCCCGAGGTTCAAATCGCCATCCTGTCTGAACGGATCGCCAACCTCACCGAACACTTCAAAACCCACAAGAAGGACAATCACTCCCGTCGTGGCCTTCTTAAGATGGTGTCTCAGCGCCGCCGCCTTCTCGACTACCTGAAAGGCAAGGATGAATCCCGCTATCAGGCGGTGATCGAGAAGCTGGGCCTGCGCCGCTAGACCATCAATCCCGAGACGGGACGAAAGTACGTACGAGATGTTTGAGATACACAAAGAAACAATTGAATGGGGTGGCCGCGAGCTGACCCTCGAAACCGGCAAGGTTGCCCGTCAGGCTGACGGTGCGGTTCTGGCCACCTATGGCGAGACGACTGTCCTGGCGACGGCTGTCGGCGTCAAGAACGTCAAGCCGGGAGCCGATTTCTTCCCGCTGACGGTCAACTATCAGGAAAAATACTTCGCCGCCGGCAAGATCCCCGGCGGGTTCTTCAAGCGTGAAGGCCGGCCGACCGAAAAGGAAACGCTGACTTCCCGCCTGATCGACCGTCCGATCCGCCCGCTGTTCCCGAAAGGCTTCAAGAACGAAGTCCAGGTGATGATCACGGTGCTGTCGCACGACATGGAAAACGATCCGGACATTGTCGGCATGGTCGGCGCGTCCGCGGCGCTTTGCATTTCCGGTCTGCCCTTCATGGGCCCGATCGGCGCGGCCCGCGTCGGTTACAAGGATGGCGACTACATCCTGAACCCGCTGTGCGACGAGATGGAAGAGAGCGATCTCGACCTGGTCGTAGCCGGTACGGGCGATGCCGTCATGATGGTGGAATCGGAAGCCAAGGAGCTTTCCGAGGACATCATGCTCGGCGCGGTGATGTTCGGTCACGAACACTTCCAGCCGGTGATCGACGCGATTATCCGCCTGGCTGAAAAATCCGCCAAGGAGCCCTGGGATTTCGCACCGGAAGATCATTCCGACATCGAGGCCCAGGTCCGCAAGCTGGTCGAGAAAGACCTGCGTGCCGCCTACAAGATCATGGACAAGTCCGAGCGTTCGGCAGCCGTTTCGGCCGCCAAGGACAAGGCCAAGGAAGCGCTGGGCGAAAGCGAAGACAACCCCGAAGGCGTGCCGGGCGTTGTGCTGGGCGATGTGCTGAAGTCGGTGGAATCCTCCATCGTCCGCGGCGACATCATCAAGACCGGCAAGCGCATTGACGGCCGCAAGCTGGACGAGGTTCGCACCATTGTTGCCGAGGCCGGCATTCTGCCGCGTACTCACGGTTCGGCCCTGTTCACCCGTGGTGAAACCCAGGGCCTGGTCGTCGCGACGCTGGGCACGGGTGAAGACGAGCAATTCATCGATGCTCTGACGGGAACCTACAAGGAGCGTTTCATGCTCCACTACAACTTCCCGCCTTATTCCGTCGGTGAAACCAGCTTCCGTCTGGCTCCGGGCCGCCGCGAAATCGGTCACGGCAAGCTGGCCTGGCGCGCGGTGAAAGCCGTTCTGCCGGAAGCCGAAGACTTCCCGTACACGATCCGCCTGGTCTCCGAGATCACCGAGTCAAACGGCTCGTCGTCCATGGCGACGGTCTGCGGCTCCTCGCTGGCCCTGATGGATGCTGGTGTGCCGATCTCGCGTCCGGTGTCCGGTATCGCCATGGGCCTGATCAAGGACCCTGATGGTGTGGCGGTTCTGTCCGACATTCTCGGCGACGAGGACCATCTCGGCGACATGGACTTCAAGGTGGCCGGTACCACTGAGGGTGTCACCTCGCTGCAGATGGACATCAAGATTGCCGGCATCACCGAGGACATCATGAAGACCGCGCTTGAACAAGCGAAGGGCGGCCGGATGCATATCCTCGACAAGATGAATGAAGCGCTGGGTACAGCCCGCGAGGAAGTCGGCGAATACGCTCCGCGGATCGAGACGATCACCATTCCGACCGACAAGATCCGTGATGTGATCGGCACCGGTGGCAAGGTGATCCGCGAGATTGTCGAGACCACAGGCGCCAAGGTTGACGTCAATGATGACGGCGTGATCAAGGTGGCCTCGTCCGATGCCAAGTCGATCAAGGCGGCTCTGGACTGGATCAAGGGTCTGACGGCCGAGCCGGAAGTCGGCGAGATCTACAAGGGCAAGGTCGTCAAGGTGATGGACTTCGGTGCCTTCGTGAATTTCTTCGGTCCGAAAGACGGCCTCGTGCACGTCTCGCAGATGAAGAATGAGCGCGTCGCACATCCGAAGGACGTCGTTGGCGAAGGCGATGAGGTCTTCGTCAAGCTGATGGGCTTTGATGATCGCGGCAAGGTTCGCCTGTCGATGAAAGTTGTCGATCAGGAAACCGGCGAGGAAATCAAGAAAGAGGCGGTCGACGAGGAAGAGGAATAGTCTTCCCTGCCATCTGCAAAATCAGCCCCGCAGGCCTGTCCTGCGGGGCTTTTTTCTTGCCATTGCGCTGGACCCGGCGACGTCGCCCCCTATTGTTCAATTCAGTACAATCGGGGAGAGATTCCGTGTTCCGACAATCGCTTGCTGCTGCCGCCCTGGCGGGCGTCTTTACCATTGCCGCTTTCGCACAGGATGAGGCCTATCGCCTTCCGCCGCAGGACATTGTCGACATTGTCGATGCGCCGGCCGCGCCCTGGACCAGCCTGTCTCCGGACCGGCGTCATCTTCTGTTGATCCATCGCGAAAACCTGCCGCCGGTATCGGAGCTGGCGCGGCCGATGGAAAGGCTGGCCGGGCTGCGCCTTGATGCCTCGACCAATGGCCGCCACGGGCCACGCACGGCCATCGGTCTGTCGGTTATCGATATTTCCAGTGGCGAAGAACGGGCGATCAATTTGCCGGATGATGTCGGCCTGTCGAATTTCGACTGGTCGCCTGACGGCCGCTATGCCGCTTTTGTCGTTGCGGACGGAGATGAGCTCTCGCTCTGGGTTGCCGATGTTCATCGGGCCCGCGCCCGGGAAGTCATTTCCGGCGGCCTTAATGCGGTCTTCGACCCGGTCAGCTGGATGCCGGACAGCCAGACGCTTCTGGTTCACACCATCCCGGCGGATCGTGGTCCGATGCCGGAGCGGCCGGTTGTGCCTGCCGGTCCGGTTATCCAGGTCGCCGATGGCTATGAGGCGCCTGTGCGGACCTATCAGGACCTTCTGGAGGATGCTCATGATGCGGCCCTGTTTGCGTGGATGGCCGAGACACAGCTGGTTCTGGTCAATGCCAATCGTGGCCGCCCCCGCCCGGTGGGAGAGCCTGGTCTGATCTATTCTGCTGACCCGGCACCGGGGGGCGAGATGATCCTGATCGGCGCGATGGAGCAGCCCTTTTCCTATGACGTACCCTGGTCCAGTTTTGCCGACCGCACCTATGTGATCGGGCTTGACGGTAACGAGATCGCCGAGATCGCCCGCCAGCCGATTGCGGACAATGTGCCGATTGGCGGCGTCATCACGGGCCGGCGCAATGTCGGCTGGCAGGCCTCGCATCCGTCTCGCATCATCTGGTCTGAGGCGCTCGATGGTGGTGACCCGCGCGTGGAGGCTGTTGAGCGTGACAGTGTCTGGATGCTGGACGCCCCCTTCGATGGCGAACCGGTCGAGGTGGCGCGTTTCGAGGACCGTTATTATGGCACCCAGTTCACGTCCGAGGGCCAAACCGGTCTGGCGGTCGAATATGACCGCGATACGCGCATCATCCGCCGCTGGGTGATCGACTTTGCCAATCCGGGCGGCGAAATGCGGCTCGCCGAGGAACGCAATCTGCAAGACAGCTATGCCAATCCAGGTTCGCCGGAGACGACGCGGAACGAATTCGGTCAGTCCGTCGCCGCGGTTGAGGACGGTTATCTGTACTATACCGGCGATGGATCCACGCCGGAAGGCGATCGGCCTTTCCTGCGTCGTGTCAGCTTCGAGACGTTCGAAGCCGAGGAAATCTGGCGCAATAGCGGGGAGAATTATGAAGAGGTCATCGGGCTGGTTTCGCCTGATGCAGCCACCTTCCTGACGTCTTACCAGGACCCGGTAACCCCGCCGAATGTGCGTCTGCACGGCGAGGGCGAAGCGCGGTTCATCACCGATTTTGCCAATCCACATCCCCAGCTCAACGAGATTTCGCGCGAGCTGATCACTTATGAGCGTGAAGATGGCGTCTCCCTTTCCGCGACGCTCTATCTGCCGGCGGACTATGAGGAAGGCGAAACGCTGCCCCTGCTGATCTGGGCCTATCCGTTGGAATATAATGATGCCGCTACGGCGGGCCAGGTGCGGGGCTCGCCGTATCAGTTCACGCGTGTGGCGGGCACCAGCCCGCGCTTCCTGGTGACACAGGGTTATGCCCTGCTGGAAAACGCGACCATGCCGGTGATCGGCGATGATCCGGAGACGGTCAACGACACCTTTATCGAACAGCTGGTCATGTCGGCCCAGGCCGCGGTCGATGAATCCGTCCGCCGCGGGTTCGGCGATGGAGAGCGGGTCGCAATCGCCGGTCATTCCTATGGTGCTTTCATGACGGCGCACCTGCTGGCGGCCAGCGATATTTTCCGGACCGGAATTGCACGATCCGGCGCCTATAATCGCACGCTGACACCTTTCGGCTTTCAGTCAGAGCGCCGGACATTCTGGCAGGCTCCGGACGTCTATTTCGAGCTGTCACCCTTCATGCACGCAGACGAGATCAACGAGCCGATCCTCCTGATCCACGGCCAGCTGGACAATAATTCGGGTACCTATCCGATGCAGTCAGAGCGGATGTTCGCCGCCGTGAAAGGCAATGCCGGAACAGCGCGCCTGGTCATGCTGCCCTATGAGAGCCATGGCTATCGCGGGCGCGAAAATGTCCTGCATGTGCTGGCGGAATCGATCGACTGGCTGAACAGATGGGTATTACCGGAAGAGGATCCGACCGGGCGGACGCCGGTTGAGCCGGAGGCAGACGGGGCCGGAGAGTAAGACCTAGGCGGCTTCCAGTTGGCTTCGATAGCGGCGGCTGCCGGGAATCGTCTCACCATTGGTGAGCCTCAGCGTTACGTCGCCCTCTCCGGTCGGGATAATTTCCTCGATCAGCCGGCGGTTCACCAGCCAGGACCGGTGAACCCGGACGACATCCTGTCCGGCTTCGGACAATAGCGTCTGCAATTCGGCCAAGGTTATGCGGGCCAGCTGTTCGCCCGTGGCGAGCCGGATCTCGGCGTAATTGCCCGCAGCTCTTGCCGTCTCGAAGCCTTCGGCCTCGACATAAAGGGTGCGGCCGCCGCATTTCAGCGTCAGGCGATGTCCGGTTCGCGCCTCGCTGCGGGCGCTCTCGGTTTCCAGCCTTTGCCATTCAATAGTTCGGAAGGCCGTGAAAATCAGTATCATGGCGATGTAAGCGATGATGTCCTTCCGGCCCTCATAGAGGAAGACCAGGCCCTGGTCCCGGAAGAAATCGTGGGTCGCATTGAACAGAAGCGGGTAGAGTGCGTCGCGCACCAGGCCGAGCGCCACGATATGAACGACTGAAAATACCAGAACGCCCATCAGGTGGCGCGAGAGTGTGGACGTCCAGCGACCGGTCGTCAGCGGGTAGCGCCGCTCCCAGCGCATCACGGCGAAAGCCAGTAGGAAGACAATGATGGAGCTGGAGCCTTCCCTAAAGAAAGCCTCCAGTGCGTGCGGGTCAGCCCCGCCGCGGGTCCGGTCCAGGATCAGAGATGTCGAATTGACCAGCCAGACGCCGACTATCAGAACGCCAATGGTGAGAATGCCATTGCGGGCCGTGCGGGCCTCAGCCGCCGCTTCGCGAAGCTGATCTTTCGATTCCATATGGATGATCATGCATCCGGGCTTTAGCACCGCAAGCCTTTCCGCCGCCACTTGTCCCACGCCGCCGCCGCTTGTCACGGACTGAACGCCGCTTGTCCTGCCGGCCCGGCCAATATCCCGCGCCCGGTGACGTGACGGGCGGGGCCGGACAGTCTGGGATCGAAACAAGGAGACCGGTCATGTCCGAACCTGCCAATCCTAACGCTGTCTTTGCCCGCCGCTATGATCTCGACTGGTTGCGGATCATCGCTTTCGGGCTGCTGATTTTCTATCATGTAGGCCGCTTCTTCGACACCGAGCCCTGGCACGCCAAGAGTCTGAATGCAGGCGCCGCCATCGAGCCGGTCATGTGGCTATCGACCCCCTGGCGCTTGCCGCTGCTGTTCTTCATTTCCGGTGTGGCGATCCGCTTTCTGTCCGACAAGCTGGGCTCGGCCCGTTTTGTCCTCGACCGGACCTGGCGCCTGTTCCCGGTGCTGGTCTTCGCGGTGTTCGTGATCGTCCCGCCCCAGACCTATTCGGAAGTCGTCAGTTCGGGTGCTTTCTCCGGTAACTTTTTCGACTTCTACGCGCTCTATGCCGGCGTGCTCGGTGGGCCCTGGGAGGTCATCACACCGACCTATAATCATCTCTGGTATGTCGCCTATTTGTTGATCTACTGCCTCATACTGGCGCCCGTATTGCCGGTCCTGCGCTGGTTGGCGGACAGCTCAGCCCTGACCGGAATTGGAAACTGGTTCAGCCGTGGGTGGGGGCTTCTGGCCCTGTTGGCTCTGCCGGTTATTCCTTTCCTCATCTATCGCTTTGCCCTGGCACCCGACTTTCCTGTCACCCATGCGCTGGTCGATGACTGGTATAATCATGCTGTCAGCCTGACCTGCCTTCTGATGGGCTATCTTGCGGCGAAGAATGGCGGATTCTGGCAAGGCGTATCGCGCCTTTTTCCGGCTAGCGCCACGCTGGCCATTATCCTTCTGGGCGGTCTGTTCTGGGCGTATTCGCATCTCGATTCCCTGGCCGGAAATGCGGTCCTGCTCTGGGCTGCGCGACTGGCTCGGGTTGCCCTCCTTTGGGTGATGATCATGGCCCTGTCGGGCATGGCCATGCGCTTTCTCAATCATGACGGGCCGCTGCGGCGCTATTTCACCGCGGCTATTTTCCCCTATTACATTTTGCACCAGACGATCATCGTCGTCGTCGGGTTCTGGATCCGTGATGCCGGGCTGGGTCCATGGCAGGAATTCGGCGTTCTCGCCGGTGCGACCATCATTGGCTGCGGGATGGGCTATGAGCTGGTACGGCGTATCCCGCTGCTGAGGCCTTTCATGGGGCTGAAGCTGAAATCGGGCCGAAAGCCCGAGCCACAGGGAATGCCCGCCCGCGCATGAAAAAAGCCCCGGCCAGTGGCCGGGGCTTTGCCTTTCCGGAAACGAGATCCGGATTATTCGTCGTCATCATCCGTCGACGGCACGGCCACAGCGTGGAAGCCGGCATCGACGTGCAGGGTTTCACCCGTGCAGGAATGACCCAGATCGGACAGCAGGTAGAGCGCGGCCCCGGCCACACCTTCCATGCGCGTGTCTTCCTTCATCATCGACCATTCGCGGCCGGTTCTCATCAGCGCCTTGCCGCCGGAAATGCCGGCCATGGCGAGGGTGCGCATCGGGCCGGCAGATAGTGCATTCACCCGGATGCCTGACGGGCCGAGATCGCGGGCCATATAGCGGGTCGAGGCTTCCAGCGCGGCCTTGGCCACGCCCATCACATTGTAGGACGGCACAACGCGCTCGGAGCCCAGATAGGTCAGGGTCACCATGGATCCGCCATCGGGCATCAGGTGGGAGGCGCGCTTGCCGGCATCCACAAAGGAGAAGGCCGAGATTTCCATCGCCCGGCGCCAGCCCTCTCGGGTGGTGTTCTCGGTGAAGGAGCCGACCAGCTCGTCCTTACCGGCAAAGGCAATGGCGTGAACCAGAAAGTCCATCTTGCCCCATTTTTTCTCGATGGCCGCAAAACAGGCATCCATGGAGGCATCGTCAGTGACGTCAGCCGACAGCATGAAGGGCTCACCGCCCAGGCTTTCCACCAGCGGGCGGACGCGCTTTTCGAGCGCTTCACCCTGATAGGAAAAGGCCAGCTCGGCGCCCTGGGCGGCCAACTGCTGGGCGATGCCCCAAGCAATCGAATTCTTGTTGGCGACGCCCATGATGAGGCCGCGCTTGCCTTTCATCAGATCGCCGGTCGGGAAAACGGTATCAGACATTAGAGAGCCTCTTTTTAAGGGTCAGACTTTGGAGACGACGACCGTGCCGTTCGTGCCGCCAAAGCCGAAGGAATTGGACATGGCGGTGCGGATATCGGCATCCCGGGTCTCGGTGACGATGGGCAGGTTCAGGGCGGCGATATCCGGGTCCATGTCGAAAACATTGATGGATGGCGCCACGAAGCCGCCCTGCATCATCAGCAGGGTGTAGACGAGCTCATGCGCTCCGGCAGCGCCCAGCGAGTGACCGGTCATCGACTTGGTTGCGGAGATCATCGGCGCGCTTTCGCCGAAGACCTCTTTCACAGCCTTCATCTCGGCGATATCGCCCACCGGCGTCGCCGTGGCGTGCGGGTTGAGATAGTCGATTTGGCCGGAGACGGTTTCCATGGCCAGTCTCATCGAGCGGACAGCCCCTTCACCGGACGGCGCGACCATGTCATAACCGTCGGACGTGGCGCCATAGCCGGTGATTTCGGCGATGATCGGTGCGCCGCGCTTCTTTGCGCGCTCATACTCCTCGAGCACGACCACACCGGCGCCGGCGCCGCCGACGAATCCATCGCGATCCTTGTCGAAGGCGCGAGAGGCCTGCTCGGGTGTGTCATTGTACTTCGTCGACATGGCGCCCATGGCGTCGAACAGATTCGACAGCGCCCAGTGAATTTCCTCACAGCCACCGGCAAACATCACATCCTGCTTGCCCCACTGGATCTGCTCGGCGGCGGCGCCGACGCAGTGCAGTGACGTCGTGCAGGCTGAAGTAATGGAATAGTTCACGCCGAGAATTTTGAACGGCGTGGCCAGCGTTGCGGAAGCTGTCGAGCTCATGGCCTTGGGAACGGCAAACGGGCCGATACGGCGCGGCCCCTTGTCACGCGTGATATCGGCGGCATCGACAATGGTGCCGGCCGATGGACCTCCAGACCCCATGATGATGCCCGTGCGCGGATTGGAAATGTCTTCCTGTGCGATGCCGGAAGCCGCAATCGCCTGTTCCATTGCCATATAGCACCAGCCCGCGCCTTCGCTCATGAAGCGGTAGACGCGCTTGTCGACGTGCTCGGCGGGATTGATGGACGGTTTGGCGCCGACCTGGCACTTGAAGTTATGGTCGGCAAAATCCTGCATGAAGCGGATGCCGGACTTGCCGGCTTTCAGCGATGCACTGACCTCTTCGGCATTGTTTCCGATCGGGGAAATCACACCCAGTCCGGTAATAACAACACGGCGCATTGACGAACTCCTTGAAATGTACGGGGCTCAGCCCTGCTGACGCGCGAGATCTTCCGGCTTGAACAGGCCGACCTTCAGATCCTTGGCTTTGTAGATTTCCCGACCATCGGCAAACATGCGGGCATCGGCGACGCCGAGCACGAGGCCGCGGCGGACGATCTTTTTCATGCTGATCTCATAGCGGACGAGCTTCACGTCCGGGGTCACCTGTCCGGTGAATTTCACTTCACCACAGCCCAGCGCGCGTCCCTTGCCGGGATTGCCTTCCCAGACCAGCCAGAAACCGACCAGCTGCCACATGGCATCCAGGCCCAGGCAGCCCGGCATCACCGGGTCGCCCGGGAAGTGGCACTCGAAGAACCATTTGTCGGATTTGATATCCAGTTCCGCGACGACCTGGCCCTTTCCGTATTCACCCCCCTCCTCGGAGATGTGGGTGATACGATCCAGCATCAGCATCGGCGGGGCAGGCAATTGGCCGTTCTCCGGCCCGAAGAGCTCTCCTCGAGAGGAGCGCAGCAAATCTTCGTACGAAAGCGCGTTCGGACGTTCTGTCATTTTCGATCCCGGGCGGTGACGGTCCGCTGTGTTTCTTGGAGCGGAGGAACAGGCCGTCAGGCTTCCCCCGCTTTCGACCGTCAGCGGTATCATGCGGGGATGGCAGGCTCAAGGCATGGCGGCTGTTATCGCGCGCCTCAATCTTGACCCAGATCGGTGGGCATCAGGCCCCATACGGCCTCTGCCCGGGCCCAGCCATGCATCCCCTGCGCCTCGAACCGGCACCAGCCATCGGCGCATCGCTCAAGATCAAGGATCGATCCGGCTTCTGCTACCGCCTCGACATTGGCCTCGTCGTCCGGCCGGATACGCAGCTCGGTCTCGGCTGGCACATAGACGGTACGGCGGCCCGACAGCAGGGAATGGTGCATCCAGGTCACCTCGCCATCCGGGTCCTCGACCCGCCGCCAGTCGGGCGCCTCGGCGGTCACCCTGAGCGGCAGCCCTTCGCGGACATAGCGCCAGACAATGGGGTGCTCGCGGCTGGGTCCCGCCCGTCCATTGGCCACCCCGACCTTCAGCGAGACAAAGCGCGGCACAGGATAACCGGATGGTGTCTCGGCGTCCTGTGCCAGAGCCGGGGCCATGCCGGACAGCAACAGGATCGAGAGAAGAAAAGGCCAGGCGCGCATGCTGCGATCCATGCCCTGTTTGCAGTGAACAGGCCGTAAATTGGTTGTGATCGGGAGGACCTTTCGGAAATCCCGCCCTATATTGCCGGACAAGACAGGGAGACCGACAATGAAAACCATGCTTGCGATCACACTTTCCGCCGGCTTTGCCGCTGCGGCCTTTGGCCAGGACGCGCCCGAGCTGAGCTTCGAAAACACCGAATTGCGCGGCGGCGTTATCATGATGTCGACCGGAAGGGCCGGAAATGTCGGCCTGCTGGTTGGCGAGGACGGACTGTTACTGATCGACGACCAGTTGCCGGGAACGGGCCCGCAGGTGGAGGCTGCCATCGCCGAGCTGGCAGGTGAAGGCGTGCCGCGTTTCATCCTGAATACGCACTATCATGGCGATCATGTCGGATCGAATGATCACTTCCATGCCGAAGGTTCCATCGTGGCCGCGCATCACAATATCCGGACGCGCTTGGCCGGTTCTGATGAATTCAACGCTGAAGGGTTTCTGCCGATCCTCACATTTGGCGATGACCTGCACTTTCACATGAATGGTGAGACGGTTCGGGCCGTCCATGTTCCGAACGCGCATACCGATGGCGACGCGATTGTCTATTTCGAGAACGCCGATGTTTTGCATATGGGCGATACGCTGTTTTCCGGCCTTTTCCCCTTTATCGACCTTGCCGGTGGAGGCTCGGTTGAAGGCTATGTCGCCGCCATGGAGCGGGCCTATGAGATGGCCGGCGAGAATTCGCAGGTGATCCCGGGACATGGCCCGCTATCCACGCGCGAGGATATCCGCGCCTCGATCGAGATGGTGGAAGCAACGCGCGCCATCGTTACGCCCATGGTCGAAGCGGGGATGTCTCTCGAAGAGGTTCTGGCCGCCAATCCGCTGGCCGATTACCACGAGGACTGGAACTGGGGCTTCATCTGCACGCCGCGCATGATCGCAACGCTCTATCACGATGCGGCCGGCGATGGGACCAGCCCGCTCGGACAGTCGTGCAATTAGTGATCGGCAAACGCAACTGTCTGCATCAAGCATCTGAAGTTGCATGAATCGGGCATTCCCCTTTTAATCCGTGAAGAGGGGAGTGCCATGCGTTCTTGGATAATTGCGTTGCTTGTGGGGTTGGCATCGGGTGCCGCCAGTGCCCAGCCGATAATGCCCGAAATCGGTCAGGCCGATATCGAGGATTTCATCGATACACCGGAGACGACCCGGCCGCGGCTTTCGCCCGATGGCCGGTTTCTCGCCTATATGGTCCACACGGACCATGAAATCGATGGCGATGTCCTGATCATCCAGGATCTCGATGCGGAAGAAGGGACCGAAGCCCTGCGGGGCGGCTTCGGGCGTTTTCCGATCATCAACATTGCGTGGGCCAGCAATAATCGTGTTCTCGTCACCCTGCTGATTGACGGCCAGGTCCAGTTTGGCCGGTATTTTTCCATGTCTGCGCCGATTGTACGGACATTGAGTATTGACCGCAGGGATATTACCCAGCCAGTGGTCCTGTTCGAGAGCGAAGGCCGCCGGGTTTTCCAGAATATATACAATGCCGCGGGCAATACGCTGGTCCATTCGCTACCGGATGACCCGGAACATGTTCTGATGTCAGCCTATCGGGGCGATGCCCTGCACCTGTGGCGGGTGAATGTTTTCACCGGCGAAGCGGATGTCGTGGAGCGTGGTAATTCCCGGACACTGCACTGGCATACCGATGCTACCGGCTTTGCAGTGATGCGCATCGATTCCATTTCGAACGGCCGTCAGATACGCGTTTTCACGCGTGAACCCGGTGCGAGGCGCTGGCGGAGAACCCGCACCTATCGGGTCAATGAACTGACAGACCGCAACGCCGATTTCGACTGGGTGGGCATATCGGACCAGCCCGGCATGATCTATGTCTTCAGCCGCCAGGAGGGCGCCGACCGCCGCGGTCTTTATTTGTATGATATCGCTAATGAAACCTACGCTGAAGTCATGGCGGAGCATGACCGGTACGATATTCAGCGGGGCATTGTCAGCCCGCATGGCGGAGCCTTCCTCGGCTATGCCTATCAGGCAGACCGGATGGAGGTTGAAATCGTTGATCCGGACCTGCGCCGGCACTACCGGGGAATTGTCGGCTTCTTCGGTGAGAATGTATCCGTCATGCCGGAGGAGTTTTCCGGCGACCGGATGGTCCTCGTTGTTTCCGGTCCGAGAGAGCCCGGAGTCTACTATCTGTATGACCGGGCAGAACGGTCGATTTCCCCGATTTTCTCGTCACGGCCGAGATTGCCGCCGGATGTCCTGCACGACGTCGAGATCCTCAGATACCAGGCCTCGGACGGGCTGCAGCTGACCGCCTATCTGACACGCCCCCGGCGCGGGATGGGGCCGGCGACACCGCTGGTTCTGCTGCCTCATGGCGGCCCGGAAATGCGTGATATCTACGATTTTGACCTGTTCGCGCAATATTATGCTTCGCAGGGTTATGCGGTGTTGCAGCCGAATTTCCGGGGCTCGTCGGGCTATGGCCGCGCCTTTGCGGAATCTGGTTACGGTGCCTGGGGCGACCGCATGCAGAGAGATCTTGATGATGCTGTCCAGTCATTGATCGATCAGGGAAGAGTGGCGCCCGACAGGATATGCATTGCCGGCTTCAGCTATGGCGGATATGCCGCGCTGGTTGGCGGAGCCCAGCGCCCGGACCTCTATCAATGCGTGTTTGCCGGAGCCGCCGTCACCGATCTCATCGGGTTTGTCGATCATTGGGAGGATGTCGACGAGGACGCACACGAGTACTGGCAGGAGGCCATCGGCAACACACAGACCGATCGTGACCGGCTGTTCTGGGTCTCGCCCGTCAATCTGGCGGACCGGATGACGATGCCGGTCCTGCTGGTTCATAGCACGGACGACCCCATCGTGCCTTTCGAGCATTCTCGCATGATGGCCGATGCGCTTGAGGAAGCCGGAGCCGAATATCATTTCCAGATTTTCAGTGATGGTGGCCACTCCTTCAACCGGACCGGCTTGCTGCGATCGATTCTGACCCAGTCCACCGAATTATTTGACCGGACTATTGGCCCCGACCGGTTCAGCAATGAGCCGATTTTCCCGGAGGAGCTCTTCCCGGACGTCGAGATTGTCGAATCCGTCAAAGGCGCGGTCAGTGTGCTGGAAGAGGCATCGACCGACTAACCACAAACCGGGCAGGCTGGGTCTTTGGTAATTTTCAGGGTCCGGCTGGTGCCGGCCAGCCCGTCATAAAGCCAGAGCCGCCCGGTCAGCGGGGTGCCGGCGCCGGTGATCCATTTGATCGCCTCCAGCGCCATCATCGAGCCGGCAATGCCGGTCAGCGCCCCGACGACTCCAACACGCTCGCATGTCTCGGCGTCTGGCGGCATGGCGGGCACAAAGCACTGATAACAGGGCTGGTTCCTGTCGGTGCCTGACGCAAACAGGCCAACTTGACCGCTCCAGCGGCCGACGGCACCGGAAACCAGAGGCTTGCCCAGGACATGGCAGGCCGCATTTACCGCAAAACGGGTTTCGAAATTATCGCAACCATCGAGGACGATGTCGGCATCGGCCAGCCAATGACCAGCATTTTCCGCATCGATGGCCTCGCGCACTGAGATGATCTTTCCATGCGGATTCAGATTGGACAGATGATCGCCCGCCGCTGCTGCCTTGGGCTGGCCGATATCGGCGGTGGTGAACTGGATCTGGCGCTGGAGATTGTCGAGGCTGACGACATCGGGATCAATCAGGGTGATCCGGCCAATGCCGGCTGCGGCCAGATAGAGCGCTGCCGGACCGCCCAGTCCGCCGGCCCCGATAATGACAATGTGAGAGGCTTTCAGACGCTGCTGACCCGGTCCTCCGATTTCCTTCAGGACCAGATGGCGTGCATAGCGCTCGATCTCTTCATCTTCCATGGCTTCCGGTTAGCATTGCGGCCGCATCCTGCCTATGGCGGTTTTTCAGCAAACAGGTCAGTGTGCGCTCATGTCCCTTCCCGCCGCCCAGTCCGATACCACGCAAGCTGCCCTTGATCTGCTGACCACCGGGCGCGCCCACATTTTTCTCACCGGGCGGGCGGGCACCGGCAAAACCACCCTCCTGCGCCGCTTTCTCGAACAGGGGGGCGGGCGTGCCGCCGTCGTGGCGCCGACCGGCGTGGCAGCGATGAACGCCGGCGGTCAGACCATCCACTCGTTTTTCCGCTTTCCGCCGCGTCTGATCGAACCCCATGACGTCAAGCGCCTGCGCCATGCCCGCGTGCTCAATGAAATCGAGACGCTGGTAATTGACGAGATCTCCATGGTGCGCGCCGACATGATGGCCGCGATTGACCATTCGCTGCGCCTTCACCGCGATTCCTCGGAGCCCTTTGGCGGGGTGAGGATGATCGTCGTCGGAGACCTCGCCCAATTGCCGCCCGTGGTGGACGGGCAGATTGCCCAGTATCTGGACGAGATGTTCGGCGGGCCGTTCTTTTTCAATGCGCCGGGCTTTCGCGAGGCCGGATTTCTGCGGCTGGAGCTGGATACGGTCTTCCGCCAGTCGGACCCGGATTTCATCGACATCCTGGCGGCGGTCCGTGAGGGCCGGGTCGGCGAGCGTGAGGCGGGTTTGCTGAATGCCTGTGTGACCCAGGCGACCGGGTTCGACGCCAGCGGCAGCCATGTCGTGCTGACCCCGACCAATCAGGCCGCGCACGACATCAATGCCGCGCGGCTGGCCGCACTGCCGGGCGATATCTCGGCCTACTCATCCAGGACGGAAGGCCAGTTCGATCCCCGTCTTTTCCCGACGGAGGACCCGCTCATCCTCAAGCCCGGTGCGAGGGTGATGATGATCCGCAATGATCCGAACGGGCGCTGGGTAAACGGGACAATGGGTGTCGTGGCGGAGCTGGAGAAGGATGCGGTCCGGGTGCGCGTCGCCGAGGACACACACCGCGTCGAACCGGCGGCCTGGGAGCGCTATTCCTACAATTACGATGCGGCGAAGAAATCGATCGACAAATCCGTGGTCGGCGCGTTCAAGCAGCTGCCCCTGCGGCTGGCCTGGGCGATGACGGTCCACAAGGCGCAGGGACTGACGCTGGACCGGGTCTATATAGATTTCTCACGCGGCATGTTTGCGCACGGGCAGGCCTATGTGGCGTTGTCACGGGCAAGGTCGATGGAAGGGCTGAAGCTGTCCCGGCCGCTGCGTCCGCGCGATCTGGTCATTGACCCGCGGATCAATGATGTCTCGGCCTATTGCCATGACGCGTTGATCTAGACGCCGGTTGAGCCGAAACCGCCCGTGCCCCGTTCCGTCTCGCTGAGTCTGGCGACAGGGGCCCATTCGATCTGGGTGACCGGAGCGACGACCATCTGGGCGATGCGTTCGCCGCGGCGGATCTCGAAAGGCTCGCTGCCGTGATTGATCAGATTGACCTTCACCTCGCCGCGATAATCCGCATCCACCGTGCCCGGTGAATTGACGATGGAGATGCCCTTCTTGGCGGCCAGGCCGGAGCGCGGCCGGATCTGTGCCTCATAACCGTCGGGCAGGGCGATAGCGAGCCCTGTCGGGATCAGTTGCCATTCGCCCGGCTGAAGAATGACGGGCGCGTTGTCTTCAACTGCCGCGGGCAGGTCCAGACCGGCGCTGGCAGCGGTCTGGTATTTCGGCATTTCAAGCCCGGAAAAATGCGGCAGCGGCGAGACCTGGACGATCACACTCATGGATTTTCTCCCCGTTTGACCCTGCCTAGCGGCTGGAGAAATGCGCGTCCATGGCTGCGGCAAGGTTTTCCGCAATTGTCTTCTTCGGGGCGCGTTTCCATTCGGTTTCGTGCGTTTGGCCGATGAGCCATGCGGCATTCTCGTCACCGCCCATCACATCGCCGGAGACATCATTGGCGATGATCCAGTCACAGCCTTTCCGAAGCCGCTTCGCACGCGCGCGGTCCAGCATATCATGGGTTTCGGCGGCAAAGCCGATCACGAGCGCGGGCCGGTCATTTTCCCGCTGTGCGATGGTGGCGAGGATGTCCGGATTTTCGACGAGGTCGAGCGAGGCGCCCTGTGCGGCTTTCTCGGCCTTTCGGGCCTGCTTGCTGGCAGGACGCCAGTCAGCCACCGCGGCGACGGCGATAAAGGCATCGGCAGGCAGAGCGGTTTCAACAGCGGCCAGCATGTCCAGAGCGGTTTCGACATCAATCCGTTCAACGCCGTTCGGGCAGGGAAGGCAGGTCGGACCGGAGATCAGTCTGACGTTGGCGCCCCCCGCAGCGAGCGCTTCGGCGATCAGATAGCCCTGCTTTCCGCTGGAGCGATTGGAGAGAAAGCGTACCGGATCGATCGGCTCGATCGTGGGACCGGCGGTCACGACGATGCTCTTGCCCTGCAAGGCGCTCATGCCGATGTCCGCGAAAGCCGCCCTTCAATGGCGTCGGCAATCGCCGCGGGTTCGGCCATGCGGCCGGGGCCGAACTCCCCGCAGGCCATCTCGCCTTCATCCGGGCCGATCAGCTCCACGCCGTCAGCTTTCAGCGTTGCCGCGTTTCGCCGGACGGCTGCGTGTTCCCACATGCGCACATTCATGGCCGGGGCCATCAGGACCGGCTTGTCGGTCGCCAGAAGCGCCGTCGAGGCCAGATCATCGGCCAGGCCGTTGGCGCATTTGCCCATGAGATTGGCCGTAGCCGGAGCAACAACCACCAGATCGGCCGAGCGGGACAATTCGATATGCCCCATCTCGACCTCATCGGTCAGCGAGAACAGATCCGTATAGGCTTTCTCGCCGGACAGGGCGGCGACGCTTAGCGGCGTGACGAACTGCTCGCCAGCACGCGTCAGGATGCAGCGCACCCCGATCCCGCGGCGTTTCAGCTCGCGGATCAGCTCCAGCGATTTGTAGGCCGCAATGCCGCCACCAATGATCAAAAGGACGCTTGTGTCCGCCATCTTGTTCTCCATTGCCCGCGTCCTAGCGCGAATTTGCTCGCGAGGGGAGGGCAAAGCGCGCTAGCCTTTGACGATCATTGTTCCGGGAGGGGAAAATGCCATCCATACTTCTTGCCGCTGCAGCGCTCGCAGGGCTGACCCTGTTTGTCTATTTTCTGCTGACCGTGGTTGGCATCATTGCCAACGCCAAGGGCGATCTCTCCGCCGAATATTCTCTGACCAAGACCGGTACGCCTCCGCCTGCCTATATTGGCAATATCGGCCGGAATTTCGTCAATCTGACCGAGATGCCGGTCCTTTTCTACGCGCTTGTCGCCTTGCATCTCGCCGGAAATGTCGAGGTGTCAGGCCTGCAGCTGATGCTGGCCTGGGCCTATGTGGCGCTGCGCTATCTGCACACGCTGATCCATATCACCGTCAACACGATGGGGTTGCGCTTCCTGGTCCACAGGATTTCCGCCATCATTCTGGTCGTGATGTGGGTGAACTTCGCGCTGGCGCTCTAGAACAGGCCGTATAGCGCGGCGCCGGCACCACCGGCGGCCACCGCCAGAACGCCATAGCCCAGCCAGCGCCAGATGCGGCCCTCGCGCTGGCGGCCGGCCAGCCGGTCAAGGCTTTCAGTGTCCAGCCGGACCTCGCCCGAGCGCAGCCGGGCACCGGCTTCGGCCCAGTCATCAATCGCGCCGGGCAGTTTGCGGGCGCTGTCGCGCAGGCGCTTCACATCCGCCACAAAGTCGGCCGCGACGCCTTCCGGGCCGAGCTCGCGCCGCATCCATTTTTCGACCACAGGCGCGGACGCCGTCCACATGTCGTGTTGCGGGTTGAGCTGGCGGGCGACACCTTCGGACTGGACCATTGTTTTCTGCAGGAGGACCAGTTCAGGCCGCAAATGCATGTCGAAAAGATCGGTGATCTCGAACAGCTGCAGCAGCACACGGCTCATCGGAACCTCGTCTGCCCGCTTGCCGAATATCGGTTCGCCGACAGCGCGAAGGGCCGAGGCGAAATCCTCTATCGAATGGCGCTGCGGCACATAACCGGCATCGAAATGAGCTTGGGCCGCCCCGGCATAATCGCGGGTCAGAAAGCCGTGCAGGATCATCGCCAGGAAGCGGCGTTCCGACTTGCCGATCCGGCCCATAATGCCGAAATCGACGGCCCAGAGATTACCGTCCCGGTCCGCAAACAGGTTCCCGGCATGCATGTCGGCATGGAAGACGCCGGTTTCCAGTGCACAGGTCAGGAAAGCGCGGGTCAGCGTCACCGCCAGCGCGTCCCGGTCAATGCCGGCCTTGTCGATGCCGTCGATATCGGTGAGCGGAATGCCGTCGATCCATTCCGTTGTCAGAACCCGCTTGGCCGAGCGTTCCCAGTTGACGGCCGGAACCCGGAAATTCTCGGCATAGGCCGCCGCTTCGGCCAACTCGCTGGCCGCCGCCGCTTCGAGCCGGAGATCGGTCTCCAGCTCGGTCGCGCGGGCCACGGTTTCAACAAATTTGACAGGCTCGAGCCGTTTGGCGGCCGGGACCAGCTTCTGGACGAGGGCGGCACCCAGTCGCATCGCGCGGATGTCTTTGGCCAGCCGCCTTTCGATCCCGGGCCGCAATATCTTTACGGCGACGGTCTGGCCATCCGTGGTGACCGCCTTGTGGACCTGCGCAACCGAGGCCGCGTTGACCGGTTCTCCAAAGCTTTTGAAGCTGGCCGACAGCGCGCCGCCCAGCTCGCGCTCCAGCGTGGTGACGGCCACGGCCTGATCGAACGGCGGCATCTGGTCCTGCAGGCGTGACAGACCCCGGGCAAACCGCTCGCCAACCACATCGGCGCGGGTAGCCAGCACCTGGCCGAATTTCACATAGGTCGGTCCCAGCTTTTCCAACGCCCGGGCCAGACGTTCACCCGGATTGTCGGCCTCACCGCGCTTCGAGAACAGGCGCGTGAGCGCCGCAAAGGCTTTCAGCGAAGGCGGGAATTTGTCCTGATACTCGCGCGGGAAAATGGCGTCATAGCGCGCCAGCATGAAGCCGGCGCGGCCCAGACGACCTAGAGAGGCGAGTGTTCTCAACATGATTGGGAGGGTTTAGTGCGCGGTTGCGGCCTTGGCGAGCGTGGTATGCGGTCGCACGGGATCAGATTTTCCAGCCGGTGTGCAGGGCTGCGATGCCGCCGGAATAATTGGTCACCGAAACCTGCCCGAAGCCGGCCTCTCTCAGCTCATCAGCAAAAGCGTCCTGGTTGGGGAAGCGGCGGATGGATTCGACCAGATACTGATAGCTGTCGCGATCCTTCGCGATGGCCTCGCCAAGAACCGGAATCGCGTTGAACGACCAGGCATCATAGATGCGTTCCAGTGCGCGCGTCGTGGGCCGGGAAAATTCCAGGCACAGGAAACGGCCGGCGGGCTTGAGCACGCGGCGCATCTCTTTCAACGCGGTGACGCGGTTGGTCACGTTCCGGATGCCGAAGGCGATGGTGACACAATCGGCCGTATTGTCCTCGAACGGCAGAAATTCGGCATTGCCGACCGCCCAATCGAGATGGGCCGCATCGCCGCGTTTCAGCCCCGCCAGCAGCATTTGCTCATTGATGTCACAGACGATGGCGCGGGCGGGACCGCCACTGCGTGTCTTACGGCGTTTTTCCGCCTTGGCCACGAAAGCGCGAGCCAGATCGCCGGTGCCGCCGGCCACATCGATCAGAACCTCACCCGGTTGCGGGTTGGCGCGCTCGATTGTCATGTCCTTCCAGGCCCGGTGGATACCCAGAGACATCAGATCGTTCATCAGGTCGTAGCGGCGGGCCGAACGGTCGAAAACGCCGCGCACCAGCGAGGCCTTCTCGGTTTTCGGCACGTCGCGAAAGCCGAAGGATGTGGTTTCTGATTGCGTGTCGGTCATCGTGGCGGACAATAGGGCAATGATCATGGCTTCACCAGCGCGACATCATGCCCGAGCTTCCTGAAGTTGAAACTGTCCGGCGCGGGCTTGAGCCCGTCATGACGGGGCGGCGCATCCTGCATGCCGAAAACCGGCGTCCGGATCTGCGCTTTCCGTTTCCCGAGCGATTTTCCGAGCGGTTGACCGGGCAGATTGTCGAGCGCCTTGAACGGCGCGCCAAATATCTGCTGTTCCGCCTGTCCGGTGGCGAGACGCTGCTCTCGCACCTTGGCATGTCCGGCCGGTATACGATCCATGCAGGTCAGAAGGCCCTGAAGCCGGGCGAGTTTGTTCATGCGCCACCGACGCATGAAAAGCATGACCACGCTGTCTTCGACATGGACGGGGGTGCCCGTATCGTCTTCAACGATCCGCGGCGCTTCGGTTTCATGGTGATGTTTCCGACCGGGAAGGAGGACGCCGTGCCTTTCCTTCGGGATCTCGGCCCGGAACCCAATTCCAATGCGTTCTCGGCCCCCTTTCTTCGGGAAAGGCTGGCAGGAAAGGCGGCGCCCCTGAAGGCCGCATTGCTCGACCAGCATGTGGTTGCCGGGCTGGGCAATATCTATGTGTGTGAAGCCTTGCACCGGTCCGGCCTGTCGCCGCGCCGCAAGGCACGGAGCGTGGGCCCCGAGCGTGCCGAGCGGCTGGCGCTGGCGGTCCGCAATGTCATTGATGAGGCGATTATGGCCGGCGGCTCCAGCCTCAAGGATTTTGCCTCGGCCAATAGTGAGCTGGGCTATTTCCAGCACAGCTTCCTTGTTTATGGCCGCGAGGGTGAGGATTGCCGCAAGGCAGGCTGTGGCGGGCAGATCCGGCGGATCGTGCAGTCCGGCCGCTCGACCTTTTTCTGCCCTGTTTGTCAGCGATAGGAGAGACCGGCGCCTGCGCAGTCCCGGTTTTCAAGTCAGCCCGGGTTCAGAATAAAAAGTGCCATCTGGTCGAGGCACCGAAGGACAGGAAACGGAATGAGCATGAATTTCATCAGGACACTTGGCAGCGGGCTGATCGCGACCGCGCTTCTGGCGGGCACGGCCTTTGCCGACCCCTCGCTCTGGCACATCGAGGACGAGGACAGCGACATCTATATCTTCGGCACGGTTCATATCCTGCGGCCTGGCCTGGACTGGCAGAGCGAGGAGATCATGGAGGCGTTCGAAAGCGCGGATACGGTCTATTTCGAAGCGCCTGTGAACGATCCGGAGCAGGCCGCGTCGATGCGCAGCGCGCTTCTTATGAATGCCGCCAACCCGGCAGGAGTGACACTGTCCTCGCTGGTCAGTGAAGACACGTGGGCCCGGATTGAACGCTTTGCGCCGCGTGCTGGTCTGTCTGCAGCGCAGCTCGAAACCGTCAGGCCGTGGCTTGCATCGGTGACGCTCGGGGTCGGATTCATCCAAGCAGCCGGTTATGATCCCAATTCTGGCGTTGAATCCACTTTGTGGCCGCTGGCCAGTGAAGCGGGGAAAACGCTGGCCTATTTCGAAACGGTTGAGGAGCAGGTCGGTTTTTTTGCCAACCTTCCGCCTGAGATCGAACTTGAGCTGCTGGAGCAAACAGTATCGGATCTCGAAGCTGGTCCGGATCAACTGGACTCGCTGGTGACGGCATGGGCCAACGGCGACCAGTCGACGATCGATAATGTCATGAATGCCCAGATGCGCGCAGACGCGCCTCACGTGCATGATGTCATCATCGTCCAGCGCAATGAGCGATGGGCAGAGGAGATCGAGGACATGCTTGCCGGATCGGGCACGATTTTCATCGCAGTGGGTTCGGGGCACTTGCCGGGTGAGCAGGGCGTGATCTCGCTCCTGCGGGACCGCGGCATTACTGTCGCCGGTCCGTAACTCTTTTCGCGTCAAACTTTCAGCAACCGGGCAAGGGGTGGTGACCCCGCTGTCCGTTTGCGTTATAGCGGCGCGCTTATGACCCGGCAGCCCTTGGCTGCGTTCTGAAGGAGGCCTTTCGTGGGCTACAAGACCATCCAGGTGAAAACCGAAGGCCGCGTTGGTGTGATCACGCTTGACCGGCCGGAGGCGCTCAACGCTTTGTGTGATGCTCTGACAACCGAACTGGCTGACGCGCTGGCAAAATTCGAATCCGACGGCGAAATCGGCTGTGTCGTCCTGACGGGTTCCAAAAAAGCTTTTGCGGCTGGTGCCGACATCAAGGAATTGCAGAGCCAGGACTTTGTCAGCCTCTACATGGACGACCCGTTCGAAAAGACATGGGAATCCGTGGCGCGCTTCCGCAAGCCGATCATTGCCGCGGTTTCCGGCTATGCTCTGGGCGGTGGCTGCGAAATTGCCATGATGTGTGATTTCATCATTGCTTCGGAAACCGCCAAATTCGGTCAGCCTGAAATCAATCTCGGTGTAATGCCGGGGGCGGGTGGCACCCAGCGCCTGCCGCGTGCGATCAGCAAGGCCAAGGCGATGGATCTGTGCCTGACCGGCCGGATGATGGATGCCAAGGAAGCCGAGCGGGCGGGGCTGGTCAGCCGTATTGTTCCGGCTGATGACCTGTTGAGTGCGGCCATGGATGCGGCGGAAACCATCGCCTCGAAGTCCCTGCCGATCGCGATGATGACCAAGGAGGCCATCAACCGCTCCTTTGAGCTGGGTCTGAGTGAGGGCGTGCGTTGGGAACGCCGTGTTTTCCAATCGCAATTCGCAACGGAAGACCAGAGCGAGGGCATGGCGGCGTTTGCCGAAAAGCGGGCGGCGCACTTCAAGCACAAATAAGCGCGCAGCAAGTGTTGACGCGCGCGGCGGGGGCGAGTATACGCCCCGCCTCACGCGCGATCCCGGCAACGGGCGCAGCGATTAAGAATTTGAACGAAATAACGGAACTGGCTTCATGGCGAACACAGCCTCGGCAAAGAAAATGGTGCGCAAGATTGCCCGCCGCACCGCGATCAACAAATCGCGCCGCTCGCGCGTGCGCACCTTCATCAAGAAGGTCGATGCAGCGATCGCTGCCGGCGACAATGGCAAGGCGCGGGACGCCCTGGTCAAAGCAGAGTCGGAAATGATGCGCGCGGTCAACAAGGGTGTGTTCCACAAGAACACGGCATCGCGGAAAATCTCCCGCATGTCGGCTCGCGTGAAAGCGATGTCTGCCTAAGTTCCGGCATCAAAAAGTGAAATTCCGAAACGCCCGTTGTCATCGACAGCGGGCGTTTTTCGTGACCGCTCCGGGAATGGATTTTTGAGCCAATTTGGTCTGCTGCAGCGCATCAAAAAAACATGCAGATGCCAAATTCCTATCCTTTCACGGATTTTCTCGTGTCAAGGGAAGAATCACCTGATTCGGGTCTAAAGTTATGTTGACCGGACGGGGCCGCTGAGTAGTCTACGGGCTTCAGGCGTTCATCCCCATGCGGATAAATGACCAGCGCTGGTGGCGACCGTGTATGCGGCCGGCGGATGGTATCTATTTGCCTGAAATAACAATGGCTTGGCTGAATAAGGCTGGCCCAATAAGAGGGTGTCGGGGGACATGTCGGTAACGTCCGGTAATGCAATTAACTCACGGGAAAATGCAATTGAAATGACGGCTCCGGGGGGTGTCTGGCGTGAGGTGAGAGCTCACCTGCGCCGAGAGTATGGAGAGACGGTTTTTTCGTCGAATATGGCGCGTTTGCGGGTCCGCGAGGAAGCCGATGGCGGCCTTACGGTCATCGCTCCCAACCGGTTCTACCGGGACTGGGTCGATGACCATGCAGGCGCCCGGCTGAGAGCGCTCTGGGCCCAGCATGATCCGACGGGCAGAGCGATCCGTCTGGTGGCCGAGGAAGACCTGGCGCCGGCCGGGCCGGTTGCTGCAAAGCCGGCTCTGGTGGGCCCGGCTGCTGACCCCTCCGCCAATGATGCCGAGGTGCGCGCGGTCAATGAGCGCTTCACCTTCGATACCTTCATGGTGGGTCCGTCGAATGAAATGGCGTCGGCGGCTGCGCGGTCTATCCTCAACGCCTCGCCGTCGCCCTTCAATCCGGTTTTCTTCTATGGCGATTACGGTGTCGGCAAGACGCATCTTCTCAATGCCATTGCCCATTCGGTCGAGCTCGGCCAGTCGCGCCGCAAATCGCTCTATCTTACTGCTGAGGAATTCCTGTCCGGTTTTGTCAGCGCCATGCGCAAGAAGGACACGATCAGCTTCAAGGAATCCGTGCGGCGCGTGGATGTGCTGTTGATCGACGATGTCCATTTCATTGCCGGCAAGCCGAAGACAGAGGATGAATTCCTGCATACGGTGGCCTCGCTGATCGCTGACGAAAAGCAGGTGATCCTGGCCTCGCACAAGGCGCCGGCTGATCTGAACGTCTCCGACCCGCGTCTGGCATCACTGCTGAAAGGCGGCTTTGCCTGCGAGCTGCGCAAGCCGGACCTGGATTTGCGCCGCAAGATTCTCGACTGCAAGATCGCCCAGGCCAGCACGCACTATCCCGAACTCCATGTTCCGGAAACTGTGCGTGATTTCCTTGCTGCCCGGATGACGGCGAGTGCTCGCGAACTGGAGGGAGTGCTCAATAATGTCATTGGCCGCACGGCGCTGCTGGGCCGTCCGGTGACCATGGAGGCTGTCGAGGCCGCGCTGCGCGAATTGTCCATCGTCTCGGAGCGCCGGGTGACGGTCGATCTGATCCAGAAGACGGTGGCGGATCGTTTCGGTGTGAAAGTCTCGGACATTCTCTCCAAGCGCCGCACCAAGACTGTGGTCAAGCCACGCCATGTGGCGATGTATCTGGCCAAGACCATGACGACGCGCTCGCTCCCGGATATCGGACGCCGCTTCGGGGACCGTGATCACTCGACGGTGATCCATGCCGTCAACAAGATCACGGACATGATCGCTGCCGGCGACCCGGTGAAAGACGAGATCGAAAGCCTTTCGCGGGAAATCCGCGGCTGATTTCAGAGACGTTCCGGCCCGCTGCAATCGGGCGGGCCGGGGCGTATTGCGTTTGAGAAAATTTCGCTATGCTCCTAGCCCCGGGGAGAGGCGATTCCTACCTTTATCGCAAATGACCCTGACCCCGGCGCAAGCGACGGGACACGGATAAGACATGAAACTCACGATCGAACGCGCAGCTCTGCTCAAGGCTCTTGGCCACGTCCAGGCGGTTGTTGAACGGCGGAACACGATCCCGATCCTGTCGAATGTTCTGATCACGGCCGGTTCCAATGGTGCCAGCTTTGCCGCGACCGATCTCGACATCGAGATCCAGGAGAGCGCAGCCGCGCATGTCGATCGCGAGGGCATGGCCACGGCGCCAGCTCACACACTCTATGAAATCGCCCGCAAGCTTCCCGAGGGCGCAGACGTGACCCTGGAACTGGATGGCGATGATCCGCGGCTCAGCCTGAAGGCCGGCCGGTCCAGCTTCTCATTGCCATCCCTGCCGCCGGGTGATTTCCCGATGATGCCGGCCGAGGATCTGCAGCATTCCTTCGCCCTCGAAACCGACGCGCTGGCGCGCCTGATCGACAAGACGCGTTTTGCGATTTCGACCGAAGAGACGCGCTATTACCTCAACGGTATTCATCTGCACGCCGCCGATGAAAAAGGCCGCAAGACATTGCGCGCTGTGGCCACGGACGGTCACCGGCTGGCGCTGTCGGAATGCGACCTTCCGGACGGTGCCGCTGGCATGCCGGCGGTCATCGTGCCGCGCAAGACGGTACAGGAAGCGCGGCGCCTGCTCGAAGACGCCGATGATGATGTCCAGATTTCGGTCTCGGACGGCAAGATCCGCTTTGGCTTTGGCCGGGCGGTCCTGACCTCCAAGCTGATCGATGGCTCCTTCCCGGATTATGAGCGCGTGATCCCGCGCGGTAATGAGAAGCTGATGTCGGTGGACAATAAGCGTTTTGCCGAAGCGGTTGATCGTGTGGCGACGATCTCGATCGAGAAGTCACGCTCTGTGAAGCTGTCGCTGGACGATGGCACGCTGACTCTTGCGGTCAACAATCCGGAATCCGGTCAGGCCACCGAGGAAGTGCCGGTCGACAGCAAGGAAACCGGCTTCGCCATTGGCTTCAATGCCCGCTACATCCTTGATGTCGCCGGTCAGATTGAAGGCGATGAGGCGCGCCTGCACTTTGCGGATCCGGCCTCGCCGACTCTTGTCACAGATTCCGGCGATGCGGATTCGCTTTACGTGCTGATGCCGCTGCGCGTATAGGCGCCGGCCCGGGCTGGCGATGACACCTGCCGCGCTCTCCCGATTGCGGCTGACCGATTTCCGCAATTTCGATACGCTCGATCTCGACGTCGATGCCCGGCCGGTCTGCCTGGCCGGGCCGAACGGATCGGGCAAAACCAATATTCTTGAAGCCATCTCGCTGTTGGCGCCCGGAAGAGGACTTCGCGGGGCCGAGAGTGATGAACCCTTGCGCCGGGCCGGTGACGAGATCGCTCCAGCATGGGCCGTCTACGCCGAAGTGCCGGATGAAACAGAGGATGTTTCCAGTCTCGCCTCCGGCCTTCTCGAAGGGGACCGACGCCAGACACGGATGAATGGCAAACCGGCCTCGCGCGCAGAGCTCGCCGCCCTGCTACCGATGATCGTGCTGTTGCCGGAGCATGACCGGCTGTTTGCCGGGCCGCGCGCTGACCGGCTGAAATTCTTCGACCGGCTGGTCGCCGCCGCCGAGCCGTCGCATGGTGACGCTCTGAACGCCTATGAAAAGCTGCGGTCACGCCGCCAGCGCCTGCTCGACAAGGGCCGGGCGGATCCAGCCTGGCTGGACGCACTGGAAACCGATCTGGCGGGGCATGGCGTGGCGCTGGCCGCGGGGCGGCTGACCGCGCTGTCCCGCCTGCAGGCAGCGATTGATGCGGCTGATGACGGTATTTTCCCGAAGGCCGACCTGGCGCTGAACGGCACGATCGAAGCGGCACTGGCCGGCGGGGCCGAATTGCGCGCAGCGGAAGATCAACTTGCTCTGGCGTTTGCGTCAGGCCGGGACCACGATGCGGCCGCGGGGCGGACACTGACCGCAGGGCCGCACAGGAGTGATCTGACGGCGCGCCACCGCGAGAAGGACCAGGACGCCGGCCGATGCTCGACCGGTGAGCAGAAAGCGCTGATCATCCGTCTCGTTCTCGCGCAGGCGCGATCGCTGGCGGACCGGGGGCAGCGCATGCCCTTGCTGTTGCTGGACGAGGCCTGTGCCCATCTGGATGAACGCCGCCGCGAAGGTCTGGCGGAAGCGATTCTGGCGCTCGGCGCCCAAGCCTGGCTGACCGGGGTAGAGGCGGGCCTGTTTACGGCCTTTGGTGATCGCGCACAGCAATTTGCGGTCGATCAGGGCCGGGTTTCGGACTAGATCGCCCGGCATGCCGATTGAAAGCTATTTCCTGTTTGCAGGGGCGTTGCTGATCCTGTTCTTTTCGCCGGGCCCTGGCAATATAACCATGGTTGCCCGCACTCTGGATGACGGGCCGGTCCACGGCTTTGTCTATGGTGGCGGGATCATCACCGGGGATATTTTCTGGTTCACCATCGCAGTGACCGGTCTGACAGCTGTGGCTGACCGCGTCGGGCCGGCAGGCTGGGTCTTCAAGGTGATCGGCGTCGGCATTCTGCTCTGGTTTGCCTGGAAGTCCTTTGATTCCTTCCGGAATCCGGCGGCACTGAAAATGAAAAAGCCGACGCATCTGGGTTTGGCTGCGACCTATGCGGCGGGGGTGGCCATGCCGCTGACCAATCCCAAGCCGATCGTCTTCTATCTGACCCTGCTGCCGAGTTTCTTTGACCTCTCACAGATCAATCTGGCGTCCTATCTGGTCATGGTGGGTATCATGCTGGCCATGTATGTCGTCGGCGCCAGCGTTCATGTCGGGCTGGCTCACAGAGCCCGGAACTGGCTACAGGCGAAGGGGATCAAGCGCTGGGCGGACGGCCTGATTGCGCTGGTCATGCTGGGCATTGCCGTGATGTTGATTCTCCGCTGAACCGGCGTTTTTTCCGGCCCGATTTGCCGGCGATCTGCACGGCGCGGGCATGTACCTGCAAGTACCTGAATTCAATTGTAAATCTGGAGCGCAAAAACACCGCGCAGCCATGGCGCTCGTGAGCCGATTCGGCTAAACTAAATGCATGGAAGAAAATACGAATCAGGAATATGGCGCCGACTCCATCAAGGTCCTGAAAGGGCTGGATGCGGTCCGCAAACGTCCCGGCATGTATATCGGTGATACCGATGACGGATCGGGCCTCCATCACATGGTCTACGAGGTGGTCGATAACGCCATTGACGAGGCGCTGGCGGGTCATGCCGACAAGGTGACCGTGACACTGCATGCGGACGGTTCGGCGAGCGTTTCCGACAATGGCCGCGGCATCCCCGTCGACATGCACGAGGAAGAAGGCGTTTCCGCTGCCCAGGTGATCATGACCCAGCTGCATGCCGGGGGTAAGTTCGACCAGAATTCCTACAAGGTGTCCGGCGGTCTGCATGGCGTCGGCGTTTCCGTGGTGAACGCGCTGTCGGAATGGCTGGATCTGCGGATCTGGCGGAAGGCTAAAGTCCACGAGATGCGTTTCCGGATGGGTGATCCGGAAAACGGACAGGATCTGAAAGTGGTCGGCGATGCGCCGTTGCGGGAAAATGGCAAGCCGCTTTCCGGCACCGAGGTCCGCTTCATGCCCTCGGACCAGATTTTCTCAGATATCGAGTTCAAGCGTGACACGCTGATCCACCGCCTGCGTGAGCTGGCCTTCCTGAACTCCGGTGTTCTGATTGTTTTCCGGGACGATCGAGACAGCGAGCCCTTCGAGGAGCGGATGATCTATGAGGGCGGCGTGGCCGCATTCGTCGAGCATCTCGACCGCGCCAAGCAGCCCATATTCAAGCCGCCGGTGCTGATTTCCGGCGACAGGGACGGCGTCAATGTCGAGGCCGCGCTGGAATGGAATGATGGTTATCACGAGAATGTTCTCTGCTTCACCAACAACATTCCCCAGCGCGATGGTGGTACGCACCTTGCCGGGTTCCGCGGGGCGCTGACGCGCGTGATCAACACCTATGCCACAGCAACCGGGCTGGCGGCGAAGTCGAAGGTCGCCATTACCGGCGATGATGCCCGCGAAGGCCTGACCTGCGTTCTCTCGGTGAAGGTGCCGGACCCGAAATTCTCCTCCCAGACCAAGGACAAGCTGGTGTCGTCCGAAGTGCGGCCGGCGGTCGAGGGTATCTGTTACGAGATGCTCTCGGACTGGTTCGAGGAGCACCCGAACGAAGCCAAGCTGATCGTGTCCAAGATCATCGAAGCGGCTGCTGCCCGCGAGGCGGCCCGCAAGGCGCGCGAGCTGACGCGCCGGAAATCGGCGCTGGATATCGCGTCCCTGCCCGGAAAGCTGGCGGATTGTCAGGAAAAGGACCCGGCAAAATCCGAGCTTTTCATCGTCGAGGGTGATTCCGCCGGAGGGTCGGCCAAGCAGGGCCGGGCGCGCGAATTCCAGGCCGTCTTGCCCCTGCGCGGCAAGATTTTGAATGTGGAACGTGCGCGTTTCGACAAGATGCTGTCCTCGGAACAGGTCGGCACGCTGATTACGGCGCTGGGCGCCGGTATCGGACGCGATCAGCTGGATATGGACAAGCTGCGCTATCACAAGGTCATCATCATGACCGACGCCGATGTCGACGGCGCCCATATCCGTACCCTGCTCTTGACCTTCTTCTACCGGCAGATGCCGGAATTGATCACGCGCGGCCACCTCTATATTGCGCAGCCGCCGCTCTACAAGGTCTCGCGCGGACGGTCCGAGCGTTACATCAAGGATCAGGCCGAGATGGACAGCTATCTGATCGAGGAAGGCTGTTCGGATGCACTTTTGCGGCTGGCCGATGGTTCGACGATTGCCGGAGCCGACCTGGCCGAGCGTGTGGAGCAGGCCCGGCTGGTGAAGCTGGCGCTGGACCGGATGGCGGCGCGCGCCCCGGTCTTTGCTGCTGAAGCGGCCGCGCTTGCAGGCGCGCTGGTGCCGGATGTCACTGCGGAAGCCGCCGCGGCAGCCGCGAGCGTCCTCAACCGGTTTGCCGAGGAAGGCGAGGACAATTGGTCCGGCGCTGTATCCGAAGACGGCCACCTGGTGTTGAAGCGTGAAGTGCGCGGCGTCACCGAAACCGCCATTCTGGAGGATTCACTCCGGCAGTCGCCGGAAGCCCGCCGCCTTTCGGAGCGCGCCAAGGCGATCGCCAAGGATTTTGCCGGCCCGGCTGCTTTTGTCACCAAGTCCGGCGAGACGATTATTCACACCCCCCGGCAGTTGATGGATGCGGTGACGGCGTCTGGTGCCAAGGGTATGAAAATCCAGCGCTATAAGGGTCTGGGTGAAATGAACCAGGATCAGTTGTGGGAAACCACAATGGACCCGGAAGCCCGCTCTCTGCTGCAGGTGAGGATCGAGGAGCTGGCCGAGGCCGACGACCTCTTCACCAAGCTGATGGGGGATCTGGTTGAGCCGAGGCGCGAATTTATCACGACGCATGCGCTGGAAGCTGAAGTCGACGTGTAATTCGACATAGCGTTTTAAATTCCTGCTTACCGTTTACGGCTAGCCTGATCCGTCTCTAGCGGATTTTGGACGTTATTCGATGGCCGGCTTTGGAAAACGGGGACTTTCGACAACGAAACCGTCGCAAGGACAGCGGGCGGCAGGTTTTGCTGCCAGCGCTCCCGAACCGTCGCTCGACAAGCGTCCGCCGCCCCGCGTGCAGTCAAACGGCGGGCTGCAATGGTCGGAACCGTTTGCCATTACGCGCGAGAACAAGGCGCTGGTGAAGGATCAGCCGGGCGTCTATGCGCTGATGGCCGGGCACCGGGAAACCGACATCATCTATATCGGCGGGACCAAGGATCTGCTCAGCGAGTATATCGCGGAATTGTCGGCGCGGACGAATATCGAGCGGCCACGGGCGAAGTATTTCTGCTATGCCGAGGCGCTAACGCCCTATGAAGAAGCGCAGAAAGAGATCACCCTCTTCAAACGGCGCCATGGCCACAAGCCCATGCTGAATAGCGGCTTCTGACGCGCCGCCCCATTCTGACCCCATTATCATGAGATCGACTCTCGCCATCAGGAAGCAGGCGGGCTAAAAGCCCCTGCTCATCCCCCGGGAGTTGAATTTGGAACCGGTCAAGAAAACCAGCGGCCGCCTCGATGGCCTGGCTTCGCTTCCTGTGGATCTGTTGCGGACAGCGGCGTTCGCGGTTGTGACGATCCTTGCCGGGGTCATCATGTCGGTCTCCGCACGCGCGGTGGAGGGCTTTGACCGCATGAGCCTTCTGGAGCTGGCTGGCGCTGATGAGCAGGCGGCGATCCGGGCGGCGGACCGCCACATCCTTCTCGTACGCCACGCCCGGAAGGTCTACGAAGAGTGCAACGCGCTCGACTGCCCGCTCGGCGAGGCCGGGATTGCGATGGTCGAGCGGCTGGACGCCCTGTTGGGCGAGCCGGATTTTGACGCGGTCTATTCGTCCGGGGCCTGCCGGTCTGTCGATACGGTCATTATTGCGGGCGATGTTGTTCAGCATGCCGCCGCTGCGCGCGCTCCCGGCATGTGCGGTGGTGGTGAAGCCGAGCGTACACGCGAGGATGCGATTGCCGAGGCCGCTGCTTCGGATGCGCGCTGGACGATTGTGGCCGAGCACTCCAATACGACCTGCACCTGGCTGGCGGCGATAGCCGGTGAAGCCACCCTGGCGGGAACGCCCTGCGAAAGTGGGCGCCTGGCATCCAGTGATTACGGCGATATCTTCTGGCTTTACCACACCGGCGAGAGCTGGGATCTGGCCGTCCTTCGCGGTGTCTTTGACGTTGCAGAATAGGGGTTCTCGATGCGGCCCATCATTCCGCCCCCTGTCATCCTGACCTTCTATATCGGTATCGTCTTCGGCATTGACGTCTTCTCACCGCTGGATTTCCTGCTCGGTGAGGCGCGGCTTCCGATCGCCACCCTTCTGTTCCTGTCAGGCGTGTTGATCGCCTTGCTGGGCGTCCGCGAATTTCACCGGCACAAGACGACGGTCCATCCGCTGAAGCTGGACAAGGTCAGCGCCATCGTGACCAGCGGGATTTACCAATGGACCCGCAATCCGATGTATCTGGGCATGCTGGTTGGACTGTTCGGTATCGTTGCCTGGTCACAGGACTTGCTGGCGCTGGTTGCTCCTGCCGCTTTCATCGTAACGCTCAACCGCTTGCAGATCCGCCCGGAAGAGCACGCCATGCGCGAGATGTTCGGCGAGGCCTATGAGAGCTATTGCCGGCGCACACGGCGCTGGATCTAGGCCAGCGGGTATTCGGCCTCGATCTGATACGGATTATCGCCTCTTCCGCCTTTCCATGACGAGTAGAGATAAAAGCGGTCGGCAATCCAGTCCGGACTGCGGAACAGGGCATTGCGCCGTTCAAATGCCTTCACGCGCTCCAGATCGGTATGGCCCAGATAGGCCATGGTCACATGCGGGATGAAATTGCGCCGCTCCGGCGGCAGGCCGGCCCGGCGGGCGGCTCGCTCACAGGCGCTCGCCAGCAATTTCAGCGAAGGATGAGGCTCTATCCCCAGCCAGATGGCGTGCGGATCGTCGCGGCCAAAACTGCCCGAACCCCTTACCGCGATCTCGAACGGCTTGCAGCGAATCTGCCCCAGCTCGTGATCGAGCTCTTCGGCGCGGGTTTCGTCCAGCTCGCCAAAGAAGCGCAGCGTAATATGCATGGCCGATGCCGGGCGCCATTTCGCGTCGGGAACGCCTTTTTGCAGTGCTGTCAGACGCCGGGCAGTGTCCGGGGGCACGGGAAGGGCGGCAAACAGGCGAAGCGACATGGTGTGCACAATGCCGCATTTCATCGCTGTGGCTACCCTTTCCGCCAGAGAGGGGGATTCGGCGTGCGCCCGTCTCCCCTTGCCAGCCGGGCCGGGCAAGACGATATTGTTGCGCAAAGGGTTTCGCGCATCTGCGCGCAAGCCCCCTTCGCGTTGAAAGGAAGAAATTGAAATGAACGACACCTATCGTGGATATGGAAATGCTGCCGGTACGATGGACATGTCCGTCGATGCGGGCCTGCGCAGCTTCATGCTGGGCGTCTACAACAAGATGGGGCTGGGCCTCATCCTGTCGGCCGCCCTGGCCTATGCCGTGGGTACGGTGGCCCCGCTGACACAGCTCGTCCTCGGAACGCCGCTGCTCTATGTGGTGCAGTTCGGCCCGATCGTCCTGTTGCTGGGCTCGATGTTCTTCATGCGCCGCCCGTCGCCGATGGGCTCGGCCGTGCTCTACTGGTCGATCGTCACGTTGATCGGCATGGGGCTGAGCGTCTGGGTGTTCATCGCCCAGAACAGCATGGAAGTGACATCTGCCAGCGGTACGGCCATCAATGTCAGCTTCACGACCATTGGCCAGGCTTTCTTCATCACCGCCTCGGCTTTCCTCGGTCTGTCGCTGTGGGGCTATACGACGAAGCGGAACCTTTCCGGCATTGGCTCCTTCCTCTTCATGGCCGCATGGGGCGCCATTGCGATCAGCCTGCTGAATGTCTTCTTCTTCCAGTCGCAGGGCATCGAACTGCTGATCCAGATCGTCTTCCTGGGCCTGATGGCCGGCATCGTTGCCTGGCAAACCCAGACCCTGAAAGCATCCTATTACGCCTATCAGGGCGATACGCGTTCGCTGGCCGTGATGACCAATATGGGGGCGCTGAACCTCTATCTGGCCTTCGTCAACATCTTCCAGATCATTCTGTCGCTGCTCGGCCGCGAATAGATCGATCAGAAGCGTTCAGTATAAAACCCCGGTCCATTGGGCCGGGGTTTTTTCTTGCCTAGTCGATGACCTGAAAGCGGCGCTTGTCGAAGAATTTCAACAGATTGGCAAGGTCGTGGCCGCGCTTCAGTATGGCGCCGCCCGGCGCGATAATCTTCCAGGCCCCCTGCTTGCGGGCATTCGCAGGCACTTTCTCGATCCGGTAGAGCGGAAACTCGCTGGCACGGCGGAAGATCGAAAAGACCGCGCGGTCCGACAGACCATCAATCGCATAGTCCTTGCAATCGCCGCTCATCACGAGGCGGCCATAGACTCTGAGGATGGCGTCCAGCTCCGGGCGGTCGAACATGACGGGTATGGCGCGGGCCGAACCGGTATTTCCCCTCATACGCGAAACATGGCTCCTCTGATCGCGCCGGGGCGGCGAATCCCCGGTGTTTCTTACGAAGTATTCACGCATCGCCACAAAGCCGTCAAATTTCGGTCTTGGGAAGGCCCCAACCTCACACGAGCCTTCAATCGTCGGCCGGGCGGCAGAACGAGGCTGCATGGTCCAGGTTTCAGACAGCCCCCCCAGCCCCCCGGATCAGCAGCAATGCAGCCTCCGGCCGACACCCCTCCTTCACTCTGACCGGCACACGCTTCTGGCCAAGCGCCGCGACGCAAGTTATCGCTATTCCCGTATTTTACGTGAGAATGGAGGTCGCCGCCGCGTGCCATGCTGAGTGTCGATGCCGTGGTGAAGACATTTGGACGCCGCCGGGCGGTGGATCGGGTTTCTTTCGATCTCGCAACCGGTGAGGTGCTCGGCTTTCTGGGCCCCAACGGGGCTGGCAAAACCACGGTCATGCGCATGATTGCCGGCCGTCTGGAACCGGATGCGGGCCGGGTCCGGGTCGGCGAGTTCGACATGCTGACCCAGCGCCGCAATGGACAAAGACTGATCGGCTATCTTCCCGAGGGAGCCCCGGCCTACCGGACCATGACACCGCGGGAGTTTGTCAGCTTCTGCCTGCAGGCCCGGGGCTGGTCGGGCAGCAAGCTGCGCAAGGCCCGCGAGCTGGCGCTGGAGCGTGCACGTCTGGGCGATGCCGGCAATCAGCAGATCGGAACCCTGTCGAAAGGCTATAAACGGCGGGCGGCACTGGCCGCTGCGATTGCCCATGATCCGCCCTTGCTGGTGCTGGATGAGCCGACCGACGGTCTCGACCCCAATCAGAAGCATGAGGTGCGGGCCCTGATCCGCGAGATGGCCGCCGACAAGGCCATCATAGTCTCTACCCATATTCTCGAGGAAGTGCCGGCGGTTTGCAGCCGGGTCATTGTCATCGCCAAGGGGGAAATCCTGGTCGATGAGGATCCCGACGAGTTTTCCAGCCACGCCCGGACCGGGCGGCTGGACGATGCCTTCCGCATGCTGACGCGGCCACAGGCCGAGGAGGCGGTATCATGAGTGTCGGCGCGCCGGGATTCATGGCGGTCTACAGGCGCGAGATGCGCGCCTGGTTCACGACGCCGCTGGCCTATATATTCGTGGCGGCCTTCGCGTTTGCTGCACCAGCCTTCGCCTTCAATATCGGCCGCTTCTTCGACACCAACCGGGCCGACCTTGCGCCGCTCTTTGCCTATCTGCCCTGGCTGCTGATGATATTGATGCCGGCGCTGGCCATGCGCGCCTGGGCCGAGGAACGCGATCGCGGCACGCTTGAAGTCCTGCTCAGCCTGCCGGTCTCCCTGTCGTCTGTCGCGCTGGCCAAGTTTGCGGCGGCGTGGACGGTGGCGGGCGGAGCGCTGATTGCGACCTTCCCGATGTGGGTGGCAGTGAACTTTCTCGGTCAACCGGACAATCTGGCCATCGCCATTGCCTATTTCGGCGCCTTTCTTCTGGCGGGCAGCTATCTGGCCGTCGGTCAGGCGCTGTCAGCCGCTTCGGGCAGCCAGGTGACGGCCTTTGTCCTGTCAGCGCTGGCTGCGTTGCTCCTGACCATGGCCGGTTTGCCCCTGGTCACCGATACGCTTTCGGGGTCCGCCCCGGCTTTCCTCGTCGAGGCGATCGCCTATGCCAGCGCGCTGGAGCGGTTCTCTGCTTTTGAGCGCGGCGTGGTCGGATTGCCGGACGTCGTCTATTTCCTGTCTGTCATCGCGCTCGGCGTGTCTGCTGGCGGGCTGTTGATCGGGACCAGCCGGGAGGCCGGGCGATGAGCCGCCGCTGGCATATGCTCAGCCTGTTGCTGGCGGTGCTGGCGGGGATTTGCGGTCTCAACCTTTTGGCCGCCCAGCTGCTGTCGGATGTCCGGCTGGACAGTACGCAAGGGGGGCTTTACCGCCTGTCGGAGGGCAGCCGTTCCATCGTCAATGAGATCGAGGAACCAGTACGCTGGACCTTCTATTATTCGCGGCGCACGGCGGCCGATTATCCGGCAGTCCGGAGCTATGGTGCACGCGTACGCGGCCTGCTGGAAAGTTATGCTGTGGCTTCCGAGGGCCGGATCATTCTCACCGAGATTGATCCCGAACCCTATTCGGACGCTGAGGATGCCGCGCTGGCGGCCGGGCTGGCTCCGGCTCCGGCCGGTGAGGGCGACCGAATTTTTTTCGGCCTGGTGGCGGAGAATGCGGTCGATGACCGCCAGGTGCTGGCCTATTTCGCGCCCGAGCGGGAAGCGCTTCTTGAATATGATCTGAGCCGCTCTCTGGCCGAGCTGTCCCGTCAAGAGAGAAGCCATGTCGGTGTCCTGACCAGCCTGCCCATACAGCCCGGCATGATAGGAGCCCGCGCCAGTCACATTGTTGACGAGATCGGCGCGGCCTATGAGATCGAATGGATATCGAGCGGGTTTTCGGAGCTGCCCGATGTCGATGCCCTGTTGATCATCCATCCGCCCCGTCTGGCAGATGATCAATTGCGGGCGCTTGACCGCTATGTTGCCGGTGGTGGCCGGATGATCCTGGCCCTCGACCCGCTCGCGCTGGCTGCATTCCGGCCAGGCCCTGATGGCCTGCCGCCGCCCGGTGCGCGCCGCGCGTCCACACTGGAACCGCTGCTTTCGGCCTGGGGGGTGGAGATGCCCTCTGGCGAGGTGGCGATGGACCGCGCGCTCGGCCTCCCGGTTCAGATTACCGAGAATGGCCGCAATGATATCCGAAACTATCCGCTCTGGTTCTCTGCGGGCCCGGCCGAGCTGGCCGACGATGATCTGGCCACGGCGGACCTGCAGCGCGGTATCAATTTCGGCTCACCGGGTCATCTGGTGGTCAGCCCGGTGAATGGAGTTGGTGTCCGTTATCTGATCCGGACGAGTGAGGATGGCGCGATCATCGATACGGATACAGCAGCCGGAAATCCGTCTCCGGCCAGCCTCCTGTCCGACTATGAGGCTGCCGGGCGCGCGCCCGTCCTGGCCGTGCGGCTGAGCGGCCTTTTTCCTGCAGCCTTCCCAGGTGATGAAGTGTCGGCAGGGATGGCGCGGCAGTCCGCTGATGTCGTGATTCTGGCGGATGTGGACTGGCTGGACGATCCCTATTTCCTGCGCAATGACCCCTCCTTCGGCCTGTCGATCGTGGCCGACAATCCCGCCTTTCTTCTGAACCTTGTGGATCTGGCAGTTGGCGATCCGGCCCTGCTGGAGCTTCGGTCTCTGCCCTCGTCCGCCCGCCCGATGACTCGGGTGGACTCGCTGCGGGAGGCGGCGGAGGCTGAATATGCCGAGGAGCAAGCGGCTCTGGAGGTGCGCGCAGCGGAAATCGATTCGGAATTACAATCCCTGCTGTCCGGCCGCCCTCCTGCTACGGATGATGGCCGCGAAATCGGTCTGGAAGAGCGGATTACAGAGCTCCGGGCGGAGATGGCCGAAGCCCGCAGCCGGCTTCGCGACATCGAGCGGGAATTCCGGGAGGATATTGATGCGCTGGAAGCCGCGCTCCGGTTCTGGACAATGTGGGCTCCCGCCATCTTCGTTCTGCTCGCCGGCCTCGGCATAGGTTACTGGCGGCGGCGGAGGACTTTGACATGAGTGCCGCCCTTGCCCGCCGAAAGCAGGCCCTGGGCGCACTGGGTATCGGGTTCGCCGTGCTGTTGGCAGCGATTGCCGTATCGCTATGGCAAACACGGTCGGCTGGCCTGGCATCCGTTCCTGACAGCCTGACACCCCGACTGACAGGCTCGCCGGAGCTGACAGCGGAAATTGAGGTCACTACCGGAGATGAGCATTTCCGTCTGCGCCGCACCCTCGAAGGCTGGGCGCTGGTGTCCCACGATGGATATCGGGCGGATGCCGAGCTGGCGGAACGGGTGATCGACTCACTCGCACGCTTGAGGCCGGTGGGCGAACGTACCCGGCTGGTTTCGCGTTATGCCGAGCTGGGTATCGGCGCGCCGGAAGAGGGCGGAGAGGCCACGCATGTGGTTCTTCGGGACAATAATGACCGCGTGCTTGCCGATCTTCTGATTGGCCGCCAGCGCCCTGATGGCCATGTCTATGTCCGGCGGGCAGATGAGGCACAGGGCTGGCTGGTACAGGGCTTCCTGCCGGACTTTGCCGAAGCTTCGCGCTGGATGCAGCTGGATTTCCTGGCGCTGGGCCGCGAAGGCATTCGTGAAACCTGCGTGCTGCCGGCAGATGAATTGGGTTATTGCCTGCAAAGACCAAGCCTCGCCTCGGAACAGTTCCGGATTGCCTCGCCGCGAGGCTACCGGCTTGTCTCACCGGGGGCGGGAGACGGTGTTGCCACGACCCTGGCGCGGGTGAGATTTCGCGGTGTCCGCCCGGCATCGGAGATTACCGGACCGCGGGATGCCGAACACAGGGTCACAACAGTCAACGGGCTGGAGGTGACCGTGTCGGTCTTCGAGCGGGATAATGAATTCTGGGCCGAACTGGTCGCTGTCGCGCATAGCGATGCGGCGCGGCCAGCTGCCATTGCCCTGAATGAGCGCGCGGACGGTTGGGCCTTCCTGCTGAGTGATCTGACCGTCGACCGGCTGATCCGGCCTCTTTCCGGGCTCGCCGTACAGGTCAGCGATGAAGCGGGCCAGCCATGAGATTGAACCAGATCACGCTTGATGTCCGGAGTATCGGCGTATCGCGCGACTTCTACCTGTCGCTCGGCTTCCGGCTGCTGGTTGATAGTGCGCACTATTGCCGCTTCCTTGCGCCACAGGGCGATACGACGTTTTCGATCCACGTCGCCGAAACCGTCCGGCCGGGTAGCACAACGCTTTATCTGGAATCCGATGATGTTGATGCGGATTTCCAGCGCCTGTCAGCGCTCGGAATCAGCTTCGATTCCGAACCGGAAGACCAGGGCTGGCTGTGGCGGGAGGCTGTCTTCCGTGACCCGGACGGCCATGTCTGGAAGCTCTATCACGCCGGCAAGAACCGGATTGATCCGCCCTGGCGTGTCAAAAACACAGGCGATTAATCGTCCTGCATGGAGTGACGGAAATCCGCCACTGCATAGACCGGACCGCCCGGACCACCCTGAATAATGAAAACACCGGCCAGCCCATCGGGCAGAGCGGCGCCATAACTATCCGGGCCATCCTGCCATTGACCCAGTTCGAACAGGGCCGTCACCGGATTGTAGACCCGCACTTCCCGGCCTTCATTGCGGCCCCCTTCAACATTGACCGTGCGCCAGCCGGGCACGTAGGCGGCGAGATAGACTGTCGCCGGTTCCTGCGCCGGGACACTACCATCAATGTCGATGGTGAAATTCCCTTCGCCACGGTGTTCGACCTCAATGTCGATGGAGTCGGTCAGGGTCAGGCGGCGGTTGGCGATCTGTGAGAGAATGCCGTCGGGTTCCGAGCCCGCCGCCTCGAATGTGCCGTCGATCACGAATTGCGGTGTATAGATGCGTGGCAGAGCCATTCGCGACTTGTAAGAACGCTGGCGATCGACGAATTCCGGCCGGGCATAGGTGTCCTGCCAACCATAGATGTCCCAGTAATCGACGCTGAAGCTGAGAGCGATGACATCATCGCGCATGTCCAGCCGGCCAAGATATTCATTGGCCGCCGGGCAGAGCGGGCAGCCCTGGCTGGTATAGAGCTCGATGAGCACCGGGCGCGCAGGCGCAGACGCCGGCTCTTGAGCCGGTCCGGTGAGCGCCACCGCGAAAATCAGGCTAATCAGGCCGCTGATCATTGCCCCTAGATAGTCTTGCCCCAGTCGGCCTGCGAATCACAACGCTGTGACGCAACTGCACAAAAATTCCAGCGCGCGTGAAGTGATCGCCAACCAACACTCTCTTTATAGGGCAGAAAAGGCTCAGGAAAAGCCAATTGGCGCACGCCGCTGTGATGGCGCGGCCGGGAGTTGCCGCGAGATCAGGCGATTATCGCCCGGTCTCACGGTAATCCATCCAGCCGGAATATTCGGTTACAGGCCGGTATCAGCCTGCCGCGAGGCGCCGGAGCACATAGTGCAGAATGCCGCCATTGCGGTAGTATTCCAGTTCGTTCTCGGTATCGATCCGGGCCCGCGCCTTGACGGTTTCGGTGCGGCCATCCGGGAAGGTAATGGTGACGTCGAGCAGCTCGCGCGGCTTCAGCGTCTCGATACCGGAGACAGATACTGTCTCGTCGCCGGTCATGTTCAGCTCTTCCCAGCCTGTGCCCTCGAATTGCAGGGGCAGCACACCCATGCCGATCAGGTTGGACCGGTGGATCCGCTCGAAGCTTTGCGCGATGACCGCCTGAACGCCCAGAAGGCGGGTTCCCTTGGCGGCCCAGTCACGCGAGGATCCGGTGCCGTATTCCTTACCGCCGATAATCACCAGTGGCGTGTCCTCGGCCTTGTAGTCCATGGCCGCATGATAGATGTCGGCTTTCTCGCCTGCCGGCCATTTCTTTGTGAAACCGCCTTCAAGACCGTCGAACATGCGGTTCTTGATCCGGATATTCGCGAAGGTGCCACGCATCATCACTTCGTGATTGCCGCGGCGCGAACCGTAGGAGTTGAAGTCACGCGGTGCGACCTGGTGTCCCTGCAGATAGCTGCCAGCCGGGCTGTCGGCCTTGATCGAGCCTGCCGGTGAGATGTGATCGGTGGTGATGGAATCTCCGAACAGGCCGAGAATGCGTGCATTGCTGACGCTTTCCGGCGCAGCCGCCTGCATCGACATACCCTCGAAATAGGGCGGATTCTGGATGTAGGTAGAGGTCATGTCCCAGTCATAGGTCTGACCGCCCTTAACCTCGATGCCGGCCCAGATATCATCGCCCTTGAACACGTCGGCATAGCGCGAGGCAAACATTTCCGGCGTGACGGCGGTGCGGACCGCGTCCTGGATTTCCTGATTGGACGGCCAGATTTCTTTCAGGAAGACAGGCTCGTTTTCCTCATCATAGCCGATCGGGTCATTATAGAGGTCGACATTCATCGAGCCGGCAATGGCATAGGCGACGACCAGCGGCGGCGAGGCCAGATAATTGGCACGTACATCCGGGCTGATCCGGCCTTCGAAATTGCGGTTGCCGGAAAGCACAGAGGTGGCGACGAGATCGCCTTCCTTGATGGCCTTGGAAATCTTCTCCGGCAGCGGACCGGAATTGCCGATACAGGTGGTGCAGCCATAACCGACCAGCTGGAAGCCCAGCGCGTCGAGATCATCCTGCAAGCCGGCCTTGGCCAGATAATCGGTCACGACCTGAGAACCCGGCGCCAGCGAGGTTTTCACCCACGGCTTCACTTTCAGGCCGCGCTTGAGCGCGTTGCGGGCCAGAAGGCCGGCCCCCAGCATGACGGACGGGTTGGATGTATTGGTGCAGGATGTGATGGCAGCAATGACGACATCGCCATGGCCGATCGAATATTCCTCGCCTTCGACCTTGGCCCGCTTGTGGGCGCTGGCCATTTTGTCGAACTCCTCGTGCAAGGTCATGGCGAAGGCATCAGCGGCGTTGTCCAGCGCCACCCGGTCCTGCGGGCGCTTCGGTCCGGCCAGAGACGGAACAACCTGGGACAGGTCCAGTTCCAGCGTATCGGTGAAGACCGGATCGACCTCGTACTCCGGACGATAGAGGCCCTGCGCCTTCGCATAGGCCTCAACCAGTTTTACGCGGGCCGGGTCGCGGCCGGTATCAGCGAGATAGTTCAGCGTCTCATTATCGATCGGGAAGAAGCCGCAAGTGGCGCCGTATTCCGGAGCCATGTTGGCTATGGTGGCCTCATCGGCCAGCGAGAGATGATCCAGGCCTTCGCCAAAGAATTCGACAAATTTACCGACAACCCCTTTCTCGCGCAGCATCTGGACAACCATCAGAACGAGGTCGGTGGCGGTTGCACCTTCCGGCAGCTTGCCGGTCAGCCTGAAGCCGATGACTTCCGGAATCAGCATGGATACGGGCTGGCCCAGCATGGCGGCCTCGGCCTCGATGCCGCCAACGCCCCAGCCGAGAACGGACAGGCCGTTGACCATGGTGGTGTGGCTATCCGTGCCAACCAGCGTGTCCGGGTAGGCGATGGTCTGACCGTTTTCTTCCTTCGTCCAGACCGTCTGGGCGAGATATTCCAGATTGACCTGGTGGCAGATGCCGGTGCCCGGCGGTACGACGCGGAAATTATCAAAGGCGCTGGCGCCCCATTTCAGGAATTTGTAGCGCTCGCCATTGCGCTCGTATTCGCGTTCGACATTGCGCTTGAACGCGTCGTCGGAACCAAAGACGTCCACCATCAGCGAGTGGTCGATGACCAGATCGACCGGAACCTGCGGGTTGATGCTTTCCGGATCACCGCCCAGCTGCTTGACGGCATCCCGCATGGCGGCAAGGTCCACGACCGCCGGTACGCCGGTGAAGTCCTGCATCAGGACGCGTGCCGGACGATAGGCGATCTCTGTGGTGGATTTGCGTTCCTGTACCCATTTGGCCATGGCTTCGATGTCCGAGCGGGTCACTGTCGTGCCATCCTCGTTTCGCAACAGGTTCTCGAGCAGCACTTTCAGCGATGCTGGCAGGCGGGAAACGCCTTCCAGTCCGTTCTTTTCGGCCTCTTTCAGGTCGAAATAGACATAGGAATTGCCATCAACATCGAGTTCGCGGCGGCATTTGAAGCTGTCGAGTGAAGCCATGGGGAGCGTCCTTGATCGGGTTGGAGCGCAGTCTGGTCAGCTGCGCCATCTTGTCTGTTCGCGCGCGTTTTAGACCTAGCGGGCAAAGCCTGCAATGCATGCATGACGGCTTCTTGCCTTGACCCGGTGGGTAGGGCGGGTGAAATCGCAGTCAATGACGAGCCAAGCCTTTCCAACCTGCCCGCTTTCGGTCGAGGCGATCACGCTGGAGCGAGGCGGTATACCGCTGATCCGGGATCTGTCGATCTCTGCGGCGCCCGGCGAAGCCATTGTGCTGCTGGGCCGGAACGGTGTCGGTAAAACCACCTTCCTGCGTGCGCTCGCCGGCGTGCTGCTGCCATCGTCAGGCGAGATCCGCTATGCGGAAGAGCGGGCTGACCGGGCCGCTGCACAGGCTTGTGCGTTCCTGGCGCACGACAATGCCCTGAAACCGGACGAGACACCGCGCCAGTCGCTGCAATTCTGGTCGGCCCTGGCGGGCGGCACGCAGTCTGTGGGGGACGCGCTTGATGCGCTGGGGCTAAGGCCGCTGGCTGACCGCCCGTCCCGCAATCTGTCACAGGGCCAGAAACGCCGCGCCGCGATCGCCCGACTTCTGGTTCAGGACAAGCCGGTCTGGCTACTCGACGAGCCGGCGGCGCCGCTGGATGCTGACGGGCGGCAACGCTTGAGCCGGCTGGTTGAGGCGCATCGCGGGCGTGGCGGGATCGTGATCGCCGCCACGCACCAGGATCTGGAGTGGCCCGGCGCCCGGGTCGAGGAGTTGGTGCGATGAGGGCCGGCCGCATTTTCCTGCGCGAGGCACGGCTGGGGTTTGCGGGTGGTGGCGGGCCGGCCGCTCCCGCGGCATTCTTTCTGGCATGTCTGACGCTGGCGCCCCTCGCGATCGGTCAATCGCCCGAGACTCTCCAGGCAGCCGGTCCGGGCATTATCTGCTTTGTGACTCTGCTGGCTGTGTTGCAGGGAGCCGAGCGCCTGTTCGGGGAAGATGTGACCGACGGTACGCTGGAAGCCTATGCGCTTTCGGGCATGCCGCTTTCGATTGTCGCTCTGGCCAAGGTTCTGGGTGTGGCGGCTGCCACGATGTGGCCCCTTCCACTGGTCGCCTGGGGAGCCGGAATTGCCTACGGTCTGCCCGCCGAAGCGGCCGGGATACTGGCGCTTTCCCTGACAGCGGCCATACCGGGACTTTGCTTGATTACGGCGATGGCGGCCGCACTGGCCGCCGGAGCGCGACGCGGGGGGCTGGTGATCGCCCTGATCGCAGCGCCGCTGGCGATCCCGCTAATGGTGTTCACGGCCAGTGCCGGCCGCGCATCACTGGCAGGCGACCCGGCTGCCAGCGCCAATCTGATGCTGAGCTGTGCTTCGAGCCTGTTCCTGGTGGCGCTGGCACCCTTCGCTATTGCGGCAGCTCTCAGGGCACGCCTGGAATAGACTGCGGCAATGAGGGACTTGTCCGCCGGACAGGACCGGGCTAACGCGTTGAGCCAAGATGATCAGCTATCTTGCCAATCCCAAGCGTTTCGAGGCGTTCGCCAGAATTGCCATTCCGGTTTGCGGTGGTCTGGCGTTGCTTCTGATTGCCGCCGGGCTCTGGTTCGGGCTCCTCGATTCGCCGCCCGACCGGTACCAGGGCGACACGATCCGCATCATGTATGTGCATGTCCCGGCCGCCTGGCTGGGCCTGGGTCTTTATCTGGCGATGGCGGTTGCGAGCTTCGTCTATTTTATCTGGCGTCATAACCTGGCGGATGTTGCGGCCACGGCGTTGGCGCCAGTGGGGGCTGTCTTTGCCGCTATCTGCCTTGTTACCGGTGCGATCTGGGGCAAGCCGACATGGACGGTATGGTGGGTCTGGGACGCCCGGCTGACATCCATGCTGATCCAGTTCCTGCTCTTCCTCGGCTATATTGCGCTACGCGCGGCCATTGAAGATGAGAGACTGGCCGCGCGGTCTGCGGCCATTCTGGCGATGGTTGGCCTCGTCAATCTGCCGATTGTCCGGTTTTCGGTGGAATGGTGGGACGGGCTTTTACACCAGGGCGCCACTGTCTTCCGCGCAGACGGCCCGGCGATCCATGGCAGCCAGTTACTGCCGCTGATGATCATGGTGTTCGGTTTCACCTTCCTGGCCGGCTGGATGGTGCTTTACCGGATGCGCAGTGCGATCATGTCGCGCAAGGCCGGAAATCTCCAGCGGATCCGGGAGGCAAAGGCATGACGGGCGTGATTGAGCCGGGCGAGTATCTGGAATTTGTCTGGGCGGCCTACGGGCTGACCGTGTTGGGTGTGGGCGGTCTTATCGCTTTTATCCTTGCCGAGCGCGCGCTGGCCTCGCGTCATCTGAAGCGCGAGGAAGACGAGGCGGATAAATGAGCTGGCTGAGGCTGGTTCCGGTCCTGGTGCTGGGATTGCTGGCAGGTCTTCTGGCCTTTGCCTTGCTGACCCGTACCAACAGCAACCAGACCGACCATCTGATCGGCGAGCCGGTGCCGCAATTTTCTCTGGCGGTCCCGGACGGGCGGCCGGGCTTTTCGCCATCGAGCCTCGAAGGCGGGGCCTACCTTCTGAATGTCTGGGGGTCCTGGTGCCCGCCGTGTGAAGCCGAACACCCTTTCCTGATGGAGCTTCGCGCAGAAGGGGTCCCGATATACGGGCTGGCCTGGCGCGACAGCAGCGAAACCGCGAATGCATTCCTCAACAGGCTGGGCAATCCCTTTGCCGGTGTGGCGCTCGACCCGATGGGTGAAATCGTGATTGCGCTGGGCGTCACCGGGGCGCCGGAAACCTTTGTCGTCGATTCACGGGGAATTATCAGGGCGCGGTGGGCCGGGCCTTTGACGCGGCAGATATTCGATCGGGAATTGCGCCCTGCCCTTGAAGCCGGCTAGGCGTTTTTCGCCTTTTCGCGCGCTTTCTTTGCGGCCGCTTTAAGCGCTTTTTTCCTGGCCTCCTTCTTGGCCTTCTTCTTGGCCTTCTTCTTGGCCTTCTTCTCAGCCTCTTTCCGTTTCTTCTTTTCAGCCTTGGCGCGGGTCTCGGCTTCCTCGATCGTCATGGCGATACGGCTGAGCGTTACCAGGAAGCTGGCGCGCTTGTTCTTGGGCAGGGACGACAGGATGGCTTCGTCCGCCGAGATGGCGCCGGGGAGCGCGCGATCATACAGCGCCTGACCCTCGTCTGTCAGATGGATGGCATTAGCGCGGGCATCGCCGGCAACAGCCTCGCGGCGGAGCAGTCCGCGTGTGGCCATGCGCGATACCAGCTCGGCCAGCGTCGAGCGGTCAATTCCGGTTTCCTTGACCAGCTCGGTCTGCGTCAGCCCCGGTTTCGCAGCGGCTGCCGCCAGAACGGCGAATTGCCGCTGGGTGAGCTTGTCACCGGTAGACAAATTCTTTGAAAAGCGCTCTGCGGCAAATTGCTGGGCGCGGTGCAGGAGATGCCCCGGTGAATCGGAAAGCGTAAACTCGGGATCGCTGCCCATATCTAGTCCCACCCTGGCTAGAGACGTACAAACCCTAGCCGAGAAGTGTCACGGATCAATGACAATGATCTGGCTACGGAGAACCCGGCCGATCGGCGCTCTTTTCTTCATCCTCGATCTGATGGCGCAGTAATATCGGTATGTTGGCCATGGCAAAGGCAAAGGTGATGGCCATAACGCCCAGCTTCATGTTCGCCCACAGGCTTTCATTCCATGACAGTGCCGCAAACCAGCGGGCACTTTCCGGGACAATGGAATCATTGATGTGGCGCCAGAGCAGCTCATTCAGCAGGGCGAGGAACTGGAAGAAGAGTGACCAGCGGATGGCCAGGATCCACCAGATACGCTCAGGCAGGTGGAAAACCGATCCGAATATCGCCTTCCAGACATTGAAGCCGAAGGCAAAGCTGATGAGAATCGCAAAGGAAAAGATCAGATTGATGATGGTCGGCTTGATGTACACGAAGATCGGATCCTGCAGCCAGATGGTCAGTCCACCAAAGGACAGAACGATCACTGCAGTCACGACCAGCATGGGCGGGAAACGCTTCTGGACAATGGCCGCAAAAGCCAGTGCGGCTGTGGTCGCCAGCATGAAGGCGCCAGTCGCCCAGTAGATGGCGGCATCACCCACGAAATTGCGGCCAACATTGTAGAACAGGATGAAGACGATGACGGGACCGACATCGGTGAGGAGCTGGGCGCCCTGGCCCGCAGTCTTCCTTGCCTGACTCATGTGTTTCCTCCGTTTGCCTATCCGACTTGGAGTAATACGAGCCCCGCGGCAAGAAGGATTGCCAGAATGATGCGGCGCAGGCCGAAAGGCTCCTTCAGGACGAAGGCGGCGAGTATAGCGCCAAAGATCACCGAGGTTTCCCGCATCGCCGCCATCGGGGCCACGGCCGCAATCGACAAGGCGTAAAGGGCGAAAGCATAGGAGGCGGCGCCCACCAAGCCGGCCTTGATCCCGCGCGACAATTCTGACCGGGCGATGGCCGGCCATGCCCGGCCCCGGCGGACCAGCGATGCCAGCGTGATTGGCCAGGCGGTCAAGAGAAAGAACCAGGCCAGATAGCTGATGGCATTGCCCGTGGCCCGCACGCCCGAAGCATCATTGACCGAGTAGAGCGCCGTCATGCCAGCCGCCAGAAAGGCGAAAGCCAGCGCCTTGGCCTTTGGTATGCGATGCGAGTCCGGCCAGGAAACCCCCAGAATGGCGAGCGTGGCGATGGTGAGGCCCGCAATCTCGACCCAGCCAAGCGATTCCCGCAGAAAAACAAGAGCGGCGATGCCGGCCATGGCCGGAGCAGCCCCGCGCATCACAGGGTAGACGAGATTCATGTCGCCCCGCTGGAAGGCGGAGATCATCGCCATCTGGAAAACAAAGTGGATGCCCATGCCAGCAATGAGGAAGCGCCAGGCCTCGGGCGGCGGAGGTGGAAACAGGAAGAGTGCCGGCGCTGAAATGATGGCCGCCGTCAGCATCAGGACCGAGCGGAAGACGAGCTTGTCTTCTGCTTGTTTGGTGAGGAGGCCGACAAAGCTGTGAAAGAAGGCCGAGGCCAGCATGGCCGCAGCGCCGATCAGCTCAGCGCTCACGCTTCCTCCAGCCCGGCAATGGCGCGGGCAAAGGCGTTGGCGTTGAAAGGCTGGAGATCGTCGATGCCCTCGCCAATACCGATGGCATGAATGGGCAGGGCGAATTTCTCGGCGACCTGAACCAGCGCGCCGCCCTTTGCTGTGCCATCCAGCTTGGTCATGATCAGCCCTGTCACCCTGGCCGCTTCGAGGAAAGCTTCGGCCTGGGAGAGCGCGTTCGAGCCGACCGTGCCGTCGAGAACCAGGATCACCCTGTGTGGCGCTGTCTCGTCCAGCTTGGCCAGGACCCGGACGATCTTGCGCAGCTCGTCCATCAGCTCGGTCCGGTTCTGAAGCCGTCCTGCCGTATCGATCAGGACGGCATCCAGGCTTTCGCGCCGGGCGCGCTGAACCGCGTCATAGGCCAGGCCGGCCGAATCCGCTCCCAGATCGCGTTTCTCGACCGGCAGTCCGGAACGTTCGCCCCAGACAGCGATCTGTTCAACGGCGGCGGCCCGGAAGGTGTCTCCGGCGACCAGAAGGCAGGAGCGGCCTTCTGCTTTCAGGCGGGCTGCAATCTTGCCCAGCGTCGTGGTCTTTCCCGATCCGTTGACGCCGACAAAGAGCACGACTTCCGGCTTGACCGATGCACCGATATCAAGCGGGGCTTCGAGCGGTGTCAGCGTTTCGGCGATGGTCTCGGCGAGCGCTTCCTTGACTTCCTCGTCCGTGACTTCCTTGTCGAAACGGTCTTTCGCCAGGCGCTCGGTGACGCGCATTGCCGTATTGGCGCCGAGATCGGCAGCAATCAGGGCGTCTTCCAGCTCCTCGAGCGTTGCCGCATCCAGCTTTTTCTTGGTGAAGACGGCTGTTACGCTCTCGGCAATGCCCGAGGATGACCGCCGCAATCCGGCAGCCAACCGGGAGAAAAAGCCTACTTTCTTGGGCGCATTGTCGCTCATGCCGGTTCTCCAAGGAGTTCCCGGCCATCATGGCCGGTGATCCGGACCGGCAGCAAGGCGCCAGCGCGGGCCGGCGTCTGGGTCAGACGGATACCGGCAAAATTCGGAGCGCGCGCAAAACCGGGCTTCTCGACCAGACCGGTCTGAATGCTGCCAACCAGGCCCGACAGATGACGATCAAGTGCGGCTGCCGCGACGTCTCGCAGGCGGGCGGCCCTTTGCTTGACGATGGCGCGGTCCAGCTGGGGCATGCGGGCAGCCGGCGTGCCCGGTCTGGGCGAAAACGGGAAGGCATGGATGTAGGCCAGATCGCATGCCTCCACTAGGTCAAGCGTCTGGGCAAACATGTCCTCGGTTTCGGTTGGAAAACCGGCGATCAGATCGGCGCCGAAAGCAATGTCGGGCCGGGCCTGTTTCAGCCGGGTGCAGAGACGGATCGCATCATCGCGCAAATGGCGGCGCTTCATCCGCTTCAGGATCATGTCGGATCCGGCCTGCAAGGAGAGATGCAGGTGCGGGGCAATGCGCTGTTCACTGGTAATCGTCTCGAACAGGGCGTCATCGATCTCGATGGCATCGATCGAGGACAAGCGCAGCTGCGGAAGATCGGGGCTCTGCTTCAGAATGGACTGCACCAGCCGCCCGAGCTTGGGCTGACCCGGCAGGTCCGCCCCCCAGCTGGTCAGATCGACACCCGTCAGCACGATTTCCTGGAAGCCGTTACCGACCAGTGTGCGGACCTGCTCGACGACTTCTCCGGCCGGAACAGACCGGCTGTCGCCGCGGCCATAGGGAATGATGCAGAAGGTGCAGCGGTGATCACAGCCGGTCTGGACCTGGACATAGGCACGGGCGCGGCCGTCGAGCCCGTCGACCAGATGGCCGGCGACTTCCCTGACCTTCATGATATCCGAGACGCGCTGCTTGCCGGAGCCACCCAGCAGTATCTGTGGCTTGAACGTTTCGGCCTTCATCTTCTCGGCATTGCCGATGACGCGGGTGACTTCCGGCATGTCTGCAAACTCGCCGGGATTTACCTGTGCCGCACAGCCGGTGACGATGATGGGCGCATCGGGGTTGGCGCGTCGGGCACGCCGGATGGCCTGCCTTGCCTGACGGACGGCCTCGCTGGTGACCGCACAGGTATTGAAGATGATCGCGCCTTCCAGACCGGCCGCCTCGGCATGGCCGCGCATGACCTCGCTCTCCCAGCTGTTCAGCCGGCAGCCGAAGGTGTGAATCTCGTTCGCGCCCTGTGTTTCCGGTTGCTCCGGGGAAGTATGGACATCCTGGTCCGACATCAGGCGGCCTAAGTGGGGAAAAGCCGGGGTGCGGTCAAGCGGCGGATTTCACAGCTCCACTTCACCGTCCAGTTCGACCGGCCCGTCCAGCCAGACATGATTGTCCTGTTTCCAGTCTATCTGCAGCCGTCCGCCATCCACATCGACACGGCATTCTCGTTCGAGGAGATCGCGCCGGACACCGGCGACGACGGCCGCGGCGGCACCTGTGCCACAGGCTTTGGTCAGCCCGGCACCGCGTTCCCAGACCCTGAGGCGGATATGGTCGCGTGCCAGCACCTGAACGAAGCCGGCATTGACGCGTTCGGGAAATAGCGGGTCGTGCTCTATCCGCGGACCGAGGGTCTCGACAGGAAGGCCGTCGAGGGGGTCGATGAAGAAAACCGCATGCGGATTGCCCATGGAAACCGCGCCCGGCCGGCGCAGGCGATGGCCGTCCATCTCGATCTCATAGTCCAGCGCACGCGTGTCCATTTCGCGGGCCAGTGGAATGTCCCGCCAATCCGTATGCGCTTCTCCCAGATCAACGCTCATTCGGAAATCGCCAGTACGAATGGCGTCCGTTAAACCGTAAGCCGTATCGAGCCTTGCGCTCGCTGCATTGCTGGTCTCACAGAGATACCAGCCGGCGCACCTGGCGCCATTACCGCAAGCGCCGACCTCACCGCTGTCCCGGTTCCAGATCCGGTAGCGGGCATCTCCGTGTTCGCTGGGCTCCAGCTTCAGGACCTGATCGAATTCGTGCTTCTTCGCCCAGGCTGACAGACGTTCCGGCGTGATCCCGATATCGGTCGAGCGCGCATCGATCAGCAGGAAGGCATTTCCCGTCCCGTTCATCTTCAAGGCGCGCATCACAGCATCCTGTTGAGGGTTTAACTTGAAACGCGGCCCGCCCGCGCTAGGGATATCGTCAACGATATTTGGGGAGTGATCCACATGCTGCAACGCTTTTTGACCGCAACGGCTGCCGGCGCCCTGCTGGTCGCTTGTTCGCAACCGGCGACAGACACCGACACGACTGGGACCGGGAACGATATGACTGATGCTACCGATATGGAAGACGGGGCCGAGCGTAATATTGTCGAGATCGATCCGGCCAATGATCCGCGGGTCTGGCTGGAGGAAGTTGAAGGCGAGGAGGCGCTGGCCTGGGTTGAAGGCCAGAATGAGCGGACCTTCGAGCGTCTGACGGGCGATGAACGTTACCAGGGCCTCTACGATGCGGCGCTGGAGGTTTATCAGAGCAATGATCGCATCCCTTATGGCTCCTATCAGAACGGCTATATCTGGAATTTCTGGCGCGACGCGACCAACACTCACGGTCTCTGGCGCCGCACCAGCCTGGAAAGCTATCTCTCGGACAATACCGAGTGGGAAACCGTCCTTGATCTCGACGCCGTGGCCGAAGCCGAGGGTGTGAACTGGGTCTGGCAGGGCTCCAGCTGTCTGAGCCCGGATTATCGCCGCTGCATCATCACGCTGTCGGATGGCGGTCAGGACGCATCGGTCCGGCGCGAGTTCGATCTGGAAAGCCGGACTTTCGTTGAAGACGGTTTCGTATCCCCTGAAGCCAAGGGCGGGATCAGCTGGGTTGATGAAGACACGGTCCTGTTCGGTTTCGCGACCAGCGAGGAAAACTCCACCACGTCCGGTTACCCTGTATCGGTGTATCGCTGGGAACGTGGCACGGCCTGGGAAGACGCGACCGAAGTTCTGCGTGGTGATCGCGAGGATGTCGGCGTGTGGGGATTCCGCGTCGAGGACAATGCCGGCAATGTCTACATGATGGCTTCGGAGGCAGACACATTCTTCGAAACCACATGGTGGTATCTGCCGGATGAAGGCGAGCCCGTGAGCCTTCCCATCCCGGCCCGGTCCTCGATCTCGGGTCTTTACAACAATCAGCTCCTCTTCACGCTGGAAGAGGAATGGGATCGCGGCAATGGCGACGTCTTCCCGCAAGGCGCGCTTCTGTCGTTTGATTTCGGTGAATTTGCCAGGTCCGGCGAGATTGGCGACGTTGCTACGGTCTTTGTTCCCGGCCCGCGCCAGTCGATCGGCGGTATCGGGATCGCCAACGGCACCGTTCTGCTCCAGATCGATGACAATGTGACGGGTCAGCTATGGCGTTACGACACGCGCGATGGCGGATGGCAGGGAACCCGGATTCCGACGCCGGACAATTTGACGCTGGGCCTGTTCGGCACCAGTCCTCATCATAATCTCGCTTTCCTGAATGCAGAGGGCTTCCTGACCCCGGACTCCCTCTACATGGTGAATGTCCCCACCGGTAGTGTGACGCAGGTCGATTCAACGCCCGCCTGGTTCGATGATGAAAATCTGATCGTCGAGCAACTGGAGACGGCATCAACCGACGGTACGATGATTCCGTATTTCGTGGTTCGCCATCGCGACACCGTTATGGACGGAACAACGCCGACCCTGCTCTACGCCTATGGCGGCTTCCAGGTGTCGATCCAGCCCAGCTATTCGGGCGTTCGCGGCCGGCTCTGGCTGGAGCGTGGCGGGGCCTATGTCGTCGCCAATATCCGTGGTGGCGGCGAGTTCGGTCCGGCCTGGCACCAGGCGGGCCTGATGATGAATCGCCAGCGCATCTACGACGATCTGATCTCGGTCGCCGAACAGCTGATCGAGGACGGGCTGACCAGCCCCGATCATCTGGGCGTCTATGGCGGATCCAATGGCGGTCTTCTGACGGGTGTCATGTATACGCAGCGCCCGGACCTGTGGGGCGCGGTTGTGTCGGCTGTGCCGCTGCTCGACATGCTGCGCTATCATATGCTGCTCGCCGGTGCGTCCTGGATGGGGGAATACGGTGATCCGAATGATCCCGATGAAGGCGGCTTCCTGCGGACGATCTCGCCCTATCACAATGTCGATGCGAACGGAGAGTATCCGGAGATCTATCTCTACACCTCGACCAAGGATGACCGCGTCCATCCGGGCCATGCGCGCAAGATGGCGCATTTGCTCGAGGCGCTGGGCCATCCCTATCTCTATTATGAAAACACCGAAGGCGGGCACTCATCGGCGGCCAATCTGGCCGAGAGCGCGCGCCGTGATGCCTTGCTCTACACCTTCCTCAGCCAGCGGCTGATGGACAGCGAGTAGGGTTCGCTCCGATCCGAGAATGCAGAGCCCCCGGGGTCCAGCCCTGGGGGCTTTTTTCTAGATTATACCCTTCAGTGTTTCGGCGATCAGGCGGGCCTCGGTTTCGCGGGCCGAACCCTTGCGCCAGGCGATGCCGATTTCGCGGCCGATAATGGCCGGCGTGAAGGGTTTGACCGCCAGGTCAAGACCGTCCGTTACACCGCCCTCCACGGCGAGGCGCGGCAGGAGCGTGGCGCCGAGGCCGGATTTCACCATCTGCGCCAGCGTATGCAGGCTGGTGGCGGCAAAATCCGAGCGGGATGCGGCCGCGGAACAGACCGAAAGAGCATGGTCGCGCAGGCAGTGCCCGTCTTCCAGCATAAGTAGTTGCTCGTTCTCGAGATCGCTGACCGAGAGGGTCTGTTTTCCGGCTAGGGGATGTTTGGGCCCACAGGCAAACAGGAATTCGTCAGCCCCGACGCTCACCGCTTCAATGCCGGTGGCTTCATAAGGCAGGGCGATCAGCGCAGCGTCCAGATTGCGAGAGCGCAGTCCATCAAACAGGCGCTCGGTCAGATCCTCGCGCAGATAGAGTTGCAGCTTCTCGTGCGCGGCCGACAAGAGCGGCAACAGTTTCGGCAGAAGGAAAGGCGCGATGGTCGGAATGACGCCCAGACGGAAAGGCCCGCTCAGAGGCTCGCCGGCCGCCCTCGCGGCCTGCACCAGATCCTCGGCCTCCGCCAGTGTTTTCAGGGCGCGCTCGACGGCGGCTTCTCCAGCCGGCGTCAGCGTTGTGCCGCGGGCACCGCGCTCGACCAGCGTGACATTCAACGTGGTCTCGAGCTCCTTGATCGCAGCCGAGAGGGTGGGCTGGGTGACGTGGCAGGTCTCGGCAGCGCGCGAGAAATTACCTTCCTCGGCGAGCGTCACCAGGAAGCGCAATTGGCGGAGCGTGGGCAAATTCATGGTCATGACAAGTATCGATATACGCTATGGCAGACCAAAAAACAATTCATTGGATTTATGTTTCTTCCGCCGCCATATCGGTCGAACGATGCGGGCGGAAGTCCGTTCAATGAAACCAGATGAATGAGGTCAGTCATCATGATGGGAATTGGCGAAAAACTCCCCGAATTCGAAATCACCGGTGTGAAGCCGGGCTTCATGCAACATGAAGAAAATGGTGAAAGTGCTTTTGAGGCCGTCACGCAGGACAGCTTTGAAGGCAAGTGGAAGATCATTTTCTTCTATCCGAAGGACTTCACCTTCGTGTGCCCAACCGAGATCAAGGCATTTGCCGATCTGAACGAGGAATTTGCTGACCGTGATGCCGTCGTGCTGGGCGGATCGGCCGACAACGAGTTTTGCAAGCTGGCCTGGCGCCGCGACCATCCGGACCTGGACAAGTTGCCGATCTGGCAATTTGCGGACACGACCGGCTCACTGATCGATGCGCTGGGTGTGCGCTCTGACGAAGGTGTTCCGCTGCGCGCAACCTTCATTGTCGATCCGCACAATGTGATCCAGCACGTCTATGTCACTAATCTGAATGTCGGCCGCAATCCGGAAGACACGCTGCGTGTCCTCGATGCGCTGCAGACTGATGAGCTCTGCCCCTGCAATCGTGCTGTGGGCGGTGAAACCCTGGCCGCGTAACCCATCGCGACCTGACCGGAGGCACGCCGGGCTTCCTCCCCCTTTGCCCGGCGTGCCTTTCCGACCCCAACAAGGAGATCTGTCATGAGCCTTGAAGCGCTCAAATCGGAAGTCCCGGAATATGCCAAGGATCTGAAGCTCAACCTGTCGAGTCTGGCGCGGGAAACTGTTCTCGATGATCAGAAGAAATGGGGCGCCTTCCTGGCCGCAGCCCATGCAACCGGCGTTCGTCCGGTGCTGAAGGCGATTGAAGGCGAAACCGCTGACAAGCTATCGCTTGAAGCCCGCTCGGCAGCCAAGGCGGCGGCAGCGATCATGGGCATGAACAATGTCTATTATCGCTTTGTGCATCTGGCATCAGCCAAGGATTACAAAACCCTGCCTGCCAAGCTGCGCATGAATGTGATTGCCAATCCGGGCGTCGACAAGGCTGATTTCGAGCTGTGGTCGCTCGTCGTGTCCGCGATGAATGGTTGTGGCGCCTGTATCGACAGTCACGAAGCCGAGCTGCGCAAGCATGGTGTGTCGGCCGAGCAGATCCAGGCCGCGGTGCGGATTGCATCCACCGTTAATGCGATTGCCTGTGTGATCGAATCCGAGAACGCGATTGCTGCCTGATCCGTATACTGTGCAACAGTTTTGTGAAATCAGAGGCGGCCTCCGGGCCGCCTTTTTTCTACTTTTTTCTTTTCTGGATTCCGGTCCGGTCACGCACGGTTTCCATTTTCATATTTTAATCAATTTTTTATCCGGCGTTTTGACTCTGTAAAACAATTCCGTATAGTCACTAAATTATGAGCCAGATGGAAGCAGCATACTCGATCGGAAGGTCGTCAAAACGTGACCAGGAGAGGGGTGGAAGCGCGGCCAGCGCCAGCCATTATTTCTCCCGGAACACGATGCGCGTGGCGAATGCCTATCGTGATGTCCGATGGCGCCGTCTGGCCTGCCAGTCCGGAATCGCGCTGCTTCTGATGTCGGCGGCCCTGGCACCGGCCGGCGGCAATCTGGCCGTGCTTCTCTGGCTGGGTGGTCTCGGCCTGGCGGCCTGCACTGCCTATACCTCCGTGATGAAGCTCCTGGACGCCGCACGCCGTCATTGACGCACAATGAAGCTTGCCTAGTCTGCCGTCCGAAATAGTTGATCGGCGGGGAGGCCGCGCATCATGAAATGGTGGTTCGGAATTACGCTCTGGAAGCGCGTGCTGGGCGCGCTGGTCCTGGGCATCGTCTTCGGCCTGGCTGTCCAGCAATTCATGGGCGAGGGCGGAGAAGGATTCCTGGAAAGCTATATCCGGCCCTATGGCGATATCTTCATCGCCCTGATCCGGATGATGATTGTACCGCTGATCTTCACCACGCTTGTGGCGGGTGTCGTGGCCATGAAGGAGCCGGCCAAGCTGGGAACGCTGGGCCTAATGACGGTCGGCCTCTATCTGGTGACGACCTTCTTTGCCAATGTCATCGGTCTTGTTTTCGGGACGATCATGCGGCCGGGTGCCGGCGCAGCCGAAGCGCTTTCCGGCGCTACACCGGAAGCCATATCGCAGACCGCCCCTTCGGGTTGGGACCGGATACTGGAAATCATTCAGAACCCGGCTGCCGCGATGGCCGATGCCAATATTCTGGCGATCATCTTTTTCGCGCTGCTGTTCGGAATCGGCATTCTGCTGGCCGGTGAAAAAGGCGATCTTGTTGGCAAGTTCTTCGAAAGCGCTTCCGAGGCTGTGCTGAAAGTCACGGCCATTGTCATGGAGTTTGCGCCCTTCGGTGTTTTCGCCCTGATCTCTTACACGACCGTGGCGTATGGCATCGAAGCCTTCCAGTCGATTTTCTGGCTGATCCTGACGGTTTATCTGGGCCTGTTCGTTCATGTGATCCTGATATATGGTGGCCTGATCAAGGTCATTCTGAGACTGCCTGCCATCCGCTTCTTCCGCGGGATATTCGATGCCCAGGCGGTGGCCTTCTCGACCGCATCGAGTTCGGCGACCCTGCCGGTGACCATCACCAATGCGCGCCGGAATCTCGGTGTGAAAAAGGGTGTGGCAGGTTCGGTTCTGCCGCTGGGCGCGACCATCAACATGGATGGCACGGCGCTCTATCTGGGTATTCTCGCATTGTTCGCCGCTCAGGCTTTCGGGATCGAGCTGACCCTCGCCAATTATTTCATGATCGCGCTGACCGCCGCCATCGTCTCGATCGGCGCGGCCGGGATCCCGTCGGCCTCGCTGTTTTTGCTGGCGACCGTGCTCAGCACGTTCGGCGCATCGCCGGAACAGATCGCTCTGGTTGTCGGCTTCATCCTGCCCGTTGACCGCGTGATGGACATGGCGCGCACAGTCGTGAATGTCACCGGCGATGCCGCCGTTGCGACGACCGTGGCCAAATGGGAAGGCGAGCTGGACGAGGAAACCTTCCGCGATCCCGCGACGATCTGACCGGCCCTCTTCATCCGGTTACCCGCCGGGCGTCAAACCCGGCCGGCCGCCACGTTCTGGCCCCATTCCATCCGCAATCTCTGATCTATGGGATGGGTTCGCTTTGTTCTGGCCGCTTTGGCCTTGCCATTGGTGGTTGCCGGGTTCTGGCTGGTTTTTTCCTGGCAGAGCCAGGATGTGCCTGATGCCGATATCCCGATCCTGATTTCCCAGCCGCCAACCTCTTGCGAGACGCTGCAATCGAGCGCCGTGGCTTTCACGCTGCGCGCCGAGCGGCGGCTGGAAGCGGCGCCGGCGGAAGCCTATGCTGCCGCGGCGGATGCAGTCGTGGCCTCCGAGCTGGCGGCCATTGTCTGCGCCCCCGAGGACTGGGCGGATGCCAAGCTGCGCACCCGCCCGCCGGAATTGCGGCAGGCTGCCTATCGCCGGCTGGCCACCGGCTCGATCCGCGATCTGGATGCTGCCTGTGCCGCCATGGACGAAAGCTTCCTGGCAGACGGATCAATCGAGGCCCTGTTGCAGGCCACAGGGCAGGCCGGATTTGCCAACAGCCTGAAAGAACAATCCGAAGCTTTTGTCTGCAGTGACCGGCCACGCTACCGGATCGGACCGGAGCGGCCGCAGGGCGGTGGCGGTCAGGAGGAGCACTATTCGCAGCTGAGCTGGACAGACCCGTCAGTCCTCTAGAACTCCCGCCCGATATAGACAAAGACCGTCTGGTCGCCGTGCTGCCCATACCCATAGCCGAAGAAGGCCGGGCCGATCAGCGTGTTGACCGCGGCATAGCCGGTCAGCGATGAGGTGTGACCGTAAAATATGCCGTCACTGCCCAGATCGAGTGTGAAATCGCCATATTCCGCCAGTACGCCGACCCAGATCGGGATCGCCCCGACGGCGTCGGACGGGGTCAGTCGGCGATAGGCCTCGATGCCAACCAGCGAATAGTCATTATTCGGCAGTTGCCGCTCGCCAATGGCCGTCAGATTGCGGAACCCGCCGAGGAAGAAAAGGGATTCGAGCGTATTGCCCTGATCTTCGGAGCTGCCGACTTCGCCGCTTACACTGACGCCCCAATCGCCAAACGAAAAAGCCTGCTGAGCGCGGACCTGATAGACCTCATAGACGTCATCAAACGGATCCACATCGACAAGGTCGGCGACCCAGCGATAGCCAATATCAATGGCCTGCCCCCGGGTCGGGAAATCGGGATGATCAAGCGTGTCCAGTTCGAACTCGACACCCAGAATGGCCGTTTCCAGATCGACATCGCCGCCATCGGGTATCCACTCGAACTTGGTGTCATATTCGCCATTCCGGTATTCGGAATGCACGGAAATCCGTCCAAAGCGCCCAAAATCGCGCCCGATACGGCCGCCGGCAAATCGCCGTGTCATCCAGTACTGATCAATCCGGACACCTCCGATATCAAGGGCCAGCGGCTGCCCGGTATAGCCGCCTTCGACAAGATAGAAGAAGCGGCCACCGCGGCCGAAAGGCTGCAGCCATTCAGCACTGATCTCGATGTCCGAACCGATGGCGCCGTTCAGCGAGAACTGGGCACCGGAAGCATTCACCGGAGACCGGGTGTAGCGCGCCCGCAGCACATAGCGGGAATCCTGCTCGAAGGAACTGGAAAGCGTGATGCCGGCCTGGAATAGATTACGGCCAAGGGGGCGTTCCTCCGTGCGGAGCGTCAGCGTACCGTCGGTTTCGAATCCGGCATCGATCGCGCCGAACGTATCGAGCCCGGCAACCTCGATCAGGCCCTCGCGGATGTCCTGACGGGTCACGCTGTCGCCGGGGTGGATGCCGAACCGGTCGGAGATGATGGCGTCGGAGACGATGGTTTCATTGTCGATCCGGACATTGGTGACGGTGCGGGCGCCGCCAGTGAAGCGCGCCGCGATGGCATCGGGACGATGGAGCGGCGGCGCTGCCATCGCAGCAATCTCGCGCATCCGCTCGCGGTAGGGCTCCGCGGCAGCCAGGCCGCTTTCAAACCCTTCGCCCGCCCGCTCGAAAGCCCCGGTGGCCAGGCCGGTCAGGTCAGGCCGGATAAGGATGTCGCGCTCCGTCAGCAATTCTGCCTGTTCGGTGCGATTCAGCCAGACCTGGACCTGGACCAGTTGCTGGGCCACCTGCACCACGGACGGGTTGGCTGGTGGCGGGCCGGGTTCCACCGTGGTGTCCACCACGATGATGATGTCCGCGCCCATCTCGCGGGCGACATCGACCGGTAATTGCTTTGACATGCCGCCATCGATCAGCAGCCGGCCATCGATCTCGCGCGGATCGAACAGGCCGGGCACCGACATGGAGGCCAGCATGGATTCGACGATGTCGCCGTCTCCCAGAACCACGGCCTGACCGGTCCCCAGATCAGTGGCCACGGCCCGGTAGGGGATGGGCAGATCGTCGAAGTCGAAGTCCGGCGGCGCCTCGTCCAGCAGGTCGCGGTAAAAGCCCTGAAGGCCACGCAGCGTGGTGACGCTGGACGGCAAAATCAGCCCGTTTTCACCCCAGCCGGCGATATAATCGGAATAGTATTCGTCCTGCCGGTCCTTCTCGCGATAGGGCAAATTCTCGCGGCCGAGCGTGTTTGTGATGAGTTGCGGCCAGTCGGCGGTTTCAAACTCGTGGCGCATCTCGTCCGGAGACCAGCCGGCCGCATAGAGCCCGCCGACCACCGACCCCATTGATGTGCCGACAATGCAATGGACCGGAACGCCTTCTTCCTCGAGCGCGCGGATCACGCCGATATGCGTGTTGGCAAAGGCCCCACCGCCGGAAAGAACAAGCCCGATATCCGCGCCGTCGGCATCGTCATTGTCACAGGCCCAGACCGGTGCGGTCAGACATGCGGCGGCGGCTATTCCTGCCAGAACCCGTTTCATCGCAACTCCCCCTCGCATTAACCATAACCCCGGAAAGCGGACGAGGAAAACCGGGCGGAAGGGGGCGGCGTGGATAATATCTCCGATCGGCGGATTTCGTCTCCTACTACTACTCCTACTACTCCTAAGGCTCCTGCAGTTCCGGTATCCGCGCGCCCGGTCATGAGTGCCCCGGCTTTCGGAGCCGGACAGAATGCCCTCATTTCAACCTGCGTGGACCGATTTGTCTTGCACGGCTGTCCCCACGCCATAGTCTTCCCGTCTCAATGGGACACCGCTGGCTTCGCCATCGGGAAAATCGGGAGTTTTCATGAAATGCAGTCTTGCAGCGGCCGCCCTTGCGGCCGTGACAGCGTCATCAGCGCTGGCCGACGAGGTCTGGACCGACCCGTTCGGAGACCGGCTAATCTATTCCAGCGAGACCGGCACGATTGCGGTTTTCCAGGCGCCGCATGGCGAATGGATCTATGTCGAGGCGCTGGCGGGGAATTACAGCGACCGCACCGGCACATTCACCGGATACTGGATGATCCCCGAGGGGGATGCCGATGAGGAGATGTTCAGCTGCGCGTCGCAGCGTTCCTTTCCCGGCAGCGGCCCGACACATTACTGGGGGCCCATCGAGATCGATTTCGACCAGCCCGGCTTTCCGACAGCGCTGACGCTGCGCCGCGGATTCTGCGATGATCTGACCGGCGAATATGCGGGCGAGCTCACCGGCACCTGGAATGATACCCGCTATCATCCGATCGTGGGGCAATAGCGCTCCGGATTGCCTTTCCGCAAATAAACCCCGTCACCCTCCGGCCTGCCTGCTCTCGCGCAGGCAAGCCGGACGATGACGCATGGCATGCAACAGACCCGCCGCTAGCCCTTCTTCGCCAGCAGGTCGCGGATCTCTTCCAGCAGCACCTGTTCCTTCGGCGGTGCCGGCGGCTCGGCGGGGGCTTCTTCCTTTTTCTTCTGCATGTTGTTCATGCCCTTGATGATCATGAACAGGGCAAAAGCCAGGATCAGGAAGGCGATCACATTATTGATGAACATGCCATAATTGATCGTCGCGGCGCCGGCTTCCTGTGCCGCGGCCAGAGTGGCGTATTCGCCATCACCCAGCGTGATGAAGAGATTGGTGAAATCCACCCCGCCCAGCATCAGGCCCAGTGGCGGCATCAGGATGTCGTCCACCAGAGAGCGGACAATGGTTGAAAACGCGCCACCGAGAATAAAGCCGACCGCCAGGTCGACCACATTGCCGCGCATGGCAAAGTCCTTGAATTCCTTGAGCATGATTGCCTCCCCAATAATGACAGGATTGTAACATTTTGCATCGGGCTGTCATGCGGAAAGTGGGCGGGGTTTTGTGCTTGCCTTTGCCGGTATTCACAATCGTCATCCCGGACAGGCGGCTGCCTGATCCGGGACCCATTCCGGAACGTTGATATTATGGACGGGATCCCGGGTTCGCGCTGAGGCGCGCCCCGGGATGACGAATGATTTGAACCGGAACCCGTCCCTGCCGAATCCCGCGCGACAGGTATGGAAATACCCGCTAGGGTTGGGGTATGAGTGTTCTGGCATTCCTGTTCCGGATGATCTTGCGGCTCGGCCTGTGGCTGATGGCGCTGGTGGGCGTGCTGGCGATTGCGGGTGTGTTTCTTTGGTTCGATATGAACCGGGTCTATCCGGACGAGACGCGTTATCTGGCCGCGATCAATCGGGAGGCATCTTCAGTTCTCTATTCACCCGGCGGAGATATCGATTGTGATGCTGTGATCTCCGCGCTCAACCGTTACGCCGCGCTGGGTTCCGGTGACGCTCTGATCTCGGCAGCCCATCTGAACGATTTCGGGGAATGTGGTGAGATCGAAGGCGGCGATGCCAGGATCGGTATGATGATCAACGATTTCCAATTGAGGGAAGAAGGCGGCCTTTGGGAACGCGCAATGCGTTATCGGAACCGGTTGATCTACTCGACCGGTCTGTTCGGAGACCGCCGGTTCTGGCTGCGGCGGCTGGCGCTGGTACGATGCGAAAATTTATACGCTGAGCCACCGCTTCACGCGGTTTTCGATGACGGGACAGTCTGGTCGCTTGGCTATACAGAAATCGTGCAGCGAGCCGTGTTGTACCGATACCAGTGCAATCAGGATCTCTATCAGCTGGGTCTGGAATACATCAATGACCCCGATCCGGAGATCCGCCGCATGGCGGGCTCCATCCTGCAGAGCGCCGCTTGGCAGGGAGATGCCAACGCGCGTTGGTGGCGGTTGCGGGTGCTCCCCACGCTTGATGCCGAAAGCATCGGCCACATCGAATTCGAACCCGCCGGGATGGATATTCCGACAGAATGCGAGGCGGCCGGCGATCCTTATGGAGACGGCGATATCGTCAGGGAGATCGCCGCATACGGCCAATCAGACGCCATAGATGAGTGGATGCAGCGAGGGCCTCTGCAAGAACCTGATGCGTATGGAGTTTGCATGATGGAGGGCTCCGGCGCTGCTTCGCAAGAATGGCGCGGCGGATATGACACACCCTTCTGGTATGCCGTGACGGCTGTGCGTTCACAGAATGAAACGGGCTTGGCGCGCCTTGGAGAAATCGGTGCACTGATCGGGCCGGAATGCCTCCGCCGGGCGCAACAACTTGGCGAAGCGCTTGGCGAAATTTCTCTTCCTGTGCTGGAGCCACGCCCCGATATTCGCGAGATGATTATCGACTCGATTGATTGCCAGCCAGAGGGTTTGCGAAGCGAAACCGCCTACCATACGGGCTTTGACGATGACGAAATTGGCTACATACCGCCGGAACTGATGCTGTTCCCAACCTACGACCCGCCCTTCCGCCGCGTCGCGGACTGAGGACTCAACACCGGTCCACGAGCACACTCACATCCCTTCCGAGATTGCCGCCGGAATAGGTGTAGCGGAAGCTGGCACCATCGCGGACCATCTGCGCGGTCAGCGCATTGTCGCAGGTATTGGGCGGGGCATTGTCTGCCGCCCAGCGCTGCAACGCATTGGCCGTCACGCCCGGATCGATCATGGTGTAGTGGAGCTCGATTTCCAGCCCGTTGCGGCTGGCCCGGTCCATGATGGTGGAATTGTTGATCGCCTGCGGCAGCTGGGCGCTCAGCGTGGTCACATAGTATTCGACGCGATCGCTTAACGGCGCATCGGCGGGGAAGCCGGCCGGTCCTGACGTTGCGGGCTCTTCCTCCTTGGCGGGCTCGCCGGCAGAGGCGGCGGTGACGTCCTGTGTCTCTGCAGGCGGTGTTGATGCGGCGTCTTCATGGCTGGCGGTCTCGTCCGGTGTGTCTGCCGGGCCCGAACAGGCGGTCAGCAGAAGCGAGCCGATGAAAAGCATGGATGTGCGTTGGATCATGAGATGGTCCCTCCCGTGTGATTTTACTCTAGGCGCGGCGGCGGGCCCGGCGAAGGGCGCAAATAGCCGCAGTCATTTTAAGGTTTTATGCAGGTCGGGATGACTGACCTTCCCTCCCCCTGTGTGGGGAGGGGTAGGGGTGGGGGCATCCAGATATCACCCCACCCTGACGGCTGCGCCGTCTTCCCTCCCCATCAAGGGGAGGGGAAGCGCGTGGCCCTCCCCCCGCAAGCAGGGGGAGAAAACCAAACCGCGCTGGTTCACGTATCACCCTGCAAAGGAGAGACGCACCATGATCATCTGGCGGATATGTATAGCCCTCGGCGGGCTGGCGCTGGGCGCGCTGATTGCGCTGGCGTTTGCGGACGGAGATTTCGGCGCGGCCGGGGCCTGGCTGATGGCCGATCCCTGGGGACAGGTGACACTGGCCGATCTCTATCTCGGCTTTTTCTTCCTGGCGCTGGTGATCGCCCTGTTCGAGCGCCAGCCCCTGCGCGCCGCATTCTGGATCGTGCCGCTGCCCTTTCTCGGGAATGTCTGGGCGGCGATCTGGCTGGTGCTTGCCCTGCCGGAGCTGGCCAGGCGTTTGAAGCCCTAGGCTTTTTCCATCAGATAGCCGAGACAATCGGCGCGAATGGCGGTCTCGTTGACGGTCAGCATGGCAGGCGTGAAATCCCGGGTCAGCAATAGCCGGTCGCCCTCGCGGCGGAAAACGTCTTCGGTGACATCACGGCCATCATCATCGCAGACCCGCACCACATCCTTGCCATTCAGGAGACGGGCAAAGGTCGACCCCGCGGGGCGGTCAAAGAAATTCCATTTCTCCAGGCTGGCGGGCAGCTCGATATCGCCCGCCGCACCATGTTCGAAAACAATGGCGGCGTCCGGGTCGATCTCGATGCGGCCGGTCACCCTGTAGACGTCGAGATCGAGATCGGCCTCGCCGCGCCAATGGTCGATATGCAGGGCATCGAGGATGAGGTTGAAGGCCGCCTCTTCATTGGCGGCGATACCCGAATGGCCGCATTCCGCCGTGATCGCCGGGCAGAAATCCGACAGGGCTTCCGACAGGGTTCCGGGCGGGTTGCGCGTCCACATGGCGTGGGCGGCAAACAGGCTGGTCAGCTGGAGATCGGGTGCGCGGCGCTCATGCACGAGGGCATAGAGCGGGTTGGCGCCGGTATTATTGTGCAGATCGATGGCGGCAAAGGGCCTTGCGGCGCGCGCCTCGGCCAGCACCCGCGCGGCCAGTGCGTGTTCGGGCGTATCGCCGCCCTTCCAGATGCGATTGTAGTCGGGCCGTCCCGGCACCATGCGCTTTTGCTGTTCCGCCGCGCGGACATTGCCGATGAAGATCAGCAGGGAACGGGGCAGGGGATGATGCGTCATCCAGGCTTGCAGCTTCTTCAGTGCCTCCCAGCCGACAGTTTCATTGCCGTGGATCAGGGCAGAGACAAAAAGCGGATCCTTCTGGCGCCCCTCCAGTGTGATCAGCGTGCTTTCCGGGAAAAGCGTGCGGACGTCCCGTGCCGCCGTGCGCGCCATGGCGCCGGGCAATTGGTCCATCCGGTCCAGCCGCAAGTCTAGATCCGCCATGTATGTACGGGCCGCCCTTTCTGCTGGTTGTCATAATAGGCGGCGACGAGGCCCTGAAAATCCCGGCCATGACAATTGACCCAGTTGCGCTGCCATGCGGCGCCATTCTGGCCGGTTCTGGCGCGGCCGCGAATGGGCTCCAGGGCAGCGCGCGCCTCGTTGTCCGGCACGCCGGCATCGACCAGCCCCTGACGGGCCTCGCCGATCAGCCGGTCATGGATGAGGCGCTGGATGTCATGGGTTTCGCCATCAATCCACTGGATTCTGGCCCCCAGCCCCCGCCGGGCGCTGGCATAGAAATTCCCGCGTGCGGTGGAAAATTCCATGCCCATATCAGGGGGAGAGTCGAGCCCGGCGAGGTGTCGCGTAAGACCGATGAAGAAGGCGGCATTGGCCACCATGTCGGCGGCGGTCGGACCGGCGGGTGTGACCCGGTTCTCGATCCGCAGGTGTGGCGTGCCCGTGGCATCACCGCCGATAATGGGACGGTTCCAGCGCCACAGCGTGCCGTTCTGCAGCTTGAAGTGACGCAGTTTTTCCTGCGGCGCATCCTCGATGATCGGCAACAGCGCGTCATGACCGTCGAGATTTTCCAGGAAGAGCTCAAGAAAACTCTCGCGCAGCCATTTTGCGCCGAAGGTGACGCGTCCAATCTTTGCCCCGTCGCGGCTTCGGAAACTGTCGATCCCGATGGCCTGTTCGAAGGCCGGGATGCGGGTCTCCTCCCATAGCCGGCGGCCATAGAGAAAGGGCGAGTTGGCGGACAGCGCGACCAGCGGTGCCGAGACGATCTGGGCGGCATTGTAAATCCGCGCTTCCTCGCCCGGATTGACGGTGAGATGGGTCTGCAGCGAGGTGCAGGCGGCCTCGATCATCAGATGGTTCTGGGCCAGTTCCAGTGTTTCGCGGCGGGAGATGTCGACTTTTGTCGGTGTGCCGCGCTTCTCCATGACCCGCTCGTTCAGCGCCTTGTAGCGATTGGACGGGGTCATCGTGTCCAGTGACAGCATGTCCTGGATCAGGGTGGGCGGCATGCCGATCATCAGCGGTTTCAGGGAGAGGCTGGCGGCTGCCGCCTCGCAATCCGCCCACAGCGCGTCGATCTGGTTCTTCAGCTTCGGCAGGCCGCCGGGCAGGCTGTGCGGATCCAGATTGAGCTCGAAATTGAAGCGGGCCAGCTCGTGGGTGACCAGAGGCTCGTCCAGCTTGTCAAGGAAGGCCTCGTTTTCAGGCGCCGGCAGCCAGTTGTCATCGACCAGCCAGGCCTCGACCTCGGCGCCCAGCATGGGCGGATCAAAGGTTTCGAAGCGCTGATCGCGATAGAGCTGGGAGACCAGGCGCGTCTCCGCGCGCAGGCGCTTTGTGAACGCCTGTTCGTCGACATATTCGCGGGTGTCGAGCTCCTGCCCCATAAGACCCTCCGATTGACAAGGTTACAGGGCGTTTTTCGGCCCGCACAGGCGGCGGAACGCCGCAATTAGATCAGCTATTGTGTTATACACAGTAGTCTGCTATTGTGTGTCACACACTAGCGGAGACTGACCGTGAAACAAGACGTCAAAACCGAGACCAGCGCGCAGTGGCGCCGCGGCGTTCTGGAGATGTGCGTGCTGCGGCTGCTGAGCGAGGCACCGGACTATGGTTATGAGATCGTGGTCCGCCTGAGCCGGCTGGGCACACTCGCGGCGGGAGAGAATACCGTCTACCCGATCCTGAGACGGCTGAAGAAGGATGGCGTTGTCACCACCTTCCAGCAGGCGTCTCCGGCCGGCCCACCCCGCCAGTATTACAAGCTTACCGATGCCGGCACGGCGCGGCTGGCCACGCTGAAAGCCGAGTGGCGCGAACTTGCACAGGCCGTTGAAGCCTGTCTTGAAGATGGAGATTCCCATGACTGACACCAATCCCGCGATCGAGGCCTATCTCGGCAAATTCCGCAAAGCGCTCGGCGCGTTCAACTATGATGACCGCGAGGGCCTGACCGGCGATGTCCGCGAGCATATCGAGGAGGCGGTCGCCTCCGGCCAGTCCGCCGACGCCGTCCTGCGGGCGCTGGGACCGGCGCACATGCTGGCCAAGGCCTATGCCATCGAGCTCGAATTGTCCCATCGTGATGAACAGGCCGCCGGATGGTTCACCAGGGCCGCGCGTATCTTCGGCTATCTGGCTGTGGGCAGTATTCTCACCCTCACCATCGGTGTGGCGCTGGCCTCCTTCGGCTTTGCCCTGACCCTGTCGGGCATGGCCATGCTGGTGATCGGCATGACCGAAGCCGTCGGCATTCATTTGCCGGGCGTTCAGATGGCTGGCGTGGCGCCGGGTTATGTGATCGCGGCCGCGCCGGTCATGTTCGGTCTCGGCGTTGTTTCCCTCTGGGGGCTCTATGGATATTGCCGCTGGCTGATCCGGGGGCTGCGCAACCTGATCCCGGCCCGCCTGGCCGCCTGACATTCCTTGACTTTCCGGCGGCGGGCGCGTATTGCCCGCCGCTCACACACGCAAGCAGGGATGCTTGCCTTGACCGGTGCGATGACACCGGCGAGGTCCCGCGGTCGGCGAAGGCTCGCTCACCGGGGTAGTATTTCCTGTGGCTTGTTGGCGTGATCCTTCGAGGCTGGCATGACCGCCGGCTTTTCCTCCCCCGTTTACGGGGGAGGTGGCAGCGAAGCTGACGGAGGGG